>JAUCCG010000046.1:0-154695 GCA_034676465.1 Brevundimonas sp. | reverse complement strand
GCTCCGACACTGGTTCGGGCCGCGGCGACGGGATGACGCCTGGAGTCGCCTTCATTTCCATTCGGCGAGCCGCCTTGCCCGTCGGGACGTCCGTCCCGCGGTCCAGGCCGAGCGCGCCCAAGAGAGAACCTCCATGTCAAAGACCATGCTTATCGATGCGGCACACGCGGAAGAGACCCGCGTTGCGATCGTCGACGGACGGCAGATTGAGGAATTCGATTTTTGAGTCGAAGGCCCGTCGCCAGCTGCGCGGCAACATCTACCTCGCCAAGGTCACCCGCGTAGAACCCAGCCTGCAGGCCGCCTTCATCGAATACGGCGGCAACCGCCACGGCTTCCTCGCCTTCAACGAAATCCACCCGGACTACTATCAAATCCCGGTCGCCGACCGCGAAGCCATCATGGCTGAAGCAGCCACGGACGATGATCACGTCGACGATCTCGGCCGCGAAAGCAGCGAGGACGATCACGATTCCGAAGGCACGCTGGCCGACGAGGAGCGGCTGAAGCGTCGCCTGATGCGTCGCTACAAGATCCAGGACGTGATCAAGCGCCGCCAAATTCTGCTGGTCCAGGTCGTCAAGGACGAGCGAGGCGGCAAGGGCGCGGCCCTGACCACCTGGCTGTCGCTGGCCGGTCGTTACTGCGTGCTGATGCCCAACACCGGCAAGGGTGGCGGCATCTCGCGCAAGATCACCCAGGCCACCGACCGCAAGCGCCTGAAGGCCGCGGCCCAGGCGCTGGACGTGCCCAAGGGCATGGGCCTGATCATTCGCACCGCCGGCGCCAAGCGCACCAAGGCCGAGATCAAGCGCGACTACGAATATCTGCTGCGCGCCTGTGGGAAACGATCCGCGAGACCACCCTCGGTTCAAACGCCCCGTCGATCATCTATGAGGAAGAAAACCTCGTCCGCCGCGCCGTGCGCGACATGTTCGACAAGGATTTCGACGGCATCCAGGTCGAGGGCGTCGAGGGGCTGGAAGGAGGCGCGCGACCGCATGCGCGTGCTGATGCCCTCCCAGGCGAAGAAGGTTCACCTGTACCAGGGCTCCCGGCCCCTGTTCGCCGCCAACGGCATCGAGGAGCTGCTGAGACGCAGGTTCGCCGGCCGGTCGTGCCGCTGAAGTCGGGGCGGCTATCTGGTCATTCAACCAGACCGAGGCCCTGGTGGCCATCGACGTCCAACTCGGGCAAGTCGACCAAGGAACAGCAACGTCGAGGCGACCGCCTTCAAGACCAACTCCGAGGCCGCCGTCGAGGCCGCCCGCCAGCTGCGCCTGCGCGACCTGGCCGGCCTGGTTGTCATCGATTTCATCGACATGGATGAGTCGAAGAAACAACCGCACCGTCGAGAAGATCCTCAAGGACGCCCTGTCACACGACCGGGCCCGCATCCAGATGGGCCGCATCTCCGGCTTCGGCCTGATGGAGATCAGCCGCCAGCGTCGCCGCCTCGGCGTGATCGAGGGGGCCACGGTGTCACCACTGCCAGGGCTCGGGCCGCATCCGCTCGGCGAAATCGGCGGCACTGATGATCCTGCGTGCCGTCGACATCAAGGCCGGCAAGGGCGGCGCAGCATCGATCAACCTGCGCGTCTGCACCGCTGTCGCCCTGTATATCCTCATTCACAAGCGCGACTATCTGCAGCGTCTGGCGCAGCAGCGCGGCCTGAACGTCGTTGTGCTGATCCACGACAGCCTCGCCCAGGGCGGACATGCGCTCGAACGGACAGACACCAATGAGGACTTCGTTCCCGAGGACGGGGCCGTGGCCCTGGCCAACCTACCGACGACTTCGATGACCACGCCTACGACGACGAGGAAGACGAGGACGAGATCTTCGAGGACGACGCTCTCGCCGCCGAAGACACCGATGACGACGCTCCCCGCGCCCGGGCCGAACGCCACGATGCCGAAACGACCCGGGGCGACGGGGGATGCGGTCGCGGTCGTGGTCGACGCCGTCGTCGCGGCGGACATCGCGACGAGGGATCCGGACCGGCCGACGGCGTTGAGGCTAATTCGTCCTCAGCCGCGGGTGGTGAGGACGACGACAGCGAGGGCGCACGTCGCCGTCGCCGGGGTCGCCGTGGTGGACGCCGGGTCCGGGAGGAAGGTGATCGTGACGGCTTCACCTGGGTCCGGGGCCGCACCCCGTCGCTTGAGGATCCCTTTGTCTGGTTCGATCCGATCAACCCCGGTCGCGGAAACGGCAGGGATGCCGCTGCGGTCGCGGCTGACGAACCATCCGGAAACGGATCGACGTCGGCTGACGAGCGTCCGGAAGCCGGGTCGAACGGGGATCACGAGGGCGGTCGTTCGCGCAGGCGTCGTGGTCGCGGCCGTGGCCGTGACCGGGAGGCGTCGGGTGACAATGGTCAGAAGCATCTGGTCAAGGTCGAAGCCCGGGCCACCAACGAAGGCATGCCGCCGGAAGGGTCGCCCGACACGCCGATGGCAACCCTCGTCGCGGATGATGCGCCGCTCACCCTGACCCCCGAGCCGAAACGGCGTCGGGTCCGGCGCAAGACAACCGCTTCGGCCACGCCTGCGTCAGACCTCAATCCGGCACCGATCGAGCCGAACGAGGCCGAGCCTGCGGGGGCTCCGGTGCAACTGGACGTCGCGCCGGAAGTCCCGGCCGTGACCGAGCCCGAGAGCAAGCCGGACGTCACACCGGAACCGGCTGCCGCCGTCGAAAGGCCGGTCGATATCGCGGCGATCATCGAGGACGATCCGAACCAGATCGTCACCCCGCCCGCCAAGGCCAAGCGCGGGTGGTGGCGTCGCTGACCGGACGGCGCTAGATTGAGGCAGACGAAGACGGGGGCGTCATTCGTTAGGAGTAACCCTTGACCTGGCTTCCCCGAGTTGTTTCCCGCGTCCTGGCCGCCGCGACCGCCGTCACCCTGACGGTTGCGGCGGCCGCACCGGCGGCCGCCCAGAGCGCGATCCGCGACACCGAAATCGAAGGCATCATCCGCGAATGGTCCGATCCGGTATTCACGGCCATCGGCCTTGAACCGTCCGAGGTCGAGATCCTGCTGGTCGGCGATAGTGATTTGAACGCCTTTGCCACGCCAGGGCGGGTCCTGGGTGTCAACACCGGCCTGATCCTGCGCACCCGCAACGCCAATGAGTTGCTGGGCGTGATTGCGCACGAGGCGGGTCACATCAAGAACCGCCACACCCTGAGGGACGGTGCCCGTGACGCGGGCATGCAGCCGATGATCATGAGCATGGCCCTGGGGGCGCTGGCCATCGCCGCCGGCTCACCGACAGCCGGCGCCGCCCTGCTGGGCTCAAGCACCTATTTCGGCGCGCTCGGCAGTCTGAGATACATTTCCCAACAGGAAGGCGAGGCTGACAACTCGGCCGCACGGGCGCTGGAGGCTGCCGGCGAATCCGGTCGCGGCCTGGTCGAGTTCTTCGAGAATTTCCGCTCGCAGGAAGTCTTTTCCGACGCCCGGCGCTATCCGTTCTTCCGCAGCCATCCGCTGTCTTCCGCCCGCATCGAGAACCTGCGCCGGCTGGTCAGCGAGGCCCCGCACTATGACAAGACCGAGAGTCCCGAACGGATCGCCCAGCACGCCCTGGTCCAGGCCAAGATCCGCGCCTTCATGGACCCACCCAACCAGACGCTGCGGGCCTATCCATCCACCGACACCTCGATTCCGGGACGTTATGCCCGCGCCATCGCGTGGTACCGCGATGGCCAGACCAATCGCGCCCTGACCGCCGTTGATGCCTTTCTCGTCGAACAGCCGGATAACCCGTACCTGTGGGAGTTGAAGGGTCAGATCCTGTTTGAGGAATTGCGTCCCACCGAGGCCATCGAGGCCCACCAGCGGTCGGTGGACCTTATGCCGGACGCCCCCCTGCTGCGCATCAACCTGGCGCACGCCCTGATCGAAACCAATGAGATCAGCCGGCTGGACCAGGCAGTCAGCGAGCTGAAACGCGCGACCGCCCTCGAGAAGGACAACACCCTGGCCTGGCGCCTGCTGTCCCAGGCCTATTCCAGCCAGGGCAAGGAGGGTGAGGCCCGGCTGGCCTCGGCAGAATTTTATTTCGCCCAGGGCCGTCAGGACCAGGCGACCCAGTTCGCCCTTCGCGCCCGGGACATGCTGCCGCGTGGCTCGACCGAATGGGTTCGGGCCATGGACATTGTCTTCGCCTCGGGTGCCACCCAGGAAGACATCGACGCCGCCGACGAACGCTATCGCCGTGACCGGCCGGTCCGCGTCATTCCCGCCGACGCCGGCTGATTTTCTCGCCCCAGGACCCCGTATGACCGACGACGCTCGCACGCCCCCTCCCCCGTCCCCGCCCTCGAGCCTCCGCGACTGGTTCGGTGGTCACCGGATCGGCGTGGTTGCCATGACCATATCGCTGGTGGCCCTGGGATTGGCCGGAGCCCCCTATCTGACCGGCGGAGATTTCGGCGGCCGGGTGCGGGCCTATCTGCTGGCCAACCCCCAGGTTCTGGATGAGGTGGTCCAGGCCCGCGACCTCGCGGCCCGTGCGGATCGGACCTCGGGGATCAACGCCGCCGTCGCCCGCAACCCTGCCGCCCTGGCCCCGGCCCCCGGTGAACCGTCCTTCGGCCCGGTCGACGCCCGGGTCACGGTCACCGAATTCTTCGATTACCGCTGCCCCTACTGCAAGATGGCTGCGCCACAGTATCTGGCGATCATGCAGGCCAATCCGGACGTCCGCTTCGTCTTCCGCGAATGGCCGGTGCTGGACCAGGGCGAGGACGTCACCTCCCAGTATGCCGCGCGCGCCGCGCTGGCTGCCCACGCCCAGGGCAAATATCTGGCGGTCCACAAGGCCCTGATGGCCCAGTCGGCCCTGTCCATCGACGGAATTGATCGCATCCTTGAGGCCAATGGCGTCGACCTGCCGACAGCCCGCGCGGCGATGGCCACCGCCGACACCTCACGCCTGCTCGCCGATATCCATACCGGTGCCGCCAGTATCGGCCTCGAGGGCACGCCGACCTTCTTCATCAACGGCAAGATGACGACCACCAACAATCCCGACGACCTTGCCCAACTGATCGCCGACGCCAAGCGCGGCTGATCACTGGCGGTCGAACCCTGTGCCGACGTGGACCCGGTCAGGCTTCCGCCAGACTTATTTCACCCCCCAGCCATTCCGCACCCGCCCGACGCAGGGCCTCCGCCGCCGCCGCCTCATGGCCCAGCGCCGCCTCGGCCCGGGACAGCACGAAATAGCTGTAGGGATCGTTGGGCCAGTCCCTGAGCAGTTCCTCGACCTTGGCCTTGGCCCCGGCCGCGTCGCCACCGGCCAGCATGGCGGCGGCCAGGCTGCGACGGGTCGGATACCAGATGGCCGGCGGGTCACCGCCCTCATCGCCGTCCTCGGCCTGCAGGGCCGCGGCCCGGGAAAAGGCGACGATCGCGGCGTCCGCATTGCCTTCGATCATCGCCGCGCGCCCCTCGAGCACGCGCTGGAACAGTTCGGTGAAGCTCGCCCGCGCCTCGGCCATCGGGCCGGTGGCGAAACCGGGGGCCTCACGGATCGCCCGTATCGCCGCGACCTCGGCGCGCACGGCGGCCGCGTCGCCGCGCCGGCTGGCGGCCTCACCGCGGCCATAGTGCCAGCTGACCCGCTGCAGCGGGTTGGCCGCTGACGGCTCCTTCAGCGCCTCGACCTGGGCCTGGGTCCCGAAGCGGCCGTACAGGGCATAGGCGTCATTGGCGGTGATCTGACGCCACAGGTTGTCTGCCGGAATGTCGTCGAACACATTCAGGAACCAGGCGGCCAGCTTCAGCCCCTCCGCCGACCCGCCGGCCATCAGGGCGCCACCCATGCCGAAATGGATGTTGTGGCCGTGCAGCGGCATGCCGGACAGGCCGCCGGGCGGACGGGCCAGGCCGTCATACTGGCGATCCAGCGCCACGGCGGCGACGTTCGACATCATGGCATCACGATAGCGCCCGACCCGGAAGAAGGTGTGCGACGGCATATGCACCAGATGACTGGCTCCCGGTGCCAGCTCGGCCAGCCGCTCGCCGTAGGGGATGGCCTTGTGCGGATCAGCCGACCATTCGGTCAGGTGAATGTACAGATGGATGGCCCCGGGATCGTCCGGGGCCCTGGCCAGCGCCGACTCCAGAATTGTCATGGCCCGGGCAATGCCGGGGTCCTTGGGCGTGCCGTCCTTGTTCCACCAGTCGTCGGCGTTGATCATCCAGGCGTCGGCGGCGATGGCGGCCAGGTTGATGTCATCGGGATTGTCCCGCGCCTGCCGGTCCATCACCCGCGCGAACCGGTCGCTGCGGCTACCCTTGCGACCCGAATAGCGCTGAATCAGGCCATCGATCATCCGTCGCTGCTGGACGGAGGCATCGCGGGCCAGACGGCGGGCCTCGCGGGCGATCTTCAGGGCCTCGGGATCGACCGAATCCGCCCGGCCGCCGCCGTTGAGATTGGGGCCCATCGCCCAGGCCTCGCCCCAGGCGCACATGCCGCATGACGGGTCGAGCAGGCGCGCCTTCTGGAAGGCCCGAACCGATTCCGTATGCTGGAACGCCCAGCGCAGCTGGACCCCGTAGTCGAACCAGGCCTGGGCCTCCGGGCTGGCGTCCACCGCCATCTGACTGGACCCGATCCCGGGCACCATGACCATATCCGCGACAGCCGCGCCGGCCAGAACATCCTGAGGCCGATTGGCCGGGCCGCAGATCGAGGGGTTTTCGATCAGGTCGCGGATCGCGCGATCGGTCGTCGCGTCGGCCACCGCAGCCGGTCCAACCATGATGGCGGCCAGCGCCACCCCCGCCAAAAGCATCGGTCGCATGATCGGTCTCCCCCGTTCAGCCGATCATGGACTGTGGCCGCCGCCAGGCCAAGCCTGCGCCGGCAGTCCGCTAGGTTCAATCGACATTCAGGATTTACAGACGCCGTGATGCGTGATTTATAGGTCTCCGCCTTTGCGGAGATGGATGATGGGTGTGAGCCGGTACGAGTTGAGCGATGTTCAGTGGGAGCGGATCGCACCGCTGCTGCCGGGCAAGGTGGGTGATCCCGGGCGGACCGGGGCCGACAACCGGTTGTTCGTGAACAGCGTGCTGTGGGTTTTGCGGTCAGGTGCGCACTGGCGTGACCTGCCGGATCGCTACGGCAAGTGGAAGACGGCGCATCAGCGGTTCAGTCGATGGTCCCGCGCCGGGGTCTGGGAGCGAGTGTTCGCCGACCTGATCAAGGACCGGGACAACCGGTATCTGATGCTGGATTCAACCCTGGTCAGGGCTCATCAGCAGGCGACGACCGGTCGGGGCTCCGGCTCAAAAAGGGGGGCCTCGATCCGGCTGTGGGGCGTTCCCGAGGTGGACTGACGACCAAGATTTACATGGCCTGCGACAGTCTGGGGCGACCCGTCCGCTTCCTGCTCGCCGCCGGCCAGAGCCACGACATCCTGGCCGCGCCGGCCCTGATCGAAGGCTTCGCGCCCGTCGCCGTCATGGCCGACAGGGCCTACGATTCCAGCGCCTTTCGACAGACCCTCGCCGCCGTCGGTGCCGAAGCGGTCATCCCTTCGACCCGCTCAAGAAAAACCCCGATCCCGCACGATCCCGCCCTCTATCGACTGCGCAACCGTATCGAGCGGTGCTTCAACAAGCTCAAGCATTACCGACGGTTCGCAACGCGCTACGATCGCCTCGCCCGACACTTCCTGGCCTTCACCCACATCGCCGCCGCCATGATCTGGATGCGGTGAATGTCGATTCGTCCTAGATCAGGCCGGCCAGGGGTGACGACGGGTCGGCGTACAGGCGTTTGGCCATACGTCCGGCCAGATAGGCCTCGCGACCGGCGATGACCGCGTGTTTCATGGCCCGGGCCATGCCGATCGGGTCACGCGCGCCGGCGATGGCCGTATTCATCAGCACGGCGTCGCAACCCAGTTCCATGGCGATGGTGGCGTCGGATGCGGTCCCGACCCCGGCGTCGACCAGAACGGGTACCTTGGCCTGCTCGACGATCAGCCGGACATTGACCCGGTTCTGGATGCCCAGACCCGAGCCGATCGGCGCGGCGGCGGGCATGATAGCGGCGGCCCCCGCCTCTTCCAGCCGCTTGGCCATGACCACGTCGTCGGTGCAGTAGACCATGACGTCGAAGCCGTCCTTGACCAGCATGTCCAGCGCCCGCAGCGTCTCGACCATGTCGGGATACAGGTGCGGCGTATCCGACAGCACCTCCAGCTTGACCAGATCCCACCCCCCGGCCTCACGCGCCAGCCGCAAGGTGCGGACCGCATCCTCGCCGGTGTAGCAACCGGCGGTGTTGGGCAGATAGGTGAACCGGTCCGGCTTCACATAGTCGACAAGCATCGGCTGGGACGGATCCGACAGGTTCACCCGGCGCAGGGCCACGGTCACGATCTCCGCCCCCGCCGCCTCGGCCGCGGCGGCGTTCTGGGCATAGTCGGCATATTTGCCGGTCCCGACGATCAGACGGGACGAAAAGGTGCGGCCGGCGACGGTCCAGGTATCTTGGGGCGTGGTCATGCGCACCAGATAGGCCTTCTGCGTTCCGGAGAGAAGCCTCGGTCAGCCCGCGACGGTCAGCACCCCGGTCATGCCCGGGTGAAAACGGCAGACATAGGGGATGGTCCCCGCCGCGCGCAGGAGCGTCCGGCCGCTGACCCCTGAGGCCAGATCCACGTCAAAGCTGCCGTTACTGGCCGTCGCCGTATGGCGAAGCGCGTCCCGGTTGACCCAGACAACAGTGTCGCCGACCCACAGGCCGGCGGGCGAAGGCCCGAACTTCATCTTGTCGATGATGATCGTGTGGGTCCTGGCCGCCGCAATCGCCGGCAGGGCGACAGCGGCGGCCGAGGCCGAAACGGCCAGCAGGACGGTCCGGCGGGTTTGATCAAGCGTGTGCATGACAGGGCCTACTGCAACGATTGGGCGAGATGTTCGGCATGGACCTGATGCGACTGGAACAACGTCAGTCCGGTCTCCAGCAGCGCCTTCAGCTCGGGGTTGTCGGCATCCGGGATCAGTGTTCCGCTCAGCGCCGTGTTGACCGTCTGGTGAAAGGCCACCTCATTGGCGACATAGGCCGCGTCAAATGCCGCGCCGTCCAGCGCCTGCAGGCGATCATGGGTCGCAGCCGCCGCCTCGGTCAGGGCCGTGCTGGTCGGGTTGGCCTCGGGCGTCACATGCAGCCGGGTGACCAGCGCCACCGCCTGCGCGTTCACCGCGGCATGGTCCCGCGCCATCAGCTCGGCGAAGGCACGGATTTCGGGATTGGTCGTCTTCTCAAGTGCCTGCCTGGCCGCGTCGACATCCAGTTGGCCGGCGGTATAGGCGATGTGGGCGATCTGGGCGTCGGTCGGGCCGGCGTCCTGGGCCGAGGCGGCCGCGACCGTGGCCAGCGCCAGCGCGCCGGCGAGGATGAAGGTTCTGAACATGACGGGACTTCCTTGAAGGCGGGCCGGGATCTGGCCGCTTGCCCATTGGATGTCAGACCGCGTCAAAAGTTCCCGGCGTGCCGCTGATCCGCCCCTCGACCGCCAGTCGCTCCAGTACCGCCTCGGTAATCCGCTGGCAGCGCGCGCCCATGAAGGGAAAGGATCTCGACCAGCGCCGGGGCCAGCCTGTCGTCGAGGGCCTGACGCAACAGGCGTCGGGCACGGTGCAGTCGCGTCTTCACCGTCTCCGGTTTGATCTGCAGGTTGGCGGCCGTCTCCTCGATGCTGCATTCATCAATATCACGCATGATGAAGACGATCCGGAAGGCTTCGGGCAGGTCGTCAACGGCATGTTCGATCATGCCCCGGATTTCGGCTCGCGCCGTGTCCGCCTCGGGACTGGTGCCGCCGAAAGCGTTGGGAAACGGAATCACCTGGGCTCCCTCCATCTGCGCCACCTCAATCTGCTCCAGACCAACTGTCGGCCGCCGCTTGCGCAGCCGCCCGCGGGCCTCGTTCAGCACAATGCGGGTCAACCAGGTCATCACCCCGGCCTCACCGCGAAAGCCGCCAATGGCGGAAAAGGCCCGGACATAGGCCTCCTGCAGGACATCCTCGGCCTCGCTGTCGTCGCGGACCACACCCCGCGCCACACGGAACAGACGCTGGTTGCCGCGCTGCATGATGGCCCGGAAGGCGTCGCCGTCACCGGCCTGGGCCAGACGCACCAACTCCGCCTCATCGAGCCTGTCGTGATCGACCTGTCTCAGTTTCCGCATGGCGTGCTCCTGGCTATCCAATACGGATTGGATGCAAAGCCCTGCGCAAGGTTCCCGGCGTCAGCCCGCCAGGGCGGCCAACACCTCGCGCCGCGCCTCGCCGGCCTCGAACACGCCGGTGAAGCGCCGCGTCACCAGTGACGCGCCGTGCTTGTGCACCCCGCGCGACGCCATGCAGTCATGCGCCGCCTCGATGATTACCGCAACGCCACGCGGTTGCAGGGTCCGCTCCAGTTCATCGGCGATCTCCGCCGTCAGGCGTTCCTGGATCTGCAACCGCCGCGCATAGGCGTCGACCACTCGCGCCAGCTTGGAGATGCCGACCACCCGTTCGCGCGGCAGATAGGCGACATGCGCCACGCCCCGGATCGCGGCCATGTGATGCTCACAGGTCGATTGCACCTGAATGTCGCGCAGTACGACCATGTCGTCATAGCCGGCCACTTCGCCGAATGTCCGTTCCAGAACGGCGGTCGGGTCCAGACGATAGCCGGCGAACCATTCTTCATAGGCGCGCACGACACGCCCCGGCGTGGCCTGCAGACCCTCACGCCGTGGATCGTCCCCTGCCCAGCCGATCAGGGTGCGGACTGCGGCCTCCGCCTCCGCCCGGCTGGGTCTGCGACAGGCGTCGCAGATCGAGGCTGCAGCCTCTCCATGGGCATCGGCGGGCGTCGGGCTGAGCAGGAGCATCGGAAAGACCTCATCGTGGGTACGGTCCTCCTTTGATGCGCCGCCGGTCCGGGGGTTCCCGGGCATGAAACCGGGTTCATCCGCACGCTTCGCTCATCCGATCCGGGTCGGTCTGTCAGCTTGCCGGTCCCCCCAGATCAGCCGCCACCGACGAATTGAACCAGTTCGATGCGGTCGCCCTCGGTCAAGCTGGTCTCGCCGTGCATCGAGCGGGGCACAATCGCCAGGTTGCGCTCGACGGCCACCTTGCGCGGGTCGAAGCCCATTTCGCGGACAAGGTCCAGCACAGTGCGCGCGGTCACCGTCCGGTTATCACCGTTGACTTGAATGAGCATGTCGTTAGGTCAACCTTATCTCCGGCACGGTTTGACCCGCGCCGTCCGTCCGCTAAAAGACCGCCCCGACCGGAGGCGGTCGGTCCCTGTTTGTCAGAGCGAATGCCCGGAACACTCACAATCTACGTCCTGAACGGTCCCAATCTCAACCTGCTGGGGGTTCGGGAGCCTGAAGTCTATGGTCGCGAGACCCTCGCCGACGTCCAGGCGCGTTGCGAGTCGGCCGCCGGTACGGCCCGGGTCGTGTTCCGCCAGACCAACCACGAGGGCGAGCTGATCGACTGGGTCCAGGAGGCCCGCGAACAGGCTTCGGCCCTGGTCATCAACCCGGCCGGCTACAGCCACACCTCGGTGGCCCTGCTGGACGCCCTGAAGACCCTGACGGTTCCGATCGTCGAATGTCATCTGTCGAATCCGGCGGCGCGAGAGCGTTTCCGGCATCGATCCTTCGTTTCGCCGGTCGCGACCGGTGTGGTTTCGGGCTTCGGCCCTTTCAGCTACGAACTGGCCGTGAAGGCCGCCCTTAACCTGGTGCACGACAAGGCGTCAGGTCCGGGACGTTCGCACAACACATAAGAAGAAGAGGCACACTCGTATGGCCGACGCCCCCAAGAAATCCCCGCCCAAGCTGGACAACGATCCGGCCGGCGAGATCGACACGACCCTGGTCCGCCAGTTGGCCGACATCCTGAATGACACCAGCCTGACCGAGATCGAGGTCGAGCGTGGCGAACTGCGTATCCGTGTCGCCCGGGAGCTGACCATGGCTGCCCCGGTTCAGTACGCTGCCGCCCCGGCCCCGGTGACCCAGGCTCCCGCCCCGGCCGCGCCGGTCTCTATGCCGTCGGACCCGATCACGATCGTGGCGCGCTCGGGTGAGGACGTGAAGTCGCCGATGGTCGGCACAGCCTACCTGCGCCCG
Organism: Brevundimonas sp.; assembly: GCA_034676465.1. Lineage (GTDB taxonomy): Bacteria > Pseudomonadota > Alphaproteobacteria > Caulobacterales > Caulobacteraceae > Brevundimonas. Next base: position 142,509 of record JAUCCG010000046.1, on the reverse strand, counting down.
GCGCCTGAAGCCGACACCTTCATTTCACCCGGTGACAAGGTCCGCAAGGGCCAGACCCTGCTGATCGTCGAGGCGATGAAGACGATGAACCCGATCCAGGCCCCCCGCGACGGCGTGGTGAAGGAGATTCTGGTCGGCGATGCCCAGCCGGTCGAGTTCGGCGAGCCGCTCGTCGTGCTCGAGGCCCAGGGCTGATCATGTTTACCAAGGTCCTGATCGCCAACCGCGGCGAGATCGCACTGCGCATTCACCGTGCCTGCAAGGAGATGGGGATCTCCACCGTCGCCGTGCACTCGGAAGCCGACCGCGGGGCCATGTGGGTCCGGCTTGCCGACGAGAGTGTCTGCATCGGTCCGGCACCGGCCGCCAAATCCTACCTGAACATTCCGTCGATCATCGCCGCCGCCGAGATCACCGGGGCCCACGCCATCCACCCCGGCTACGGCTTCCTGAGCGAGAACGCCCGCTTCGCCGAGATCGTCGAGGAGCACGACATGACTTTCATCGGTCCCAAGCCGGAGCATATCCGGGTCATGGGCGACAAGATCACCGCCAAACAGACGGCAAGGCGGAGCAGGGCATTCCCGTGCGTCCCCGGGTCGGACGGCGGGGTGGACACCGTCGAGGACGCGATCAAGGCCGCCAAATCCATCGGCTATCCGGCTGCTCGTCAAGGCCACCGCGGGCGGCGGCGGACGCGGCATGAAGGTCGCCCATACCGCCGACGACCTGGCGGTGGCCGAGCGACCGCCCGCTCCGAGGCCAACGGCCGCCTTCGGCGATGGCACGGTCTATATGGAAAAATATCTGCAGAAGCCGCGCCATATCGAAATTCAGGTGCTGGGCGACGGCCACGGCAATGCCGTGCATCTGGGCGAGCGCGACTGCTCGCTGCAGCGCCGCCACCAGAAGGTGAGGGAAGAAGCCCCCGCGCCGGCCATGTCGGCGAAGCAGCGGGCCGAGATCGGCGAGACCGTGCGCCAAGGCGATGCGCAAGCTCAACTATCTGGGCGCCGGCACCATCGAATTCCTCTACGAGGACGGCGAGTTCTACTTCATCGAGATGAACACCCGCCTGCAGGTCGAGCATCCGGTGACCGAGCGCATCACCGGCATCGACATGGTCTACGAGCAGATCCGCGTCGCCGCGGGCGAACCGCCTGTCCATCACCCAGGACAAGGTCAGCTTCTACGGCCACGCCATCGAAGTGCCGCATCAATGCCGAGAACCCGCAGACCTTCACGCCCTCGCCGGGCACCATCACCGTCTACCACCCGCCCGGCGGGCTGGGCGTGCGGCTCGATAGCGCCGTCTACCAGGGCTATCGCGATCCCGCCCTATTACGACTCGCCTGATCGGCAAGCTGATCGTTTACGGCCGCACCCGCGCCGAGTGCCTGCAGCGGCTGCGCCGCGCCATCGACGAGATTCGTGATCGACGGCATCAAGACCACCCTGCCGCTGTTCCAGCGGCTGATGCAGGAGCCGGACATCCTGGCGGGCGATTACGACATCCACTGGCTGGAAAACTGGGCCAAACGCCAGTCCGGACCGGGCTGACGGCATCGGACGAAACCTCGAGCACCGGAGGATCGGATGACTGAGCCGGATTTCAGTGTCTCCGATCCGTTCGGCGGCTTCGGGCCTACAACAGCTGTTGCGCTGTTCTATGCCGACGGCGTCTTTCCGATGGGGGAGACGCGGGATGATCCGCGCATCTTCCTGGTCGAGCCGGACCAGCGCGGGGTCATCCCCCTGGACCGGTTCCACATTCCGACACGCCTGCGCCGGACCGTGCGCAGCGAGCCTTTCGTGGTGCGCGTGGATACCGCCTTCGCCGATGTCCTGGACGCCTGCGCCGCGACCGGAACCGGACGCGAGGACACCTGGATCAATGGACCGATCCGGCGGCTGTATCTGGAACTGTTCGCCGGCGGCCACGCCCACTGCATCGAATGCTGGCGGGATGAACGGCTGGTTGGGGGCCTGTACGGGGTGACCCTGGGCGGGGCCTTCTTCGGCGAAAGCATGTTCAGTCGCGAGCGCGACGCCTCAAAGGTGGCGCTGGTGCATCTGGTGGCCCGCCTGAAGCTGGGCGGCTGGACCCTGCTGGACACCCAGTTCCTGACCGGACACCTGGCCCAGTTCGGCGCGGCTGGAAACGCCCCAGGCGGCCTATCTGAAAATGCTGAAGTCCGCCCTGAAGGTCAGGCCGGACCCAACCGCCCTGACGCGCCCGCTCGGGGGGGGCGGACACCGTGACCTATGCCTTGCAGGACACCACCCAGGCGTCGAACACCGGGTGCTGAAGGCCGTTGACGGCGGGCGACGACGCGAACATCCAGCCCCGGAAGATCTGGCGCGGATCCGTGCCTGGCAGCGTTCCACGCGGCTGCAGACTGACTTCGACATAGGCGATGGCGTCGTCAGTCAGTTCATCCGGAGCCGACGTTTCGCAGGCGCGGACCTTGAAGATCAGGGTGTTGTTGAAACGGACCGGCTGCCCGCCGACCTCGACTTCGAAGCGCATGGTTTCGGCCGTCACCTTGTCGATCGCCTGGATCACGGCGACGGGGCGGCGCTGACGCCGGGCCGGAACGAACGGCTCGTCATCCTTGGGTAGTGTCGCGGATACCACCACCGGCTCGGGCTCTGGTTTCGGCTCGACGACTGGCGCGGCCTTGTCCTCGACCCGGGCAACAGTCACCGCGGGCGGCGGGGTGACCGCGACCGGCGCGGCCGGGGCCGGCGTTCCGGCCGGGGGCGGATTCCACCGGAGCCGGAGTTGCGGGACGCGCCGGTGTCTGGCGCAACAGGTCGACGACGGTGGCGGGCGCCGGCGTGGCGTCCTGCGGCACGTCCAGACGGGCCCCCGCATCGACGGCACCGGACCCCATCAGGGCCACGACCGCGACGCTCGCCAGGATCACCCCGCGATGGATCATTCCGGTTTCCACGACTTATAGTCGCCGGTGGCGGCCGGGCGCTGGCCTTCGGCGGCCATGGACCCCTGCGGTAGCCAGGCCATCGGGGTTCCCGTCAGGTTGGGGATATGATCCCGTTCCCACGCACGACGCAGCAGCGGCTCGACGGTCGGCGGCTCCTCGAAGGTGTAGTGCAGCCAGCCGTGCCAGTCGGGCGAAACCTTGGTGGCCTCGGCATAGCCGTCATAGATGACCCAGCGACGCTTGCGCCCGTCATAGCTGACGTTGTCGCGTGACTGGTAGTAGCGGTTGCCGTGTTCGTCCGTACCGACCAGCGCGCCACGCTTGGCCACGGTGAACAGGGTCCCCATTGTCGCCCCGTTCCACCAACCGAAAATCCTGCTCAGCACGTCCACGCACCCGTATCTTTCGACGCGCGGGGAGGTCCGGCGACGCTGCGTGATCATAGAAACCGACGGGCCGTCCGTCCAGCACAAGCGGTGCGGCCGTCAGATCAATATGTTGGGGGTAACACCGCCTGACCACGCTAGATTTATTTCGACCTAACCGGAACACCCACTAGGATCAGGGTTACGCCACCCAGGATCGCCCCATGCGCTTCATGGCCCGCTTCGCCGCCCTGGCGACGACAGCCACTGTCACCACCCGCGAGATCGAGCGCGCGAACCGGATCGATTTGGTCCTGGCGCCGACGGACTGGACCGACGTGCGGGTCGAGGCCTGGCTGGACTGGGCCGACGCCCAACCCGACATGCCCTACAGCCCGGACGACTGGCTGGATGGTGCGATCGACGCCTGGACCGCCCCCCGCATCGTAGCACGCGGTCTGAAGCTGGGTCTGTTCACCCGCGCCATGGCCGAGGCCTTCGCCGGGGAACTGTGCGCCACCATCCGTCTGGGGCTTGTGGCCCCCACCCTCCCGGACCGAAGCGCGCCCGTCGCGCCACTGGACCTGTCAGATCCTGACGCCCGGCAATACCTGTCAGACACGGTCGCCGCCCGTCGTTGTGACCGGTTGGCCCCTGCCGCCGTCGAAACGACCTCGGTCGCGCTCAACGCCGTCGCCGATGCGGTCCTCCGCTGCGAGGGGCCGCGCGAAGACTGTGCCGATCCGGCGCGTAACCCCGCCCTGGCCCGCGTCGCCCTGGCCGCCCGCCGCGCCGGCGCGACCGACGCCAACATCCTGCGCGCCATCGCGGGCGAACGTTTCGACGTCCGCACGCGTCCCGCGCCGGCACGGTCGCCGCTGGTGGCCTGCGCCGCGCGCGACCGGATCATTGCCGGCGGACCCGAGGTCATGGTTGCCGCTGAAGCTTCCCTGGACGGCGACCTGATCCTGACGTTCGCGACCATCGATGCGGCCCGGTTGAGTTCAAACGGCCCGGGCCGGCGGGGCGCTGTTGCACCTGCCGGCGATTGCCGCCCTGCCCGGCGGTTGCAGTGACGAGAACCTGAGCGCTCTCGCCCATCTCTGGACCGTGGCTCTCGACCTGGCCGGTTCCGGCACGGCCATCGCCCTGGGCTTGTCAGGACTGGCCGATATGGTCATCGCGGAAGCTGCGCACGACCCGACGAGCGACGCCGGAGCCGCGCGAATTGGCGAGCGGGTCGCCCGCGCCATGACCACGGCCTCGATCGACCTGGCCCGGTCGCGCAGCCTCAAGGGAGCCGGTGACGACAAGGACCGCGACACCAAGCTCCCCCGGCACGCGGCCCTGTCCCTGTACGTCGACGATGCCGAGGCCGCCTTGCGCCTGGGGGCGAGCCCGTTTTCGGCGGTTGATCGCTACCAGACCGGTGATGGCCAGATCGTGCCTCGCCTGCGCCCTTCCGTTGCGACGGCCATCGCCAATGCGGATGGCGACGTCGGGTCTGCCGAACGCTACCTGTTCGGGTACCGCACCCTGGCCGGCGCGCCGGGCTTCGACCACGCAACCCTGCGCGGCCTGGGCTTCACCGACGTCGAACTCGAGGCGCTGGAGAGCGCCCTGGTCGATGCCACCGATTTTGATGAGGTGCTCTGCCCGCCCGTGCTGGACCCCGGCTTCCTCAGCGACGTGCTGGGCGTCGCCGAAACCTCGCCCGCCGACCTGCTGTCCCAACTCGGCCTGAGCGCCGCAGATATCAGCGAAGCCCGCGCCTGGGTATTCGGTCACGGCACACTGAAGGCCTGGCCCGGGGCCCCTGCGGCTCTGCAGTCCATGCTGGACGATCCCCGGCGCTTCGAGACCGGGCTGCGGGGCGCGCTGGAGCCGTACAGCGAGGCCCCCGATGTCGCCCCCGTCGTCATTGACTGGCGCGCGACGACGGCCGAGGCCCTGGCTCTGCTGGCAGACGCAGCGCAGTCAGGCCGACGTGCGATCCGCCTGCGCCGGGCCTCGCCCCCCGCGGGTCCACTGCTGACGCTGACCGAGAGTGAACCCGCCGCCCGCCGCCCCGAGCCGGAAGCCCGGGCCGTCGAGCGGGTGGTCGAGAAGGTCGTTGAACGCGACCGGACCCGCCGCAAACTGCCCGATCGCCGCAAGGGCTATATCCAGAAGGCCGCCGTCGGTGGTCACAAGGCCTATATCCACACCGGCGAATATGACGACGGCGAGCTGGGCGAGATCTTCATCGACATACACAAGGAGGGGGCCGCCTTCCGCAGTGTGATCGACAATTTCGCCATCGCCATCTCGATCGGCCTGCAATACGGCGTGCCGCTGGACGAAATTCGTCGATGCCTTCGTTTTCACCCGGTTCGAACCGGCGGGACGCGTCACCGGCAATGACTCCATCCAGTCCGCGACCTCGATCCTCGACTATATCTTCCGGGAACTGGGCGTGTCCTATCTGGGCCGGCACGAACTGGCCAACGCCGGCGCGGACCAGCTGAATGCCGACGGCCTGGGCACGGGCAAGAGCCACGACATTGAGGCCGTACCCGCCGCCCGCTTCATTTCCAGGGGATTCGCCCGCGAAACCACCCCCGACAACCTGGTGGTCCTGCCGTTCGGGCAAAAGCGCGACACCTCGCCGGCTCCGGCAAGCACGCCGACTGAAGCCGTCACCTGCCCGGCCTGCGGCGATTTCACGCTGCAGCAACGCGGCGGGGCCTGGATCTGCGACACCTGCGGCGTGGCTCCGTCCATGCAGGGATAGGTAAGGGTATGGCGCTATCCTGGTCCGCGTCTTGCATCGCCTGACGTCAAAGCCGGAGAGCCGCCCGCCATGAAACCGATCCTGACTGCCCTCGCCGCCCTGACCCTCGCGGCCACCGCTGTGCCTGCCCTTGCCCAGAACGCCGGCCAGATCGCGCGCGTTCGCGGCGGTGCCAGCTGCCCGGGCTGCAATCTGTTTCAGGGCAATTTCGGGGGACTGGAGGCGCGCGGTCTCAACCTGTCCGGTGCCCGGCTGCGTCAGGCGAATCTGAGCCTGACGGTGATGAACCGGACCCGATTCAGCAATGCCGACATGCGCGACGTCGACGCCTATGGCGCGGTGTTCTCGAGCGGCGATTTTTCCGGGGCCAACCTGACCGAATGCCAGCTTTGTCGGGACCTATCTGCAGGGATCCAAATTTTCGCGCGCAACCCTGGACGGCGCGAACTTCTTCGGGCGCGCAACTGACGCGCGCGACCGGTTTGACGCAAAGCCAGCTGAACCGGGCCTGCGGCGATTCCTCGACCGAGCTGCCCTCGGGTCTTCGCATTCCCGCCTGCTGAGGGTCCCCTTCCTTACGGCGATTTAAGTCAGGGACAGCCCGGCTTTGGGGCCATTGAGACAGGGTGTTCAAGTTCAACCTGACCCGTATCTGTCGCCTTTCGATCACCAGCCTCATCGCTGGTGCGACGATTGGCGTGATGACGCTGACCACTCCCGCGTCCGCGGAAGTCCAGTTTTCGTTCCAGGACCGGGATATCGCCCGGATGGTTTCGCTGGGCGGATCCTGCAATGGCTGCGAACTCTCCGGGCGAAATCTGTCGGGGGCGACGTTCACCGGGGCCACCTTCATCAACGCCACCCTTGTCGGGACCAATCTGCGCGGAGCCGAGATGGTCAGCTCCAACTTCAGCGGCAGCGACTTCAGCCGGGCCGACCTCATCGGAGCCGGGATCCTGGGCGCGAATTTCACCGGGGCCAATTTCACCGACGCCAGCCTGATGGGCATCGAGGCCACGGGTGCCACCCTGGTGCGAACCCGCCTGAGCGGGGCCAATCTGTCGGGTTCGGAAATGTCCGGCGCCAACATGAACGGGGCCGTGCTGGTTCGCGCCAATTTCAGCGGTGCCGAAGTGAGAGGCGCAACCCTGGCCAATGTCGACGCGCGGTCGGCGAATTTAAACAATGCCGAGATCGACGCCTCGAACCTGTCCCGGGGCGACTTCCGCTCGGCCTCGTTCCGGAACGCATCTCTGGATGGCGCCCGCCTGCTGAACGGCCGGTTTGCCAACGCCGACTTTTCCAACGCTTCGCTGAACCGGACCGATATCCGGAGTACCGATCTGTCCGACGTCCGCGGCCTGACCCAAAGTCAGGTCAATCGCGCCTGCGGGGATTCCGAGACCCGCCTGCCCGCCGGCCTGTCGGTCACACTCTGCCGCGGGATTTCGATCATGCGGTCCCCCTCACCGCCGTCGCCACCGGTGCCGCCGCGACGTAATTTCGCGATGGCCATGGACGACTGACCGCCCGCTCAGGCTTTCAGCGGCGGCGTTGAGCGGATGTGCAGTTCTTTCAGCTGCCTATCATCGGCATCCGACGGCGCGTTCATCAGCAGATCCTGGCCCTGCTGGTTCAGCGGGAAGGCGATGACCTCGCGGATGGCCGTCTGGTTGGCCAGCAGCATGACGATGCGGTCGATGCCGGGGGCCAGGCCGCCGTGCGGCGGCGCGCCGTAGCGGAAGGCATTGAGCATGCCGCCGAACTGCTCCTCGACCACCGAGGCGTCGTAGCCGGCGATCTCGAAGGCCTTGAGCATGATCTCGGCCTTGTGGTTCCGGATCGCGCCCGAGCACAGCTCATAGCCGTTACAGACGATGTCATACTGATAGGCGAGGATATCGAGCGGGTCCTTGGTCTGGAGCGCCTCCATCTCGCCCTGCGGCATCGAGAAGGGGTTGTGCGAGAAGTCGACCTTCTTCTCTTCCTCCGACCATTCGAACATCGGGAAGTCGACGATCCAGCAGAATTTGAACGCGTCGTCCGGGATCAATTTAGGTCCTGACCCAGCTTGGTCCGGCCCGAACCGGCGAATTTGTGGAACACAGCCGGGTCACCGGCGACGAAGAAGGCGGCATGCCGGGTCTTCAGGCCCAGCTGGGCGGCGATGGCGGCCGTCTTCTCGTCACCGAGGTTCTTGGCGATGGGCCCGCCGGGGCCTTCGGGATATCTGGTAATCGGCGGCGCGCCAGAAGACATAGCCGAGGCCGGGCTGACCTTCGCCCTGCGCCCCAGGAGTTCATCCGGTCGCAGAAGGCGCGGCTTCCGCCGGTCGGCGCCGGAATGGCCCAGATGGCGTTCTTCGGATCGGCCGCGAGGATCTTGTTGAACAGGCCGAAACCACCGCCGCGGAAATGCTCGGACACGTCCTGCATCTCGATCGGGTTGCGCAGGTCCGGCTTGTCGGTGCCGTATCTGGCGATGCTCTCGCGATAGGGGATACGGACGAAGGGATAGGCATCGACCGTCTTGCCGTCGGCGAACTCCTCGAACACGCCGTGCATGACCGGCTCGATCGCTGCGAAAACATCCTCTTGCGTGACAAAGCTCATCTCAACGTCGAGCTGGTAGAACTCCAGCGACCGGTCGGCGCGCAGGTCCTCGTCGCGGAAACACGGCGCGATCTGGAAATAGCGGTCGAAGCCCGAGACCATCAGCAGCTGTTTGAACTGCTGCGGGGCCTGCGGCAGGGCGTAGAATTTGCCCGGATGCAGCCGCGACGGCACCAGAAAGTCGCGCGCGCCTTCCGGCGACGAGGCCGTCAGGATCGGCGTCTGGTATTCGAGGAAGCCCTGGCCGACCATGCGCTGGCGGATCGACGAGATGACGCGCGAACGCAGGACGATGTTTCTGTGCAGGGTCTCGCGGCGCAGATCGAGATAGCGGTGCTTGAGGCGGATATCCTCGGGGTAGTCCGGCTCACCGAACACCGGCAGCGGCAGTTCGGCGGCCTCGGACAGGACCTCGATCGCCTTGACCTGGATCTCGATCTCGCCGGTCGGCAGGTTGGCGTTCTTCGTCTCGGCCGAGCGGGCCACGACCTCGCGAAGTAGATCCTGATCACGCTCTCGGCGCGCAGGCGCTCGACGGCGGCGAAGCCCGGCGTTTCCGGGTGCAGCACCAGCTGGGTCAGGCCGTAGTGGTCCCTCAGGTCGATGAACAGCAGACCGCCGTGGTCACGCTTGCGATGGATCCAGCCGGACAGGCGCACGGTCGAGCCGGCGTCGGAAGCGCGCAAAGCGCCGCAGGTGTGTGAACGATAGGCGTGCATGGGGGCATTCGTCTTGGAAAACGGCTGTGAAACAGCGAAAAATCTAGAGGGCCGGAGGGGCGCATTATCGCCCCGGAAAGTCAAGGCAGGGACCGGCTTATCCGCCATCCACAGCCGGCGTGCCTTGTCCACGGTCGGGGTGTCGAACGCATACGCCCCGCTAAACCGATCTGCTATGGGAGGACGATGCATGTCCCGGCCCGCCGCGATAAGTTGAAACTGCCCCTGGAACAGGACGTCCCGGCCGGGGCGGCTGAATTCGTGCGCTCGCCCAGCAATGCCGAGGCCATGGACGTGCTGGAGCGCTGGCCGGACGGCGGGGAGCCTGTTCTGGCCCTTCATGGCCCTGCCGGGTCGGGCAAGAGCCACCTGGCGGCGATCTGGGCCGAAAGGGTCGGGGCCATCGCCCTGCACGGGGCCGAGGCCGGGCTGGCCGACCCGCTGGAGCTGGAGGGCCGCCCGGTCCTGCTGGACCGGGCCCAGGACGCCGATGACGAAACCCTGTTCCATCTGATCAACCTGGCCCAGTCCGGCGGCGGGGCCCTGCTGCTCGCCTCGCGTCCGCCGCCGCGCGACTGGGACACCGCCCTGCCCGACCTGCGCTCGCGGCTGGACGTTGTCCGGGTCGTCAGCCTGCAGGAACCGGACGACACGGTTCTGGCCGCCATCCTCCGGGCCCGGTTCGCCGCCCGCAGCATCACCCCGGGCGACGAATTGATCGATTATCTGGTGCGACGTATCGACCGCTCGGCGGCGGCTGTGGAGACGGTGGTCGACCGGCTGGATGCCGAACACCGCCCGGTGACCCGCGCCCTGGCCCGTCAGGTGCTGGAGTCCGACGATGCGACCGGTGAACTGTTCGACTGAATCCCGGACGCCCCCGGCGCGGCGGGCCATCGAAATTTCCACTCCACCTGCCCGCCATGGGGCGCTGAACGCTTGCAGCCACCGCACCCCCGCGTCAGAACCGGACCATGACGGATATCGCGGCCATCACGGATACCACCAGCGGCGAGGAGGTGCCGTCCTCGCGCGCGCCGCAGATGGACCTGTCCGAAAGCCTGATGGCCTCGCAGGAGCGTTTCTTCAACCGCGAGATATCCTGGCTGAACTTCAACGCCCGGGTGCTGGAGGAGGCGGCCAATCCCGCCCACCCGCTGCTGGAGCGGCTGCGCTTCCTGTCGATCTCGGCCAATAACCTCGACGAATTCTTCATGACCCGGGTCGCCGGGTTGAAGGGGCAGGTGCGCGAACGGGTCCGGGTGGTGTCGGCAGACGGCCTGACCCCGGCCGAGACGCTGGAAAGGGTCAATGTCGTCGCCGGGACCCTGATGGACGAGCAACAGCGGCGCTGGCGCAAGCTACGCAAGGAGCTGACCGTCGCGGGCATTGAGGTCGTCGACGCTGATCGCATCACCAAGACCGAGCGGGAGCGGCTGGAGCCGGAGTTCCTCAACCGCCTGTTCGCCGTGCTGACGCCGATGGCCATCGATCCGGCCCACCCGTTCCCCTTCCTGCCCAACCTGGGTTTCTCGCTGGCACTGAAGCTGCGCCGGCGACGCGACAACCGCACCCTCTATGCGCTGGTCCCGGTGCCGACCCAGGTGAAACGCTTCTGGCCCCTGGCCACCGACGGCCGCTCCAAGCCGGGCAAGCGCCGCTTCGTGACGCTGGAAAGCCTGCTGATGATCTTCATCGATCATCTGTTCCCAGGATGCGAGATCCTGGAGAGGGGCGTGTTCCGCCTGATCCGCGAATTTGGACATCGAGATCGAGGAAGAGGCCGAAGACCTGGTCATGGAATTCGAGGAGGCGCTGAAACAGCGCCGCCTGGGTTCGGTGGTCCGCATCAAGATCGAGGCCGGCATGCCCGCCGACCTGCGCACCTTCATCACTGACGAGCTGAACGCCGCCCCGCGCGACATCGTGCTGGTCGCCGGCATGCTGGGCCTGTCACAGGTCTCGGACCTGATCCCGGCCGGCCACCCGGACCTGAAATTCCCCGGCTACGAACCCCGCTATCCGGAACGGGTCCGCGACAACGGCGGCGACATCTTCGCGGCCGTGCGCGAAAAGGACATGCTGATCCATCACCCGTTCGAGAGTTTCGATGTGGTGGTGCAATTCCTGCGTCAGGCCGCGCGCGATCCCAATGTCATCGCCATCAAACAGACGCTGTACCGGACATCGAAGGACAGCCCGATCGTGGCCGCCCTGATCGAGGCGGCCGAGAACGGCAAGAACGTCACCGCCCTGGTCGAGATCAAGGCCCGTTTCGACGAGGAAGCCAATCTGCGCTGGGCCCGGGCCATGGAGCGGGCGGGCGTCCACGTCGTCTTCGGCTTCGTCGAATACAAGACCCACGCCAAGCTCAGCATCGTCGTGCGCCGCGAGGGCGACGGACTGAAGACCTACTGCCATTTCGGCACCGGCAACTATCATCCGGTCACGGCCCGGATCTATACGGACCTGAGCCTGTTCTCCTGCGACCCGGTCCTGGGTCGGGATGCCACCCGGGTGTTCAACTACATCACCGGCTATGCCCAGCCTGACGAGCTGGAAGCCCTGATCGTCTCGCCCCTGAACATGAAGACCAAGCTGGTCGAGATGATCGGCAAGGAGATGTCGGCGGCCGCCAAGGGCAAGCCGGCGGCCATCTGGGCCAAGATGAATTCCCTCGTCGATCCCGAGATCATCGATGCCCTGTACCGCGCCAGCCAGGCCGGAGTGCGCATTGAGCTGGTGATCCGCGGCATCTGCTGTCTGAGGCCCGGCGTGGTCGGTCTGTCCGAGAATATCCGGGTCAAATCGATCGTCGGCCGTTTCCTCGAGCACAGCCGGATTGTCGCCTTCGCCAACGGCCACGAGCTGCCGCACGACAAGGCCCGGGTCTATATTTCCTCGGCGGACTGGATGAACCGCAACCTCGACCGCCGCGTCGAGCTGATGACCCCGGTACGCAATGCCACCGTCCACGATCAGGTGCTGGACCAGATCATGGTCGCCAACCTGAAGGATGACGCCCAGAGCTGGGTCCTCAATTCCGGCGGCGACTATCACCGGGTCCAGCCGGTGGACCCGGAACGCCCCTTCTCGGCCCACAAATACTTCATGACCTACCCCAGCCTGTCCGGTCGCGGTCGCAAGGTGAAGAACCGGCCGCGCGAGCTGTATTTCGACGACCGTCGCAAATGACGGGCTTCGAGAATTCGTTGACCACACCCCGGGATATCGCCGTCATCGACATCGGCTCCAACTCGGTGCGTCTGGTCCTGTACCAACTCGAAGGCCGGGCCATCTGGACTGTGTTCAACGAAAAGGTCCTGGCCGGACTGGGGCGTGACCTGGGGACCACCGGCCGGCTGTCTGAGGACGGCGTGACGGCGGCGCTGACGGCGCTCAAACGCTTTGCCGCCGTCATCGAGGGGGTTCGCCCGGCCCAGACCTTCATCGCCGCCACCGCGGCCGTGCGTCAGGCTGGCGACGGCCCCGACTTCTGCGGCCGGATCGCCGCCGAAACCGGATTGCAGGTTCGCGTCCTGACCGGAGCCGAGGAGGCGCGTTTTTCCGCCCTCGGCGTTCTGGCCGGCATTCCGGACGCTGAAGGGATCACCGCCGACCTGGGAGGGGCCAGCCTGGAACTGGCCCGGATCGCCGACGGCGCGGTTTCGCCCGGCATCACCCTGCCGCTCGGTCCCTTCTCCCTGATCGACCCCAGGGGGTTCGATGCCGGCCGGCTGCGCGACACCATTGCCCGCCGGCTGAAGACCGCCGGCGACTATCGCAGTGACCATCTGCTCGCCGTCGGCGGGGCCTGGCGCAGCATCGCCCAGGTGCATATGGCCCTGATCGACTACCCGCTGCACATCGTTCACCAGTACGAGATCAGTGCGCCGGCGATCCGGGACACGGTCCGGCTGATCGCCCGCCAGTCACGGTCCTCACTGGACAAGATGCCCGGCGTTTCCAAGAAGCGGGCCGAGACCCTGCCCTATGCCGCGCTCGTGCTTGAAGGTCTGATCGACCGGCTGGAGCTGAAGCGGATCACCATGTCGGCCTGGGGCGTGCGCGAGGGCCTGCTGTTCGAGGCGATGGACCGTGAAAGCCTTGCGACCGACCCGCTGCTGGCCGGCTGCCTGGCCCTGGGGGCCCGACAGGGCATCTCCCCCACCCTGCCCGGCGCGCTGAACGCCTGGATCGGTCGACTTCTGGACGCCGCCCCGGGCAGCGGTGCCCCGACGCGCGACGCCGTCCTGACGGCCGCCGCCTGCAATCTGGCCGATCTGGGCGCGCGCCTGCACCCGGACCACCGTACCGAACTGGTGTTCGACCAGATCCTGCGGGCGCCGATCCCGGGGCAGACCCATGCCGAACGCGCCTTTCTCGCCTGCGCCCTGAATGCCCGCTACGGCGGATCCGCGAGTACGCCCCAACCCGCCACGGTGTCGCGCCTGTTGACGGATGAACAACGCCTCAGAGCCCGGACCCTGGGTCTGGCGATTCGTCTGGCCTGCGACCTGTCCGGACGCTCGCCGCAGTTGCTGGCCAATGCCGGCGCGGCGGTCGACAAGGGCGTGCTGAAGCTGACCGCCCTCGATGGCTATGCCGACGTCCTGCTGGGCGAGCAGACCCGACGCCGCGCCCGCGCCCTGGCCGACACCATGGGACTCAAACTCGACATCGGTCGTGGTGCCGGAGCAAGCTGACCTCCACACACGGAGGCAGCGACATGGCGGTAACCGGAATGGCGGAGACTCTTCTTCCGCTGCAAGGACCCGAAGGCCCAGGCGGACTGGTATCTGACCTATCTCGGCGTGGGCGCGCCCGAAGGCGTCTGGGTCTGGAACCAGCAGGCGGGACCGACGGTGTTTCAGCCCTTCAAGGCCGACAGTGACTATTTTCCGGCTGACAGGGCCTTCATGCTGAACCTGCGGATCGATGACCTGGATGGCCTGATGGCCAGCCTGACGGCCGCCGGCATCGAGGTGATCACCAGGCCCGAATGGGACGCCATGCCCGAGGTCGGTCGCTTCGCCCGCATCCACGACCCCGAGGGCAACGCCATCGAACTGTGGGAGCCGGCAGCACCGGCCGCCTAGCCTTCGGCTTCGATCTCGACGACCTCGACCCGCGCGCCGTTCAGGACCAGGGCGATCTCGCCCCGCTTCAGCTTCAGCGCGTCCTCGCCGAACAGCTCCCGACGCCAGCCCTTGAGCGCGTCGACCGGGGCGTTGTCGTCCAGGGCGATCTTCTCGAGGTCGGCCACGTTGCCGATCAGCTTGGTGGCCACGCCCGCGTTGTCCGACTTGGCCTTGAGCAGCACCTTCAGCAGTTCAACCACCGACGGCGGGGCCGGTTGATTGTGGGACGGCCGGTCCAGCCTGGGCGCGTGCGCCTCCGGATCGGCCAGCACCCGCTTCAACTCGACAATCAGTTCGGCTCCCAGACGCGAGCCGCCAAACCCCTTGGGCACCGAGCGCAGCCGGTTGAACGCCTCGGCGTCCGTCGGCCCCTGGGCGGCGATCTCGTCGATGGCGTCGTCCTTGAGAATACGACCGCGCGGCTGGTCCCGCTCCTGGGCCGCCTGTTCGCGCCACACCGCCGTGGCCTTGAAGGCCGCCAGATATTTGGCCGAATATTTCTTGGGCTTCAGCCGCTTCCACGCCTTGTCCGGCGTGGTGTCATACAGGTCCGGATCGATCAGGCCGGCCATCTCCGAGGTGACCCAGCCCAGCCGTCCGGCCTTCTCGAGCCGGTCGCGCAGCTTGGGATAGAGAACGGCCAGATGGGTGACGTCGCCGAGGGCATAAACCAGCTGCGCCTCGCTGAGCGGGCGGCGCGACCAGTCGGTGAACCGGCTGCCCTTGTCGATCTCCTGCTTCAGCATCTGCCGGACAAGGGCCTCGTAACTGACCTGATCCCCGAAGCCCGCGGCCATGGCCGCGATCTGGGTGTCGAACATCGGCGCGGGCATGGCCCCCAGTTTGACGAAGATTTCGGTGTCCTGGCGCGCGGCGTGGAACACCTTGATGATGTCCGGATTGCGCAGCAGCTCGAGGAACGGCTCCAGGTCCAGGCCTTCGGCCAGGGGATCAATATTGGCCGCATCGGTGGTCGAGGCCGCCTGGATCAGGCACAGCTTGGGCCAGTAGGTCGTTTCCCGCATGAACTCGGTGTCGACGGCGATGAACGGGGCCCTGGCCAGGCGCGCACAGAATTCAACGAGTGCGTCATTGGTGGTGATTGGCGTCATTGGGATGCTATAGCCCCGCGCGAGCCGGTTGTGGCAAGAGCCGCGACAGAATTCCGCCCCCCTCATTCAGGCCGTGACCGATGAGTGACACTTCCGAAACCCCGCGTGGCGGCCTCACCTATGCCGATGCCGGTGTGGATATCGATGCCGGCGAAATGCTCGTCGATGCCATCAAGCCGCTGGCCAGGTCAACTCGCCGCCCCGGTGCCCACGCCTCGCTGGCGGGATCGGTGCCCTGTTTGACCTGAAGGCCGCCGGATTTGTCGATCCGCTGATCGTGGCCACCACCGACGGCGTCGGCACCAAGCTGAGGATCGCCATCGAGACCGGGCGACATCACGAGGTCGGCATCGACCTGGTGGCCATGTGCGTCAACGATCTGCTGGCCCAGGGGGCCGAGCCCCTGCTGTTTCTCGACTACTACGCCACCGGCAAGCTTGAGATCGACGCCGCCCGCCGGGTGGTATCCGGATCGCCGAAGGCTGCCGTCAGGCCGGCTGCGCGCTTGTGGGCGGCGAGACCGCCGAAATGCCGGGCATGTATTCCGATGGCGACTATGATCTGGCCGGCTTCTCGCTGGGCGCGGTCGAGCGCGGCCAGGCCCTGCCGTATCTGGACCGTCAGGCCGCCGGCGACGTCATCATCGCCCTCGCCTCGTCCGGACCGCACTCGAATGGCTATTCGCTGATCCGCAAGGTGGTCGAGGCGTCGGGCCTGGCCTGGGGCGACGACGCGCCCTTCGCCAGGGACCGCACCCTGGCCCAGGCCCTGATGAGCCGACTCGCATCTATGTGAAGCCGGTCCTGCCCCTGATGAAGGCTGGCCTGATCAAGGGCGCGGCCCATATCACCGGTGGCGGCCTGATCGAGAACCCGCCGCGCTGCATCGCCGAGGGCCTGAAGGCCGGGTTCGACTGGAACGCCTGGCCCCTGCCCGCAGTATTCCGCTGGCTGGGCGAGGTCGGCGGGATCAGCGATCACGAGCTGCGCCGCACTTTCAACTGCGGGGTTGGCTTCATCCTGATCGTCGCCCCCGAGAACGCCGAGCCGGTGCTGGCGGCCCTGCTCACCGCCGGCGAGACGGCCTTCGTCTGTGGCCAGTTGACCGCCGGCTGAGAGCGCCGGGACGGGGCAGAACCGTCGCCGGGACGCGTTCAGCGGGCGCATTGACCCTCCCGTTCCGTCCCGGCAAGGTCCGCCCCGGTATTCAGTGAGGTCCGATCATGCGCATAGTTTCCATCGCCCTCTTCGGGGTCTCGGCCATCTCGGCGGACGGGTTCGAAAGCCCCGTGGTCTTCCCCGGTCCGTCCGGAGCCTTTGTCCCGGTCGATGATCCGGCACCGCGTCCGGGGGCCTGATGCCGATCCGGATCCCGGGCCGCCGTCGCGTGGCCGTCCTCATTTCCGGTGCGGGGTCGAACATGGCCACCCTGATCGCCGCCGGTCAGGCTCCCTGACGCCCCGTTTGAGGTCGTGCTGGTCATCTCCAACAATCCCGATGCCGGGGGGCTGGAAATCGCCCACGCCGCGGGCATACCCGCCCTGGCCATCGACCACCGGCCCTACGGCAGGGACCGGGCGGCCCATGAACAGGCGATCGACGCCATGCTGGACGAACACGGCGTCGAGGTGGTCGCCCTGGCCGGCTATATGCGATTGCTGACGCCCTGGCTGGTCAGCCGCTGGGCCGGGCGGATGCTCAACATCCACCCCAGTCTGCTGCCCCTCTATCCCGGCCTGGACACCCATGCGCGCGCGCTCGCCGCCGGCGATGCCGAAGCCGGCTGCACGGTCCATATCGTCACCGAAGGGGTCGACGAAGGGCCCACGCTCGGACAGGCGCGGGTGCCGATACGTCAGGGCGACACCGCCGCGACCCTGGCCGAGCGGGTCAAGGCGGCGGAACACGACCTCTACCCCCACGTCCTGAGGACCTACTGCCGGACCCTGCACTAACCCTCGACCGGGTCCGTATCGCGCAGGCCAGACCGCCGCAACCACCCACCCACAAGTGACTTCACGGGCCCTTACTGATACCTGATACCTCATTAGTGAGGTTTCATATGATTACCGGCCCACAGATTCGCGCCGCCAGGGCATTACTCGGCATCGACCAGCGCGAACTGGCGCGGCTGGCCGGGCTGTCGACCCAGACGATCCAGCGCATGGAAGCCTGCCAGGGCTCGGTGCGGGTCGTCGTCGACAGCCTCGAAAAGGTGATGAAAGCGATCGCGGACGCCGGCGTCGAACTGATCGCCGAGGGCGCGCCCGGCATCGGCACCGGCCGCGGGGTGCGTCTGATCGACGGAAAGGCGATGGACCCCGATGAGCGCTGACTGGAGGCTGTTCCTGCCCAAGTCGGTCACGGTCCTGCGCCAGGGCTACGGCCTGGGTGATTTTCGCGCGGACACCATCGCCGGACTGACCGTGGCCGTGGTCGCCCTGCCCCTGGCCATGGCGCTCGCCATCGCCTCGGGGGCCGCGCCCGAGGTCGGCCTGGTCACGGCCGTGGTGGCGGGCCTGCTGATCTCCGCCCTCGGTGGCAGCCGCTTCCAGATCGGCGGCCCGACCGGGGCCTTTGTCGTCATCGTCTACGGCATCATCGCCGAACATGGTTATGACGGCCTGCTGATGGCCACCCTGATGGCCGGGGCCATCCTGGTGGTCGCCGGCCTCGCCCGCGTCGGCACCCTGATCAAATATGTCCCTGATCCCCGTCACCACCGGCTTCACCAGCGGCATCGCCGTCATCATCATGGCCAGTCAGCTCAACGACATTTTCGGCCTGCGGGCCGCCGATGTCCCGGCCGACCTGATCCCCAAGGTCCAGGCCCTGTGGGCGGTGCGGGACAACCTCAGCCTGCCCGCCCTCAGCCTGTCGGCGACCTGCATCGCGGGAATCCTGCTGCTGCGACGCTACGCACCCCGCGTCCCGGGCTTCCTGATCGTGACCGTGCTGGCGGCCGGACTGGTGATCGTGACCCAGCTACCGGTCGAGACCATCGGCTCGCGCTTCGGTGACATGGATGCGCGCCTGCCGGCCCCCAGCCTGTCCTTCTGGCGCTGGGACAATGCGGTGGCCCTGCTGCCCAGTGCCCTGACCATCGCCCTGCTGGCGGGCGTGGAATCCCTGCTGTCCGCGGTCGTGGCCGACCAGATGACCGGGCGTCGCCACCGGTCCAACGTCGAACTGGTGGCCCAGGGCGTAGCCAATATGGCTTCGGCTTCGGTCGGGGGCCTGCCGGCGACGGGGGCCATCGCCCGCACCGCCACCAGTATCCGCTCCGGCGCGCGATCACCGGTGGCCGGCATGCTGCACGCCGTCTTCCTGCTGGTCTTCCTGCTGTTGCTGGCCCCGGTCATGAAGCTGGTGCCCATGGCGGCGCTGGCCGCCATCCTGGTCGTGGTGGCCCTGAACATGGCCGAGACGCACCGCTTCGGCCTGATCCTGCGCACCTCGTACGGCGACCGCGCCGTCCTCTGGCCACCTTCGCCCTGACGGTTCTGGTCGACCTGACCGTGGCCATCGGGGTCGGCATGGTGCTGGCCGCCTTCGTCTTCATGCACCGGATGGCCGGATTGGCCTCGATGGACGGGCAGTCGATCATCGAAACCGACCAGGCCGACCTGCCGCCCGGTCAGCGCCCCCGCTATCTGCCCAATCATGGCCTGCCCGACGACATCGCGGTGCTGACCTTCCGCGGCCCCCTGTTTTCGGCAGCGCCGGTGTTCTCAAGGACGCGCTGGACCGGATCGGGGCCCGCAAGCGGGTCTACATCCTGCGTCTGGAAGACGTGCCGATGCTCGATCCAACCGGGGCCTTCGCCCTCGGCGACCTGCTGAAGCGGCTGCTGGACGAGGGGGACGAGGTGTTCGTGGTCGGGGCCGGTCACGGTGTCCTGCGCGCCCTGCTGCAGACCACGCCCAAATCCCTGCTGAAGCGTGTCCGCTTCGTCCGCACCTTCGACCTGGCGCGCCATCAGGTCCTCGGCAAATCCGGGGCGGACAGCGAAACGGCCGGTCCCCCGTCAGGAGAACCGGCCGTCAGTCCGGCTACGCCGGGGTAGTCCGGTTTAACCGACGATCTGGTCGTCGGTGAAGAGACTGGGCGATTTCGATGCCGGCGTTCTCGAGCGAGTCCGAACCGTGAACCGAGTTCTCGCCGATCGACAGGGCGAACAGCTTGCGGATGGTGCCTTCGGCGGCGTTGGCCTTGGGGTTGGTGGCGCCCATGATGTCACGATAGGCGGCGACGGCATTCGGGCCTTCCAGCACCTGAACGACGACCGGCTCGGCGATCATCTGGCTCGACCAGCTCGCCGTAGAACGGACGCTCGGTGTGGACTTCGTAGAATCCTCGGCCTGGGCCTCGGTCAGCTTGATGCGGCGCTGGGGCCACGATGCGCAGGCCGGCATCTTCGATGACGGCGTTGATCGCGCCGGTCAGGTTGCGGCGCGTGGCGTCGGGCTTGATAATGGAGAAGGTGCGTTCGGTCATGGAAAAGGACTTCTTGTGTGGGAGTTTGAAGGTGGCGGGCTTATAGCCCGGCTGCGCTCTCCCCCCCGGTTTCCAACTGCTGTCCGAAACGTCTTTCCTGCCATGCTCCAGATCACCGACCTGACCTTCAACGCCTGGGGACGCAAGTTCCTGGAAAACGCCTCCGTGAGGCCCTGCCCCCGGGGGCCAAGGTCGGCCTGGTCGGCCGCAACGGCGTGGGCAAGACCACCCTGTTCAAACTGATCCTGGGCGAACTGGCCGCCGGTGGCGACGAGATCAGCCTGCCGAAAACCGCGCGTATCGGCTCGGTCGCCCAGGAACACCCGGCCACGCCGTTCAGCGTTCTGGACACGATCCTGGAAGCGGACGTTGAACGCCACACGCTGATGGGACGGCTGGAGACCGCCCCGCCGGAGGAGTTGGGGGAAATCTGGGCCCGGCTGATCGACATCGACGCCGACTCGGCCCCGTCGCGGGCCTCCGAAATTCTGGCCGGCCTCGGTTTCAGCCAGGACGATCAGCAACGGCCGATGTCCGAATTCTCCGGCGGCTGGCGCATGCGCGTGGCCCTGGCCGCGGCCCTGTTCGCCAACCGGACATGCTGCTGCTCGACGAACCGACCAACTATCTCGATCTGGAAGGCGCGCTGTGGCTGGAGGATTCCGTCTGGTCAAATACCCGCACACCGCCCTCATCATCAGCCACGACCGTGAGCTGCTTAACAACTGCTGTCACCCCTATCCTGCACCTCGCGAACAAGACGATGGAGCTTCTACACGGGCAACTACGACACGTTCGAGAAGACCCGCGGCGAGAAGGCCCGGCTGCAGCTGTCGGCCAAGGCCAAGCAGGACGCCGAGCGTGCCCACCTTCAGAGCCTTCGTCGACCGCTTCAAGGCCAAGGCCTCAAAGGCCGCCCAGGCCCAGTCACGGATGAAGGCGCCTGTCCAAGATGGAGCCGGTCGCCACCACGATCGAGGAGCGTGTCGCCCCCTTCACCCTGCCGTCGCCGCCCCGTCCGCTGGCCCCGCCGCTGATCCGGCTGGAGCGGGCCAATGTCGGCTATGAGCCCGGCAAGCCGATCCTGCGCAATCTCAACCTGCGCATGGATCTGGACGACCGCATCGGGCCTGCTGGGCGTCAACGGTGCCGGCAAGTCGACCTTCGCCAAGATGATCGCCGGGCGGCTGAAAGTGTCCGAAGCGGCGAACTGCACCGCGCACCGCAAGATGCGGGTCGGCTGGTTCCACCAGCACCAGATCGACGACCATGGACCCGACCGACACGCCACTGGAACATCATCCGCCGCGCTATGCCGGACTCGACCGAAGCCAGCCGCCGCTCGAAACGTGGCCCAGTTCGGCCTCGGCTATGAAAAAACAGGAGACCACGGTCGACAGCCTGTCCGGCGGTGAACGCGCGCGCCTGCTGCTGAACATGGTGGCGATGGACGCGCCCAACGTCCTGATCCTCGACGAGCCGACCAACCACCTCGACATCGACAGCCGCCGCGCCCTGCTGGACGCGCTCAACCGGTACAACGGCGCGGTGATCCTGATCACCCACGACCGGTCGCTGATGGAACTTGTCGCCGACCGGCTGTGGCTGGCAGCGGACGGCACCGTCAAACCCTATGACGGCGACATGGACGACTATGCCAAAGTTCGTCCTCGACCGGGCCAAGCAGGCCTCGGTGCGCCCGACCCAGGTCAAGGACGAAACGGCGGTCGCAACCGGCAATGGTGGCGGCAACAGGAACAAGAAGAACAACAAGAAATCAGGCCCCTCGCCCTCGACCCTGCGCCATGGGGTCAGGAAGGCCGAGGAGCGGATGACCCAGCTGACGGCCGAGATCGCCCGCATCGACGATGACCTGGCCAATGCCGCGATCAGCAATCTCAAGGCGCTGGAAGGATTGACCCGGGCCCGCGCCAGGACCCAGTCGGACCTGGACACAGCGGAACAGGCCTGGATCACCGCCGAGGAAGCCCTGGCCGAAGTCTCCTGAGGAAACACCGATGACCCCGATCGAATTCGGCCGCCGAACGGGCGGACATCGCCGCCCGTATCAAGGCCTGGTTTCGCGACGAACTGGATCAGGAGATCGGGCGCCTGCCCGCCGAAATGCTGCTGGATTTCTTCACGAAGGAGATCGGCGGGGACTTCTACAATCGGGGTCTGTACGACGCCCAAGCCGTCGTCGCCGCCAGGGCCGACGATATCAGTGAGGCGATCCTGGGCCTTGAGCGGGCCCGGGGCCGATAATCAACCGCAGTCGACGGCCCTGATAATGCCCGTCGCCTCATCGAAACGAATGTTCAGTCGATCCGGGTCGTGATCCATGGTGGCGGCGCACGTCGTGCAGACCAGGCGGACATTGGCATCCCGCGGAAACGTCACCGCCCCGACGTGACGACCGATCAGTGACTGTGAAGCCGCGGCGTCACAACGCGCAGGTGCCGGGGTTTCGGTGACCGGAACCGGCGCGCACGCCGCCGCCATGACGACGATACCGCTCAGGATCGCCGCAAGCTCAAGCCTGGACACGGGAAGTCGACCTCTAACCACAGCGCACCTGTTCGACCAGATTGGTGTCCGCATTGAAGAAGATGTTCAACCGGTACGGCAGATAATCCATGGTCACCGGACAGGTCGTGCAGACCACACGCCGGTTGATGACATCGACCGGCACGGGGATGTCGTTCCGTGACTTGCCGACCAGCCACTGAAGCTCGCCCGCCCGGCACAGATCCTGGGTCGCATCGTCCGGCATGTGCGATCCGACAGGTCGACTGCGCTGGGCCTCTTCGACCGCGCGGGGAGCCGGCTGGTTGGAAACGGGAGTTGACGTGCAGGCGGCGACAGCCAGCAGGATGATCAGCCCGCCTTTTCCCAACGTCCCTCGGGCGACTGTTTCCAGTAGGCCAGGGTCGCGCCCTGCGCCTTCAGCGCCTTCCAGCGCTCGCGTGACCCGGTCAGGGCCTGATCGTTGCGTCCGTCGAAGATGATGAAGCATCGTTCCAATCCATCCGTGGCACCGATTTCAGCGCCATCGATCATGAACAGCGCCTGAGCAGCATTCAGGTTCTCGCCTGATTCGCTCAGCAGGATCGGCTGACGGTCGGCATTCGGCTCCGAAGCCCGGCCATGGGCCAGAAAACTGTCATCCCGCCACGTCCACAGATGTTCGTCCAGAGCGTCCATTTGGCCCGGGGTCGGACACGTGAACCAGGGCTTTCCAGCCCCGCTCACGTGTCTTTTCCAGCAATCCCGGCAAGACCTGCTCCAGCGTCGAGCGCTCGAGATGATAGAACCAGAACTCGCACATCACCGCTGTCCGGGCTTCAGCTCTCGTAGGTATCGGCGACCATCCGGTCGAGCGTGCGCACGCCGAAGCCCACGGCGCCGTCGGGCACGATGGCGCGGGTCGACTTTTCGGCCCAGGCGACGGCGGCGATGTCGAGGTGCGCCCACGGGGTGTCGTTGACGAAGCGCTGCAGGAACAGGGCGGCCGTGATCGAGCCACCCG
The DNA here is from genome assembly GCA_034676465.1 of Brevundimonas sp. Lineage (GTDB taxonomy): Bacteria > Pseudomonadota > Alphaproteobacteria > Caulobacterales > Caulobacteraceae > Brevundimonas. The sequence goes on along the minus strand of JAUCCG010000046.1, from coordinate 118,814 downwards.
CGCGACCGTTGCCCGTGTTCTTCACATCGGCAATCGGGCTGTCGATGTGCTTTTCGTACTGCTTCGGCAGTGGCAGGCGCCAGAAATTCTCGTCGACCTTGTTGCCGGCGGCGATGACGGGGTTGGCGACCGCGTCCGAGTTCGAGAACACGCCGGCGTAGTCCTTGCCGAGCGAGACGATGATGGCCCCGGTCAGGGTCGCCAGATCGATCATGAATTTCGGCTTGAACCGCTCCTGGGTGTACCAGAGGCAGTCGGCCAGAACGAGCCGCCCCTCGGCGTCGGTATTGATGACCTCGACCGACTGGCCCGACAGGGAGATGACCACGTCGCCGGGCCGCTGGGCGTCGCCGTCAGGCATGTTCTCGACCAGGCCGATGACGCCGACGGCATTCACCTTGGCCTTGCGGCCCGCCAGCGCATGCATCACGCCCGATACGGCCGCCGCGCCGCCCATGTCCCACTTCATGTCTTCCATGCCGTCAGCCGGCTTGATGGAGATGCCGCCGGTGTCGAAGGTCACGCCCTTGCCGACGAAGGCGATCGGCTGGTCGCCGGCCTTGCCGCCGTTCCACTTCATGATCGCCACCTGGCTGTCACGACGGCTGCCCTGGCCGACACCCAGCAGGGTCCGCATGCCCAGTTTCTCGAGTTCGGCCTCGCCCAGCACCTCGACTTCGAGACCCAGTGATTCGAGCGCCTTGATCCGCCGGGCGAATTCGACCGGATAGAGAACATTGGCCGGCTCTGCGACCAGATCCCGGGCAAAGAGGACGCCGTCGGCCACGGCCGACATGGGGCCAAAGGCCGTCTCGGCAGCCTTCACGTCACCGCTGACGATCCGGACCGTCGTGATCGAGGGGATTTTTTCGGGCTTCTGCTTGGTCAGGTATTTGTCGAAACGGTAGGCAGCGAGGCGCGTGGCAAAGCCGATCCGGGCCGCCTGTTCGGGTGACAGGGCTGTCGCGTCGACCGTCAGCACCGTTGAGCCGGACAATTTCACCGCCTGATAGGCCGATCCGGCGGCGGATTTGATCGCGCCGTCGTTGAGCTTGGCCGCCTCGCCCAGACCGCTCAGCACAATCGCGCCCGCATCGACGCCGTTCGGGGCTGACACCAGCAGGGTGCTGTCTGATTTGCCTGTGAACCGGCTGCTGCTCATGGCGCGCGACAGGGCACCGCCGGCCGCCTTGTCGAGATCGGCACCCGCGCCGACCAGGGCACGGCCCTCATGAACGAAGACAACCAGGACTTCCGCGGCACCGGCCGCCGGGACAAACTCAACCTTCATAGAATTACTCCAGCCGGCGCGGTACGCCCCGGTCTTGGTTACAGGCAACTGGACAAGCGCCACCGGTTGTCCCGGACGCGCGACGGTGTGTATTAGAGTCCTCTCTTTGGCTCGCCTGCAACCGGGCGATTTTTTTCTGTTCATGACCCTCATTCAACGCTATTTCTTTCGCCAGATTGCCCTGCCCGTCGCGGCCGCATGCGCTGCGCTGGTCGGAATTGGCATTCTGAGCCAAAGCCTCGACCAGCTCGAAATCATCGTCGAGCGTGGCCAGAGCGTCTGGGTCATGGTCAAGCTGACCCTGCTGGCGGTACCGCAACTGCTGGCCGTGATCCTGCCCATCGGCCTGTTCGTCGGGGCGCTGATCTCCCTGACCCGCCTGCAGCGCGAACAGGAGCTGACCGCCGCCTTCGCCAGCGGCGTGACCCGCTGGGCCGTGATCCAGCCGGCCGTTCTCCTGGCGGCGATCGTGGTCCTGATGACGTTGCTGACCACACTGGTCCTGCAACCCGCCGCGCAACGGCAGGCGCGCGCCGAGGCCTTTGCCATCCGCACCGATCTCGCCGCCCTGCTGGTCGAGGAGGGCCGGTTCGTCCAGGGGCCCGGCGGATTGACCGTCTATGTCCAGCAGGTCGAGCAGAACGGGCTGATGAAGAACCTGTTCGTCTATCTGGACAACGGCAAGGCGGTGCGCACCTGGGATGCGAATGAGGCCCGCTTCGGCCGCAGCGCCGACGGCGCCCCCACCCTGTTGCTGAAATACGGGACGATGCAGGAATACTCCTCCAGGGGCGTTCTGAATCAGCTCTCGTTCGACAGCCTGCCGTTTGACCTGACGCCGTTCACCGACACGGATCAAAAGGTCCGCTACAAGCCTTCCGATCTTTGGATCGGCCAGCTGTTCAATCCGTCCCCGGCTGTGCTTTCGCGGGTCGGCACCCGCGGGGAGCTGCTGGCCGAGGCGCATTCGCGCCTGTCCTCGCCCCTGTATGCGCTGACAGCCATGGCCATGGCGCTGGCGGCGATCATGGGCGGCGCCTTCAGCCGCACCGGCTACGGAGTCCGGATTGGCAAGGCGGCCGCCGCCTTTCTCATCGTGCGCGTCCTCGGCTATATCGTCGTGGCCGCCAGTGCCTGGAACGGCTGGCTCAACGTGATTCAGTACCTGCTGCCGTTGGCGGCCACCGCCGTCGCGCTCCGGCTGGTGTTCATGGCGTTGAAGCCCCGCCGTCGCCGGACCTGGCCCGTCTGGACGCGGCTGAAAGCCCAATTCACATGAGGCCCCCCGTCGCATCCCGGATCGTGGCCCTGCCGGTCAGTCGCGTGCGTCTGGGCAGTATCGAACGCTATGTGCTGATCCAGCAGATCCGCGCCCTCGGCATGGCCCTGGCGGTGATTTCAGCCCTCGTCATGCTGATCGACTTTGTCGAGATTTCCCGCGGCGTCGGGTCCGATGTCGACCTCTCCGCCCTGCGTATCCTCGGGCTGATGGTGCTGAAGTCCCCGGCCGTCATCGTTCAGTTGCTGCCGTTTGTGTTCCTGTTCGGGACCCTGGCGGCCTATATCGGCCTGAACCGACGCAGCGAACTCATCGCCATGCGGGCCGCCGGCGTCTCGGCCTGGCGGTTTGTGCTTCCGGCCGCCGGCGCGGCCTTCCTGCTGGGGATTGTGACCGTTGCGGCCCTGGGCCCGGCAGCGGCCTCGGCCGACGGCCTTTTCCAGCGTGAACGGGGACGGCTGAGCAGCGGCGCGGCGGGAACGGAAACCTCCGGCGTGGTCTGGCTGCGTGAGGGGGATGGACCACGTCAGGTCGTGATCCGGGCCGAACGGCAGGACCGGGCCAATGCCCGCCTTCTGGGCGTAACCTTCTTCATCTATTCGACCGATCCCGAGGGCCGCCGGATCTTTACCGAACGCCTCGACGCGGCCTCGGCCAGCCTCAGCGCCGGGCGCTGGCGGCTCGTCGATGCGATCGGGGCCCAGACCGGGCAACGCGCCGTGTCCTATGCGACCCTCGACCTGCCCTCCAGTCTCGCCGACGAAGAGGCCTTCGAACGGTTCGCGCGTCCGCAGTCGACCCCGTTCTGGTCCCTGCCCGCCCAGATCAAACGTGTCGAAGACGCCGGTTTCTCGTCGACAGCCTACCGCCTGCGACTCCAGCAGTTGCTGGCGACCCCGCTGATGTTCGCCGCCATGTCGATCCTGGCCGCCGCCTTCTCACTGCGGTTGATGCGACTGGGCGACCTGGCCCGCATGAGCGCCGCGGCGGTCGTCCTCGGATTCGGGTTCTTCTTCTTCAACCAGTCGGCGGCGGCCTTCGGTTCGGCCGAGGTGATCCCGCCCTTTGTCGCGGCCTGGCTGCCACCGATCCTGACGGCTCTCGCCGCCCTGACCTTGCTGTTCTATACCGAAGACGGCTAAGCGGACGCTCGTCCGTCCCCGAGTGAATGTCGAATGCAGCATGACCGCATCGTCCTGAACAGGAGAGCCCTGCGCCTTCGGCTACTGGCCGGTACGGCCGCGATTCTGCTTGGCCCCTGGGCAACCATCTCCGCGGCCCACGCCCGGACCGTGCAGCCGACGCCCCCTCCGGTCGCCGGTCCCGACGGCTTGCCCCCCCGCGCCGCCTATTTCGATGCTGACATCCTGAGCCGCGACGGCGATGTCGTGACCGCAGACAGCTACCCGGGCAGCCGGGTTCTGGCGCGATTCCAGCAACACACCCTGCGGGCGGGCAAGGTCACGTATGACCTCGCTCAGGGGTTGGCATCCGCCTCGGGCAACGCCCAACTGGTGGACCCCGACGGCAACGTCGTCTTCGCCAACCTGCTGGAACTCAACTCCGACCTCCAGACCGGGGTCGCCGTGGACTTCGCGACCCGGATGACCAACGGAGCCAGCCTGATGGCCGCCACGGCCGTCCGCCGCAGCGAAACCGTCAACGAACTCAACTACGCGATTTTCACGCCCTGCCCGGTCTGCAACGCCGACGGCAGTCCACGGACCCCGACAATCTCGATCCAGGCCGAGAAAGTGGTGCAGGACGAGGACTTGCGGGCGATTCTGTACCGCAACGCGGTCTTCAAGGTCGGCGGCGTGCCGGTTTTCTACCTTCCGGTCTTCGCCCACCCCGACCCGACCGTCGAGCGTGCCTCCGGCTTTCTGGTCCCGCTGATCAACTACGACCAAGGTCGCGGCCTCAGCTACGAGCAGCCCTATCTGATCGTCGTCTCGCCGTCCGAGGACTGGTTGATCAGCCCGCAGATCAATTCCGATGTGGCTCCCCTGCTGAATGCCCAATGGCGGCGCCGGTTCGCCAACGGCACCGTGGTTGCCCGCGGCGGCTATACATACGCGCGGAATTTCGGCGATTTCGACCTCGACGGTGACGGCATCGACGACACGCCCTTCCCCCTGGCCGAGGAACATCGCAGTTATCTGCTGGCCCATGGCCGGTTTGATCTGAACGGTCCGTGGCGTTGGGGCTTCACCGCGGAACGGACCTCCGACAAGACCTTGTTCGATCGCTATGACGTCAGTTCCCCCTATCAGGACAACGGCCTCTACTATGGCGACCAGCGCCGTTTGATCAGTCAGGTCTATGCGGAGCACCAGACACGCCGGTCCTATCTCTCCATCGCCGCCTTTTCGCTCCAGAGTCTGCGCGTCGCCGCGGCAAGCCAGGACGCCCCTGGCCTCAACATCTTCGAGAACGACAACAGACTGCCGGTGGTCGCTCCCCTGATCAACGCACGCTGGGAGCCGTCAGAACACCTGTTCGGCGGCCGCCTGCGGCTACAGGGATCCTCCGTCGCCCTGTTCCGGGACGCCTATGTCGGTGGTCCGGTTCTCCGCCCCCAGTTGATCCCGACCGGCTCGATCCTGGGTCTGCCCGGCGTCGACAGCCGCCGAATAAGCGGTCAGGCGGAATGGCGACGCGTGATCACCTCGGCCGCCGGGTTGCGCTGGGAGCCGTTCGTCGACGTGCGGACCGACCTCTATTCGGTATCCGACCTGCCACCGATGCTGGGGGTCGACACCGCGACAATCACGCGCGGTCGCGCCACCGCCGGGCTTGATGTCAGCTATCCGCTTATCCGTCGCTTCGCCGACGGCAGCGACCTGGTTCTGGAACCGGTCGGTCAGCTCTCGCTGTCGACGGATGCCGATCTCGACCCACGCATTCCGAACGAGGACAGCCAGACCCTGGAGCTGGACGAGAGTTCTCTGTTCCGGGTCGACCGCTTTCCGGGTCAGGATCTCTACGAAGGCGGCCTCCGCCTGACGGCCGGCACCCGCGCCACGCTGAATTGGGCCGGCGGGCGACAGGCCAGCCTGTTCATCGGCCGCAGCCTGCGTCTGGACGAGGAGCCCGCCTTCCTTGTTCCCGTCCCCGACGCGCCGGCACAGCTCTATGACCCAACCGGGTTGGCCGAGAAATCATCGGCATGGGTGGTCCAGGGCAGTTTCACCCCCTCGGACCGGATACGCGGCTGGGGTCATGCCACGGTCGACAGCAGCGGCAGCATCCGGCGCGCCGAACTGACCGTCGACGGGCGCTGGGGACGGCGCAACCAGGGCAGCCTGACCTATATCGTTGACCGTTCCGACCCGCTGCGTCGGCTGAACCCCTATCCGAATCCCTTCGATCCGGCAGCCCCCCCCATCCAGCAGTCACTGAACCGCAACTACGAGTTCGTTCAGCTGGCGGTCCAGCAGTTCGTCCGTGGCAACTGGGGCGTGACGGCCACCGGCATCGTCGATCTGGAGCGGGATCTGATCACGCGTTCCGAAGTGGGCCTGTTGTTTGACGATGATTGCTTCCGTTTCGAGGTGGGCTTCCGCAGGGACAACACCCGCGTTCGGCCCAGCGGCCCGTCCGAAGGTGTCTATGTACGCCTAAACCTCGCCACTTTCGGCGGTTCAGGTTATGGACAGGGCGACAGGCGTTGGTAGCAACGCCGATAAGGCGTGCAGGCCGTTGACGATCCCTCCGGATCGATACGTTGCCGCTTTGAGGAATCAGGACTGACGATGCGTTTCAAGCGTTACATGACGGGCGTTGCCATCGCCGCGCTCCTTGCCGGCTCGGCCTATGCCCAGACCTCGGGTCAATCCCCGATCGCTGCGGGAACTCTGAACCCGGCGTCGGAAGAGGCCCCGGCCCGTCCGGTCGCCGCGCCGGAATTCCGCATGGCGGACGGGATCGTCGCCACCGTCAACGACAGTATCATCACCGGTTTCGACCTGCGTCAGCGGATGCTGCTGGTCATCGCCATGACCCAGGTCCAGCCCACGGACGAGAACATTCAGGCGATCCAGCAGGAAGCGCTGAACGTCCTCATCGACGAGCGGCTGCAGGCCCAGGAAATCGCGACCTACGAGGACCTCGTCATCTCCGACGCCGAGGTGGACGCCGAGATCGCGGCCATGGCCCAGGAAGTCGGCACGAACGCCGAGACCTATCTGAGCTTCCTCGCCGAGGGCGGTATTCGTCCCCAGACCCTGCGGGAACAGATGCGCGTCTCGATCGGCTGGCGCGCTCTGGTCGGTGGGCGCTTCGGCACCCGGGCCCGGGTCAGTCGGGGTCAGGTCGAGCAGGTCATGCGGCAGCTGGCTGAGTCCGCCTCCAAGCCCCAGTATCTGATCGGTGAAATCTATATCGAGGCCGCCCGCGTCGGCGGCCAGCAGCAGGCGCTGGATGGCGCGGCCCAGCTGGTCCAGCAGATGGTCCAGGGCGCCCCGTTCCAGGCCGTGGCCCAGCAGTTCTCGGCCGCGCCTTCCGCAGTGCGCGGCGGAGACGCCGGTTGGGTGGTACAGGGCACGGTCCAGCCGGCGCTGCAGACAGCGCTCGACCAGCTCGACGTCGGACAACTGTCGCGACCGATTCCGGTCGAGGGCGGGGTCTACATCATCTACATGCGCGACAAGCGGGACAATTCGGCCAGCAGCCTGGTTCAGCTCAAGCAGGTGATGGTGCGCTTGCCGGAGACCGCGAGCGAGGCCGAGGTGACGGCGGCGACGGCGCGGCTGACGGCGCTGCAGCCGCAGCTGACGTGTGACAACATGCTGGCGCGGGCCACGTCGGAAGAGGGCCTGCTCGGCGCGGACCTGGGCGAGGCCGAGGTGCCCAGCCTGGCCCCGCAGTTCCAGCAGGTCGCGCGTTCGGGGGCCATCGGCTCGGTCAGTTCGCCGCTGCGCACGCCGCTGGGCGTGCATCTGGTGGCCGTGTGCGGCCGACGCGCCGGCGGGATCGAGGCCCCGTCCTATCGCGACGTCGAGAACCGGCTGCGCGGCCAGAACCTGGCCATGCTGGGCCGCCGCTATATCCGCGACCTGCGTGCCGACGCCCTGATCGAGATGAAATAGTGGCCGGGCCCCTGCCGCCGCTGGCCCTGTCGCTGGGCGAGCCGGCGGGCGTGGGGCCCGAGATCATCGCCGCCGCCTGGACCGCGTTGAAGGCCGAAGGTCCGGTCTTCGCCGTGATCGGCGACGCCGGCCTGCTGCGCGCGCGCGAGGTGCCGGTGGTCGAGATCTCCGCCCTGTCCGATGCGCCCGGCGTGTTCGCCCGCGCCGTGCCGGTGCTGCACCACCCCCTGCCCGCCCCGGTGCGTCCGGGCAAACCCGAGCCGGCCAATGCCACGGCCGTGGCCGACGGCATCGAGCTGGCCGTCAACCTGGCCATGTCGGGCGAGGCCGGCGGCGTGGTCACCGCCCCGATCGCCAAGGCCCCGCTGTACGCCGCCGGCTTCCGCTTTCCCGGCCATACCGAGTTCATCGCCGAACTGACCGCCGACCTGCCGTTCCGCGGCACGCGCGGTCCGGTGATGATGCTGACCGCGCGTGACCTGCGCGCCTGTCTGGTGACCATCCACGCGCCGCTGTCCGAGGTGCCGCAGCTGGTCACGACCGAGCGCGTCTGTCGCACCGCCCGGGTCGTGCATGAGTCGATGCAGCGCGACTTCGGCATCGCCCGCCCCCGGCTGGCGCTGGCGGCCCTGAACCCCCACGCCGGCGAAGGCGGGGCCATCGGCCTGGAGGAGATCGAGATCCTGGCCCCGGCGGTGAAAATTTGCGGGCCGAGGGCATCACCGTCACCGACCCGACGCCCGCCGACACCCTGTTCCACGACGAGGCCCGGACCCGCTATGACGCGGTCATCTGCCTGTATCACGACCAGGCCCTGATCCCGGTCAAGACGCTGGACTTCTGGGGCGGCGTCAACGCCACCCTCGGCCTGCCGATCGTGCGGACCTCGCCCGACCACGGCACCGGCTTCGACATCGCCGGCCAGGGCCTGGCCCGCCCCGACAGCCTGATCGCCGCGATCCGCCTGGCCGGGGTAATGGCGCGGGCGCGGGCGGGGTAACCCTCGACACCATGACGTCCTTCTCCCCTTGGGGGAGAAGGTGGCTCGCGGAGCGAGACGGTTGAGGGGGATGGCCGCTGCGGACTCGCTGACAGCCGGTCTGGCACTGACAGCCCCCTCATCCGAGCGACGCTGTCGCCCACCTTCTCCCCCGAGGGGAGAAGGATTAGTTTGGCGGGCATGTTCCAGTCAGGCGTCAGGACGCGGCAGGCGCGCAAGCTCAGGCAGGCTATGACCGGAGCCGAGGCGCATCTGTGGGCGCTGGTGCGCAACCGGCAGATCGACGGCCTGAAATTCCGGCGACAGATGCCGGTGGCCGGCGCGGTCGCCGATTTCGCCTGCCCGGAACTGAAGCTGGTGATCGAGCTGGACGGAGGAGTCCATCGCCTGCGTGAACAGGCCGACGCCGAACGTGACGCCCGCCTCGCCGGGGCCGGATTTACGGTCCTGCGGTTCGGCAATGAGACCTTCCTGCGCAATCCGAATGTTGTGCTCGAGGCCATACGCCGTCATGCAGCGGGGATGCGGACACAATCCCCCCAATGACCGACCTCCCCCTCCCTGCGTGACACGCTCGACGCCCACGGGCTGCTGGCGAAGAAGAGCTTCGGCCAGCATTTCCTGCTGGACCTGAACGTCACCCGCAAGATCGTGCGGCTGGCCGGGCCGTTCGACGGGCGCGGTGTGATCGAGGTCGGGCCCGGCCCCGGCGGGCTGACGCGGGCGTTGCTCGAGAGCGATGCCGGCCAGGTGGTGCTGATCGAGAAGGATCCGCGCTTTCTGCCGCTGCTGGCCGAGCTGGATGACGGGACCGGGCGACTGGTCACGGTCGCGGCCGACGCGCTGAAGGTCGATGAGGCGGCGTTGGTCGAGGGGCCGACGCATGTGGTGTCGAACCTCCCGTACAACGTCGGCACACCGCTGCTGATCAAATGGATCACCGGGCCGTGGCTGCCGCAGGCCCTGACCCTGATGTTCCAGAAGGAGGTGGCCGAGCGCATCGTCGCCGCCCCGGGCGAGGACGCCTACGGACGGCTGGCGGTGATCGCCCAGGCCGTGTGCGAGGCGCGCATCGTCATGCATCTGCCGGCGGCGGCCTTTACCCCGCCACCGAAAGTCGCCAGCGCCGTGGTGCATCTGGTCCCCCGCCCCGACCGGCCCGACCGGGCGACGCTGAAACGGCTCGAGACGGTGACGGCGGCCGCCTTCGGCCAGCGGCGCAAGATGCTGCGCTCCAGCCTGAAACAACTGGGCGGCGCAACCCTGTGCGAGGCGGCCGGGGGGGTCAATCCCGACGCCCGGGCCGAGGTCATCGACGGCGCGGGATTCCTGAGACTGGCCGCGGCGTTGCATTAGGGCCGCGCCGGGTGCGACGGATCGCGGACGACGCCGGATCCTTGCGCAGACTGCCGACCAGGGCGTCGCCCAGATAGATGGTCGCCGTGGTGCTGGCGGGGTGTTCACCCATCATCCAGCGGGCGTGATCACAGGCGGCGTCGACGTCGCCCGCCTCGACGATGTCCATGACCGGCACCGTCGATCCCGCGAGTTCGATGTAGCAGACATATTCCACAGCACGACCCCCACGACCGTTCAGGCGGGCGCGGACGGTGCGGAGACCGCCATCGCCCGGCCGCTGACACCTGATTGAACGACCAGCGGTCCGTCAACTATGTGCCCTTGCCGACATAAAAACAAGTCCGGGGTTTACGGCTCCGTCGGGAAAGGATGTGCCACGAAAATCCTCCCCCGCAGGGGGAGGGGGGACCGCGAAGCGGTGGAGGGGGCGGGTCGACGCGATGGCCGGGGGAATGACAACCACATCATTCTCGGATAGATTGCACACATGGAAGCGCCCGAACTCACAATCCGGCGCGCGCGGGACCTGCGCCGCAGGATGAGCCTGCCGGAAGTTCTGGTGTGGCAGGCGATCCGGGGTGGGAAACTCGGCGCGCGCTTTCGTCGTCAGCACCCCGTCGGGCCATGGATTCTCGACTTCTACTGCCATGCGAAACAGTTGGCCGTCGAGATCGACGGCACAACCCATGAGCATCCCGATCGGGTCGCGCTGGACTATCGGCGGACGGCCTGGCTTGAGGGGCGGGGGATCGTGACGCTGCGGATCGCAGCGGCCGAAGTGCTGGGAAATCTGGACGGGGTGCTGGAGGGGCTGAAGGCAAGGGTTGAGGCGGGCCACGCTTTGCCAGAGGCGGATTGATCGTGTGGCTGAAGACCCCCTCCACCATCCTTCGGATGGTCCCCCTCCCCCGTTGGGGGAGTATTGGCCAGTCTTCGGCTCCTGTGGGATACCGGCTGCATGTCCACCGGAATCGAACCGTTTCGCGCCATCGCCATCAGCCGGCTGGCTCACGAACTGAAGGCCGCAGGCCGCAGCGTCATTCATATGGAGTTCGGCCAGCCCTCGACCGGGGCCCCGGCCGCCGCCATCGCCCGCGCCCATCAGGTGCTGGACAGCGACGGCATGGGCTATTGGGAAAGCCCGCTGCTGAAGGCGCGGATCGCCCGGCACTATCAGGACCGCTATGGCCTGACGATCGCGTCCGAGCGGCTGCTGCTGACCTGCGGGGCGTCACCGGCGCTGGTGCTGGCCCTGACCTCGCGCTTTGCCCCCGGCGACCGCATCGCCATGGCCCGGCCCGGCTATGTCGCCTATCGCAATACGGTGCGCGGCCTGCGCATGACGCCGGTCGAGATCGGCTGCGGGCCGGATGACCACTATCAGCTGACGGCGCGGGCCCTGGCGGCGCTGGAGCCGGCCCCGGCCGGGGTGATCATCGCCAGCCCGGCCAATCCGACCGGATCGATCATCCCGGCGGCGGAACTGGCGGCCATCGCCGCCGTCTGTGCCGAGCGCGGCATCACCATCATCTCGGACGAGATCTATCACGGACTCAGCTATGGCGAACCGACGCCGTCGATGCTCGAGTTCACGCCGGACGCCCTGGTGATCAACAGCTTCTCGAAATACTGGAGCATGACCGGCTGGCGGCTGGGCTGGCTGCTGGTGCCGGCCGCCCATGTCGAGACGGCTCGGGCCTATATCGGCAACCTGTTCTTGACCCCGCCGTCGCTGAGCCAGCATGCCGGACTGGTGGCCATGGACCAGACCGAAGAGCTGGAGGGTCATGTCGCCGTCTATCGTCGCAACCGCGAACTGATGCTGGCCGCCCTGCCCGCCCTGGGGCTGAAGACCATCGCCCCGCCCGACGGCGCCTTCTACATCTGGGCCGACATCGGCCATCTGAGCCACGACAGCCTGGCGTTTTGCGAATCCCTGTTGCGCGACACCGGCGTCGCCACCGCCCCCGGCGTCGATTTCGACCCGGTCGACGGCGGCCATTTCATCCGCATCAGCTTCGCCGTGTCCACGGCGGAGGTGGAGGAGGCGTTGAAGCGGATGGAGGTGTGGTTCGGGGCGCGCGTGGGGTAATGGGGAGCCATACGGCCGTCGGACAGCAGATTGCCCGGCGCAACGCGTGACCCTGGCCGGTCGGCTGAAAGCGGTCGACTTAAGTGTCCGCTAAGGGGGGTGGGCTCAACCGGTGACCGCAACACGCTAACTTTTCTTCGGAGATGGAGCGTGGGTCATGAAACAGCGGCGTCGCATCTACTACTCGGCGGCCCAACGGGCTGAGATATGGGATCGCTGGAAGGCCGGCGAGTCGATGAGTTCGATTGGACGGCGGTTTGATCGCGAGTCTCGTCGGTGTTTTCGGTGCTGTCGCCGACGGGCGGCATCCGGCCTCCGGATCGGCGGCGGGCGGCCGGGGCGCTCAGTCTGGGCGAGCGGGAGGAAATCTCCCGGGGGCTCAGCACCCGCTGCTCGCTGCGCAGGATTGCCCGGTCATTGGGTCGGTCAGCATCGACGATCAGTCGCGAGGTCCGGCGCAACGGCGGGGCCGAACGGTATCGGGCGGCACGCTCCGATCAGGCGGCGTGGGACCGGGCCTTGCGTCCGAAGCCGTGCAAGCTGGCTTGCCGACCGGCCCTGGCCCGGACAGTATCGGCCAAGCTGCGGCGGAACTGGTCGCCCGAGCAGATCGCCGGCTGGCTCAAGCGTACCTGGCCCGGGGAGCCGCACAATCAGGTGTCGCACGAAACCATCTATCGCAGCCTGTTTATCCAGACCCGCGGGGTGTTGAAGAAGGAGCTGCTCGACCACCTCAGGGCCAGGCGGACGATCCGCCGCTCGAGGCACGCCACCCTGAAGCGGAACGGCCTCGGCCAGATCAAGGACGCCGTCTCCATCAGCGAGAGGCCTGCTTCCGTCGAGGATCGCGCCGTCCCCGGCCATTGGGAAGGCGATCTGATCGGCGGATCCCGGAACAGCTACGTCGCCACTCTGGTCGAGCGTCACTCGCGCTACGTCATGCTGGTCAAGGTCGCCAACAAGGACACCGAAAGCGTCGTCACCGCCCTGATCAAACAGTCGAAGAAACTACCCGGCGAACTCTATCAGTCCCTGACGTGGGACCGCGGCAAGGAGCTCGCCGATCACAAGCGTCTGGCCCTCGCCTCGGACGTCGCGGTCTACTTCTGCGATCCCCGATCACCGTGGCAGCGCGGCTCGAACGAGAACACCAACCGGCTGCTGCGCCAGTACCTGCCCCACGGGACCGACCTGTCCCTGCACAGCCAGGCCCAGCTCAGCGCCATCGCCCGACAGCTCAACGAGCGGCCCAGAAAGACCTTGCTCTATCGCACGCCAGCAGAGACCTTCGCCGAGTGTGTTGCAGCGATCAGTTGAGGCCACCGTCGGTAGCGGCCCGACCGTTTAGGGTGAGGAGCGGACATGGGCCGTTCAGTGTGACTCTCTGGTATCAAGCCAGACAATGAACATGATCCGGTTCTGCTCATTAGCCGCGCGTGTAAGTAGGTTCTCAATCGCCTCAGTCATCTCAGCGACCCGGTCGTCCCAATGCCTGCGTTGTTCGGACGCGCCGCCAGCATAAAGGCCGAGGTCAATGCGGGGTTTGTCCCATTCTCCATCGATCTCGAACGCCTCTATGTTGCAGATCAGCTTTTCGCCGCCGTGGCAGCGATCAAGCAGGTCCCTCAAGTCTCGCGGCGTCAGGTAGGGGGTGGGATACTCGCCCGACTGCCCATTGGCATAGACTGCCCCAACATCCGCTCCACCGTCTCTCGGTTCTCTGCTCATGAACAATCATAAGGGGCGGGTCTGAATGTCCGCAACGGGTCGGGAGCGGCTATCCGCATCCTGCCCGGAAGCAGACATCGCGACAGGCAGTCAGGGGTGGTGAGCGGATGTTGATCGCGGTAAGCGTGCAGGACCCGAAGCGGCAGACCTAAATGCGCTGGTATTATCCTCTCTTCGCCTGTGCGGCTGTCCTTCTCTTTGTTGGCGTCGCCCTCGCACAGTTTTTCTGGCCGCTGCTTCTTCTCGGCCCGATCTTTTGGATAGTGATGGGGAACTCGCTTCGGTGCCCCCGCTGTCGAAAGCACATCATGGACACAGGGAGGGGCTACGTCGCACCTTGGCTGCGGACGCCTGAAAACTGCGTAGGATGCGGACGCCGGAAAGACGACGTTTGGCCTTTCCAATGGGCACTTCGCCCGGAAGCGGACCCTCGCAAGAGCCGCTAAGGGTCGAGGCTGTGTGAAAACACTCTCCGTTTGAGCGAATTAGCTTATCGTCCTGAGGTCAGCAGGAGGTGGGTATGAACCGCTTCGTTCAGGGTGCAGATCGCCAGCAGCAGACGCTGCTTCCCGAGTGTCTCGACGACTATGTGGTCGAGGATAATCCCGTCCGGGTAGTCGATGTCTTTGTCGACGAACTGGATCTGAAAGGTCTGGGCTTCGAGGGGATGACGCCTGCGGCGACGGGCCGACCGGCTTATCACCCGGCCATGCTGCTGAAGCTCTATGTCTACGGCTACCTGAACAAGGTGCAGTCCAGCCGGCGGCTGGAGCGAGAGGCACAGCGCAATGTCGAGCTGATGTGGCTGACGGGAAGGCTGGTGCCGGATCACAAGACCATCGCGGACTTCCGGCGCGAGAACGGCCCGGCGATCCAGGCGGCGTGCGCCCGGTTCGTGGTGCTGTGCCGCCAGTTGGGCTTGTTCGGCTCGGCCTTGGTCGCCATCGACGGTTCGAAGTTCAAGGCAGTGAACACCCGCGACAGGAACTTCACCGTCACCAAGCTGAAGAAGCGCATGGAACAGGTGGCCGAACACATCGCCGGTTATCTCCAGGCCCTGGACACGGCGGACCGTCAGGAGGGCGAGGCCGCCGAGGCCCGATCCGGTCGGCTGGTGGAGAAGGTCGAGTTGCTCCGCGCCCAGATGGCCAAGCTGAAGACCATGGAAGCGCAGGTCGAGGCCGCATCCGACAATCAGGTCTCCCTGACCGACCCGGACGCCCGGTCCATGGCCACGTCCGGTCGGGGCAGCGGGATCGTCGGCTACAACGTCCAGTCCGCTGTCGAAGGCGAGCATCACCTGATCGTCGCCCACGAGGTGGTGATGACCGGCTCGGACAAGCAACAGCTGGCGAACATGGCCGGTCAGGCCCGTGACGCGATGGGGGTCGAGACGCTCGATGTGCTGGCGGATCGCGGCTACTTCTCCGGCGAGGAGATCCTGGCCTGCGAGGCCTTGGGCGTGACGCCGTTCGTACCCAAGCCGCTCACGTCAGGCGCAAAGGCGAACGGCCGCTTCGGCAAGCAGGACTTCGTCTATCTGCCCGACCAGGACGTCTACCGGTGCCCGGCTGGCTCCCTGCTTCCGTACCACATGACCGTCGTCGAGAAGGGTATGACGTTGCATCGATACTGGGACCGAGCCAGTTGCTCAGGCTGCAGCATCAAGGCTCAGTGCACGCCTGCTGTCGAACGAAAGGTGACGCGCTGGGAGCATGAAGCGGTGATCGATAAGCTCCAGACCCGAATGGACCTAAGGCCCCGAGCCATGCGCGAACGGCGAAGCCTGGTCGAACACCCGTTCGGGACCATCAAGGCCTGGATGGGCCACACCCACTTCCTCATGAAGCGCCTGCCCAACGTGAAGACCGAGATCAGCCTCCACATCCTGGCCTACAACATGAAACGGGTGATGGCGGTGCTCGGAACGAAACCACTGATCAAGGCGATCAGGGCCTGAGGAGAAGACGCTCTGCACCTCGTCACCCCCTTGCTCCAATCCAGTTCGCCGCGTTTTTACACAGCCTCGGTCGAAAACGGACGTCCGCGTACGGCTGAAAAGCAGTCGCCTACTCAACCCGCGGGGCCCCCCCTCACCCGTCAGGCCAGTTCCGCCAGCCTGTCCTCAGCCAGTTTCTCGACCAGGGCGGAGCGGGAAATGCCCAGTCGGCTGGCCGTCGCGTCGATCGCCGCCAGAATGCCGGAGTTGAGCGACAGATTGGCCTTCACCGACCGTCCCAGCTTGCGCACCAGGGTCACGCTACCCAGCGTCGCGCCGGCGGCAAAGTCCTCGGCGAACCGCGCATCGGCGTGGATCGCATCGGGTGAGCGGGGCTCGGGAATGGTCCGACCCCGGGCGCTGGCGACTTCGACCCACTGACGCAGGGATTCGACGGCGTTGCTGAGGGCTTCATCGATCGTTTCGCCCATGGCGGTGCAGCCGGGCAGATCGGGAAAGACGACGCCATAGGCCCCGGCCGTTCCATCGATCAAAACTGTATATCGGCTCATGGGGCGACTCTGCTGACAGGAAGATCGGGCCTTCCCCCGGGATGACTAACGGGCGACGGACGACCAGCCCGCGACCCGCGCAATGGCCCGGGCGACACCCGGTGACAGCTCCTTGTGGCGAGGTACGATCGCCGGATAATCGAAGTCCGGATGGGTGTAGGCGTCGTGCTTCTTGCCGCCTTCGTTCGTCCAGCCCTCTTTCGCGAGACGCCGAACGATCCTGGCGCGGTTGACGTCCAGCATCGCGAAGATCGCCCTTCCATGCGCACGATAATGCGCCCGCAAATCTGAAAAGTCCATAGAGTTGGGCGCATATTCGTGCGTATGGCGGTTTCGGGTACCGGCCACCACACCGCCCACAAATGCGACCTTCCCGGCCAGAATCCGCGCTTTTCGGCGCGGCAGACCGTTGATCTGACCCGGTTTTCCGCGTCGGCGAGCCGAATTTCCCGCCCTGGTCCGCGGCTGGGGGATACTGGAGGCATGACCTTACCCTGCCCGCTTCACCGCGCCGTCGTGCGCCCGCTCGCATTCGCCGTCGGCGGGCGTGGGCCCGTACTCGTGGCCACTATCTGGCGGGTGCGCGTGCCGCCACCCTGGCACCGCCCCGGCGCGAGTCCACCCGTGAACCGCCGGGACGGGTCGCCACCGCTGACACGAACATCAAGGATCTGAAGGTGATGCCCGGGAATTCAGACATCGGATCGCAAGCGGTGGACTCTCTGCACCCGGTTTTTCCGGGAGTCCAATTCGCCCGCCGGGTCACCTCGCCCCTCGCCCGCCACGCGGTCTCCCTGCCCCGGCAGACCGGGAGGAGACGTGTGACCCCCTAGACCGTCTCGTTCAGCAGCGCCCGGCGGTAGCCCTTGAGCCAGATATTGCGGAACTGCTTGGAGCGTTCGGCGTGGTAGATGTGGGCCAGCTCGGCGTAGGACCGGTCGAAATCGTCGTTGACGAACACGTAGTCGAACGCCTCGCAGTGCTCGATCTCGCCCTTGGCGTTCTGGATGCGCCGTTCGATCACGTCCTCGGCGTCCTGCGAGCGGGTCACCAGGCGGCGACGCAGCTCCTCGAGGCTGGGCGGCAGGATGAACACGCGCACCGCATCCTCGGGGCATCTTTCGGCGATGTTGTGGGCCCCCTGCCAGTCGATGTCGAACAGCACGTCACGCCCCTCGGACAGGGCCCGATCGATCGGCGCGCGCGGGCTGCCGTAGCGGGCCCCGTGTACATCGGCCCATTCGAGGAAGGCGTCCTGGTCGATCAGGCGCTGGAACTCGGCATCGTCGACGAAATGATAGTCCCGGTCGGCGACCTCGCCGGGGCGGATGCCGCGGGTGGTCATCGACACCGACAGCTCCAGCCCGCCGTGGTCGGCCATCAGCCGGCGGCACAGGCTGGTCTTGCCGGCCCCCGACGGACTGGCGACGATCAGGAGGACACCCCGGCGGGGCGTGCGTTCATTCAACATTCTGGACCTGTTCACGCAGCTGTTCGATCACCGCCTTCAGCTCGAGTCCGGTGGCGGTCAGCGCGGTGGTAGCTGATTTGGCGCACAGTGTGTTGGCCTCGCGCATGAATTCCTGGGTCAGGAAGTCGAGTTTCCGCCCGGCGGGGGGTTGGTGCAACAGGGTGCGGGCCGAGGCGACGTGGGCGGTCAGCCGGTCCAGCTCCTCGCGCACGTCGGCCCGGGTCGCCAGGGCGGCGGCCTCCAGCACGATGCGGTCGGCCAGGCCGGGGGCGTCAGGGGCCAGGTCGGTCATGCGCCGGGCGAAGCGCTCACGCACGGCGGTGGTCTGGTCCCCGGCCCCGGTGGTGGCCTCGGCGACGAGGGTGGCGATGCGGTCGACGAAGCCGGTCAGCACCGGCAGCAGCTGGGCCCCTTCCCGCTCGCGCGAGACCTTGAGCGCGTCGAGGGCGGCCTCGATGGTCACGGCCATGGCGGCCTCGACGGCGGCGCGGGCCTCGGGGTCCTCGACCTCCTCGGGGATCTCCAGCACCCCGCGCAGGGCCAGCAGGCCGTCGGCGGCGGGCGGCGTGGCCCCCTGTTCGGTCAGGCTGTTGGCCAGGGCCAGATAGTGGTCCAGCACCGACTGGTTGACCCGCACCGTCGGGGTGCCGGTCTCGACCCGCCGGGCCTGCAGACCCAGGGTGACCTGACCGCGCCCCAGCCGGGCCTGGGCGGCGGCACGGGCCAGTCGCTCCAGACCGTCGAAGCCGGGCGGGCCGCGGAAGCGCACATCGAGAGTGCGGCCGTTGACCGACCGGGCCTCGACCGACCAGCTCCAGCCGTCCTGCGCTCCGTCGGCGCGACCGAAGCCGGTCATGCCCGAGATCGCGCTCATGGCCGGGCCAGGGCCGGACGGGCGAGGCCCGGACGCGCCGGTGCGGTCGGGTTCACGGTGATGACCGCAACCCCGGAGGCCGCAGGCCCCTCCCCGTCCGCAGCCGCCTCGGACGCGACCTCGGGCGCGGCCACCGCCGGCGGCAGACCGGCCCGTTCGCGCTCGATGGCGCGCCAGCGGGCGACATTGGCCAGGTGTTCGGGATAGGTGCGGGCGAAGACGTGCCCGCCGGTGCCGTCGGCGACAAAGAACAGCTCGTCACTGCGCGGCGGGTTGAGCACGGCGGCCAGGGCTTCCTCGCCCGGATTGGCGATCGGCGTCGGGGGCAGGCCGTCGATCTGATAGGTGTTCCACGGCGTCTGGCGCTCCAGCTCGGAGCGGCGGATGCCGCGCCCCAGCGGCCGCCCCCGGGTGATGCCGTAGACGATGGTCGGGTCGCTCTCCAGCCGCATGCCGATGCGCAGCCGGTTGGAGAAGGCGGCGGCGACGCGCGGACGCTCCGCGGCGACACCGGTTTCCTTCTCGACGATCGAGGCCAGGATCATCGCCTCCTCCGGCGAGGTGACCACCGAATTGGGACTGCGCAGTGCCCACAGTCGGGCCAGGTTGCTGTCGCGGGCCCGCTGCATCCGGGCGATGACGGCCGAGCGGGCCTCGCCGCGACTGATCTCATAGGTGTCGGGCCACAGACTGCCCTCGGCCGGAACCTCGACCTCGCCGGTCAGGATCGGCTCGCGCATCAGGATGTCGACGGCCTGGGCCGAGGACCAGCCCTCGGGCAGGGTCAGATAGTGGCGCACCACCCGGCCCTCGACCAGCAGGATGATGACCGAGCGCAGCGAGGCCCGCGACGGCACCTCATATTCCCCGGCCCGCAGCTTGCGGTCGGCTCCGGTCAGGCTGGCCGCCGCCTTGAACATGTCGGTCGAGCGGATCACCCCCGCCTGTTTCAGCGTCGCGGCGATGGCCGGAACCCCCGACCCGCTGGGCAGGGTGACGACGGTGTGGTCGCCCTGCGCCGCCGCCGGCCCCGGGGCGTAGAACACGCTCCAGCCCCAGAACAGTCCGGCGATCAGGAACAGGCTGAAGGTGGCCGAGGCCGCCAGCAGCCCGACCATCAGGCCGGAGCGGCCGCCCGCAGGCGGGCCGGACGTCGCGCCACCCGCCATCTAGTCGACCTTCTTGAAGATGACAGAGGCATTGGTGCCGCCGAAGCCGAAGCTGTTGGACATGGCCACATCGATCTTGCGGGCCTTGCCCCTGTGGGGGACCAGGTCGATGGCGGTCTCGTGCTCGGGATTGTCGAGATTGATGGTCGGCGGCGCGACCTGGTCGCGGATGGCCAGCACGCAGTAGATCGACTCGATCGCCCCGGCCGCTCCCAGCAGGTGGCCGGTCATCGACTTGGTCGAGGAGACCGCAAGGTTCCTGGCATGATCGCCGACCAGCCGCTCGATCGCGCGCAGTTCGATCCAGTCAGCCATGGTCGAGGTGCCGTGGGCATTGACGTAGTCGAGGTCGGACGGCTGCATGCCCGCCCGCTTCAGCGCCGCCTTCATCGCCCGCAGCCCGCCCTCGCCGTCCTCGGACGGGGCGGTGATGTGATAGGCGTCGCCGCTCATGCCGTAGCCGACCACCTCGGCATAGATCTTCGCGCCGCGGGCCTTCGCATGCTCGTATTCCTCGAGCACCATGATCCCGGCCCCCTCACCCATCACGAAGCCGGCGTGGTCCCTGTCATAGGGGCGGCTGGCTTTCTCGGGCGTGTCATTGAAGGCGGTGCACAGCGCCTTGCAGGCCAGGAAGCCGGCGATGCCGATCGGCACGATCGAGCTTTCGGCCCCACCCGCGACCATCACATCGGCGTCGTCCATGGCGATCATCCGGGCCGCGTCGCCGATGGCGTGGGCCCCGGTGGCGCAGGCGGTGACGACCGAATGGTTGGGTCCCTTGAGCCCGTGGCGGATCGAGATCTGGCCCGAGGTCAGATTGATCAGGGCCGAGGGAATGAAGAACGGGCTGACCCGGCGCGGCCCCTGTTCCTTGAGGATGACGGCGGTCTCCGCGATGGGGCCCAGACCGCCGATGCCCGAGCCGACCATGACGCCGGTGCGTTCCTGGTCCTCGGCGCTCTCGGGTTTCCAGTTCGCATCGGCCAGCGCCTCGTCGGCGGCGGCGATGGCATAGACGATGAAGTCGTCGACCCGCTTGCGATCCTTGGCCGACATGATCTGTTCGTGATCGAACACCCCCCGGCTGCCCGGGCGCGCCACCGCCGCGCCCGTCGACCGACGGAATCTCGCCGGCAATGGTGCAGCCCCAGCCCTCGACGTCGAAATTGGTGATCGGACCGATGCCGGAGCGACCGTCCCGGATTCCCTGCCAATTATGTTCGACACCCGCCCCGAGGGGGGTCAGCAGGCCGAGACCGGTGACTACAACGCGGCGCATGGGCGCTCCTTCAACAGAATCCGTGCCCAGAAACAGTAATGGCCGCCGGGCGGCCCCGCTAGGGGCGCACCACGGCGGCCACTGAAACCGTCAGTTGACCGGAGGTCAGCCGGCCAGCTTGCCGTCGATGAATTTGACGGCGTCGCCGACGGTCTGGATGTGCTCGGCAGCGTCATCCGGGATCTCGATGTCGAATTCTTCCTCGAACGCCATGACCAGTTCGACGTTGTCGAGCGAGTCAGCGCCCAGATCGTCGATGAAGCTGGCCTTCTCGACGACTTTTTCGGGATCGGCGTCCAGATGGTCGATGACGATCTTGCGAACGCGTTCCAGGGTATCGGACATGGGGTCTCTGCCTTCATTATGGTGCCGCAGCACCAGCGTTTGTCTTCGCGATTGCCGTCCCACGACAGCGCCAGTCGCGCAAGCCCAAAGAGGCTGCGCAGCCGGTTGCGTCTCCGCCCTTTAGCACAGCCGCCCGCCGGGGGAAGAGTCGGAGGCGGGTTTGATTGCACGCGCCGCCATCGTCCGGACGGTCAGATCATCGCCATGCCGCCGTTCACGTGCAGCGTCTGGCCGGTGACGTAGGCGGCCTCATCCGAGGCCAGATAGACGGCGGCGGCGGCGATCTCGTCGCCGGTACCGAGGCGACCGGCGGGGATGGCCTTGAGGATGGTCTCGCGCTGAGCGTCGTTCAGCACATCGGTCATCGGCGAGGCGATGAAGCCGGGGGCGATCCAATTCACCGTGATGCCGCGGCTGCCGACCTCCTGGGCCAGGGATTTGGAGAAGCCGATCATGCCGGCCTTGGAGGCGGCATAGTTGGTCTGGCCCGGGTTACCGGTGACGCCGACCACCGAGGTGATACCGATGATCCGGCCCGAGCGGCGCTTCATCATCCCCTTCATCGCGGCGCGCGACAGGCGGAAATAGGATCCCCAGATTGACGGTGATGACCGACTGGAAATCCTCGTCCTTCATCCGCATCAGCAGGCCGTCCTTGGTGATCCCGGCATTGGCCACCAGGATATCGAGCGGGGCCCCGGCGGCCTCCTCGGCGCGGGCGATCAGGCCGTCGACGAAGTCAGGGTCCGACAGGTTGGCGGCGGCGGCGAAGGCGCTCTGGCCCAGCTCCTTGGCCAGATCCTGCAGCACCGCCTCACGCCTGCCCGACAGGACCACGGTCGCGCCCCGGGCATGCAGCGAGCGGGCAATAGCCCCGCCGATACCGCCCGTGGCCCCGGTGACGAGGGCGGTTTTTCCGTTGAGATCGAACATTGAGTGTCTCCGTTGTGCCGTCAGTCCATCGAGCGGGCGCATTTGTCAAAAGGATGAAACTGCTTCAGGTCGAGGTCGCATTTGCTGCAACGACGCACCGGCCACATTGCGTTCATGAAGAACGCGTTGCGCCTGTAAACATACCGACCACACCGGGGGCAGGCCAGGATTGCGAAGTCCGCGACCGCCCAGACGATCATCAGCACCCCAAACGCCCAAATGAAGGACAAGGACAAGCCGGTCAGGTGTTCAATAAGTTCGGTGATCAGGGCCGCAGGAAAAAACAGGGCGAAGAAAATAGGAAATCTAAGCCAGGCAAAGGCCCATCCCCAGAAATGGACGCTCGGCCAGCGCATCGACCTAGCTCAGCGACGTCGCGAACGCTTCCAGATCCTCGGGCGTGTTCAGGGCCACGCTCTCGGCGTCGGGGGCGATGCGTTTGGCCATGCCGGTCAGGACCTTGCCCGAGCCGATCTCGGCGAAGCGGGTCACGCCGCCCTCCCCGGCCATCCACTCCATGCTCTCGCGCCAGCGCACGCGGCCGGTGACCTGTTCGACCAGCAGGCGGCGCAGGGTCTCGGGATCAGTCTCGGGACGGGCGGTGACATTGGCGACCACGGGCACGCGCGGGCCCAGCAGGGTGGCCCCGGACAGGGCCTCGGCCATTTCGTCGGCGGCGCGCTGCATCAGCGGGCAATGGAACGGGGCCGAGACGTTCAGCGGAATGGCGCGCGCGCCCAGCTCCTTGGCCTTTTCGATGGCGCGGTCGACGGCGGCCTTGTCGCCGGAGATGACGATATTGCCGGCGTTGTTGTCATTGGCGACGACGCAGACGCCGACTTCGGAGCCGGCGGCCGCGGCGGCTTCAGCCAGGGCCAGGTCGGTCTTCGGTCCGATCAGCGAGGCCATGGCCCCCTTCCCGACCGGCACGGCACGCTGCATGGCCTGACCGCGCAGCTTCAACAGCCGGGCGGTGTCGGCCAGCGACAGGGCCCCGGCGGCGCACAGGGCCGAATATTCCCCCAGCGAATGACCGGCGACGAGGGCGGCGCGCGACACGTCGAAATCAAACTCGACCTTCAGCACCCGCACGGCGGCCAGCGACACCGCCATCAGGGCGGGCTGGGCGTTCTCGGTCAGGGTCAGCTGGTCCTCGGGCCCCTCGCGCATCAGCAGGGCCAGCTTCTGGCCCAGGGCGTCGTCGATCTCGGCATAGACCTCGCGGGCGGCGGCGAAGGCGTCGGCCAGGCCCACGCCCATGCCGACCGACTGGCTGCCTTGTCCGGGAAACAGAAGGGCGAGGGTCATGGGCGGTCCGCAAACAGTTAAATCAGGGGCGCAGCGGTAGGACAAACCCCGGAAGGCGGCAAGTCGCGAACGCCTTGCCCTGCCCCGCTATTTCCCCTATATGCGCCCGCTTTCCAGGGCTTCGGTCCTGTCGCGGAACATCAAAGGGTTCGGGAAGTCATTCCGGCCGCCGCCACAGGAGCCATCGTGGGATCGGACTTTAACCCGGTCTGTTCCACGCCGACGCCCACAAGGGAGACTACCGCATGGCTCTTTACGAGCACACGGTCATGTCGCGCCAGGATATCAGCGCGCAACAGGCCGAAGCGCTGAACCACACCATCAAGGGCTTGATCGAGCAAGGCGGCGGTTCCGTCGCCAAGATCGAGTACTGGGGTCTGCGCAACCTGACCTATCGGGTCAAAAGAACCGCAAGGCGCACTATTCGCTGCTCGCCGTCGACTGCCCGCCCGCCGCCATGGCCGAGGTCGAGCGTCTGCTGTCGATCAATGAAGACGTGCTGCGCTGGCTGACCGTCCGCGTCGAGGAGCTCGACCTCGAGCTGTCGCCGCTGCTGGCCCGCCGTGAACGCCGAGCGTGAACGCGAGCGCGACGCACCCCGCGCACCGACGAGGCCCCCGCGGCCGCCGTCGCCGAAGCCGAATAAGGAAAGCGCAGCATGACCGATACGACTGCTCCGCCCGCGGCCCCGTGACCCCCGGCACCCCTGCAGGTTCCGGCGCTGCCGGCCGTCGCCCCTTCCATCGTCGCCGCAAGGTCTGCCCGTTCTCGGGCGAAGGCGCGCCGAAGATCGACTACAAGGATGTGAAGCTGCTGCAGCGTTACATCTCCGAACGCGGCAAGATCGTGCCCTCGCGCATCACCGCTGTTTCCCAGATCAAGCAACGCGAACTGGCCAAGGCCATCAAGCGCGCCCGCTATCTGGCCCTCCTGCCGTATGTGGTGAAGTAATGAAGGTCGTTCTCCTCGAGCGCGTCGATAACCTCGGCGCCATCGGCGATGTCGTGACCGTCAAGGACGGCTTCGCTCGTAACTTCCTGCTGCCGCGCGACAAGGCGCGTCGCGCGACGTCCAACAACCTGAAAGCCTTCGAACTCGAACGCGCCGCCATCGAGGCCCGCAACGAGAAGAACAAGGAAGAGGCCGGCAAGATCGGCAGCAAGATCGACGGTCAGACCTATGTCATGATCCGTCAGGCCGGTGAGACGGGCCAGCTGTACGGTTCGGTCGGCGGTCGCGATGTCGTTGAGGCCGTCACGGCCGAAGGCGGCAAAGTCGAGCGCAGCCAGATCGTGCTGAACACCCCGATCAAGCATCTGGGCGTGCACGAGGTGGCGATCCGTCTCCACCCCGAGGTCTCGGTCATGGTCAAGATCAACATCGCGCGTTCGGCCGAGGAAGCCGAGCGTCAGGCCGCTGGTGAAGACGTCATCAAGGCCGCCTATGACGAGGACCGCGCCGCGGCTCTCGAACAGGCTCGCGACATGGTGGCCGGCGGTGCCGGCCAGCAGGACGGCCTGGGCTCGGAAGCCTAGGTCGCACTGCGACGTCACGACGAAGAGGGCGCGCCTTTGCGGGTGCGCCCTTTTTCGTGTCCGGCCCCCTCGTTCGACGCCCTTGTTCGGCCACGATCCGGCTGGCAGACTGTCTCGAACAGCCGCAGGACGTCGCCATGATCCGCAAGACAACGCTGGCCGTGGTCCTCGTGGCCAGCCTCATCGCCGGTGCGGCCGTCGCCCGTGACATCACGGTGCAGCAGTTCCTGACCACCGCGAACGGCATTCCGCGCAACCCGACCGCCCTGCTGCGGTCCGACACGCGCAGGCTGATGACCGAGATGAGAGGGGCTTTCCAGGCTGTCCGTTCGGAAGAGGCGGCTGCCCGCGCCGCCGGACGCCGTCCGGCTGCCTGCCTGCCGGAGCGGGTGTCGGTGAACCCCGACCAGCTGCTGGGTCGCCTCAACGCCATCCCCGCAGCGCGGCGCAACATCAGCCTGACCCAGGCCATCCGCGAATGGATGGCCGAAGAGCATCCCTGCCCGGCCTGACGGGGCCGAAACGGACCGTCCACAGAGGTGTCCCCGTTCATCTGGAGCGGGCGCGACAATTCCGTCCGCTTCCGACGCAGCGGAGGGCTAAGCGTTAACCGATGAACGCCTTCTCCCCCTTTTCGACCGACGCCGCGTCGATCCCGTCCCTGCCGCACAATCTCGAGGCCGAGCAGGCGCTGCTGGGCTCGCTGATGTTCGACAATGCGGTGTTCGAGCGGCTGTCGGACCGGCTGCGCGGGTCGCATTTCCATGAGCCGTTCCATAGCCGCCTGTTCGACGCGATCGAGGACCATATCCGCCAGGGCATGCTGGCCGAGCCGACCATTCTTATGGAGCGGTTCAAACAGGACCCGGCCTTCGCCGAGTTCGGAGGCCTGCGCTATCTGGCCGATCTGGTCGACCGGGCCCCACCCGCCGCCAATGCCGCCGACTATGCGCGGGTGGTCTATGACCTGGCCCTGCGGCGCGACCTGATCCGCATCGGTGGCGACATCATGAAGGAGGCCCCCGATCCCGAGCGGGCGGCCATCGACCAGATTGAGCAGGCCGAGCAATCGCTCTATTCCCTGGCCGAGACCGGCAAGCCTTCGACGGGTTTCGTCAGCTTTTCCACCGCCCTGGCCGGGGCCGTCCAAATGGCGGGCGAGGCCTATCAGCGCGACGGAAAGCTGGCTGGTCTGGCCACCCAGCTGCACGACCTCGACCAGAAGCTGGGCGGGCTGTACCCGTCCGACCTGCTGATCCTCGCCGGGCGTCCGTCGATGGGCAAGACGGCGCTGGCGACCAACATCGCCTTCAACATCGCGCGCAACTATCGCTCGGGAGCCGACGCCGGAGGGCCGCAAGACGGTCAACGGCGGGGTGGTGGCCTTCTTCTCGCTGGAGATGAGCGCCGAACAGCTGGCCATGCGCATCCTGGCCGACGCCTCGGGCGTGTCGTCGGACCGGCTGAGAAAGGGCGAGATCGACGCCTCGGACTTCGGCAAGGTGCGCGACGCGGCGATCGAGATCGGCGAGAGCCCGCTGTACATCGACGCCACCGGCGGTCTGGCCATCTCCAAGCTGGCGGCGCGGGCACGGCGGCTGAAGCGGGCCGAACAGGGTCTGGACCTGATCATCATCGACTATCTGCAGCTGATCACCGTCGGCGACGGCAACAACCAGCGCAACCGGGTGCAGGAGGTTTCGGAGATCACCGGCGGACTGAAGGCCCTGGCCAAGGAGCTGAATGTGCCGATCCTGGCCCTGTCGCAGCTGTCGCGTCAGGTCGAGAACCGCGAGGACAAGCGGCCGCAGCTGTCCGACCTGCGCGAATCCGGCTCGATCGAGCAGGACGCCGACTGCGTGATGTTCGTCTATCGCGAGAGTTACTACCTGGGCCGGACCGAACCGCGCGAGGGCACCGAGGAACATCTGAAATGGCAGGAGGACATGGACATCCTGCAGCACCAGGCTGAGGTCGTCATCGGCAAGCAGCGCCACGGTCCGATCGGCATCGTCAAGCTGAGCTTCGACGCCGACACCACCCGCTTCGGCAATCTGGCCAACGACGGCCGCTATTCGAACTTCCGCGACATCCCGGAATAGACCCGGTCTTTTCCGGTGTGCGCCGTACGACAGTTGCGGCATAAGGCGTTCATGTCCTCTGCCGCCACGCTGTCCGTCGATCTGAACGCGCTCACCCACAATTTCCATGCGCTGGCAGCGGTCGGCGGCGTGCCGGTGCATCCGGTGGTCAAGGCTGACGGCTACGGGCTGGGCGCCGCACCGTTGGCGAAGCGGCTGATGGCCGAGGGGGCACGCACCCTGTTCGTGGCCCGGACCGGCGAGGGCGAGCGCCTGCGCGCCGCGGTCGGCGCGGAACCGGCCATATATGTGCTGGACGGCTGTCTGTCGGGACGGGCGGCGCGGCTGCGGGCGGCGGACCTGCGCCCGGTGCTGAACACGGCGGACCAGGTCGCCGAATGGCAGGCGGCCGGCGGCGGTGCCTGTGGCCTGCAGATCGACACCGGCATGAACCGGCTGGGTTTCCGGCCCGAGGACGCGCCAGAGCCGTTCGCGGGCCTGGGTCTGGTCATCAGCCATCTGGCCTGCGCCGACGAACCGGCCTCGCCGATGAACCGCCGCCAGCGCGACGCCTATGCCGCCGCGGTCCAGCGCTATCCCGGCGTGATCCGGTCGTTCGCCAATTCCGGTGGCACCTTTCTGGGCCCTGAGTTCGGCTTTGATGCCGTACGGACGGGGATCAGTCTGTACGGCAGCGGCCCCGAAGGCCGACCCGACGACCGGTTGAAGCCCGTCGCCACCTTCTCCGCCGAGGTCCTGCAAGTGCGGGATGTGCCGGCCGGTGAAACCATCGGCTATTCCCGGGGCTTCCGGGCCGAGACACCGCGCCGGATCGCCACCTGCGCCGCCGGTTATGCCGACGGAGTTCCGCGCAACACCGGTCCCCGCGGCGCGGTATGGCTGGGTGATGCCCTGCGGCCGATCGTCGGACGGGTGTCGATGGACGTCCTCGCGGTCGACGTGACCGGTTCGGATGTCGCCGTCGGCGACCGGGCCGAGCTGTTCGGGCCGCACCGGATGCTGGACGAGGCCGCGACCGCGGCCGGGACCATCGCCTATGAGCTGCTGACCTCGGTCACCCCGCGGGTGCCACGGGTCTATCTTGGCTGAGCAGCGTCAGCGCGCATCCCGGACGACCGCACCACCCTTGATCACCACGGCTACGGTCTCCAGCCGCCGCACATCGGCCAGGGGGTCGCCGGATACGGCGATCAGGTCACCGTAGCGTCCGGTGACGATGGCCCCGACATCGGCGTCGCGACCCAGGGCCTGGGCGGCGTTCCAGGTCGCGGCCCGGATCGCCTCGGCCGGGGTCATGCCGTATTCGACCATGACGGCGAACTGGCGCGCATTCTGACCGTGCGGATAGATGGCGGCGTCACTGCCGAACACCATCCGGGCCCCGGCGCGGTGGGCGGCGCCGGAAATTGTCGCGCTGGAGCTGGGCGATCTCGCGATCCTTGCGCAGATTGTCCTCGGTGACGCCGAACTCCGTGCCCGTCGCCTGGGTGAAGTCGGTGTTGTAGATGTCCATCGACAACCAGGTCCCGCGCTGAACCGCCAGACGGATGCCCTCGGCATCGATCAGTGAGGCATGTTCAATGGTGTCGATGCCGGCGCGGATCGCATCGGCGATGCCCGAGGCCCCGTGGGCGTGGGCCGCGACCTTGAGACCCCACATATGCGCCTCATCGGCCACGGCGGTCAGTTCTGCCAGCGTCATCTGCTGCTGGCCCGGTTCGGTGTTGCGTGAGAAGACACCGCCGGTGGCACAGACCTTGATCACCTGGGCCCCGTATTTGCGCACCTCGCGCACGGCGAAGCGGGCGGCCTCAACTCCGTCGGTGTTGACCGCATTGGCCTGGGCCAGGGAGCGCGGCATGCCGGTGAAGTCGCAATGTCCGCCGGTCGCGCCGAAGGAGATGCCGGCCGGGATCACCCGTGGCCCTTCGACAAAGCCCCCGTCGATCGCCTGACGCAGGGCGACATCGGCATAGTCGGGCCCACCGAGGTTCCGCACCGTGGTGAAGCCGGCCATCAGATTGGCGCGGGCGTGCGGAACCTGCAGAATGGCCCCAAAGTCATCGGCATAGTCGAGCACGTTCCAGCCCGACACACTGGGGGTACCGGCGAGGTGGACGTGCATGTCGATCAGACCGGGCAGCAGGGTCAGACCCGACAGGTCGAGACGTCGGGCATCGGCGGGCAGACCCGCAGGTACGGCGGCTCCGACGGCGGTGATGCGGCCGTCGGTCACCACGACCACGGGATTGTCGATGTATCGGCCGCGTTCGACGTCGACCATGCGCGCGGCGGTCACAACCAGGGTGTCGGCGTAGGCCGGGCCGGTAAGGCCCAGCGCAAGGGCCAGAGCGGCCGCGGCCAGTCAATGCAACATGATGAACTCCCCTGAAGGCAAGAAGCTGACATGCCGATGGTGCGCGAGCAACCAGCGCCCGTGACGACAAATACGGTCGTGCCCCTTTGCCGTCCCCCTGCCCCACCGCCTGCAACTCCTGTAAGTCAGGGTCATGGCCAGAGACGGTGCGATCTATGTTTGTCAGTCCTGCGGGGCGGTCCACGGCAAGTGGTCCGGCCAGTGCGGGGCCTGTAACCAGTGGAACTGTATCGTCGAGGAGAGCCGCTCGGCTCCACCCGGGGCGATGAAGCCGGTCAGTGCCGCCCGGACCCGGGGCCTGCAGTTCGAAACCCTGCAGTCCGATGCCCCCGAGCCGCCGCGCATCGTCACCGGGGTCAAGGAGTTCGACCGGGTGTGCGGCGGCGGGGTCGTGCCCGGCTCGGCCATATTGCTGAGTGGTGACCCCGGCGTCGGCAAGTCGACCTTGCTGCTGGACGTGGCCGGACGGGCGGCGCTGAAGGGCGCGCGGGTCGCCTATATCTCGGGCGAGGAGGCGATCGAGCAGATCCGGGCCCGCGCCAAGCGAATGGGCCTGTCCAAGGCCCCGGTCGAACTGGCCTCGGCCACGGCGCTGCGCGACATCCTCGGCACGCTGAAGCGCGAGAAATTCGACATCGTCATCGTCAATTCGATCCAGACCCTGTGGTCCGAGACGCCCATGAGGCCGGGCCGGGTTCGGTGACCCAGGTGCGGGCCTGTGCCGGAGAGATGGTGCGGCTGGCCAAGTCGCACGGCGTGGCCGTGATTCTGGTCGGCCATGTGACCAAGGACGGTCAGGTCGCCGGTCCCCGGGTGGTCGAGCATATGGTCGATGCCGTGCTGAGCTTCGAGGGCGAACGCGGCTATCCGTTCCGTATCCTGCGCGCCGGCAAGAACCGCTTCGGAGCCACCGACGAGATCGGGGTGTTCGAGATGGGCGACACCGGCCTGCGCGAGGTCAGCAATCCCTCGGCCCTATTCCTCGGCGAGGGCAAGGATCGCGCCCCCGGTGCCGCCGTGTTCGCCGGGATCGAGGGCTCGCGCCCGGTTCTGGTCGAGATGCAGGCGCTGGTGTCGAAATCGGCCTATGGCACGCCGCGCCGCGCCGTCGTCGGCTGGGATACCGGGCGGCTGGCCATGGTGCTGGCGGTGCTGGAAGCGCGCTGCGGCTTCGGCTTCGGGGACCAGGACATCTATCTGAACGTCGCCGGGGGACTGCAAATCAACGAACCCGCCGCCGATCTGGCGGCGGCGGCGGCGCTGATCT
Organism: Brevundimonas sp.; assembly: GCA_034676465.1. Classification (GTDB taxonomy): domain Bacteria; phylum Pseudomonadota; class Alphaproteobacteria; order Caulobacterales; family Caulobacteraceae; genus Brevundimonas. Next base: position 87,801 of record JAUCCG010000046.1, on the reverse strand, counting down.
CGTCGGCCACGGACAAACCCCTGCCCCAGGGCTGTGTGGTGTTCGGTGAAATCAGCCTGTCGGGCGAGGTGCGGGCCGTCGGCCGGGCCGAGGCGCGGCTGCGCGAGGCGCGCAAACTGGGCTTCGACAACGCCCTGACCCCGCCCCTGACGGTCAAGGGTGGCGGGGTGGCGGTCACCTCGGTGACGCGATTGACGGAAGCGGTCGATCGAATCTCGCAAAGCCGCTATGAAGGGGTTCAGTAACCCCCAGCCGAGGATCGATTGACCGCGTGACCGGCTTTGACGCCCTCGCCCTGATTGTGATCCTCGCCTCGGCCGCGGCCGGCTGGGTGCGCGGGGCGACGCGCGAAATCATCACCCTGCTGAGCTTTGTCCTGGCCGCCTTTCTGGCGTTGGTGGCGCTGCCGTTCACCACCCCGATCGGCCGCTCGCTGATCGATCCGGACTGGGCCGGGGCCATCGCCGCGGCCATCGTCTCCTTCCTGCTGGTCTATTTCGGCATCCGCATCTTCGGCTCGGCCCTGTCGAAACGGGCCCAGGCCCATCCGCATCTGGGCGGGGTCGATCGCTTCTTCGGCGTGTTCATCGGTGCCGCTCGCTCGCTGGTTCTGCTGGGCGCGATCCATCTGGTGATCGTCGCCGCCATGCCGGGCAAATCCACGCCGCGCTGGCTCACCCAGGCCATGCTGTATCCGGTCAGCGCCGGCGCCGCCCGCGTCATCCAGATCGTCCTGCCCGGCATCGGCCGGGGGGCCGACGCCCTGACCCCGGTGATCAATTCCTCGGTCCAGGAGGGATTTTCCGACCCACAAGCCTTGCCCCCGCCCCAAACAGGGCATACCCCGCGCCGCACCACACCCTAGACCATTTTTGCTTCGGGTCGAAATCGACCCGAATCCAAAAAATGGTCCAGCATTAGGCTGGAACGAAATCTGAGCCGGGTTGGACGGTGTCCAACCCAACCGATTTCGCTCCGGTCGCTTCCCGGACCATCGGAGTCACGATGCGCCACCAGATTGCCGAACCCGTGGTCCATCGTGACCATCATCGCGATCCCGACGATGACCGTCCGCGTCTCGAATGCGGTGTCTGCGGTGTCTGGGGGGCCGAGCCCGACGGAGCCGCCGCCATCGTCGCCCTGGGCCTGCACGCCCTGCAGCATCGCGGTCAGGAAGCCTGTGGTATCGCCAGCGTCCATCAGGAGCGATTTCATACCGAACGCCATCAGGGCCTGGTCGGCGACGCCTTCGGGGGCACCGATCTGTCGAAGCGGATGCCGGGACAGGCGGCCGTCGGCCATACCCGCTATTCGACGGCCGGCGGCTCCTTCCTGCGCAATATCCAGCCGATGTTCGCCGATCTGGATTCCGGCGGCATCGCCATCGGCCACAACGGCAATCTGACCAATTTCCTGTTCCTGCGGAACCAGCTGGTCTCGGAAGGCTCGATCTTCCAGTCGACCTCGGACTCCGAGGTGATCCTGCATCTGATCGCCCGCTCGCGGAAGGCGCGGATCGTCGACCGTTTCCTCGACGCCCTGGCCCGGATCGAGGGCGGCTATGCTTTGGTGGCGCAGACCAGCAAGAAGATGATCGGCGCGCGTGACCCGCTAGGCATCCGTCCGCTGGTGCTGGGACGGATCGGGGAGGCCTGGGTGCTGGCGTCCGAGACCTGTGCGCTGGACACGATCGGGGCCACCTTCGTGCGCGATGTCGAGCATGGCGAGGTCGTGGTCATCGACGAGAACGGTCTGCGCTCGCTGAAACCCTTCCCGGCCCGCGCCGCCCGCCCCTGTCTGTTTGAATATGTCTATTTCTCGCGTCCCGACAGCATCGTGAACGGACGCTCGGTCTATGGCGTGCGCAAGCGCATGGGCCAGGGTCTGGCGCGCGAGTTCCCGGTCGAGGCCGATGTCGTGGTGCCGGTGCCGGACTCCGGCGTGCCGGCCGCGCTGGGCTACGCTCGCGAGAGCGGCATCCCCTACGAGATGGGTATCATCCGCAGCCACTATCTGGGCCGGACCTTCATCCAGCCCAGCCAGGGGGCCCGGCAGAAGGGGGTGCGCATGAAGCACAGTCCCAACCGCTCGGTACTGGAAGGCAAGCGCGTCGTGCTGATCGACGATTCAGTCGTGCGCGGCACCACCTCGGCCAAGCTGGTGAGGGCGGTCCGCGCCGCCGGGGCCAGCGAGGTGCACCTGCGCTCGGCAAGCCCGCCGATCCTGTATCCCGACTTCTACGGCATCGACATGCCCGAGCGGGACCAGTTGATCGCCGCCAACAAGACGATGGAGGAGATGACCGCCATGCTCGAGGTCGACAGCCTGGGCTTCCTGTCGGTCGACGGCCTGTATGAGGCGATGGACGCCGGGCCGCGCGATCCGGTCCATCCGCAGTTCACCGACCACTATTTCACCGGCGACTATCCGACGCGCCTGCTGGATCGCGAGATCGAACAGGGCGGCCGCGACGTGGTGCAGCGCCAGCTGTCGTTGCTGGTCACAGCCTAGAGCGAAATCGATCCGGTCGCGCGTGCGTCCGGACCCGGATCTTCGCGACAGATCGATGCGGGGACTTTGCCCCGGACCGGGCGCGCGCTATCAGGCCCCATGTCTGCTGATCTCCCCCTGAAAGACCGTATCGCCCTCGTCGTCGGGGCCTCGCGCGGCATCGGCTATGAAATCGCCCTGGCCCTGGCCAGGGCCGGGGCCCATGTCGTGGCCACCGCCCGCACCCCGGGCGGTCTGGAAGAGCTGGACGACGCCATCTTTGCCGCCACCGGCCAGCACGCGACCCTGGTGCCGTTCGACCTGGTCGACGGCGGCGCCATCGACCGGCTGGGCGGGGCCATCTTCGAACGCTTCGGCAAGCTGGATATCTGGGTCCAGGCGGCCGCGACCATGGGGGCCTCGGGCCTGACCCCGGTCAGCCACGCCGACCCCCGCGTCTGGGCCAAGGTCGAGAAAACCAATTTCACCGCCGTCTACCGGATGATCCGTTCGCTGGAGCCGCTGCTGCGGGTCTCGGACGCTGGCCGGGCCATCTATCTGACCACCAGTGTCGCCGCCGCGCCCAAGGCCTTCTGGGGCATGTATGCCGCGACCAAGGCCGGAGCCGAGGCGCTGATCAAATGCTGGGCCGACGAGATCGAGGTTCGACGCCGATCCGCGCCGCCATCGTCGATCCCGGCCGGATGCGCACCCAGCTGCGGGCCCAGGCCTATCCGGGCGAGGATCCGCAGGACGTGCCCCACCCGTCCGAGATCGGCCCGCTGATCGTCGAGCTGGCCCGCGGCGACCGCGAACCACCGCTGGAGATCAAATTCCGGGACTGGCAGCCGGGTCCAGGCAAGGCGGCGCCGGTCTAGAGCGGGATTCGTTCATACGGAACCATATCCAGAGTTGACGAGGTAACTGGCACATTCGTTGGGTGTGAAGAGCTCAAGGAGCTGACCGACCTTTCGCCATGTGGCCTCGACGTCTCGGGGCTGGGCCTTTCGCATCAGGTGTTTGAGCTTGGCGAAGACCTGTTCGATCGGGTTCAGGTCCGGGCTGTAGGGCGGCAGAAAGATCAGATGGGCTCCCCTGGCCCGGACGGCGGCGCGCGCGGCCTTGCCCTTGTGGCTGCCCAGATTGTCGAGCACGACGACGTCGCCGGGCTTCAGGGTTGGGGCCAGAACTTCCTCGACATAGACCCGGAACAGCTCGCCGTTGATCGGCCCGTCGATCACCCAGGGCGCGTCGATGCGGTCGTGACGCAGGGCGGCGATGAAGGTCTGGGTCTTCCAGTGGCCGAAGGGGGCGTGGGCCTTGAGCCCGACGACCGCGCGGACCCCATCCTCGGAGTGGGGCCATGTTGGTCTTGACCCAGGTCTCGTCCAGAAACACCAACCGGGACGGGTCGATCCGGCCCTGATACGCCTTCCAGCGCGTGCGTTTACGCGCCACGTCAGGCCGCGTCTGCTCCTCGGGCAGCAGGGTTTTTTTTGAAGCTGAAACCCTCGGCATGCAGGAACACCCACACCGCGCGGGGCTGGGTCTTGATCCCCCGCTCGGCCAACTCGGCCGTCAGCCCCCGCAGCGTGATCGGGCCCGAGGCGATCCGCTCTCGCAGCCACGCGGCCACCTCGCCCGAAAGCGTTCGGGGCTTGCAGCCGCCGATCCGGGCCGGTTCCAGAGACCCGGTCTCGCGTTCATGACGCGCCCATTTCGACAGACACGACGGACTGATCCGAAGAGCTGCCGCGATTTCCCGGTGCGTCTCGCCGGCCGCCTTGCGCGCCAAGGCACGCGATCGAAGATCAACCGAATAGGGAGCTGTCATACATGCTGGCCTCCATCCAGCACGAATGATGAATCAGATCGCTACCGATTTGGGAATCCCAATTCCGTCAAAAGAGGTCATGCTCTAGCGACCGGCTGCCTTGTCCGGTTACAGACACCCTGGGCGAAGCCGGAACCGTCGGCATCGGGCCTGATCTGCGTCATTTCCTGCCGCTTCCGGCACGGTCGACCGGCCCGCGACCGCAACAACACGCAAATTTCCATCTCGTCCAAGGCAGACCCCAGGACCCCTGAATTGACCCCGACGACCCACGCCTTGTCCCTCACCGTCCGCCGTGAAACAGCGGGTCATTAAGCACGATATTCTTAAATAAACCAAATGCTTGTAAGATAATCAAACAGTAATACGTATCGTCGATTTTCGAATGATGCGCTCTGATCCTTACGCTCATCGACGCACGGTCTGGCTGTCGCGTTCACTGCTCATCCTGGCCATCAGTGGCATGGGGCTGCTTGGATTGTCGCTCGTCGCCGGGGACCCGGAGCGCCGACAGGTATTCGGGCGAGTTCGAGCGACGGCAGATCCAATCCGGACTTGCGACCCAACTCGATGAACTGGCGGCGCTCGTCATGCCCCAGGTGACCCGGGACGCGGCTGTCGTCCACCTCCACAACCGGTTTGACGCCGATTGGGCCGACCGGAACATCGGCACTTTTCTGAACGAGGCGGATAGATTCGAACTGGTTGAGATCGTCGACCACTCGGACAGATCGATTTTTTCGGCTGTTGACGGTAGACTCGACCCACACGATCCCGTCTGGTCGCGGCTCGATCGCCCTGCCACAACTGATTGAAAACATCCGGGTGCGGGAACGTCAGCGCGGCACCTTGCTGCGGCGTGCGAAGTCACAGAAAATGATCGCTGCGCCGATCCAGGCGACAGCTGTTTCGATGATCGACGGCCAGCCGTATGCGATCGTCGCAACCCTGGTTCAGCCGGATTTCGGGACGGCCCTGCCCATCGGCCCTCACGCGCCGATCGTCTTCGCCGCCGACGCCCTGGACGAAACCTTTCTCGCCAATATCGCCGCGCGGTATCTGCTGATCGACGCGGTGCTTGTTACGCCGGCCCTCCCACGAAAACCCGAGCAGGCTGAGGAAATCATCACCGACGCTGCCGGCCGGCCGGTGCTGTCGATCCCGGTGGAGGCAACACAAGCCGGGCACGGCCATGCGTGAGCAGACATGGGTGTATATGTCGGCCGTCTTTGTCTTCTTCGTCCTGAGTATCACCCTCATCCATCTGGCCGTGGCTCGGGCGAACCGTGAACTGCTGATGAAGGAGGTCGCGCTCGAGGCCGCCCTGGCCAATGCAGAACACGCCAGCCAGGCCAAGTCCCAGTTTCTGGCCAATATGAGCCATGAACTGCGCACGCCCCTGAACGGCATCATCGGCCTGATGGACCTGCTGCGTCAGCGCCAGACAGATAGCCAGTGCCGGGAAATGACCGACACGGTCATCGCGTCAGGCCGCACGCTGGAACTGGTGGTCAATGACATACTGGACGTCTCCAGGATCGAGGCCGGGCAGATGGCGTTCGAGATCGCGCCGTTCAGCCTGGGTGACGTCATGGGTAACGTCGTCGATCTGCACGCCGCGACGGCGACCGCCAAGGGCCTCAGGCTGGAACTGACGACGGCCGACGGGGCGGACGGCACCTATCTCGGCGACCGGACCCGGATCGGTCAGATCGTTTCGAACCTTATCAGTAATGCGATCAAATTCACCGCAGAAGGTGGGGTCAGCATCGCCGTTCGCCGGCGTCAGGGCGGCATTCGCATCAGCGTATCCGATACCGGTATCGGCTTTGATCGCAGCACCGCAAGCCGGCTGTTCGACCGGTTTGAACAGGCTGACGTGTCTGTCAGCCGGAAGTTCGGCGGCACGGGTCTGGGTCTGTCGATCTGTCACTCGCTGACCGGGATGATGGGCGGGCGGATCACTGTTCGCGGGAGCCCCGGCAAGGGATCCGTCTTCTTCGCCTATCTGCCGTTGACCCGGATTTCCGACGTTGCGTTGCGCGTCGTCGAGCCCATGCCGGACAGGCCGGTTCCCGACACGGACGAACAGCCGCTGAAAATCCTGTTCGCCGACGATCATGAGGTCAACCGGCGGGTCGTGTCGATGATTCTCGCCTCGGTGAATGTCGACCTTACGGTGGTTGAAAACGGTGCGCTGGCCGTCGAGGCGGCCGCAGCGAACCGGTTCGACATCATCCTTATGGATGTTCAGATGCCGGTTCTGGACGGCCTGTCGGCAACCCGCAAAATCAGGGAGTTCGAGTTGGCCGGTCATCACCCCCGCACGCCCATTATCTCGCTTACCGCCAATGCCATGCCCGAGGACGTGAGACTGAGCCTGGACGCGGGTTCAGATCTGCATCTGGCCAAGCCGATCCGGCCGGACGTCCTGCTTGAGGCGATCAACCGTCTGGTGGCCCCGGAGGCGGCCCCCGAGGCCGCGGTGGAGAGGCGGCCTAGGGACGGGAGGCGGCGTCAGCCTCTGCCCCGGCCCCCGACACGACAGGTTCGGGCAGCACCGGCGGGGTTGCGTCCGGGTAGGTCAGGTGGTCCGCCCAGATGTCGTGCGTGCGCTGGCGCGTCGCCTCGATCCGGCAACCCAGTCCCATGAGCGTGCGGATCGTGCCGGTCTTCCACTGGTCGTAGACACCCCGGCAGCGGATGTCGGCATAGGCGGCCCAGGCCGCCTGGGAGGCCTCGAGGTAGGCGGCCTGGGCCGCCTCACTGTACGACGGGTCTGCATTGTCGAAGGTCCCGGGGCGCCCGGTCCAGGGCCGCTTCGAGATAGCGCTGCATCCGCGCCTGCTCCCGTTCCAGCTCGAGGACACCGCAGGCGTTAAGCTCGAGCGTGTTGCCCTCCTGGTCGCAGGCAATCTCCCCGTCCTGCATGGGCGAGTGTGCGCCCTGCAACAGGGCAGCGGTCAGCAGGGCGATAATCAGCACGATACTATCCTCCGGTGGAGACCCAACTGGCCCTCCGGAACACCGGCGTCAACTTCGGTGTGCTACTTCTTCGGTGCGTGCTTCTGGCCGGTGCGGACGCGACCCGAGCGCGAAACCTGACGGGCACCGCCGCGGGCCCCCTTCTGGATGGCGACGCTGGAGCCGGCCTTCTTGTTCGAACTGGCCTTCAACCCGGTCAGAGGTCGCGGCTTGGCCGTGCGGGTCTTCTTCTGCTCCAGCGCCTTGCCGGGCAGGTTGGACAGGGCGTCGGCGGCGGCCTCGGACTTCTTGATGCGGCGCGGCGCGGTCTTGGCCGGGCCGGTGAAGCGCTCCGGACCCGATTTGGCGCCACCCTCGCCGTAAGGGTTCTCGGACCCCGACTTGACGTTGAGGCGGATCGGGGTGCCCGGCAGGTCAAAGCTCCCTCGCGCAGGCTGTTGACCAGATAGCGTTTGTATTGTTCCGGCATCGAGGCGGCGCGACTGGCCATCAACACGAAGGTCGGCGGGCGCGCCTTGATCTGGGCCATGTATTTCGGCTTGATCCGCTTGCCGTCGACGGCGGGGGGCGGATGCCTCTGGGTGGCCATGGACAGCCAGGTATTGAGGTCCTTGGTCTTGACCTTGACCGACCAGGTCGCGTGCGCCTTCAGGATCGCCGGCATCAGCCGCTCGACCCCACGACCCGAATGCGATGACAGGGCCACGAACGGCGAACCCCGCAGTTGCGGCAGCTTGTCCTCGGCCATCTGGCTGAGCTTGGCCAGACGCGCCTGGGGCTCGTCCTCGAGGTCCCATTTGGCAGCGACATAGACCAGGGCCCGGCCCTCGCGCTCGACCAGATCGGCCAGTTGCAGGTCCTGGGTGTCGAAGGCGTCGTCCTTGTCCATGACCAGGACCACGACCTCGGCATAGGTGATGGCGCGGATGGTGTCGGCGACCGACAGCTTCTCCAGCTTCTCGTTGACCCGGGCCTTGCGGCGCATGCCGGCGGTGTCGACCAGACGGATGTTCTGGCCCTCGTACTGCCAGTCAACCGAGATCGAATCGCGGGTGATGCCGGCCTCGGGTCCGGTCAGCAACCGGTCCTCGCCGATCAGGCGGTTGATCAGGGTCGACTTGCCGGCGTTGGGGCGGCCGATGATGGCGATGCGGATCGGCTTGTCGGGCTCGTCGACCTCTTCGATGAAAATGTCGGCGCTGGCGGCCACCATGGCGGCATAGAGGTCGGCCATGCCCTCGCCGTGCTCGGCCGAGATCGGTACGGGCTCGCCAAAGCCCAGACCGTAGGCCTCGCCGATGCCCCCGCCGCTCTCGCGGCTCTCGGACTTGTTGGCCAGCAGGATGACAGGCTTGTGCTGTTTGCGCAGACGTTCGGCGAAGATCCGGTCCAGCGCGGTCACGCCCTCGCGGGCATCCATCATGAACAGGATCAGGTCGCCGTCTTCCAGCGCCGCCTCGGTCTGCTCACGCATGCGCAATTCCAGACTGTCGTCGGTGATGTCCTCGTAACCGGCGGTGTCGATCAGCGTCAGGTCCATGTCGCCGATGTTGCCGTCGGCATAGCGGCGGTCACGGGTCACACCGGGGCGATCATCGACCAGCGCCAGACGCTTGCCGACCAGCCTGTTGAACAGGGTCGATTTGCCCACATTGGGGCGGCCAACAATGGCGACTTTTAATGCCATGTCGGCGTTCTAACCCAGATTGACTGCAGACGTCAGCGAATGCTGACGAGTTGACCGGCTTCGGTCAGGACGTAGAGGGCCCCGTTGTAGGCGGACGGCGCGACATAGACCGGCGCACCGACCTTGAGCGTCGACAGCAACTCACCCGTCTTCGGGTTGAAGGCGACGACCTCGCCCTCGGAATTGGCCAGCACCAGACGGTTGGAGGCCAGGATCGGGCCGGACCAGCTGGGGCGCACCGTACGGTCGAAGAAGCCGAACAGGCCGCCTTCCTGACGCACCCTCGCCCGTCCCCGGCCCTCATTGAGGTTGCGGGTCCAGTAGACCAGGCCGGAATCGCGATTGACCACGGTCAGCTCGCCCTCCTTGGACACCACATAGACCACCTCGCCCACCGGCAACGGCGCGCTGACGCCGCCGATCGGCAGGGTCCATTTCGGCGCGCCCGAACGGATGTCCATCGCCGACAACACACCCGAATGGCTGATCGCATAGACCATGCCGCGACTGATCACCGGACGGGCCGCAATATCGCGGATCTCGGACAGGGCGCTGGTACGGCTGGTGCGCGACAGCACCTGTTGCCACACCGACTGGCCGGTCGAGGCCCGCACAGCCACGACCTCGCCCGAGGAGAAGGGTGCGATCACGGTGTCGCCGGTCACGGCCGGGCTGGCGGCACGCATGGTGCGGGCCGGTTCCGGGATGCCGCGATAGGACCAGTCCTGCAGGCCGGTCGCGACGTTGAAGGCGTAAAGCTGGTTTTCGACGTCAACCACATAGACCCGCGTGCCGGACACCGTCGGCGCGCCGTGGATCGGCGCCTCGACCGGCGAGGTCCAGATCACCGCGCCGGTGGCCTGGTCCAGGGCGGTCATGGTGCGATAGCCCGAAGAAACGAACACCTTGCCACCGCCTACGGCAACGCCACCGCCGAAGCCGTCGCGATCACGCTGGCGACCGGCCGGATGGACATTGACGCGCCAGACGACGGCACCGGTGGTGGAGTCCACGGCAGTAACGGTCAATTCGCCATCCAGCACGAAGACACGATTATTATCGGCCACGGCCGGAGCCATGATTTCGCGGGTCTTTCCGGAACCCGCGCCGATGTCACGCTTCCAGGCGATGGTGAAGTCCGCCCCCGCAATCGCGTGCTCGACGAGATTTTCCGACGTGCCGCCGGGCTGCGTCCAGGCGGTCACCGCCTGCGGGCCGGGCAGGAAGAAGTCGCGACCGGCCAGCGAGGCGGCCGGGGCCAGTTGCTGCTCGAACTCCAGCACCGAAATGCGGGTACCCGAGGTCGCAGTCGACTGCGGGGCATCACTGCCGCCAAGGCCGAACGGGAGCACCTGACGCACACTGCTGCAGGAGGCGACCGTGACCGCCAGTCCGCTCAGCACGGCGACTTTCAGCATTCTGTTCATGGACGTTTTCCTGAAAGGCCGGATCACGGCTGGGTCGGTGCCGCGGCGTTCGTTCCCGCCGATGCGGCAGGCGCGGCCGGAATGAGGGCCTGGGCCGCAACGATGGGGGCCAGGTTGGCGGCGGTGCCGAAATCAATGGCGGAAATGGCGATCTGGGCCCGCTGCTTGATCGGGTCCGGAACGTCGAGACCGCGTTGCAGCAGGACGAAGACCTCGCGCGCCTCGGCGAGCTTGCCGTGCTGCAGTCGGGCGAGGCCGAGAGCCTCCTGCGCAAACGGCCGCAGCGGGCGGCCTTCAGCGGTCAACGGTTCGAGACGCTTTTCGACCGCTTCGAGGGTGGCGTCGGTGTCCATGACCAGCCAGGCGGCCTTGAGGGCCGCAGGATCGCCGATAATCGGATCATTGGCAGTCCTGGCGGCGTCATCAAACAGCGCAATGGCCTCGGGGATCTTGCCGCCGCTGACGGCGATGCCGGCGCGCTGCATCAGGGCCAGGGCCTTGTAGGCCCGGGTGCCGGTATCCGCAGCCTCGCTGAAGGCGAGGTCGGCACCGACCGGATTGGAGGCTTCAAGCGCTTCCATGCCGCGGTAATAAGCGGCCGAAGCCTTGTCGGCCTGGGCCATCTGCCAGCTCTGCCAGCCCCACCAGGACAGGGCCGCGACCAGCGCGATCGCCAGAATACCACCGGCGACGGGCAGCCATGTCCGGGCCAGCCGCTTGTATCGATCGGAGCGAAGCTCCTCCTGAACCTGTTCGAAGACATCAACCACTGAAACGTCGCCCCAAAACCGCTATTCGCAAATCGTCCGCGACCCTAGAGAGTCGGCTCGACGCCCGCAACGCAGCGGATGCGGCGAGACAGGCTTTTTGGATAAGTACAAACCGACTTCGGCAGGAAAAACGGCGGGATCCACCACCATAGCCGGCTTCCCACTCAATCGGTTTGCCCGGAACCGCCTAGATTTCCTCGGACAGTTTCATGACCCCGACGGCCGCCACGGCCACCAGCAGGGCGGTTGTGAGCCAGAACAGCTCGATGCCGCCCAACCCGGCCAGGCTGAAACTCCCCAAACTCATCTGGTCGAACCCCGCCTGGAACAGTGATTGAACACCGCCGCCGGCCGACTGGATTCCCTTCTCCAGTGCCCCACCGGTCACCGGACCCTCATTGGCCGACAGGGTCAGGTTGACCGACATGGTCTCGCGCACGGCGACAACCCCGCCGACCAGACCGGCCAGCGTCAGGGCCACGGTCCGCACCCGGGTGCCGCTCTGCAGCCGCGTCTCAACCTTCTGGGCGAACAGGGCGGCGTCGGCCATGACCGGGGCCTGGTTGAACAGGCGCTCGACGAAAGGGTCGATTCGTTCAGCGGACATGTGTCGATCTCCCCAGGGTTTCCGGCTGCGGCTGGAGCCGCGCGCGGAGTCTATCCAGACCACGTTTGACGTGAGACCTCACCGTACCAAGCGGCAGATTTAGGGCGGTCGCGATCTCGGGGTGCGAAAGCCCGGCACCGTGACAAAGGGAGACGCACAACCGCTCGGGTTCGCTGAGCGTCTTCAGCGCCTCATCAAGATCCACCCATCGGCCTGGTCGGTATCCGGCGCGGCGTCATCGACCTCAACCTCGGCGACGTAGCGGGCCTCCCAGGCGCGGCGCTTGATATAGAGCCGGGCCGCGATGCGCCGGACCCAGGCGGAAAAGGTCCCCTCCCCGCGAAACTCCGAACACCGTTCGAAAGCCTGGATGAAGGCGTCCTGGGCGATGTCGTCGGCAAGGGCCGGCTGGGCCCCCATCCGGAGCAACAGGGCCCGGACCGCCGAGCCGTGGGACGACGTACCAGTTCACCGAACTCGCGCCGCCCGCCCGCCGCCGCCAGGGCGGCGAGCTCGACATCGTGTCTGTCGATCAGGGCCTGGGCCATGCGTTTCCCTCAGCCTGCGTTCAGCCCTTGTTCTTGTTGAAGAAACTCAGAATGATGAAAGCCAGACCGATCATACCGGGGATCGCGGCGATCCCGCTGACCGGATAAAGCGCATCCATATCCTCGAAGCTGACAGCATAGCCGAACAGGACGATACCGATGCTGACCGCCAGCAGGATAACCCCCTTGCGCATGTCTCGCATGGCGCTGGAAGTATTCCGCAACTTCATCCTGGCTCAGGGCCTCGATGATCTCGGGCGGCAGGGATTGGCCCTTGTCGATGGCCGTCCGCAGCGTCTGTTGCATTTCGCGACGCTCCCGCGACCTGAACCACCGCGGAACGATCACGATCGCCGCGACCATCAGAATAATGCCCAGCGGAACCAGAACTTCAGGTCCGTTCATTGTACTCTTCCCTCTAAATCTCTCGACCGAGCCATTTGCTCCGGCCTCATGCTGACAAGAGGCACCGGCGGGGCCGTATGGATGCAGGCGGCGAGGTGAAACTTTCGTAAGGTCGCCGTCAGGCCCGGCCGAGAGCCGTCGGGTCAGCCGCCGCGCCGCGACCAGCGACCCGCCGATCAGGGTCAGGGTCATCGCCACCGGCACGAATACCACTGCCAGCTGATCCGTCGCCGCACCGATCGTCCGCTGCAGGCCCCAAAGACCGGCGGTCGCGGCGAACAGCCAGGTAACAGTGCCAGCACCGACGCCCAGGCGCGGTGTCGTGCGATCCGGGCGAGCACCGCGACCTCAAACCCGACGTCGCGCGCCGGGGCCGCCTCGGCGGCAAACAGGGCGTTCATCTTCTGCTCAGGCGTCATCCGATCCTCCGAGCGCGACAAGCAAACGGGCCCGTCCCCGCGCAATATGCGACTTGACCGTGCCCAGGGGCAAGTCGAGCGCCAGCGCCGCCTCGCCGTGCGACCAGCCGTCTGCCAGACACAGGGCCACGCAGGCCCGCACATCTTCCGGCAAGGCCGCCATCGCCGCCGTCAGGGCTAACCGATCCTCGGGCAGGACGCCCGGTGGCACGGATACCGTCTCCAGCCAGGCCCCGTCCCGCGCCGCGTCGCGCCGCAGGCTGCGCAGCCGGTCGCGCGCCTTGCGCAGGGCGATGCCGCACAGCCAGGCCCGGACCCCGGCCGGTTCCTTCAGCGACGACAGCGCCCGCCAACCGGTGACAAACGTCTCCTGGGCCAGGTCGTCGGCCTCGGCAGTCGCGGCGGTGCCGGTGCCGCCCAGCATGCGGCGCAGAAAGCCGCGCACCGCGGCCTGGTGCCGGGCGACCAGCCGGGCATAGGCGGCGTCCGAACCGGCAACCGCGGCGGTCACCAGTTCGGCATCGGTCAGGATCAGCGCCAAGGCCGGTGCTTCCGTCTGCCGCAGCGGTGGCCGTCAGCGATCCCGCTTGCGGCTGCGAAACAGCGCATTGATGAAGGCCCAGAAGGCTACGGCCGCCATGGTGAAGCCGACGATGGTGAACGCCCCCGATCCGCCGTCCAAATTCAGGTAATAGCCGGCCCCCAGAAAACCAGCCGCCAGCATCGCAAACAGGCCGAACAACGACCAGTAGTTGGTCGGTTGTCCGTAGGCCTTGCTCGCCGGTGCCATGCCGCCGTCGGCGAAGATGTCTTCGCCCGGGCCGCTCCGCTCGAGCAGTTTCAGCAAGGCCGCCGGCGGCTCCTGGCCCTTGTCGACATAGGCCTTGATCAGGTTCAGCGCATTCCTGTGCCGCCAGTAGTTCAACAGGCTGGAAAAGCCGGCGCTGACGAACCACGCCAGCGGGAACAGCAGCCACCAGTAGGACCGGAACAGGTCTTCCATCGTCATCTCCTCCATGCGCGTGGCGGCGATCGCCGTGCGTTCACGAGATAGTCGCCGCCGATGATGCGCATGGATGCAGCGCCGGAACAAAAACAGCGGCCACCGCTTAAATCCTGACTGTAACCGGAGCGTCCCATGGCCCATGTCACCTATCGTATCGTTCAACATGACGGCGGCTGGGCCTACAAACTGGGCGACAGCTTCTCGGAGACCTTCCCCAGCCACGATCAGGCCCGGGCAGCCGCCGTCGCCGTCGCCCGCGAACAGCGGGTGCCGGACCAGACCGCAATGATCGAATATGCCGATGCGGCGGGTGACTGGGTTACCGAGCGCGCCGACGGCCACGACCGGCCGCAGGTCGACGTCGAGGGCTGATCCCTCGACCGGACCTTCTGCCCTTGTGGCTTTTTGGTATGGTGGTCCCGTCGACAACCGAGGGATTTCGCCATGAACCGCTTCTGGATGGCCCTGTCTGCGACCACGATGGTTGCACTGGCCGCGCCGGCTGATGCCCAGCAGGTGCAATACTATGACGTGCCCCCGGGCGGACGGGCCCACGACGCAGCGGTCACTCTGGACGGCGAGGAGGTCTGGTGGACCGTGCAGCGCGGTGGCGGTCACGGCATCCTCAATCCCGCCACGGGCGAGACGACCATCATTCCCCTGGGCGAGGGCTCGGCCCCGCATGGCGTCATCGTCGGTCCGGACGGCAATGCCTGGATCACCGACGGCGGCCAGAACGCCATCGTCCGGGTCGATCGCGAGACCCACGCGGTCACGGTCTGGCCGCTGCCGGAAGAGACCGGCCCGATCAATATGAACACCGCCACCTTCGACCACCGCGGGCGGATCTGGTTCACCGGCCAGACCGGCTACTACGGTCGGCTCGACCCGGCGACGGGCGATATGCAGGTCTGGGCCGCGCCGCGCGGACGCGGGCCCTATGGCATCGCCACCACGTCATCGGGCGACGTCTGGTACGCGTCGCTGGCCGGCAACCATATCGCCAGGGTCGACCTCGACACCGGCGAGGCGACCATCGTCGAACCGCCGACCCCGAACCAGGGCGCGCGCCGGGTCTGGCCCGACAGCCAGGGCCGTATCTGGGTCAGCGAGTGGAACAGCGGCAATGTCAGCGTCCACGACCCGCGCGACGGCAGCTGGCAGACCTGGAAACTGCCCGGCGAGTTGGCGAGAACCTATTCGGTGTATGTCGACGAAACCGACAAGGTCTGGCTGACCGACTTCGCCGCCAACGCCATCGTCCGCTTCGATCCGGAGACCGAGACCTTCGAGAGCTTCCCCAGCGATCGCCCCGGGGCCCAGGTCCGCCAGATGCTGGGCCGGGCCGGCGAGGTCTGGGGTGCGGAGTCGGGTACAGACCGCCTGGTGGTCATCCGGCACGGCGACTAGGATATGCCGACTGTCTGGCTGCTGCTGGCGTTGCTGACGCCACCCCCTGCCCCGTCCGCGACCGACCCCGGGGCACGCGCCTTTCAGCGTTGCGCGGCCTGCCATTCCCTGCAGGCGACCACCAGTGACGACATCGGCCCGAACCTGAAAGGCGTGTTCGGACGGCGCGCCGGGGCAGTCAGCGGCTTCGCCTATTCAGATGCGATGCGCGCAGCGGGCCGACGGGGAATGGTCTGGGATGCGGCAACTCTGGACCGCTTTCTCGCGGATCCCGAGGCCGCCCTGCCCGGCACCACCATGCCCTATCAGGGCGGCACCACGGCCGAACGGGCGGCAGTGATCGCCTGGCTACGTCGGGCCGGTTGACGCTCAGGCGAAGGCCGCTTCGTATCGTTCGGGCTTGAAGCCCACCAGCGTCCGGTCGCCGAGATCCAGGACCGGCCGCTTGATCATCGACGGCTGGGCCAGCATCAGGGCGATGGCCCGGGCGTCGTCCAGATCGGCGCGTTCCGCCTCAGGCAGCTTGCGAAACGTCGTGCCGGCCCGGTTCAGCACCGTCTGCCAGCCGTGCTCCGCCACCCAGCGCGCCAGCGACGCCCGGTCGATACCGGCCTTCTTGTAGTCGTGGAAGCTGTAGGCAATGCCGTGCTGGTCCAGCCAAACTCGGGCCTTCTTCATCGTGTCGCAGTTCGGGATGCCGTACAGGGTCGGGGTCATGACCGGGTCTCGCTCTCAGCTCGCGGTCTCGGGGGCCGCGGCGGCACAGGCAAAGAAGATTGTCACCCGCATGCCCTCGCCGGGGGTCGATTCAACCTCGAGCCGGGCCCTGGCGTTCTGACGCAGCGACTGGACGATCAGCGCCCCCAGCTTGCCGCGCTTGGGCCATTCCGTGCCGTCCGGCAGGCCGACGCCGTCATCCGAGATCATGACCCGGCAGCCCGTCTCATCGACCAGACTGTGCAGGGTGATGGTGCCGCCCTCCCGTCCGGTGAAGGCGTGTTTCAGCGCATTGGTCAGCAGTTCATTGACCACCAGTCCGGCGGGCATGGCGACATTGACGGACACCGGCCAGGTGTCGACCTGCAGATCCAGATGAATGCCCTCGACCGCATGGGCCTGCATCACCGCCGAGGCGATCTGGCTCAGATAGGTGCCCAGATCGACCGTCTCGCCGAGTTCATCCTCGGACAGGGAGCGGTACAGCAGCGACAGCGCCTCGATCCGTCCGGCCAGTCGGTCGAAGCGTTTGCTCGAAGCATCATCCGGCAGGTTGCGTGCCTCAAGCCGGATCAGGGCCGTGACCATCTGCAGATTGTTCTTCACCCGATGCTGCAGCTCCAGCAGCAGGGTGTCCTTTTCCTGCAACCGTTTGCGCAGGTCGCTGGTGTCGGAAGGGTCACGGTTTCCGACCGCGGCCAGCGCCACCAGGCGGAACACGGGGACTCCCGTGTCGTCCTAAATCACATTGGACCAGGCGTCGATGGTGACAGGCACGCCCCCGCGAACGACCTCGAACGCCCCGATATACTCATCACTTTGGGTGATCGCCTCGCTAAGCTGACCCTCACTGCCCGCAGCGGCCGAGATGGCGGCCAGGGTGCCCCAGGGCCGCCCCTGGAGCTCGACTGCCGGCTGCCCGGTCAGGCGCTCGAACTCCAGATTGGCATAGGTGATGCATTCGGACGGGTGCAGCTCCGCGACCGCCACCGCGACCGGGATGTGATCGAGAAACTGTTTGAACCTGTCGCTTTCCAGCGCGTCGGCAAGGTGCGGCGTGTCGAGAATCTTCGTCCGCAGCCCCGGGGGCATCCTCTGTCATTTACACGCGACCCTGCCCGACTGATTACCCGGCCTAATAGCAGACCGCGGTACCGCGACGTCAACCTCTGGTGGGTGTCGCGATGGCTGGGTGCGGAGGGCTGGCGTCCGTAGCCCTGCGGCACGCTTGCGGATGACGGGCCGGTCGCTAGTCTTGTCAGCATGGAACAACCGGAAGACATCGAGTCGGCCTGGGCCAACATCCTGAACGGAACGATGATTGCCCTTCTCGGCGCAGCCATTTCCGGGTTCATCACCTGGACGACGGCGGTCCGGTGGCGAGAGATTGCCGCAACCGCCGCAGAGACATTCTCGGCAAATCACTGGTCGGGCGTGGGCGCGATTATCTATGCACTATGGGCCCTGACGGTGGTCTGGATTGGCCTGGGCATCATTCGGCATGGCCTGAGACTGGTTTGGCGCAGCGCGGCCTGGATTCGCCGGCGATAGCCATCATCGAAGAGGCAATCGCCCCCTCGTCCGCCTAGCGCTGCATCCACGGCTTGGACTTGCCGGAGGCGATGCTGGCCGACTGTTCGCGCTGGAACCGGCCGCCACGCGGGGCCTTGGGCCGGGCGTCGATCACCGCCTGCTTCATCCGCAACGCCCGCTGGACCGGGGTCTCCGCGGGTTGGGCCTGCGCAGGGTCGGTCGCGGGCGGGGCTTCACGGTCGATCGGCTCGGTCATGGTGTGGTCCTGGGGATCGAAAAAGGCTGGTACCACGCCCTTCCCTTGTGAGGTGCAGGGCGGGCTGGACGTTACATTATAGACCATGCGACTGACGGCACGCATCGCATCGACGATCCGAAGCCCGGACGGGTCACCGGCCAGGCCGGCGGTGCCGTCCGGTATCATTACCCCCTGCAGCGCGGCGCGAAGAATCGCGTGCTATCAGCGAGTTTCCATCTCTCGTGCCTGGTCACGATGGAGACGCCGATGCAGACCCGACCGCATGATATTCGTGGCGTTTTCCGCAGGGGAACCACTGAGGATATAGCCGCGACGCTGGCGGCGGAACATCCGGCCGACCTGGCCGACGCCCTGCGGGGACTGGGCCCGGACACGGCATGGGACTGTCTGAGCCGCGCGAAGGTGTCCCGACAGGCCGATGTGTTCGGCTATCTCGACCACGCGTTCCAGGCGCTGCTGGCCACGGTGACGCCACGGGCCGATCTCGCCGCGATCGTCATGGCGATGAAGCCCGACGACCGGGCCGATCTCTACAAGGTGATGTCGGAGGCGCACCGCAACGCCCTGATGCCGGCCCTGGCGCAGGCCGAACGCGAGGATATCCGCCGCCTCGCCGCCTATGACGAAGGGACGGTCGGCGCGCTCATGACCTCGGGCTACGCCGCCCTGTCGCCGGATCTGAGCGCGACCCGGGCACTGACGGTCCTGCGGCGCGAGGCCCCGGACAAGGAGACCATCTATCGCACCTATGTGATCGATGCGGACCGGACCCTGCTGGGCTCGGTCCGGCTTCAGGATCTGATCACCGCGCCCGCCCGGGCGACCGTCGCCGACATCATGGAGACCAACACCCATGCGATCCGGGTCGACGACGACGTCGAGGATGCCGCGCGCAAGCTCGCCCACTACGACCTGATCGCCCTGCCGGTGCTGGACACCGAAGGCAGGCTTGTCGGCATCATCACCCACGACGACGCGCTGGACGTGCTGGAAGCGAAGGCCACCGAGGACTTTCACCGCGTCGGCACAATCACCAAACTGGCGCGCGGGGTCGGCACGGCCTCGATCATGATGCTCTATCGGGCCCGGATCGTCTGGCTGATGCTGCTCGTCTTCGGCAACATCTTCTCCGGTGCCGGGATCGCGTATTTCGAGGACACGATCGCCGCGAACCTGGCACTGATGTTCTTCCTGCCGATCCTGATCGCCTCCGGCGGCAATGCGGGGTCGCAATCGGCAACCCTGATGGTGCGGGCGCTGGCGACCGGCGAGATCGGGATATCCGACTGGGGCCGGGTTCTGGGCCGCGAGTTGGTGGTGGCGATCCTGCTCGGCCTAAGCATGGCCTGCGCCATCGCCGTCATCGGCGTGCTTCGGGGCGGACCCGAGATCGCGCTGGTCATCGCCTCGTCGATGGTCCTGATCGTGATCATCGGCAGCCTGATCGGCATGGTGCTGCCGTTCATGCTCAGCCGCTTCAACATGGACCCGGCGACGGCCAGCACGCCGCTGGTCACCTCGATCGCCGACGCGACCGGCGTGCTGATCTATTTCAGCATCGCCAGGTCGATCCTGCCCATGCCCTGACCTGTGCCCTGTCGGAGGTATCGAGCGGTTGACCGGCTTTATTGCCGCAACCCCGCTATCGTCATTGATGACGGCTGCCGGCTTTGGCACCGTGGCAGCACAGCCAGGGGCTGGATCCCGGAAAGGGGACGCCAATGACCATCAAGTCCATCGTGGTGGCGCTGTCGCTGGAGGATGACGGCCCGCGGATCGCCGACCGGGCCGTGCAACTTGCGAATCAGCACTCGGCCCGGCTTGTCGCCGTTCACGTCGTCGAAGGCCTGGATCGCCACGCGACCGGCCTGCCCGTCGATCCGGACGCGCTGGCCACCATGATCGGGGAAGAGAGTGCCCGGAAACTCCGGTCCCTGCTCACGGCCGCGACAAAACCGGCGCTCATTCAGGTTGAGAACGGCAGGCCGCACGCGGTGATCGAGGCTATGGCCGCCTCCCACAGCGCCGACCTGATCATTATCGGGCCGGGTACCGCCAAGAGCCTGCGCGAAAAGGTCTTTGGTTCCACCGCCGACCGGGTGGTCAGGGGCGCACCCTGCCCGGTCCTCGTGGTTCGCAGCGCCGTGGTTGCGCCCTACAGACATGTCGCGATTGGCGTCGATTTTTCCGAACATTCCCGGGCGGCCGCCCTGTCCGCCGCACGCCTGGCCCCCATGGCCACGCGCGAGCTCATTCATGGCTACGAGATTCCCCTCGTGTTCAAGCAGGCCTTGCTCCAGGCCGGCACCTCACAAGCCGAGATCGCGGGTTATCGTCGTTCCAGGACACGCGAGGCGCGCCTGCGGATCCGGGAAACGTTCGGGGAAAAGGGTCGCCTGCCGCCGCTGACCCGAATTCGGATTGTCCCGGCCGATCCGGCCATTGCGCTGCTCAACGCCTCACGCCGACGCGGGACCGATCTTGTGGCCCTGGGCACGCAGGGGGCCAATGCCGTGGCCCAGCATCTGCTGGGCAGTGTCGCGCGCAAGGTTCTGACCGGTGCAAGATGCGACGTTCTGGTGGTTCCGGCCGCGTCACTGCCGTAGCTCCGGGGCCAAGCGGCGAAGCGACGCTTTCGCGATCGTTGCGCCCCTATTCCCACTCGATCGTGCCGGGCGGCTTTGAGGTCACGTCATAGACGACCCGGTTGACGCCGCGGACCTCATTGACGATCCGCGTCGCGCATTTGCCCAGCACCGCCCACGGAAACTCATAGAAATCGGCGGTCATGCCGTCGGTCGAACTGACCGCGCGCAGGGCCAGCACCTTCTCATAGGTGCGGGCATCGCCCATCACCCCGACGGTCTTGACCGGCAACAGCACGGCGAAGGCCTGCCAGATGCTGTCGTACAGGCCGGCCTTGCGGATCTCGTCCAGATAGATGGCGTCGGCCTGCTGCAGGGTGGCCACGGCCTCGGGCGTGATCTCGCCGGGGATGCGGATGGCCAGACCCGGCCCCGGGAAGGGGTGGCGACCGACGAAGGCATCCGTCAGGCCCAGCTCGCGGCCCAGGGCCCGGACCTCGTCCTTGAACAGCTCGCGCAGCGGCTCGACCAGCTTCAGCTTCATGAAGTCCGGCAGGCCGCCGACATTGTGGTGGCTCTTGATCACATGGGCCTTGCCGCTCGACGACGACACGCTCTCGATCACGTCGGGATAGAGGGTGCCCTGGGCGAGGAATTCAGCGCCCTCGATCTTGCCGGCCTCGCGGTCGAAGATCTCGATGAAGACGCGGCCGATGATCTTGCGCTTGGTCTCGGGGTCCGAAACCCCGGCCAGCTCACCGAGGAATTCCTTCGACGCATCAACGTGCACCAGCGGAATATTGTAGTGCTCACGGAACAGGGTGGTGACCTGGGTCGCCTCGTCCTGGCGCAGCAGGCCGGTGTCGACGAACACGCAGGTCAGCTGGTCGCCGATCGCCTCGTGGATCAACACCGCCGCCACCGAGGAATTGACCCCACCGGACAGGCCGCAGACGACCTTGGCATCCCCGACCTGTTCGCGGATCTGGGCGATCTTCTCGTCGCGATAGGCGGCCATGGTCCAGTCACCGGTCAGGCCCGCGATGCCATGGGTGAAATTCTTCCAGCATCGTCGCGCCGCGCGGCGTGTGCATCACCTCCGGGTGGAACTGGACGCCGTAGAAGCGGCGCGCCTCATCGGCGATCACGGCATAGGGCGAGCCGGCCGAGGTGGCCACCGCATGGAAGCCCTCGGGGATGGCGACGATCTTGTCGCCGTGGCTCATCCAGACGGTCTCGTCCTCACCAACGGCAGCCAGACCGGCCAGCAGGGGCGAGGTCTTCTGGACGGTGATCTCGGCCCGGCCGAATTCGCGATGATGGCCGCCCTCGACCTTGCCGCCCAGCTGTTCGCACATCGTCATCTCGCCGTAGCAGATGCCCAGCACCGGCACCCCGGCCTCGAACACCCCCTGCGGCGCGCGCGGACTGCCGGCCTCATGCACACTCTCGGGTCCACCCGAGAGAATGATCGCCGCCGGTCGCAGGGCCGCCAGCGCCGCCTCCGCCTTGGCGTAGGGATGGATCTCGCAATAGACGTTGGCCTCGCGCAGGCGCCGGGCGATCAGCTGGGTCACCTGGCTGCCGAAGTCGACGATCAGAACCTTCTGGTGGTCTTGCGGGGTCATGCGGGCTCCGTCTGGAAAGGCACGTGGGGCAGGATCGACCGGCTCAAGCCGACCGCTCGAACAGGGCGAAGAAGAAGCCGTCGGTGCCGGTCGAGGCCGGCGACATCCGCAGGCGGGTGCCGCCGTCGGCCAGCTCGGCCAGACGGGTGCGGGCGGCGGGGGTCAGGCCGGGCGCGTCCAGCAGACGGGCGATCGGCACCGGACGGAAGCCGGGGAAATCCTCCTCGAACCCGTCCATCGTGGCCTCGTTCTCACCGCGCAGCATCGAGCAGGTCACATAGGCCAGACGGCCGCCGGGCCGTACCAGACGGGCGGCCTGGGCCAGGATACGGGTCTGCAGGCCGTTCATGCGCTCGACCTCCTCGACCTTCATCCGCCAGGCGTCCTCGGGCCGGCGCCGCCAGGTTCCCGTGCCGCTGCAGGGGGCGTCGACGAACACCAGATCGGCCTTGCCGTTCAGGTCCTCGACCCCGCCGCCGTTCTGGCCCAGCAGGCGCAGGTCCGCCTCGACCCCGGCGCGGGCCAGACGCGGGCGGATATTGTCCAGACGCTTCTGCACCACGTCGCAGCCGATCAGGGTGCCCTCCCCGGCCATGGCCTGGGCCAGGCCGACGGTCTTGCCGCCGCCCCCGGCGCAATAGTCGACCACGGTCTTGCCGGCCGGGGCCCCGGCCAGCCAGCACACCAGCTGGCTGCCTTCGTCCTGGATCTCGACGCGCCCGGACTGGAACGCCTCCAGCGCCGAGACATTGGGGGCCGGGTCCGCTGTCAGACGCAGGCCCCAGCTCGACCAGGGCGTGCGGGTCGGCTGCAGGCCGGCGTCGCGCAGTTCGGTCATCACCGCCTCGACCGTCGTTTTGGTGCCGTTGACCCGCAGATCGACGGGGGCCCGGTCCATCAGGGCGTGGGCCTCCTCGAACCAGCGGTCGCCGAAGGTGGTCTTGAAGTCCTCGACCACGAATTCCGGCACCCCGGCGGCGACATTCTCGGGCATGTCGCCGGGCACGGCCGCCAGACGGGCGCGTTCCTGCTTCGACAGCGGACGCGGGCCATAGCCGTCGCCGCTGTGCAGGGCCTCGATCTCTTCCAGCGTCAGGCCGTCCAGCACCGACAGCGAGCCGATCACCAGCGCCCGGCCATCCTCGCGCCCGCCCATGGTCCAGACCATGCGGGCGCGGCTGCGCAGCACGTCATAGACCCGCTCGGCCACGGCCCGGCGGTCACCCGACCCGGCGTAGCGGTTGGCCTGCCCCCAGGCCTTGAGCACGACCTCGGCCGGTGAGCGGCCCTGGGCGATGCTGTCGAGGACGGAGGCGGCGGCGGTCAGGCGTGCGGCGGGGGTCAAATCAGGCTTTCAAACAAAAAGGGCGGCGATGAGCATCACCAGACCGACCAGGGAAACGCCCCAGGCCAGGGTGCGCACGTAGGCGACACCGAAGGCATAGAGCGGCAGATAGATCAGACGGCCGAACAGATAGAGATGGCTGCCGATCAGGGTCAGGCTGGTCCCGTCCCTGGCCGTCATCTGTGCCATAAGGATGGCGGCGATGAAGATCGGCAGGGTTTCGAACAGATTGGCCTGGGCCCGCAGCAGTCGCCCGGCCAGCTTGCCCGGCGGTGCGGTCTCCCCGTCACGGGCCCCCGCGTTCCATTTCAGGCCCAGCTCGGCCGTGCGCGCCGCGGCCGCCAGCAGGATCTGCACCAACGCCAGGATCAACACCCCGGCCAGGGTCATGAATTCAGGCGTCATCTGCATGGTCCTGCTCCTCAGCCCTGCCGGTAGTTCGGCGCTTCGCGGGTGATCATCACGTCGTGGACATGGCTTTCACGCAGGCCGGCCCCGGTGATGCGGATAAAGCGGGCCCGCTGCTGGAAATCGGCGATGGTGGCCGCCCCGACATAGCCCATGGCGGCGCGCAGCCCCCCGACCATCTGGTGCACGACCGGACCGATCGGCCCCTTGTAGGGCGTCTGGCCCTCGATGCCTTCGGGCACCAGCTTCTGGCTGTCCTCGACTTCCTTCTGGAAATAGCGGTCGGCCGAGCCCGCGCCCATGGCCCCGACCGAGCCCATGCCGCGGTACGATTTGTAGGACCGGCCCTGGTACAGGAAGGTCTCGCCCGGGCTTTCGTCGGTGCCCGCGAACATCGAGCCCATCATGGCCACGCTGGCCCCGGCGGCGATGGCCTTGGCCAGGTCGCCGGAATATTTGATGCCGCCGTCGGCGATGACCGGCGCGCCGAACTCTTTCGCCGCGCGGACGGCCTCCATGATCGCGGTCAGTTGCGGCACGCCGACGCCCGCGACGATGCGGGTGGTGCAGATACTGCCCGGACCAATCCCGACCTTCACCGCGTCGGCCCCGGCGTCGATCAGGGCGCGGGCGGCGTCATAGGTGGCGACATTGCCGGCGATGATCTGGATGCGGTTGGATTCGCGTTTGATCCGCTCGACCACGCGCGAGACCTGGACCGAATGGCCGTGGGCGGTATCGATCACCACGACATCGGCACCGGCCTCGGCCAGGGCCATGGCCCGCTCATAACCGGCGTCACCGACGGTCGAGGCGGCCCCGACCAGCAGCCGGCCCTGATCGTCCTTGGCCGCGTGGGGGAAGGCCTGCGACTTCTCGATGTCCTTCATCGTGATCAGGCCGGTGGCGCGATAATCCTCGTCGACGACGATGACCCGCTCGATCTTGCGATCGCGCAGCAGGGCCAGGGCCTCGTCGCGCCCAGCCCCTTCGCGCACGGTGATCAGATCGCCGGTCGTCATCATCTCGACGGCCTTGCAATTCGGATCGGTGTCGAACCGGGTATCCCGGTGGGTCAGGATACCGACCAGCCGTCCGGTCTCGGGGTCGACCACGGGGAAGCCGGAAATCTTGCGGCGCGCCACGATCTCGCGGACCTCGCCCAGCGTGGTCTGCGGCGTGATGGTCACCGGGTTGATGACCATGCCGCTTTCGTAGCGTTTGACCACGCGGACCTGCTCGGCCTGTTCCTCGACCGTCATGTTCCGGTGCAGCACACCCAGACCCCCGGCCTGGGCCATGGCAATGGCCAGCCGGCTCTCGGTCACCGTGTCCATCGCCGACGACGTCAGCGGGATATTCAGACTGATGTTGCAGAGTCGGCGGGTGGAGACATCTGCCTCTGCAGGCATGACCTCCGACGGGCCGGGTTCAAGCAAAACATCGTCGAAGGTAAGCCCTTCGCGTATCTCCATGAGGAGTCTCCGTTTTGCGGGCCGCGTATAGCGGTGATGCCCCGGGAACCGCAAGGCCTCACGCGATCTATCGTAACGATTGGCAAAATTGACTTGCCATCCGGGACCATCAGCCTACAGCTAGTTGAGAATGGTTCGCATATTGATCACCACAGCCCGTCGTCTCGCGCTCAAGATCGCGAGCTATGGCGTGATGCACCTGATCGTCGCCGTGCTGGTGGCGCTGGCGATCACGCGTGACTGGCGGCTGGCGCTCGCGGTCGGGGTGATCGAGCCGGTGTTCCAGACCCTCGCCTATTCCATCCACGACCGGGTCTGGCACCGGATCGAGCGGCGTCGGATGCTGTCGCGACTGGAAGAGGCGTCCGAGGCCTTCACCGCCCGACTGGCATTGATGGCCTCGCACGAACAGGTCCGGGCCCACGGCCATCCCGGCCACAGCCACGCCCTGCCCCGGTCCCTGAAACAGGTGGCGATCAAGACCGTGACCTACGGGTTGATGCATTTCGTCGTCGCCGTCAGCGTCGCTTTCGCCCTGACCCGCGACTGGCGCATCGCCCTGGCCATCGGCACGATCGAGCCGCTGGTCCAGACCGTGTTCTTCACCCTGCACGACCGGATCTGGACCCGGGTGGAGGCCAAGACCGCCGGGCCCGTCGACACCACGCCCGCTCCGTCCCCGGCGGGCCAGGGACGGAGCTGAACACGCCCCGCCCGTAGCCGCCCGCCCCTATTGTGCGGGACGCACCTCCAGCGGCAGTCCCAGGGCCTCCAGCTGCGGCCGAACGATCGCGGCGTCGCCGACCACGACCCAGACGAACTGATCCGGGTGGATGACCTGGCGGGCCGCTTCGTCCATCTGTGCGGCCGTCAGCGCGCGGGTGCGGCTGGCGATCGTGGTCTGATAGTCGTCCGGACGGCCGTACAGGGCGTTGGAGCGCAGCGCGCCGAGGATCTGCGCCGAGGTTTCATAGCCGCCGGCCAGCTGGCGGGTGTTGCCGTTGATGGTCCGCTCCAGCTCCTGCGGCGTTACGCCGTCGACCTCGAGGAACCGGTCGTACTGGGCGATCAGGGCCGCCACGGATTGCCCTGTACGATTGGCCTGTACCGGCGCGTTGACGATATAGGGCACGCGGTGCTCCAGCGCGGTGACATTGCCGCGCACACCATAGGACCAGCCCTTGGTCTCGCGCAGATCGGCGTTGATCCGTGACAGGGAGTCCGACCCCAGAATGGAGTTGGCCGAGTTCAGGGTCAGCAGATCGTCGGTGCCCGACACCGGCAGCACCGCCCCGCCGTAAATCAGCGATTGCGGCGACTGCGGACGGTCGATCAGGACGATCCGGTTCGCGGGTGCCGGGACGGTACCGCTGAACGCTTTTGCCCCCTTGGGCGTGGCGGGCGCGCGCCAGTCGCCGAAGGCAGATTCCAGCTGGGCTGCGACCTCTGACAGGGGCAGGTTGGACACGACGAAGATCGTCGCATTGTCCGGGCGCACCCAGGCATCATGCTCCTGAACCAGATCAGCCCGGGTCAGGGCGCTCACCGTAGCGGCATCGCCCGTGCCGGTGAAGGACCGGCCATAGGGGCTGTCCGCACCGTACCCCACAGCAGCGGCGGCAGGGCCCGGGCGGCGGAGTGGCCCCCGGCTGGGTGGCCTCGCTGGCCAGGGCGGCCAGACGCTGGGCCCGCAGACGTTCGACTTCCGACGGCGCGAACGCCGGGTGGCGCAGCACGTCTGCCATCAGGGTCAGCGACGGGGCCAGGTTGGCGGTCACGACCGACAGATTGGCCGCACTGCGGTCCATCGACGCTCCGACGTTGAGCGAGGCCCCGAGGCGCTCCTGCTCCTCGGCCAGCTGGTTGGCGTTCCGGGTGGTGGTCCCCTCGTCCAGCAGATCCAGCATCAGGCTGTGCGCGCCGAGGCGGTCCGTCCGGTCGGCCGCATAGCCGCGCGTCGAACTCCACCGCCACGCGGGTCACCGGCACGGTGTCGACATGGGCGTAGACGATCTCCATGCCGTTCGACAGGCTCGCGCGTTCGACGGCGGGGAACTCCAGGTCCTGGACGTCGCCGATGGTCGGCATCGGGTCGCGGGCCACGCGCTGGATTTCGGCCGCCGGGACCGGCTCGGCTGCCGAAGGCGCGGCCTCTTCATAGGCCTCCCGCTCGCCCGGGGCGATGGTCAGGTTAAACACCGGGCGGGTCAGCCAGCGCTGCATGGCGGCGGTGACCTGGGCCGGGGTGACCGAGGCATACTGCGCCAGCTCCGTCTTGTAGTGGTCCGGATCGCCGGCATACAGCTGGCCTTCGGCGAGCACATTGGCCTTGCCGTTGACCTGTTCCAGGCTCTGGATACGGCGCGACACATACTGGGTGGCGACGCGGGCGACCTCCTCCTGCGTCGGTCCCCGGGCGATGAAGTCGGCGACGATGGTGTCGAGCGGGGATCACCCACGGCGGCGGCGTCCTCGCCCGGCTCACCCCTCACCGAAATCTCGAAGATGCCGACGCGGTGGAACTCGGACAGATACGACGACACCTGAACGGCGGTCTGTTCACCCCGCACCAGCTGGTTGTCCAGCCGCGATGAGGCCGAGACCACCCGCCCAGCGCCGAGGCGGCGACGGACAGCGGCACCGCGTCATCGCTCAACATGCCGGGCACGGCCCAGCTGCGGGTCAGGCGGGTGGTGGCGACGCGGTCATGCATGGTCTCGATGACCGGCGCGGCCAGGGTCGGGACATCGGCCTCGGCGGGGGTGTTCACCGGGCCGCGCGGGATGGCCCCGAAATAGCGCTCCATCAGCGGACGGGCGGTCGCCTCGTCGATGTCGCCCAGACAGGACGACGATGGCGTTGTTCGGACCATAGTTGTCGCGGAACCAGTCGCGCACCGTCTCCAGACTGGCGGCGTCCAGATCGGCCATCGAGCCGATGGTCGAGTGGCGATAGGGATGACCTTCCGGGAAAAGGGCTTCCAGCTGGGCGTATTCGAACAGGCCGTACGGCTGGTTGTCGCCCTGGCGCTTTTCGTTCTGGACCACGCCGCGCTGCAGATCGAGCACCTCCTGGCCGACCTCGCCGAGCAGATAGCCCATCCGGTCGCTTTCGAGGAACAGGGCCTGTTCCAGCGCCGGCGTCGGGACCGTCTGGAAATAGTTGGTGCGATCGAACCAGGTCGTGCCGTTCAGGTTGCTGGGCCCGAGATTGCGCATCCGGCCCAGATAGCTGCCCGTCGCGTTTTCCGAGCCACCGAACATCAGGTGTTCGAAACAGGTGGGCGAAGCCGGTCGACCCGGCCGGCTCGTCCTTGGAGCCGACATTGTACCAGACCGAAACCGCCACCACCGGGGCCTTGCGGTCCTCGTGCACGATCACCGTCAGGCCGTTGTCCAGCGTGAACCGCTTCCAGGGAATATCGACCTCCGACACCAGTTCGGCGACCGGCGCGGCGCGCAGTTCGGGGGCCTGGGCCGACATCGCGGCCCCGGACGAGACGGCGGTCTGCGCCAGCACAGGCGCGGCGGGAGCGATCGCGGCCAGAAGGGCGGCGAGCGAGATGGAGCGAAGACGCATGGGGAAACAGTCCTTAATCCTGAGGCGGACGGACATTACCTGACATGTTCCGTCGCGCAATCGGCACGGTGCCCGGACAGACCCTAGCGCTTGTTCATCGCCACCAGGAAGACCTCGGCGCTGTCCTTGCGGCTGGCTTCGGGTTTGACGAATTTGACCGTCTGGAACTCCTCGCGCAGCCGGGCCAGAACCCCGCCGGCGTCGCCGCCCTGGAAATTCTTGGTCACGAAATGCCCGCCGGGCTTCAGGGTGCGGATGGCGAAATCGGCGGCGATCTCGATCAGGGCGATGATCTTCAGGTGATCGGTCTGGCGGTGGCCGACCGTATTGTGGGCCATGTCCGACAGCACCAGATCCGGCGCTCCGCCCAACAACTCCAGCATCTCCTCATCGACGCCGGGATGGGTGAAGTCGGCCTGCAGCAGGATCGCGCCGGGAATCGGCTCGATCATCAGCAGGTCGACACCGACCACACTGGCCGCACCACGCGCCAGCGCCACCTGGACCCAGCCGCCCGGGGCCGCGCCCAGGTCGATGACCCGGCTGCCCTTGCGGATCAGTTTGAAGCGGTCGTCAATGCCGATCAGCTTGAAGGCCGCGCGGCTGCGATAGCCCTCGGCCCGCGCGCGTACCGACCATTTGTCGGACAGCTGACGCTTGATCCATTGCTGGCTCGACATCGACTTGTCGTCGGCCGTCTTCATTTTTGTGCCCATGCTGCGACCGGCCGCGGTCCCGCCCGTCGGCAATTTGACCATGCGACGGCGTTCGGGCGGCTTGTCGGCGGGCTTTTCGTCTTCACTCATCGTTCCCACATAGCCCCCACGACCTTTGCGGGCTATGTCCCGCGCATAATCAAATGGAGCGCGCCGATGGCCGATCAAACCCTGACCTTCACTCTCGATACCGGATCCGGCGAAGGTGACGTCGTCATCAAGCTGCGTCCTGACCTGGCCCCGGGCCATGTCGCACGCATTACCGAACTGGCCGGCGAGGGCTTTTACGACGGCGTGGTCTTCCACCGCGTGATCCCGGGCTTCATGGCCCAGGGCGGCGACCCGACCGGTACCGGCACCTCGGGCTCGAGCAAGCCGAACCTGAAGGCCGAGTTCTCGAAAGAGAAGCATGCCCGCGGCGTCTGCTCGATGGCCCGGACCTCGGATCCCAACAGCGCCAACAGCCAGTTCTTCATCTGCCTGGACGACGCCTCCTTCCTCGACAACCAGTACACCGTCTGGGGCGAGGTCATCGAAGGCATGGATCACGTCGATGCCCTGCCCAAGGGCGAGCCGCCCCGCGCGCCGGGCAAGATCGTCAAGGCGACGGTCAGCTCATCTGAAGACGGCGGGGGCTCAGTCCCCCGCCCACCAGCGCAGCTGAACCCCGCGAATCGTCCGGCCACCGACTTTCAGGGTGCCGGTCACCACCGCCCCCTGATCCCCGAGATTACGCCGGGCCGTGGCCAGGGCATCGGCATCGAGTTCGACCACCGTCAAACGCGACCTCGCCCAGCGCCGGCGACCGTCCGACAAGGCGCACCGCGCTGTCGGTGACCGTATAGCGCGACGGGACCACCCGGGTCCGGGCACCGGCCTCATCCTCGAATTCCAGCACGACCGGGGCCAGGCCGGAGATCCGTTCGCCCGCCTCCCAGGCCGCAAATCCGGCCGCCTGACCGATGAACAGATGGCTCAGGGACCAGTCGCCGCTACGGACCGGCTTCAGGGGCCGGTAATAGCCGGAACTCGTCCGCGCGGATATCGTGGCTGAACGCTGATCGGGCCGCAGGCTCCCCCGGTCGCTCGACCGGCCGGTCGCAGCCGGCCAAAGCCGTCAGCAACAGAACCCCGACGATCGTGACGGACCGGACCAGACCCATGGCAGGCGTCAGGGCAGCTGGATCAGGGTCGCCAGCCAGCCGGCGTGCTGGCTGGTCTCGATCCACTCGAACAGCGGCACCGCCAGCAGCATGACCATGCCGTCGCGCAGCGTGGTCAGGAAAAAGGCAGGCCGGATTTCAAGCGTTTCGCGATCCTGCCAGCGCGAGAAATTGGGCCAGAAGCGCGGCGTCCGCTGCCGGTAGGCCGCATAGACAGCCCCGAATTCCCGCGCCAGCCAGGCTTCTTCCCGCTTCACGGTCATATGGAAGACCCCGACGGTGACCAGCACGAACAACACGGCGATGGTGACACTGCCGGACTGGGCCCCCATGCCGAAGGCCCCGATGAAGCTGAACACGTACAGCGGGTTGCGGCTGATCGAATAGGGACCACGATCGACGATCTCGGCCTTCTTGCGCCCGCCGATATACAGCGAGCACCAGGCCCGGCCGACGATGCAGACCGCGATCAGCAGCAGGCCGAAGGCCTCCAGCCCCTCATGCAGCAGGGTTTCCCCGCCGATGGTTCCGGTCACGGCACCGAGGGCCAGCAAGCCGAGGATCCCTGCCAGCAGCACCGCCTTGCGGATTAGCTGAACCTTGCGCAGGTCTAGACTGTTCGTCGTCATCGTCTGTCCGTCTCCGCTGCGCCACGCCCCGAATGAACCCGAACGGGGGGCGGCGCAACAGGCTTAGCGATCCAGGGCGCGATCCAGGGCGTGGAAGGCGGCGATCGACAGGGCCGTCGCACTGATGAAGACCGACGGCGTGATACGCTCGAAATCATCGCTCGGGCGGTGATAGTCGGGGTGATAGTTGACCCCCAGATACAGGAACGGAATCTGCGCACGATAAAAGGCCGCATGATCCGAGGCCTCAACCCAGTTGTCCTCGCCGGTGTCCTGGGGCGTGTCCTTGCCGAAGGCCAGGGCCACCGCGCCGTCGGCCCGGATCGGTTCCAGGATCGGCCGCAGGGTCGGATTTCTGATACGTCCCGGTGACCCACAGCTTGCCGTCGGTCTCGGCCCGGGCGGTCATGTCGAAATTCAGGTTAAGACTGATCAACTCCAGCGGCACGGGTGGGGCCTCGACAAAATGGGTCGCCCCCAGCAGGCCGCGCTCCTCGCCGTCCAGCGCCACGAACAGGACGCTGTGTTGCGGGGGATTACGCTTCAGCTCGGCGGCCAGGGCCAGCAGGGTGGCGACGCCCGAGGCATTGTCGTCGGCCCCGTTGAAGACCTGACCGTCATTGACCCCGACATGGTCGTAGTGGGCCGTGACCACGATATAGCGGTCGCCGACCCGCGTACCGGGGATCACGCCGATGATGTTGGTGCCGTTGAAGGTCTTGACCCCCTCGCGGGTGCGGCCCCTGGCCTCGAACGGCTGCAGCCGTCCCATGCCGGGCGCGGCCACGCCCAGGGCGTCCAGACGCGCGACGATATAGGCCCGGGCCCGCTCGCTGCCCGCTGTGCCGGTGTCGCGCCCCTGCATGTCGTCGGCCGACAGGATGCGGACATCCTCCAGCAGCTGGACATCTCCGGCGGAGGGCGCGGTGGCCGCTGCCCGGCCCCCTCCCCGGTTCCGCCGAGCAGCGAACAACCGGCCAGCATCAGGGCCGCGGCAAGCGGCAGCAGGGGGCGGGAAAGGCGGGACAGACGCATGACGGCTCCTGAAATTCGACCGGCACGCTAGCGAGCCCGGGCCTCCGCGTCAGATTAACTTCCTGTCATGAGGGTAATCGCCGCCGCACGGCCTGCACAGGCTCGCGCCACGACGTCAGGGTGCTAGAAAGAACCCCCTTCCGGACCCCGCGCGATTCCCATGGCCCTGCCCCCCGTCGACCAGCTGAGCGAAGACCAGGCCCGCCGCGAGCTGGACCGGCTGGCGACCGAGATCGCCGGCCACGACGCCCTGTATTTCACCGAGGATGCGCCGCAGATCAGCGACGCCGACTATGATGCGCTGAAGCGCCGGGCGCTGGACATCGAGGCCCGGTTCCCGGACCTGAGCGGAGCCGGCACGCCGTCCCGGACCGTCGGTGCCCCCGCCTCGACCCGGTTCGCCGAGGTGCGCCACGGCGTGCCGATGCTGTCGCTGGACAATGCCTTCGCCGACGGCGAGGTGACCGACTTCGTCGCCCGCATCCGCCGCTTTCTGAAACTGCCCGCCGGCGAACCGGTGGCCTTTGTGGCCGAGCCCAAGATCGACGGCCTGTCGGCCAGCCTGCGCTATGAGCGCGGCGTGCTGACAGTCGGAGCCACGCGCGGCGACGGCCGCACCGGCGAGGACGTGACCGCCAATCTGCGCACCCTCGACGACATCCCGCCGCAACTGAAGGGCGCGGGCTGGCCCGACGTCATTGAGATTCGCGGCGAGGTCTATGCCCCCGGCGAGGCCTTCGCCGCCTTCAATGCCGAGGCCGAGGCCGCCGGCCGCCGCACCTATGCCAATCCGCGCAATTTCGCCGCCGGCTCGCTGCGCCAGAAGGACCCGGCGATCACGGCGCGGCGACCGCTGCGCTTCTTCGCCTACGCCTGGGGCGAGGTCTCGGCCCCGTTCGCCGACAGCCAGCATGAGGCAATGGCGCGGCTGGCCGCGTGGGGGTTCGTCGTCAACGACCGCTCGCAACAGGTCGAGGACGTGGCCGGCCTGCTGGACGTCTATCGCGGGCTGGAGCGGGACCGGGCCCGGCTGGGCTATGACATCGACGGCGTGGTCTACAAGGTCGACCGGCTGGACTGGCAGACACGACTGGGCTTCGTCGCCCGCAGCCCACGCTGGGCCCTCGCCCACAAATTCCCGGCCGAACAGGCGACCACGGTGCTGGAAGGCATCGACATCCAGGTCGGCCGCACCGGCTCGCACACCCCGGTGGCGCGGCTGCATCCGGTCACCGTCGGCGGCGTGGTGGTACGCAACGCCACCCTGCACAATGCCGACGAAATCGCCCGCAAGGACGTGCGCATCGGCGACACCGTGACCCTGCAGCGCGCCGGCGATGTGATCCCCCAGATCGTCGGCGTGGTCGACCCTGACCGCCCGGACCGCGGACCCGCCTATGCGTTTCCGACCACCTGCGTCTGTCCCCCTGAAGACGGCCCTGGTCAAGGAGACCAATGCCTCAGGCGTCGAGTCGGTGGTGCGCCGCTGTACCGGCGAGCTGGCCTGCCCGTTCCAGCGCATCGAACACCTGAAGCATTTTGTCAGCCGCCGCGCCTTCGATATTGAAGGTCTTGGTGAAAAGCAGCTGATCGGTTTCGTCGAGCGCGGCTGGATTCACGAACCGGCCGACATCTTCCGCCTGGCCCGTGACACCGAAAAACTGGACCTGCTGCGCAACGAGGACGGCTATGGCGAGACCAGCGTGGCCAATCTCGTCGCCGGGATCGAGGCGCGCAAGACCATCGCGCTGGACCAATTCATCTATGGGCTCGGGGTCCGCGACATCGGCGAACAGACCTCGATCGTCCTGGCCCGCGCCTTCGGCAGCTGGAGCGCGTTCGAGGCCGCCTGCGTGGAAGCGGCCGGCGGCATTCCCAGCGAGAATTGGGTCCGGCTGAACGACACCCACGCCGTGTCGTCGCGGGTGGTCGATTCCTGGCCGAAGCGACACCCGCGGCGGACGACCCGTGGCCGGAAGCGCCGCTGGACCAGAAGATCGCCCTCGCCTTCCCCGGACTGGCCGCACCGGCCCGGCGGGCTCTGGCCACACTGGCGGACGACTGGGCCGGGCTGGCGCACTGGGCCGCCGTGGCCCGCAACGAGGGGCCGTCCGAGGCCCTGGGCCGGATCGCGGGTGTGGCCGGGGTCGGTCCGGTCGCCGCCCGGGCCCTGGCGCTGTTCTTCCGCCAGCCGCACAACCGCGCCATGGTCGACGCGCTGGTGGCCGAACTGGACCGGATCGAGGACGCCGAACCGCCGAAGGCCGACACGCCCGTCGCCGGCAAGACGGTCGTGTTCACCGGCGCGCTGGAGCGGTTCACCCGCGACGAAGCCAAGGCCCGGGCGGAAAGCCTCGGGGCGAAAGTCTCCGGCTCGGTCTCGAAGAAGACCGACTATCTGGTCGCCGGCCCCGGAGCCGGATCGAAGATGGGCGACGCGCTCAAACATGGCGTCACCGTCCTGACCGAGGACGAGTGGCTGGCGTTGATCGGCGGCTAGGATGAGCTGTTAAGCCCACCCACACGGCTCGACCGGTTTCGCTTTTCTCCGCTCATCCCCGCGAAGGCGGGGACCCAGATCTTTGGGCGATCCGGTGCTGCCCAAACCAGCACACGCCTCATCCTACAGATCCAGCCTCACGACAGGACTGGGTCCCCGCCTTCGCGGGGATGAGCGGTATGGGGGTCGCTTCCTACCGATTGAGCGCCGCGCGCCCGGCCGGGGCGTAGCGTTCGCCGACAGCGGCGTCGCGGGGGAAGATCGCCTCGATCGCGGCCAGTTCCTCGGCGGTCAGCACCATGTCGGCGGCGGCGACGTTCTCTTCCAGGGTGGTGATCCGGCGCGTGCCGGGGATGGGCACCAGATGCTCGCCGCGTGACAGCACCCAGGCCAGGGCCAGCTGGGCGGCGGTGGCCCCGCGCGCTTCGGCGATCGTCTTCACCGCCTCGACCAGATCGAGAAATTCTTGCGGAAATTATCACCCATGAAACGGGGATTGTTGCGCCGGAAATCGCCCTCCTCCAGATCGTCGATCGAGCGGATCGCGCCACTGAGAAAGCCGCGGCCCAGCGGGCTGTACGGCACGAAGCCGATGCCCAGCGCGTCGCAGGTAGCCAGGAGTTCGTCTTCCGGCTCACGGCTCCACAGCGAATATTCGGTCTGCAGGGCCGTGATCGGATGGGTGGCGTGGGCCTTGCGCAGGGTGGCGGGCGCGGCTTCGGACAGGCCGAGAAAGCGCACCTTGCCCTCGGTCACCAGCGCGGCCATCGCCCCCACCGTCTCCTCGATCGGCGTGTCGGGATCGACCCGGTGCAGATAGTAGAGGTCGACGTGATCCATATTCAGCCGCTTCAGGCTGCCCTCGATGGCGCGGCGCACATTGGCGGGCGAACCGTCGACCTTCAGCGCCGTGCGTTCGGCGTTGTAGCCGATACCGAATTTGGTGGCGACGAAGGCGTTGTCGCGCCTGCCGGTGAGCGCCTTGCCCAGCTGGATCTCGTTGGTGTGGGGGCCGTACATCTCGGCCGTGTCGAACAGGGTGACGCCGAGGTCGAGCGCCCGGTGGATCACCGCCGTCACCTGGGCCTCATCCGAGCCCTGACCGTAGAAGGCGGCCATGCCCATGCAGCCGAGACCGATGGCCGAAACTTCGGGGCCATTGCGGCCGAGGGTACGGGTCTTCATCGGCAGTCTCCTGTGAGGCGGAACCTATCGGGGCCGAACCGGCGCGATCCGGCGCAAGGTCCCTAGAGCGGTGCCGTCTGCACCTTCAGCCAGTCCAGCGCCGCGCCCTCCAGCAGAGGCCCGACCGTGTCGAGGATCTCGGCGTGATAGGCGTCGACATAGGCCCGTTCATCAGACGTCAGCAGATCGACATCGATCAGCCTGCGATCCAGCGGCGCGAGGGTCAGTTGCCGGAAGCCGTGCATCGGCCGCTCGCCACCGGGGATCTGTTCCGGCGCGGTCACCACCTGCAGGGTCTCGATACGGATGCCCCAGTGCCCTTCCTTGTAATAGCCGGGCTCGTTGGACAGGATCATGCCGGTCAGCAGCGGCTGGCTGTTGGGGGCCTTGGAGATGCGCTGCGGCCCCTCGTGGACGCCCAGATAGCTGCCGACGCCGTGGCCCGTGCCGTGGTCATAGTCGAGCCCCGCCATCCACATCGGCAGACGCGCCAGCGCATCCAGCTGATGACCGGTGGTGCCGGCCGGGAAGCGCACCACAGCCAGGGCGATATGGCCCTTCAGCACCCGGGTGTAGCGATCGCGCTGTTCCGGCGTCGGCTCGCCGATGGCCATGGTCCGGGT
This sequence comes from Brevundimonas sp., assembly GCA_034676465.1. Lineage (GTDB taxonomy): Bacteria > Pseudomonadota > Alphaproteobacteria > Caulobacterales > Caulobacteraceae > Brevundimonas. The sequence continues at coordinate 50,833 of JAUCCG010000046.1, read as the reverse complement.
CACATCGGTGGTGCCGTCCAGATACTGGCCGCCGCCGTCAACCAGCAGCAGCGAGCCCTTCTCGATCCTGCGGATGGTGCGGGTCACCGGCTTGTAGTGCGGCAGGGCCCCGTTGGGACCGGCCCCGGCGATGGTGTCGAACGACAGGTCCTTCAGCTGGCCGGTGGCCTCGCGGAAGCCCTCCAGCGCCTCGACGATCTCGCGCTCACTGGGCAGATCGCGCTGCGCCACCGTATCGACCCAGTGCAGGAAGCGGGTCAGGGCCGCGCCGTCGCGGATATGGGCCTGACGCGCGCCCTCGACCTCGACCGGATTCTTGACCGCACGCGGCACCGCGCAGGGGTCCATGGCCCGCACCACGGTCGCGCCCGCCGCCTCCAGCCGGTCGAAATACCAGGCCGAGGACTGGGCCGGATCGATCAGCACCTTGCGCCCCGACAGGGCGTCCAGCGCCGCCGGCAGGGCGTCTTCGGCTTCCAGCGTCACCGCGTCGCCCAGCCAGCCGGGCAGTGCGTTGGTGACCTTGCGCGGATCGAGAAAAAGACGGGCGCTGCCGTCGGCCTGGACGATGGCCTGGCCCAGCGGCAGGGGTGAGCGGATCACGTCGCCGCCGCGCACATTGAACAGCCAGGCGATCGAGCTCGGCGCGGTCAGGACGGTCGCCTCGGCCCCCGCCTCGGTCAGGGCCGCGCCGATGCGGGCGCGTTTCGAATCGCTGCTCTCACCGGAATAGATCTCTTCGTGGGGAACGACGGGGGCTTGCGGCTGGGCCGGGCGATCGGTCCAGGCGACATCGACCGGATTGGGGGCGACGGGCTTCAGGATCGCACCGGCCTTGTCGGCCGCCGCCTTCAGGGTCGCCAGGGCATCGGGACTGTGCAACCGCGGATCATAGCCGATCACCGCCCCCTTGGGCGCGCGCGCCAGATACGCGGCGACGCCGTTCTCCAGCGACAGGATTTCGAACTGGTCGGCGTCGACCTGGGCCTTGACCTGGACGGTGTAGCGCCCGTCGGCGAACACCGCGGCCCGGTCCTGCATGACCACCCCGGCCCCGGCCGAGCCGGTGAAGCCGCTGACCCAGGCCAGCCGGTCGTTCGCGGGGGGAAGGTATTCGTTCTGATGCTCGTCCTCGTGCGGAACCAGCAGGCCGTCGAGGCCCTGCTCGGTCATCTTCGCCCGCACGAGCGGCAGGTGTCTGGCCCCGAAAGACGGATCGGTGGTTTCGTCGAATGTCTGGCGCATGGCGACGACATAGCACCTCCCTCCCCGTCTTGGGGAGGGAGGCACTCGATCAGTTTTGCGGCGCGTTCGGCGTCACCGTCGCGGGAGCCGGCTGTGGCGGCGTGGTGATCACCACCGGCGGCGGCGGCGTCGTGGCGCGGGCCTCGGCGGCGCGGGCGTCATTGCCGGCGCGAACGGCCTCTGCCTGGGCGCGGGCCGCGTCGGCGCGGGCGATGTCGACGCTGGCCTGGGCCCCGGTGATCTGACCCTGGACCATGGCGGCATCGGCGGCGGCCTGGGCGCGGGCGGCGTCAGCCTGGGCCTCCAGCATCCGGGCATCCGCATCGCCGGGCCCACGTCCGGCGAACAGTATCCACAGGACGGCGATCAGCACCAGACCGCCGAGCACGCCGGCGATCCACCAGCCGGTGTTGAAGTCACGGACCACGACGGTTTCGACCGTCTCGGAATAGACCGGTTCGGTCGGCGGGGTGCGGGCGGGGTCGGTGTCGGGATCAATATGGGTCACGGTGCAGTCCTCGGTTGAACTGCCGTAACTGTCTGGCTCGACACCGGTTCCGCGTCACCCTGTCCGGCGCAGAACCAGGGCACTCCAGGCGTCATGATGGATGCGCCGCTCGAGAATAAAACCCCGCGACAGATAGGCGGCGCTGACCCGCCGTTCCTGCGTCCGTAGCAGGCCCGAAAGGATGGCGACGCCGCCCAGTTTCAGCGCCTCCTTGATGTCCTGCGACAGGGCCACCAGCGGCGGGGCCAGGATGTTGGCGAACACCAGGTCATAGGGGCCGTGCTCGCGCACGCGGCGATCATTGAGACCCGAGGCATGCACGAAGCGGGCATCGGCACCGTTCAGTTCGGCATTCTCGTTGGCGATGCGGACCGAGGGGCCGTCGATGTCGGTGCCGACGGCGATGCGGCTGCCGGTCCGGGCGGCGGCGATGGCCAGCACTCCGGTGCCGCAACCGACGTCCAGCACCCGTTCGAATGTCTCGCGCTTCAGCAGATCGTCGAAGGCCTCGAGGCAGCCGACCGTCGTGCCGTGATGGCCGGTGCCGAAGGCCGCCCCGGCGTCGATCTTCAGATTGACGCGATTGGGCGGCACGCGCCCCTGGTCGTGCGCGCCATAGACGAAGAAGCGTCCGGCCTCGACCGGCGGCAGGCCGGACAGGGACATGGCCAGCCAGTCGGCATCGGCCAGCTTCTCGACCAGCACCGCCAGACCGTCACGGCCGGACAGCAAGGCCGTCAGTCCCTCAACCTCGTCGTCCGTGGTCGGGAAGGCGTCGATGCGCCACAGGCCGGCGTCCTCGTCCTCCTCCAGAATCGAGTAGGTGACCCCCTCCAGCATCGGATCGCAGTCGATGGCCAGGGCGGCATCTTCAGCGGGGGCGCGAAGACCGCGCGCGATAATTTGAATTGCGGACTCGGACATTTCTCAAACGCCGCTATCATGACGAATCAAAACACATGCCTGCGTGCATTTGCGCGCCGGCGCAAACCGAGGGGTCGGGGAGTTCATGGCCAAATCACCGTCTAAGCCGCCTAAAGCGCCTGCAAGCGCTTCCAAGCCGAAACCGGCAGCAAAGTCGAGCGCTGCACCGAAAACAGCTGCCAAGCCTGCAGCGAAACCTGCGGCGCCGAAAAAGGCTCCGGTCGTCCGGGCCGCCGCCAAGCCGGTGTCCAGGCCCGCGGCGAAACCTGCGGCCAAACCCGCCGCAAAGCCGGTCGCCAAGCCCGCCGCAAAGTCGGTCGCCAGGCCGGCGACGGCCAAGGCCAAACCGGCGGCGAAGAAGCCCGTCGCCAGCAAGCCCGCCGCCAAAAAACCTGCGGCCAGGAAGCCCGCCGCCAAGCCCGCGTCGAAGCCGGCTGCGGCCAGGCCCGCCGCCGCGCGTCCCGCTGCGGCCGCCGCCCGGCCGGTCGCCGCACCGACACCGCGCCCTGCGCCCACGCCCACGCCCACGCCCACGCCTGCAGCGGCCCGACCCGCGGCCAAGCCCCAGAACAAGGGCTTCATCGCCGGTCTTCTGGATGTGATTTTCGGCAAGCGCTGACGGTCACGACAGGGGAATTGAAAAGCGCCGGAGGGGCTGTCCCCTCCGGCGCTTTTTTCATCGGGTATCGGAACCGGAAACGGTCACCGACGGCTTCAGTCCTCGGGCAGGTCCTCGGCGAGGATGGCCATTTCGAACATGAACGAGCCGTCGCCGTCCTCGTCGGCGAAGACGATGCCGATGAATTCGTCCCCGACATAGACCTCGGCGGAATCATTCGGCTTGGGGCGGGCCTTCAGCTTGATGCCACCGGCATTGAAGGTGCGCTTCAGATGGGTTTCGATGCGCTTGATGTCGGATTCGTTCACGGCGGGCCTCGGCGGTCAGTTCAGTGATGGCAGACGCCCCGGACCCTAGAGACTGGCGTCGGCGAGGGAAAGCCTCAGATCACGAAGTCATGGGCGATGTCGGCCAGGGTATGGTCCATGGTCCGGGCCGGCGTGGCATCGGTCGGGCAGTTGACCAGACGCGCCGGCACCCCGGCCACGGTGCAACCCGCAGGCACCGCTTTCAGCACCACCGATCCTGAGGCCACCTTGGCATAGTCACCGACAGTGATGTTACCCAGCACCTTGGCCCCGGCTCCCAGCAGCACGCCCTTGCCGATCTTGGGATGACGATCGCCGCGGCTGGCCCCGGTTCCCCCCAGGGTGACGGCGTGCAGCATCGACACCTCGTCACCGACCACCGCCGTCTCGCCGATGACGATGCCGGTGCCGTGGTCGAGGAACAGACCCGAGCCGAGCGTCGCGGCCGGATGAATGTCGACCTGGAACAGTTCCGAGATACGGCTCTGAAAATGAAACCCCAGGGTCTCGCGCCCCTCGGCCCACAGCCAGTGCGCCACGCGCCACGCCTGCAGCGCCTGGAAACCCTTGAAATAGAGGAAGGGCTGCAACAGCGAATGGATGGCCGGGTCGCGCTCGGCCACGGCCTGCAGGTCCGCCTCGGCGGCGGCGACGATGCCCGGATCGGCGGCATAGGCGGCCCGGCAGACCTCGCGCACGGTCATGGCGCTCAATTCCCTAGTCGCCCAGCTTGCGCGCGATCTGGAAACTCAACGCGCCGGCAAGGTCGGCGTGGGACAGGATCACCGCATTCACATGCGACCCCAACTGGGGCTCCTCGCGCGCCGCGGTCTCGGCGGCCGCGCGCAGCTGTGTCCAGATTTCCGGCTGTTTGGCGACGACTTCGAGTGCGGGCATCAGACTTCCTTGTGACGGTCCATCATACCCGCCCGAGCATGCCCTGCGCCAGTCGGTCCGGCAGATCGCCTTCCCGCGCCATATGGTAGGCGCGCAGGGCCGTCGCCACCGTAAACGCGTCGCGGATCGATCCGCGACCGATCTCGGCCAGCAGATCGGTGAAGGGTACGCGCACAGAACGCATGATCTCGGTCGGGTCCGGGTCAACCGGCACGGGCGTCAGATCCCAGGCCAGCCAGGCGATGGCCCGTTCGTCCGTGACGGAGTTGCTCATCTCCATCCGCAACACTTCGCGCCACTGGCCGGCGGCCAGACCCGCCTCCTCCGCCAGTTCGCGCTGCACCCCGGCCAGCGGGTCCTCGCCATAGGGGGCCCCGCCTTCCGGCATCTCCCAGGAATAGTTCATCAGGGCGAAGCGCTGCTGGCCGACCAGGGTGACCGTCCCGTCGTCGTGCAGCGGCAGTACCCCGACCGACAGATTGTGCGGCCGTATCACCACATAGTCGGCCCTCGCCCCGGTCGGGGCGGTGGCGTCATGGCGGGTCAGCCGCAGCCAGGGCGTGTCGAAAAACGTGGTCGACCCGCCGTCGCGCCATGGCGGTGGTCGATCGCGGGTGTCGTCCCAGGCGGGTACGGGGCGGTCAGCGTCGAAGGTGTCACGGGAGTTGGTCATGGTCCGGGTATGGCGCCGGAGCGGCGTCACGACTAGCTAGACGCCATGACCGATAGCGATCTGGGTTCTTCCCTGCCCCTGCCCCGGGCCTCAGGCGAACTGCGTGACCGGCTGGCGAAACGGCGCTCGGCATCGGCCCAGCTGCTGACCGGCCCCGGACCCTCGCCGACGCAGATTGACGAGATTTTGACGCTCGGTGCCCGCACGCCGGATCACGGCAAGCTGTTCCCGTGGCGCTTCGTCGTGCTCGGCCCGCAGAGCCGCGCCGATCTGGTGGCCCGGCTGCAACCCCTGGCCGCGCGCCAGCCCCAGCCTGATCCCGCACGGGCAACCCTGGCCAAGCTGGCCAATCCGCCGCTGTCGATCCTGGTGATCTCCAGACCGGTCCGCGGCCACAAGGTGCCGGTGTGGGAACAGGAACTGTCGGCCGGTGCCGTCTGCATGAACCTGGAACACGCGGCCGGGGCGCTGGGCTTTTCCAGCAGCTGGATCACCGACTGGTACAGCTACGACCCAGAGGCCACGGCCCTGTTCGGGGTCGGTCCCGACGAGCGCGTCGCCGGCTTCATCCATATCGGCAGCCTGACCGAGGCCCCGCTGGAGCGCCCGCGACCGGATATGGCGACCCGGGTCACGCGTCTGCCGTGACCGGCTCCGGTTGCGGCCGGTGTACCAGCGACACCAGCACCACGCTGATCATCATCAACAGGAACCAGCTACCCAGCTTGGCCAGCGATACAGGCGTCCAGACGTCGTCCTGCGCGGGGTAGACCCAGGCCCGCGCATAGGTGCCGATGTTCTCGGCCAGCCAGATGAATACCGCGACCAGAAAGAAGCCCAGCAGAAACGGCATCGAGCGCCGGGTCCGGTCTGGCGTGAAATGGAACCAGCCCCGCCCGAACAGCAGGGCCGTCGCCGCGAACAGGCCCAGCCGGATATCGGGCAGCCAGTGATGGGCGAAGAAGTTGACGTAGATCGCCGCCGCCAGCAGCCAGGTCGTCCATAGCGGCGGATAGCGGGTGAATTCGGATGTCGAAGATGCGCCAGATGCGCGCGATATAGCTGCCGACCGCCGCATACATGAAGCCCGAGAACAGCGGCACCATGCCGATCCGCAACAGGCTGTCTTCGGGATAGATCCATGACCCCTGCGATGTCTTGAACAGCTCCATAATGGTGCCGACGACATGGAAGACGAGGATGACCCGCGCTTCTTCCCAGCTCTCCAGCTTCAGCCACAGCATGGCCGCCTGGATCGCCACGGCGGCGATAACCAGAAAGTCGTAACGGGCGACCGGTGCCGCCTCGGGCCACCACAGATGCGTCGCCAGCAGCAGGGCCAGCATCAGTCCGCCGAACAGACAGGCCCAGCCCTGCTTGAGCCCGAACATCAGAAATTCGAAGGCGTTGCGGGACCACACCGCCTGGTCGGCCCAGTCCTGCAGGCGGCCCAGCCAGTGACGGCCCCAGGCTTCGAGCGGGAGGCGAGTTGCCGATTTCTGGAGTTCCGCCAAACTGACCGTCAGCTCATAAAATAGTGAACGCGGGAATGCCGTGCTTTCGGGAGATTGCTCAAGATTTGCGGATCACCACCAAGTCCCGACGCTCCAAATCTTGAAACGATGAAGGCGACTGAAAATCCGTCGATAAAGGTCTTCAGATCCTCGGCGATAGCACTCACCTGAGCGAGGAGCTGGTTGTTACCCTCAGCGGAGTCCTGACTTCCTATCAAGTGACTGACTGCAATCGCTTGGAGCAAGTCCGCTCCTCCGAAAAAGGTAGTTCCCACCAATCCCGTGTGAAAGTCAGACATATCCAAATCAGTGGGAGCGATGTCGAATGCACCTGAAAAGGTCGCCCGATCAATGTGTGATGCGAGCTTGTTTCGGACCTTGGTGAGCAGGTTATCCGACTGACCAAAATAGACCGACAGTCGATCTCGGGCCTCTATGGCTTGACCGTAAATTTCTCGATTTGCGGGGTTTGGTGGCACGTCCGTCCATAGTTGGTCGAACAGCTTAACCGTCTTGACCTTCGAGATGACCGTCCACCCTTCACAAAGGCGATTTGTCATCAGGCGAGCCATAAACAGCGCCATTCCCGGAGAGGTTTCCCTGACTGGCCTAGGGTGATGATCTCTTACTCCGTTGAGCGCCTGCATCAGGATCGCGTGCAGCATCCCAATCTCGTTCGAAGTTTGGGCGAGCATGAAGAACAACACGCGTTCGTCGGGATCAATGGTTTGATAGTCATGCTTGGTGACCTTGAATCGCCGCACCGCAAGCTGGTGTGATTTCAAGCTCGGGCGTTTCATCACCCCCGCCCGCGATACGTCGGCACGCCCTGGTCCGGCAACCACAGCCCCTCCGGGGCGACGCCGGTCTGCCAGAACACGTCGATCGGGATGCCCCCCCGCGGATACCAGTAGCCGCCGATACGCAACCATTTCGGCTGCAGCAGGTCGGCGACCTTCTTGCCGATGGCCACGGTGCAGTCCTCGTGAAAGGCCCCGTGGTTGCGGAAGGCCGTCAGGTAAAGCTTCAGGCTCTTGGACTTCGACCAGCCAGTCGCCCGGCGCATAGTCGATGACGATATGGGCGAAGTCCGGCTGGCCCGTCACCGGGCACAGGCTGGTGAACTCCGGCACGGTGAACCGGGCCAGATACAGGGTGTCCGGATGCGGATTGGGCACGCGCTCCAGCTCGGCCGTGTCCGGGCTGGTCGGCTGGAGGGTGTGTTGGCCCAGCTGGTGCAGGCCTGAGGTGTCGGTGGTCATGAGCAGGCTGTAGCGCCAACACCCACGCCCGTCACTACGCCCGTGTCTGACGTAGCGGCGTGCAAGGATGTGGTGATGACCCGACTGGCCCTTCGCCGATGCCGGATTGGACTCTTTGGACTCGGTTTTTTCGAGTCCAACCCCTCCCGACCCTGGACTCTTTAGACCCGGTTTTTTTGACCCTCGACGCCGCCGGATTTGCCTTCCCCCGCGACACCCCTCTATCCGTGGCGAAAGACAACCCAGGGAAAGATCATGGCTATTCCGGCGTCGCTGCAAAACGGTCTCAAACTGCCGGTCATCGCCGCGCCCATGTTCCTGGTGTCCGGGCCGGATCTGGTGGTCGAGGCGTGCAATGCCGGGGTCATCGGCACCTTCCCGTCGCTGAACCAGCGCACCACCGACGGCTATCGGGACTGGGTCCGGCAGATCAAGGGCCGGCTGAACCCCGACGCCGCCGCCTTCGGCGTCAACCACATCGTCCATCCGACCAATCCGCGGCTGATGGCCGACATGATGGTCTCGGTCGAGGAGAAGGTGCCGCTGATCATCACCTCGCTGGGCGCGGTACGCGACGTGGTCGACGCGGTGCATGGCTACGGCGGCGTGGTCTTCCACGACATCGCCAATGTCCGCCACGCCCGCAAGGCCGCCCAGGCCGGTGTCGACGGCCTGATCCTGGTGGCCAACGGGGCCGGCGGCCATGCCGGAGTGGTCAATCCCTTCGCCCTCGTCAACGAGGTGCGCTCCTTCTTCGACGGCACCATCATCCTGTCCGGCTGCCTGTCGACCGGCTCGGACGTCGCCGCCGCCCTGATGATGGGGGCTGACTTCGCCTATATGGGCACCCGCTTCATCTCGACCGACGAATTGATGGCCCAGGGCGAGTACAAGCAGATGATCGTCGACGCCGGCGCATCGGACATCACCTACACGCCCGCCGTCTCGGGTATTCCGGCCAATTTCCTGACGCCGTCACTGGTGGCCAACGGCATCGATCCCAAGAGCCTGCCCGAACACAAGCTGGACATGGCCGACGAGGCCAAGGCCTGGAAGACGGTCTGGTCCGCAGGTCAGGGCTCGGCCGCGGTCCAAGACATTGTCCCGGTCGCCGAGCTGGTCCGTCGCCTGACGACGGAAATGTCGTCTGCGCGTGATAAATTCGTCAAGGACTGGGGTTAGACGCCCCTTCGTCCCCAACGAGGTTTGCCCATGATCCGATCCGGTTTCATTGCAGTGGTCACGATCTGTGCCCTGCCGTCACTTGCCCATGCCCAGACGTCGACTCCGCAGGGCTCGTGGTCGTTCATGGTCGGTGCGGGGACGGACAACCGCTCCAAGGACGCCTCCAAGTCGGACGGAGACCCCTATGCCTTCGGTCTGGCCCGCTGGACCAATGCCGACGGCTTCTTCTATGCCGGCCCCTCGGTGCAGACGATCCGCAGTTCCAGCGGCTCGGAACTGGAAGCCGCGGTCGATGCCGGCATCCGCCCCGAGATCGCCGGCTTCGATGTCGACCTGAACGCCCGTTACAAATGGCAGGTTGATGCGATCGACGGCTACGACGCTGACTCCTGGGAGTTCACCGCCCGGATCTCGCGCTCCATCGGCCCGGCCAAGGCCCGGCTCACGGTGCAATATTCCCCCGACAACACCGGTGCCTCGAAGGCCTGGACCTGGGTCGAGGGTCGGGTCGGCTGGGACTTTACCCGCAAACTGTCCGGTACCGCCGCCGTCGGCCGCCGCGAGCAGGAAACCAGCGTCGACTACACGGGCTGGAATGCCGGGGTGACCTACGCCGTGACCCGCGATCTGGATTTCGACCTGCGCTACTACGACACCGACGCCAACGTCCCCGGTCCACAGTATGCGTCCGCCGTTGTCGGCACGGTGAGCTTTTCCTTCTGATAGTGCTGGCCAAATGAGGCCGGGGTCCCCACCTTGGGAGTATGAGCTTCAGACCAACGACAATCGAACGCGCCTATCAGCTGGCCGAAGGTGGCGACTGCCGCACCGTCGGCGACATCAAGCAGAAGCTGCAGGCCGAAGGCCATGAGCGGGTTCAGGAAAACCTGTACGGGGCCTCCCTGACCGGGGCCCTGCGCAAGCTGTGCCAGAAACACTATGTGCCGTCCGCGGAAGATACCGCCGCCGTGGAGCCATCCGACGACGATGAGGACGGCGACGAGGACTGATCGTCCGAGCCTTGCTTTCGACCGAAAGGCGCGTCACAAGGCTAAACGTCGATCTCTCTGCGTCACGCTCTTGCACCCCTTTGCATCCGCACCGAGGTCTAAAGCCGATCCATTCAGACCCGACAGGCCGATCAGGAGCTATTTCCTGCGGCCAATTCTAACGGAGGTCCTGAAAATGGCTACCGGCACTGTAAAATGGTTCAACTCCACCAAGGGCTATGGCTTTGTCCAACCCGATGACGGTGGCAAGGACGTATTCGTCCACATCTCGGCCGTCGAGGCCGCTGGCCTGAACGGCCTGAACGAAGGTCAGCAGATCTCCTACGAGATCGAAAGCGACCGTCGCACGGGCAAGGAATTGGCCGGTCAACTCAAGACTGTCGGCTAGATAACGCTTTGAATGGCGGCTGCGTCCCGGATGCAGCCGCCATTTTTGCGTCCGGATGTCGGCGTCCGGTCCAGGATGCCGCTTCCAACTGAATTCGCGTTGTCCTTGCTATTGATGCGGACAACGCCCACATAGAAGCTGTCGATCTCTCTGCGTAACGCTGCTGTCCTTTGCATCACGCACTGAGTCAAAAAAGCCGATCCCATTCAGACCCGACAGGCCGCGCAGGAGCTATTTCCGGCGGCCAACGCTAATGGAGGTCCTGAAAATGGCTACCGGCACTGTAAAATGGTAGATTCCACTAAAGGCTACGGCTTCATCCAGCCGGATGACGGCGGCAAGGACGTTTTCGTCCATGTCACCGCTGTCGAAGTCTCCGAGCTGAACAGCCTCGACGAAGGCCAGAAGATCTCCTTCGAAGTCGAGCGCGATCGCAAGACGGGCAAGGAATTGGCGACGCAGCTCAAGGCTGCTGAGTAGATCAGGTTTCGGCGGCTCCGGCCGCCATTCTAGCTGAAGGGCCGGTGCCTCGCGCACCGGCCCTGAAGCTGTTTTTCAATGGAGTACGCCGATGACGCCTCTGTCCGAGATGATACCGGCGATGCCCGACGCCGACCTCAAGACCCTCCGCGCCAATGCGGAACGTCTGCTGGTCCGCGGCACGGCGGGCCAGATCGCTTCCGCCACTGACATCCTGCCGCTGATCGACGCCGAGGTTGCGGCCCGGGTTGCCGCCAAGCCGCCCGCCAAGAAGCGCGCCCCGGCCAAGAAGAAGGTCGCCGCCGCCGACGGTACCGAGCCCGTCGTCGAGGCTGCGCCGAAGAAGCGCGCCCCGGCCAAAAAGAAGATTGCCGCGGACGCCGAAGCGACCGCGGGCTGACGTCAGGACAGGGCCTGATCCAGATCCGCGATCAGGTCCTCGACGTCCTCGACCCCCACTGACAGGCGAATTAGGTTTTCGGTGACGCCGCCGGCGTCGCGCAAATCCTTGGGGACCGAGGCGTGGGTCATGATGGCCGGGTGGTTGACCAGGCTTTCGACCCCGCCCAGCGACTCGGCCAGGGTGAAGACCGAGACCCGCTCCAGCACCTGACGGGTGCGCGACAGATCCCCGTCGATGACCACAGAAACCATGCCGCCGTAGGCCCGCATCTGGCGGCTGGCCAGGTCATGTTGCGGGTGGCTGATCAGGCCGGGATAGATGACCCGGGCCACGCCCTTCCGCTCTTCCAGCCAGCGGGCGATGGTCAGGGCGTTGTCGCAATGGGCCTTCATGCGCAGGCCGAGGGTCTTCAGGCCCCGGTTGGCGAGGAAGGCATCGAACGGGCCCATCACCCCGCCGACCGAATTCTGCAGGAATTTGATCTCGGCCGCGACCTCGGTGTTCCCGGCCACCAGCACACCGCCGATGATGTCGGAGTGGCCGTTCAGATATTTGGTCGCCGAATGCATGACGACGTCGGCCCCGAGGCTGAGCGGCTGCTGGCACCAGGGCGTGGCGAAGGTATTGTCGACCACCAGCAGCAGGCCGTGGGCCTTCGCGACCTTTGACAGGGCGGCGATGTCGGCGATCTTCATCATCGGATTGGTCGGGGTCTCGACCCACAGCATTTTCGACTTCGGCGTGATCGCCGCCTCGACGGCGGCGATGTCGCTGAGATCGACATAGGCGAAGTCCAGACCCATCGAGCGTCGGCGCACGCGCTCGAACAGCCTCCAGGAGCCGCCGTACAGGTCATCGCCGGTGACGATGTGCGAGCCGGCGTCCAGCAACTCCAGCGCCGTCGAGGTGGCGGCCATGCCCGAGGCGAAGCCGAAGCCCTGCACGCCGCCCTCGAGGTCGGCGATACAGCCCTCGAACGCCTCGCGGGTCGGGTTCTTGCCGCGGGCATATTCATAGCCCTTGTTCACGCCCGGGCTTTCCTGGGCATAGGTCGAGGTCGCGTAGATCGGCGTCATCACCGCGCCCGTGGTCGGGTCATGCCGCTGTCCGGCATGGATGGCGCGGGTCGAGAAGCCCTGCTGGTTCTTGAGATTGGCCATAAGACTACCGGTTCAGACTGAGGTGGTTGATCAGGTCGGTGCGGGTGATCAGGCCGACGAAGGTCTCGCCGTCCAGAACGATGGCCACCCGGTCACGGTCGAACACCGGGATCAGGGCGTCCAGCGGCTCGCTGACCTGAACCGTGTCGAGATCGCGGGTCATCACCGTGCCGACCGGCTTCTTGAAACGGTCCTGACGGGTGATCTCGTCGGTATTCATCACATGGATCAGATCGCTCTCGTCGACGATGCCGACCAGACGGCCGTCCTGAATTACCGGCAGTTGCGAGACATCCGCCCCCCGCATGCGCTTGAACACCGTATCCAGCGTGTCGTCCGGACCGGCCACCACGACATCACCCTGGGCGTATTTGCGATGGATCAGGTCGGACAGGTTGCCTTGGATCTCACGTTCGCCCAGACCCTGATCGGCCAGCCAGGCGTCATTGTAGACCTTGGACAGATATTTGGCCCCGGTGTCGCAGACGAAGGTGACGCAGCGTTTCGGCTCGGTCTGTTCGCGGCACCAGCGCAGGGCGGTGGCGATCAGAGTGCCGGACGATGAACCGGCCAGGATGCCTTCCTTCAGCAGCAGTTCGCGGACGGTGCCGATCGCCTCGGCGTCGGGGATAGAATAAGCCTTGTTGATCAGGCTCATGTCGGCGGTATCGGGCACGAAATTCTGACCGATGCCTTCGACGGTATAGCTGCCTTCCGGTCCCGGCACACCGTCATTGACGATTTCGCCCAGCACCGAGCCGGTCGGGTCGGCGAGAATGATTTCGGCCTTCGAGCCGACACTCTTCAGGTACTGGGCGACCCCGGTGATCGTCCCGCCCGAGCCGATGCCGGCGACATAGGCATCGATGTCGTGGCCCATCTGTTCCCAGATTTCCGGACCGGTGGTCTGGAAATGGGCGGCGGAATTGGCGTCATTGGCGAACTGGTTGACGTAGAAGCCCCCCGGCAGCTGCTGGGCCAGACGTTCAGCCATGTCGGTGTAGTATTCCGGATGGCCGTGCGGCACGTCCGAGCGCGTCAGCCGCACATCGGCCCCCATGGCGCGCAGATGCTGGATCTTCTCCTTGGACATCTTGTCCGGGATGACCAGCAACACCTTATAACCCTTGGCCTGACCGACCAGCGTCAGGGCCAGACCCGTATTGCCCGCGGTCGCCTCGACGATGGTACCGCCGGGCTTCAGGAACCCTTCCTTCTCGGCTGCGGCGATCATCGACAGGGCGATCCGGTCCTTGATCGAGCCGCCCGGGTTCTGGGATTTTAGCTTCAGGAACAGGCGGCATGGGCCGGTGTCGATGTTCTTCACCTCCACCATCGGCGTCAGGCCAATCAGGTCCAGCAGGGAACCGGCGGGCCGGCTGAGGACGGGGGTGGCGGACAAGGACATGGACAGACTTCGTGAGCGTTCGCGGCGGAAGCTGATCGTCAGACCCGACAAGGTCAACCCACGCAAGATTTAGCCCTTTGGGGCGAAGCACACTACATAGGCACTCAATGACAAAAACACCCCGCAGGTCCGCATCGGGCCTCCCCGACAAAACCACCCTCCTCGCCTTCCTGACGGAAGCCGGTGGAGCCGAAAAAACCGATATCGCCCGCCATTTTGGCCTGAAGGGTGAGGATCGCCGCCGATTGCGCGAAATGATGCGCGAGCTGGAGGCCGAAGGCCTGCTGGGCAAACGGGGTCGCAAGACCTTCTCGCCCGCCGGTGACCTGCCCCCGGTCGGCGTCGCCGATGTGGTCGAGCGCGATCTGGACGGCGACATGTATGTCCGTCTGGTCGACGCCTCGCCCGACGCCCCCAGGGCCCTGCTGGTCCCCGAGAGCGGCCCCCGCACCGCCCCTGCCCCGGGCATGGGCGACCGGTTGCTGGTCAAGTTCGTCAAGGCCGAAGAGGGCTGGGAGGCACGGCTGATCAAGGCGCTGGACGCCGGCACAAACCGCGTTCTCGGCGTCATCCGCAAGTCCAACAAGGAGACCCGGGCTCGAGCCGGTCGACCGGCGTTCGAAGGACGTGCTGGTCATTCCACAATTGCAGGCCGCCGATCTGCGCGACGGCGATCTGGTGCTGGCCTCCATCGAGAAGGGCGAGCAACGTTACGGACCCAAGCGCGGCAAGATCCTGGAATTGATCGGTCGCGAGGATGACCCCCGGGCCGCCTCGCTGATCGCCATCCACGCCCACGGCGTACCGACCGGATTTTCCGAAGCGGTCGAACAGGAGGCCCTGGACCAGGCGTTGCCGACGCTGAAGGGGCGCGAGGATCTGCGCGAGATCCCGTTCATCACCATCGATCCGGCAGACGCCCGCGATCACGACGACGCCGTCTATGCCCACCGCGACGAGGACAGCAAAAACCCCGACGGCTGGATCGTCTGGGTCGCCATCGCTGACGTCGCCGCCTATGTCCGCCCCGACACCTCGCTGGATCGCGAGGCCCGGGCCAAGGGCAATTCGACCTATTTCCCCGACCGGGTCGAGCCAATGCTGCCCGAAACCCTGTCCAATGGCCTGTGCTCACTTCAGCAGGGCGAGAACCGCGCCTGCATGGCCGTGCGGATGGTCTTCAACAAGGACGGCCGCAAGACGGGCCACCGCTTCGTACGCGGTCTGATGCGGTCACACGCCAAACTGTCTTACGAACAGGCCCAGGAGGCCATCGACGGCCAGCCCGGTGACGCCGCCGGACCGATCATGGATGCGATCCTGTACCCACTGTGGAACGCCTATCACACCATGCTCAAGGGCCGGCTGAAGCGCAGCCCGCTGGCCATCCAGAGCCCGGAGCGTCGCATCGTCATGGCACCCGACGGCGGGATTGCCGCGATCGAGCCGCGCAAGTCCCTTGAAGGCCCATCGCCTGATTGAGGAGATGATGGTTCAGGCTAATGTCTGCGCCGCCGAAACGCTGGAACAGAAGCGGACGCCGCTGATCTACCGCATCCACGACACGCCCAGCCAGGAGAAGACCTTCAACCTGGCCGACTTCCTGCAGACCATCGGCAAGCCGTGGAACAAGGGTGAGGCTCCGACCACCAAGCGGCTGAACAAGCTGCTGGACGAGACCCGCGACACGCCACACGCCGAGGTCGTCAACGAGGTGGTCCTGCGCAGCCAGATGCAAGCCATCTACAGCCCCGACAACATCGGGCATTTCGGTCTCAACCTTGATCGCTACGCCCATTTCACCTCGCCGATCCGGCGCTATTCCGACCTGATCGTGCATCGGGGCCTGATCCGGGCGCTGGGACTGGGCAAGGACGGGCTGACCGACCGCGAGGTGGCCGAACTGCCGGCCATCGCCGAACAGGTGACCACGACCGAGCGCCGCTCCATGGCCGCCGAGCGCGACGCCATGGACCGCTATATCGCGGCCTTTCTCGAGGACCGGGTCGGGCCCACCTTCCCCGGCCGTATCACCGGCGTCACCCGCTTCGGCCTGTTCGTGCGACTGGAGGAGACCGGAGCCGACGGCCTGTGCCCGGTGTCATCGCTGGGCAATGAGTATTTCCACCACGACGAGCGCGCCCACGCCCTGGTCGGCGAGCGCAGCGGCCAGCGCTGGACCCTGGGGCGTCAGGTTGAGGTCAAGCTTCGCGAAGCTACCCCCATCACCGGCGGCCTGCTGTTCGAGATGCTCAGCGACCCCGCGCCGCGCGATCCTGATGCCCCGGCCCCGCGCTACGGCGTCCGGGCCCGCGACCGTGGCCCCGGCGGCAACGGCCCGCCCAAGCGCGGCAGCAAGCGTCCGGGCGGCCCCAAGCCCCCGTCAGGGGGCCTGAAGGGCGTGCGCAAGGGAAAACGCCGCTGAGCGAGCCCGGCGGTTTCGTGAATTTGACAGGTTTCACCTGCGGCTGGAGTTCGGCTACCTTCGGTTTCTGACCGGGAGAATGCTGATGAACCGTCTCGCCGCCTCCGTGGCCCTGATCACCGCTCTGCTGCTGGCCCCGGCGGCCTCTGCCAACGACACCGTCGCCTCGATGAAGGCCGGCGGACTGGTGTTCGAGCGCACCGACGGCATCACCATGCTTTCGGAGGACCTGTTTCTGTCGGCGCAGGAAGTCCGGGTCGCCTACCGTTTCCTCAACCACACCGACGAGGGCATACAGACCATCGTCGCCTTCCCCCCATGCCGGATATCGAGCCGGACTGGATGGGCAGCGTCCGCGGACCGATTACCGATCCGATGCGGACGTTGCCGATTTCATCACGCGGGTCGACGGCTACTCCGTCGACACCCAGGTCGAGCAGAAGGCGATGCTGAACGGCGTCGACGTCACCCGCCGGCTGCAACGCCTCGGCCTGCCGCTGAACCCGTACTGGGATGCGCTCGCGGGTCCCGTCGCCGATCTGTCGGAGGCCCAGATCGCCGAACTGGTCGCCGACGGTCTGCTGGACAGCAGCATCCACGGCGACGGCATCCGGACCAGCACCGGTCTGTGGACCCTGAAAACCACCCACTACTGGACCCAGTATTTCGCGCCGGGCGAGGAGGTTAGAATCCAGCATATCTATGTGCCGGTCACCGGCGGGACCACGACGACGAATGTGGGGGCACCCGGTGAACAACGATCTGAACTCGAGGCCGAATACTGTGTCAACAACCGGTTCGCCGCGCCGTCGCGCGCAAACAGGCCGAGGGCTTCCAGATGCGGGATTCCTGGCTCGACTACACCCTGGTCACCGGGGCCAACTGGTCCGGCCCGATCGGCGGAATTCCGGCTGGTGGTCGACAAGGGCTCCGAAGACAATGTCGTCAGCTTCTGCGCCGACGGCGTACGCCGGATCAGCCCGATCAATTCGAGGTCCGCTACAGCAACTACACCCCGACACGCGACCTGAACGTGCTAATCATCGAGGGTGACCGCTACACCGACTAAACCCTTCAATTCCGCCCAGGATCTGGCGGACGCCCCGCGCGTCGGCGGCCGTCAGCGTCCGAAGGACGCCGCCACCCTGATCCTGACCCGCAAGGGGGCGAACGGAGCCGAGGTGCTGATGGGCCGCCGCGCCCCCGGCCACGTCTTCATGGCTTCAAAATGGGTCTTTCCCGGCGGCCGGATCGAGCGAACGGACTTTACCGCCGCAGCCGGGGCCGATCTGTCTCCCGACGCGTTGCGCCTGTTGATCCGCGAGACCGACGCGCGCCGGGCGCGCGCCCTGGCCATGGCCGCCGTGCGCGAGACCTTCGAGGAGACGGGCCTGATTTCTGGACAGCCGGCCCCGCCCGCGTCCGTGGCCGGCCCGTGGCGCGAATACCGGGCGGCGGGTGCCCTGCCGGACCTGTCGGCCCTGACCTATGTCGCCCGCGCCATCACTCCACCGGGCCGGACCCGCCGGTTCGACGCGCGGTTCTTTCTGGCCCCGGCCGACGCCCTGCTGCATCCCGAGCCGACGACTGGCTCAGGTGAACTGGACGAAATCGCCTGGCTGCCGCTGGCAGAGGCCCGCGCGCTGGACCTGCCCGCGATCACCCGTTTTGTCCTGGACGAAATAGCCGCGGGACGCGGCGGTGCGGACCGGCCACGCCCGTTCGTGCGCATGGTGCACGGACGCCATGTCGTCAGCCACGACTGAGGCCGTGTCGCCCCTAAAGCGGGACGTCAGGTCGAACTCGACCGGAAGTGCCGGTTGGCCCGCCGCAGCTCATAGGCAAACGTCTGCCCGGGCTAAATCTCCATGGCCCAGACGTTGGTGGTCGAGACCGCGGCGTCACCGGCGTTGAACATGTCGATCGAAAACTGATCGACCGGGAACACCTGACGATGGGCGGTCCCGCGGTCGCGGTGTCCCCACCATACCAGTGCCAGCCGTCGGGCTGGCCCTGCGGATCGCGATGGTCGTGCTTCAGCGTCAGCCCCTCCGCCGTGCGGGTCACGACCCGGTCCGGGAGCGGTCCTCACCGATCTGGAACGGGATGCGGATCTCCTGCGCCGAACAGTCGCGCACCGTCATCTGCATCGGCTGACCGGCGAGATCGGCATCGGCGGCGTCGGACGCACCAGACGCCCGGGGAAGCTCTGGCCGCACAGGGCCGTCAGATTGGCGAAGAAGGCGTCCTGTGGTGCCGGTGCCTGGGGCAGGCTGGCGCAGGACGCCAGGAGCGGAGCGAGGGCCGCGAAGGCCAGGAGGGAGATACGGGTCATGCCCCATCGTAGCCTTTGATGGCACCTTCTTCAAGCCGCGATGAGTGCGGTTGACTTCACAGGCATCCCGAGTATGTTCCGCGCCTCTTATTTCAGCGGCTTTTGCCGTCGCAAAGGTAATTCCGATGGCCAAACCGGCTTCAATCAAGATCCGCCTGAACTCCTCGGCCGATACCGGCTTCTTCTATGTCACCAAGAAGAACGCCCGGACCATGACCGAGAAAATGGTCGTCAAGAAATATGACCCCGTCGTGCGCAAACACGTCGAGTTCAAGGAAGGCAAGATCAAGTAGGGTGCCTTCAGGGCGCCCGTCGCGTCGCCCCGTCCTTGGATCTGCCATCACAGAAAAACGCCCGGTCGCATGACCGGGCGTTTTCTTGTGCGTGCGGCGGAACCGGCGTCAGGCGGCGCGGGCAATGACCTTGTTGCGACCCCGGGCCTTGGCCTCATAGACCCCTTCGTCCGCCCGCTTGATCAGGGCATCCGGCAAGTCATCCGCACCCAGGGTCGCGGCGACGCCGATGGATACGGTGATGGTCAGATGCTCATCGCCATCCAGGATACGGAACGGGGTCGTGGCGACGTCCCGACGGATGCGGTCGGCAATCATCACCGCGTCCTCCAGCCCCGTACCCGGCATGACGACGACAAACTCCTCGCCCCCGTGGCGGCACGGCAGGTCAATGGCCCGGACATTGGTGGCCAGCCGCACGGCGAACTCGCGCAGCACCTCATCACCGGCATCGTGGCCGAAGCCGTCGTTGACCGCCTTGAAGTGATCGATGTCGATAACAAGCACGGCAACCGGGTCGCCCCCTGCCCGGTCCGGTTGACCATAGTCTGAAGCTGTCCCGCCATATAGCGGCGGTTGTGTAGACCGGTCAGCGAGTTCGGTGACGGCCATCTCCAGGCTGTAGTCGAGCCGTTGCCGCAGGAAATCAGTGTAGCGTTTGCGCCGGATCTGGGTGCGGCCCCGGGCGGCCAGCTCCTCGGGGTCGACCGGCTTGGTCAGGATATCATTGGCCCCCAGCTCCAGCGCCTTGACCAGGCGCGGTCGGTCCGCGGGATCGACGACGGCCAGAATTGGTGCCCGGCGCAAGCCTTCCTTGGAGCGGATCTGGGCTACCAGACGAAGGCCGTCAAATCCGGAACTCGAGACATTGACGATGATCAGGTCGATCAGCCCCTGGGCGGCGACCAGGGCTTTGTCCGGATCGGCCTCAATCACCGGACGATGGTCGGTCGCCAGCTGATCCGCGATCCGGTTGGCCTGGGACTCATTGTCGTCGACGATCAGCACCCGCCCTCCGGAGCCGCGCAGACGCCCGGCGCCGTCGGCATCAACTCCCATGCGGCGACCGCTCTCCTCACGATCACGCAGTTCGTCCATCACGGCCTTCAGGCGCACGAGCGATCGCACGCGGGCAAACAGCAACAGATCGTCAATCGGCTTGGTGACAAAGTCGTCGGCACCAGCGTCGAGACCGCGGATCTTGTCGTCCCGTCCGTCCAGCGCCGTAACCAGGACGACCGGGATGTGACGGGTCACCGGGTCAGCCTTCAGCCGTCGACAGGTTTCAAACCCGTCCATCCCCGGCATCATCACATCCAGCAGGATGATGTCCGGCCGTTCCCGGGCCGCGATGGTCAGGGCCGAGGCCCCGTCATTGCAGCTCAGGACGTCATAATATTCGAGTGTCAATTTCGCTTCGAGCAGCCGGACGTTGGTCTCGACATCGTCAACGACAAGGATTCGTGCCGTCATACGGGCACCGCCGGCTTGGCGTCTCCCAGGTGCAGCCGGATCACGTCGAGGAAATGCATCACTGAAATTGGTTTGGAAATATAGGCTTCGCAGCCGCCCTGGCGGATCCGCTCCTCATCGCCCTTCATGGCGAAGGCGGTGACGGCGATGACCGGGATGTGGCTCAGTTCCTCGTCGTCCTTCAGCCATTTGGTGACTTCCAGACCGGAAATCTCGGGCAACTGGATATCCATCAGGATCAGGTCCGGAAGATGCTCGCGCGCAAGCGCCAGGGCCGACAGCCCCTCGCGGGTCTGCAGCGTTTCGTAGCCCTGGGAATCGAGCAGGTCATGAAAGAGTTTCATGTTCAGCTCGTTATCCTCGACGATGAGGACTTTCTTGGACATGTTCACCCGGTCTGTTGCCTCATCGCCTGCGCGGTTGCGCTGAGGCTTTGCGCCTTCTTCACGTGCACTCTGGGCCGTCCAGTCTTAAGTTGGCGTGAAAGCTGGACCGGAGATCCGCCGTCTTGACCCTGCGGGCCATCTGCCGCGACTGCCTGTGGAGCGGGGACCGGCGCAGCGTGCGCTGCCCGACCTGTTGAATTCCCGGCGCGTCATCAGCCACGACCAGCTTGCCGAACTGACCATCGCCCACCTCGACTGCGACGCCTTCTATGCCTCGGTCGAGAAGCGGGACCGGCCTGAACTGCGCGACCGGCCGGTGATTGTCGGTGGGGGCAAGCGGGGGGTGGCGGCGACCTGCTGCTATATTGCCCGTCAGTATGGGGTGCATTCGGCGATGCCGATGTTCAAGGCCCTGAAGGCCTGTCCCGAGGCGGTAGTCATCAAGCCAGATTTTCCCAAATACGTCGCTGAAAGCAAACGGATTTTCGATGCCATCGGCCGGCTGACACCACTGGTGCAGACCCTGTCGCTGGACGAGGCGTGGATCGACCTGTCGGGCACTGAACGCCTGAATGGCGGTCCGCCAGCATTGCAGTTAGTGCAACTGCAGGCATGGATCGAGGCGGAGACCGGGTTGACGGTGTCGATCGGCCTGGCCGCCAATCGCTTCCTCGCCAAGATCGCGTCGGAACTGGACAAGCCGCGAGGCTTTTCGGTGCTTGGTGTCGAAGCCCCCGTCCTGCTGGGGCCGAAGCCGGTCAGCATCCTGCCAGGGGTCGGGCCGGTGTTCTCAAGGACCCTGCGCAGCGACGGCTATGCCACGATCGGTGATCTGGCTGCGGCGGATCCGCGCGATCTGATCAAACGCTACGGCGAAAACGGCCTGCGCCTGCACGACCTGGCCCACGGGCGCGACGCCCGCGCCGTCAATCCGGCCCGGAAGCGCAAGGGCATGAGCGCCGAGACGACGTTCTACGAGGACCTGACCAGCGCTGCGGAGCTGGAGGCCGAACTCTGGCCGCTGTGCGAAAAGCTGGCGTCCAAGGCCCGTCGTGACGGTGTGGCCAGCCGGGCGGTTGTCCTGAAGCTGCGTCGCACGGATTTCCGCATCGTCACCCGACGCATCAGCCTGCCCGAGCCGGTGCAGACGGCCCGGGCCCTGTTCGCCGCCGGTCGGGCGCTGATGGCCCCGGAATTGGGGATCCCCTACCGGCTGATCGGTATTGGTCTGGGCGAAATCGGCGCGGCGGTCGAAGCCCCGTCGGCCCTGTTCGAGAGCGCCGAGGCGCGCGCCCTCAAGACCGAAACCGCCATCGACGTGCTGCGCGCGAAATTCGGTTACGATGCCGTGGTCGCGGGTCGGGCTCTGAAGCGTTGAACCTGCCTGGCTGACGTTCGTCCTAGTGTCCGGGCTCGCGCGCTCGGTTGTTGTAGGCGTTCATGTTGAGCAGGCGTTGCGTCTCCCGGACCGCCTCCTCCTCCATGTCTCGCCAGGCGCGACGGGTATCACACACCTGCCGACGCGAAGGCAGGCGACTGGCGGCGCGGGACACGCGTTGGCAGACAACCTGGTCCAGATAGGCTGTCTGCTCCGCGGTCTCTTCGACAGCGGCACTCACTTCGACATCAGGTATAACCGCCGGCTCGGCCATTGTGCCAGGCGGCGCCTGTGGCGTGACCTGGGGGGCGGCCAAAGCCGTGCCGGTCCAAAGGGTTGAGGCCGCAATCATGGCGGCCAAACAGCAGGGATGTGCCATTCTTCCACTCCAGCGAGAGCGGTCAGAATACCACCGATTGTTCACCTGGGCCAGATCGACGGGCCGAATTAGTTCCGATCGACGTGCCGGCGGCGATGACTACTGGGGTCGATTGCTGGACGGGCACGGTGGATTGAACCGATCGCGGTTCTGGGTCCGGGCCGCTGTCGCTGCCGCTTCGTCATCAAGCACGCGCCATTCACGACGTGTCTTGCAGATCCGGGCGCGCGACTGGAGACGGCTGGCGGCACGGCCCTGGGCCCGGCAGACGACTTCGTCGAGCGTGGCGGTCTGCTGCGGCGTTTCGGCAGACGCTGCACCTTCTGTTACGGCGACAGCGGCAGCCTGAACCTGGGACAATTCAACAGTCTGGGCCTGGGCGGCGGCGGCAAGAAACAGCGGCACCGCAGCGAGCGCGGCGGCAAGACGAACAGGACGCATTCATTATCTCCGGAAATTCAATGCGATCCTAGCAGCGAAAGTTCGGGCGACAACTGCCAACGTCCTCATCAGTGTGTAATTTTACGATCAGCCGTCCGCGTCCCGCCAGGCCCGACGGGTGGCGCATACGCGTGCCCGGCTTGGTCAGCCTACTGGCGTCGCGTTTCGTCACGACGAGCGAGCGGATCTTCGGTAGGGTTATACCTGCCCATGTTCTGCAACCGACTGGTCTCGGCTGCGGCCGCTTCCTCCATATCCCGCCAGGCCCGGCGGGTATCACAGACGCGCGTCCGACTGCGCAGACGGCTGGCCGCGCGAGCGGCAGCCCGACAGACGACCTGATCCAGAAAGGCCGTTTCCTCCGCCGTTTCCGGGACCGCGGCGGGCTCCGCGTCCTGTACATCGGTTGCTGCTGCCACCACCGTACCCGGGTCCTGGATCGAAAGTTCCGCCCCTGAATAGGCATTGGCACCCGGAGTCCAGATCAACGCGACCGCAAACACTCCAGACATCAGAACAGAATGACGCACGGGTCACCTCCTGAGCATGTAGTCGCTATTTACGACAATCCGGGGGTGATGCCAACGCGGCGACGTCTTTCCAGACCCGGCCTGAAGGGATAAGTCCGCAGGACATTCACGGAGCCTGAACATGACCATCGCCGCCCGCCTCACCGAACTCGGCATCAGCCTGCCGGAACCCGCCAAGGCGGTCGCCAACTACGTCGCCTATGTCCGGACCGGAAACCTGGTCCATATCTCCGGCCAGCTGTCGAACGATGCCGCCGGTGGCATCAAGGGTACCGTCGGCGACGACGTCTCGCCCGAGCAGGCGCAGGCCGCGGCCCGCATGTGCGGCGTCAATCTGCTGGCGCAGATGTCGGCGGCGCTGGACGGCGATCTGGAGCGTGTCGTTCGCGTCGTCAAACTGGGCGGCTTCGTCCAGACCGCCGGGGACTTCACCGCCATTCCCGCCGTCATCAACGGCTGTTCCGACCTGATGGTCGAGGTGTTCGGCGACAAGGGCCGTCACGCCCGCGCGGCCGTCGGTGTCTATCGCCTGCCGCTCGGTTTCGCCGTCGAGGTGGACGCCATCATCGAGGTGAAGTGACCGCCACGCTAACGGTTCACGACGGGATCGCCGACATCGGCGCAGCCGCCTGGGATGCCTGCGCGGCCCCGACCGGCGATCCCTTCGTCTCCTATGCCTTCCTGCATGCCTGCGAAGCCTCGGGCAGTGCGGTTCCCGCCCGGGGCTGGGCCCCGCGGCATCTGGCGCTGCGCGATAGTGACAACAGCGTGCTGGGTGTAATGCCCCTGTATCTGAAGGGCGACAGCCAGGGCGAATATGTCTTCGATCACAGCTGGGCCGACGCCTTTGAACGTGCCGGCGGTCGCTACTATCCCAAGCTGCTGGGGGCGGTGCCGTTTACGCCGGCCACCGGCCCACGCTTCCTCACCCACCCTGCCGCCGATACCGCTACGGTGCGCGAGGCCCTGTTGCAGGGCGCGCTCGCGCTGGTCGAGCGGCTGGGCGTCTCGTCGTTGCACGTCAATTTCCTGACCGAGGTCGAATGGCAGACCATGGGCCAGGCCGGCCTGCTGCAGCGCCGGGACATGCAGTTCATCTGGCGCAATGCCGACTATGGGACGTTCGACGACTTCCTCGCGGCCCTGTCGTCCAATCGACGCAAGACCCTCCGTCGTGAGCGTCGCGAAGCGCAGGCCGGGCTCGATATCCGCGTCCTGACCGGGACCGATCTGACCGAGACGCACTGGGACGCCTTCTTCGCCTTCTATCTGGACACCGGCTCACGCAAATGGGGCCGTCCCTATCTGACGCGCGACTTCTTCAGCCGTATCGGCGCGACGATGGCTGACCGCATCGCCCTGGTCATGGCCTTCCGCGACGGAGCACCCATCGCCGGGGCCCTGAACCTGATCGGGCGCGACGCCCTGTATGGCCGTCAGTGGGGCGCGCTGGAGGATGTGCCGTTCCTGCATTTCGAGCTTTGCTATTATCAGGCCATCGAATTCGCCATTGCCCGAGGCCTGTCGCGCGTCGAGGCCGGGGCCCAGGGTGAGCACAAGATCGCCCGCGGCTACATGCCTTCACCGGTCTATTCCGCCCACCACATCGCCCATCCGGGCCTGCGCGAGGCCGTGGCCCACTATCTGGAAGGGGAACGCCCGGCCGTGGCCGCCGGGATTGCTGAACTGGCCGCAGATCTGTCGCCCTATCGCTCAGTCTGATCCGGCCGTCCGGCCGTTTTTCGCAGCCCTTGCGAACAGACTCGCCAGCTCGACATTGGCCGCGCCGGGCCCGTCCATCTCGACCACCGCCGTCAGTCGCTCTGACCAGCTTTCGCTGTGGGTCGGGGTCGACAGTCTGTCAGACTCCTCGGGATCCAGCTTCAGTCCCAGCCGGGCCCCTCCCCCTTTCAGGGGTCGCATCGCGGCAAACTGCACGGCCCGGGAGAAGGCCGTATAGCCCTTGCGCTGGGTGATAACGACGTCCTCAAGGTCGGCGGCGATCCGTTCGACCGCCTCGAGCGCGGCCAGCGACCGTGGCTCGGCCCACAGAGCCGAGCGCAGGCCCTCGGCATCGCTCCAGCCAAGGGTGTCCGCCGGGCGGGCGGCGTCGAGAATCATGGCCGCGTGATTGGCCCCGATGCCGTGGGTGGCCTTCAACCAGGCGGCCTGGGCCCTGGGCCGGGTCTCGGGGCAGCCCTTCAGAATATCGACCCAGACCGCTAGAGGCCGGCCCGTTCTGGCCTCGAGGTTGGCCTGGACGGTGGCGAACCATTTCTTCTGTCGCTCGGTCATCGCCGGGTCAGCCATCGGTCTCTCCAGTTCGCCCGGACTGTCGCGCGTTTCGGCCTGCGGCAAAAGGCCCTGAAGGCCGGGCTTCGGGGAACCCGGCACCGCCCTCGCGCGCTGATCAGGCAGCCTCCCCGGCTTCTCCACATTCCAAGGACACACCCATGACCGACCAACGTATCGAAGGCACCGCCACTCAAGCCGGCGGCAAAATCCAGTCCAGCCTCGGTGCCCTGACCGACAACCCCAAGCTCGAAATCAAGGGGCGGCTGAACCAGGCCAAGGGCAAGGCGCAGGACCTGTACGGCCAGGCCATCGACGGGCTGGACCGGCTGGTCGAGCGCGCGCCTTCCGACATCAAGGAACCGGCCCGCACCGGCCTCGAGTTCGCTCGCCGCAAGCCCCTGCTGACCACGGCCATCGTCGCCGGCGTCGGCCTGCTGCTGGCCGGAGCCGGTCGCCGCCGCTAGACCGCTTCGTACGGTACGGCGCACAGAAAAGGGGCCCGGGCATCACTGCCCGGGCCCTCGTCGTTTCTGACAGGCAAATCAGCCGGCGGTTTCGTCCGCCGGCTCCTTGACCGGTGCGCCCGAGGGTCCGCTGACGTCAAAGACGATCTTGCCGTCCTTCAGCGCCACCTTCACATGGCCGCCGCGGGTCAGGCGACCGAACAGGATGTCGTCGGCCAGCGGCTTCTTGATGTGTTCCTGGATGACCCGCGCCAGCGGCCGGGCGCCATACAGTTCGTCAAAGCCGTTCTTGGCCAGCCAGTCGGCGGCATCGTCGGCCAGTTCGATGGTGATGTTGCGGTCCGCCAGCTGGGCTTCCAGCTCCAGCACGAACTTCGTCACCACCAGACGGATGGTCTCGGCCGCCAGCGGTTTGAAGCTGACGATGGCGTCGAGACGGTTGCGGAACTCCGGCGCGAACAGGCGCTGGATGGCCTTGTCGTCCTCGCCCTCGACCTTGCCGCGGCCGAAGCCGATCGAGGCCCGGGCATTGTCCGCCGCCCCCGCATTGGTGGTCATGATCAGCACCACATTGCGGAAATCGACCTTCTTGCCAACGGCGTCGGTCAGCATGCCGTTGTCCATCACCTGCAGCAGGATGTTGTAGACGTCGGGGTGGGCCTTCTCGATCTCGTCCAGCAGCACCACGGCGTGCGGGTGCTGGTCGACGGCATCGGTCAGCAGGCCACCCTGATCGTGACCGACATAGCCCGGAGGCGCGCCGATCAACCGGCTGACGGTATGCCGCTCCATATATTCCGACATGTCGAAACGCAGCATCTCGATACCGAGGGTCGAAGCCAATTGCTTGGCCACCTCGGTCTTGCCGACACCGGTCGGACCGGCGAACAGGAAGGAGCCGATCGGCTTTTGCGGGTCGCGCAGGCCGGCACGGGCCAGTTTCATCGCCGCCGCCACCTGTTCGATAGCCGCCGTCTGGCCGAACACTGCCCGGTTCAGGTCAGCCTCCAGCTTCTTCAGCCCTTCGGTATCCGACTTGGACACCGACTTGGCGGGGATGCGGGCCATCCTGGCGATGACGGCCTCGACCTCCTTCTGGCCGATGACCTTCTTGCGCTTCGATTCCGGCAGCAGCATCTGGCTGGCCCCGGCCTCGTCGATCACGTCGATGGCCTTGTCCGGCAATTTGCGGTCGGTCATGTAGCGTGCCGACAGCTCGACCGCCGAACGCACGGCGGCTTCGGTGTAGCGCAGCTTGTGGTGCGCTTCGTAATAGCTCTTCAGGCCGCGCAGGATCTTGATGGAATCCGCGACCGTCGGCTCGTTGACGTCGATCTTCTGGAAGCGCCGGACCAGGGCCCGGTCCTTCTCGAAATGCTGGCGATATTCCTTGTAGGTGGTCGAGCCCATGCAGCGCAGGCTGCCGGAGGCCAGGGCCGGCTTCAGCAGGTTCGAGGCATCCATCGCCCCGCCCGACGTTGCGCCCGCGCCGATCACCGTGTGGATCTCGTCGATGAACAGGATGGCATTCTCGTAATTATCGAGTTCCTTGACGACCTGTTTCAGCCGCTCCTCGAAATCACCGCGATAGCGGGTGCCGGCCAGCAGCGCCCCCATGTCGAGCGAATAGATGGTCGCGCCTTCCAGCACGTCCGGGACCTCGTGATTGACGATCTTGCGCGCCAGACCTTCGGCGATGGCCGTCTTGCCGACACCGGGTTCGCCGACCAGCAGCGGGTTGTTCTTGGTCCGCCGGCACAGGATCTCGATCGAGCGATCCACCTCGGCCTGGCGCCCGATCAGAGGGTCAACCTTGCCCTGGCGCGACTTCTCGTTGAGGTCGACGCAATAGGCCTCAAGCGCCTCTCCGCCTGACTTGACGGTGGCCGCATCTTCCGAAGTCCTCAGGACTACCGCCCTTGCCGGTGCGAACCTCCGCGGCCCCGGCCTTCTTGGCGATGCCGTGGGCGATAAAATTGACCGCGTCATAACGGGTCATGTCCTGATCCTGCAGGAAATAGGCGGCGTGGCTCTCGCGCTCACTGAAGATGGCGACCAGCACATTGGCCCCGGTCACCTCCTCGCGGCCGGAACTCTGGACATAAATCACGGCGCGCTGGATCACCCGCTGGAAGCCGGCGGTGGGTTTGGCGTCTTCGCCGTCCGAGGTCGCCAGGGCGGCCAGGTCGGTGTCTACGTAAAGCGTCAGCGCCGTTTTCAGGGCGACCAGATCGACATTGCAGGCGGTCATCACCCCGGTCGCTTCGGGGTCGTCGATCAGGGCCAGCAGCAGGTGTTCGAGCGTGGCGTATTCATGCCGGCGCTCGTTGGCGTAACTGACCGCGCGGTGAAGCGTTTCTTCGAGAGGACGTGAAAATGAGGGCATGAGGGTATCCTCTCAGTCTTTTTCCATCGTGCATTGCAGCGGATGCTGGTGGCGGCGCGCGGTTTCGATCACCTGGGCGACCTTGGTTTCGGCCACTTCGTAGGTGAAGACGCCGCACACCCCGACACCATGCTGATGCACATGCAGCATGATGCGAAGTCGCGGCCTCGCGGTCCTTTTGAAAGAACCGTTCCAGCACGTAGACGACGAATTCCATCGGCGTGTAGTCGTCGTTGAGGATCAGCACCCGGTAGAGCGAGGGCTTTTGAAGCTTGGGCTTTGTTTCGGTGACCGTGGCGGAGCCGAAACCGTCGCCCTGTCGTTCACCTGGCCGCTTGGAAGGCATTCTTGATCCGTATCGGGGAGTAGCTAGCTCAGATAGGTGATGATGGCCGGAAATTGAAGACGCGTCCAGTCACAGCTTGCGTGACAAAGGGTTCATGACCGAAGTTTCACGGGTTCCGGCATCCCCGACCCGGTATCGCCGGGCAGGCCGCATTGTCGCCGGCGGAGGTTTCCATGCCCTTTACCGCCGTCATCGCCACCCGAATGCCAGATCAAGCCGTGGCGGCTTGAGGCGACTGGCCCGGACCTTCAGCATCGATCACGCGGCGGTCGAACAGCGAAAAGGCCCTCCGGATCTCTCCGAAGGGCCTCTCGAAACGCTTTTAGAAGGTTCAGATCGCCTTAGCGGGCGGCCTGGAACTTCTCGACCGAGGCGCTGACGCGCTCGTTGATCGGCTTGAAGCTGTCCTTGACCGAGGCGGTCAGTACGTCCGTCATCTTGGTCATTTCAGCCATATAGGTTTCCATCGCCGACTTGGCGAAGGTGGTCTGAAGCTCGACCAGTTCCTGGATCGAACGGGCCTTGGACAGGCTCTGGGCGGCAGCGACGCCGGTTTCCCAGGACTTCTTGCCATAGGCCAGCGACTGCGAGGACAGGGCCTCGACGCCGCGCTGGGCAACCGTGGCCAACTCGACGACGGCGTCCAGGTTCTTCTTGTTCAGGGCATTCAGTTCGGTCAGCGAGGCGACCGACTTGTCGACGCCTTCACGGAAAGCCTGGGCACCGGCGGCCTGGGCCTGCTTGGCGCTGGCCTGGACCTTGTCGGCCTGGGCCTTGACGGTCGCGGTAGCGGTTTCGACGGTCTTTTTCACGGTATCGGCGCTGTCGGCCATGGGAAGTCTCCTGAAGCTGATCGCGGCGGGGCCACCTGTTGATGTCTCGATGACCGACGTTGCCGATCACCACAACGCTCATATGGTGCATGTGCGAACACGCGTCAAGGGCCATTGTGCGTTGCAGCATTTCCGGGGAGCAGAAGAACCACCGTTCAAATCTGCGTTAACTCCTTGGTTAACCGCCACGAAACCCCGAGGCTGCATGTTAGGGTTGTCAGCGACGCGTCCGGTGGTCGCGACCACGCCATAGTAGTGAGGCAACGCTTGCCGATGTTTGCAATTCTCCGCCGCGGTCTGATCGCACTTCTGGCCCTGTCCGTTCTGACGCTGTCGCCGGCTACGGGTACGCCAACTGTAGCTCAGTCGAGCGAGAACGCCCGCTATGCGGCCATTGTTGTCGACGCCGCGACCGGCGAGGTGCTGTTCTCCCGCTACGCCGACAGTCGCCGCTATCCGGCGTCCATCACCAAGATGATGACCCTCTACATGGCGTTCGAGGCTCTGTCCGAAGGGCGCGTCAAGCTGGATGACGTGATCACCGTATCGCCCCGCGCCGCCTCCCAGCCCCCCTCCAAGCTGGGTCTGGCCGCCGGGCAGACCATCACCCTGGATGATGCCATGCACGCCACAGCCGTGCGTTCGGCCAATGACATGGCAGTGGCCATCGCCGAGCATATCGGCGGCACCGAGGCCCGTTTCACGGCGCTGATGACGCTGAAGGCGGAAGAGCTGGGCATGACCCAGACCCGCTACGTGAATCCGAACGGCCTGCCCGACAGCCGCCAGCTGACAACCGCGCGGGATCTGTCAATTCTGGCCCGGGCAGTGATGCGCGACTACCCCCAGTACTATCGCTATTTCGGCTTCCATGACTGGAGCTACCAGGGTCGCCAGTACCGCAACACCAACGGCCTGCTGGCGACGGGCCAGGGCTATGACGGCATGAAGACCGGCTACACCAACGCCTCGGGCTATAATCTTGCGGCGTCGGCGGTGCGCGATGGTCGACGCCTGATCACCATCGTTCTCGGCGGTCGCTCCACCGCCTCGCGCAACGCCCATGTCGCTGAACTGATGGACACCGGCTTTGAGCTGGAGCGCTTGCGCGACCGGGGTCAGACGATCCAGGTCGCCCAGACCTTCTTCGAGCAGCGTGGCTTCGGTCTCAGCACCGACAACTCCGAGGCTGTCGTCTATGCATCCGCTGACAATGTCGGCGACAATGTCGAAGCCACAGCTGTCGCCTATACGCCCCCCGCCTGCGCCGCCCCCCGCCCTGGCCGCGCGGATGGCCGCGCCGGTGGTCCAGGCCGAACTGGCACCGGCACCGGATCTGACCGCTACGCTGAACGGGGCGCGACCGTCGCGTCGCACGACATCGACGGCCTCGGCCCGCCCGGCCCCGGCCGCTTCCACTGCCGGCCGCTGGGCAGTCCAGGTCGGTGCCTTCCGCGACGAAACTGTGGCCGGCGACTGGCTGGTAGAGGTCAATCGCCGCTTCCGCAGCCAGTTCGCCACCGCCGAACGTTCTGTCCAGACGGCCGCCGGCTGGTACCGGTCACGCTTCATCGGCCTGACGGAGGATGGGGCCCAGGCCGCCTGCGCCGCGCTGGCTGAACGTCGGGTCACCTGTATGGTGGTGCGGCCGGAATAAGGGGGCTCACCCCTTCCGCAACCGGTCCCGGGCTGCGTTCAATCGCGACGCCAGACCCTCGCTGCCGCCCTGGTCGGGATGGGCCCGGGCCATCAATCGACGCCAGGCCAATTGGATTTGTTCGGGTGTGGCGTCGGCATCGACACCCAGCACCGACCGGGCCTCGGCCGCGCTCATCGCTTCGCTACGGGCTACGACTGCCCGGATACGCGAACTCAGCACCAGCCACAGGCCCGCGCCCAGCAGGCCTGCGGCCGGTAGCCAGGCCCCTCGCGACATGGCCAGGGCACCGCCAGCCAGCAACACCGCACTCAACAGCGTGGCCGTCACCCGCCAGTGACCGCGTCGAGGTCCCTCGGTCTGTCGGCCCAGTCGCGCCAGCGCCCAGACGGCAATCGCCGCCAGCGCCAGCCAGATCAGGCCCATGGCGTCACGCCGCGGCGTCCAGCGCCGTCACGACCTCGTTCAGGCCGAGAGCCTTCATCAGATTACGCATCTCCTGACGCGCCGCGACATGAGCCAGGGATACCTTGACCGGCCGGATATCTGCGGACAGGTCGGCTACGGTCAGACCGAACGGGAACAGTTCACGGTAGATGACCCGGTCGCGCAGGCCCGGCCCCATGCGAAATCCGACCCGCTTGGCCAGCTTCTGAAGCTTGTCGGCGAGACGCCGGCGGTTGCGCGCCTCGGCCACCGCAAGACGGTTGGTGACCACGATCCAGTCGATCGACCCGCCGCGCTCGACGGCGCGCTGCTTGCGCGCCTCCCAGACGCTCTCGGAATAGATCGACGGCTTCAGGAGCTCCAGGGTCACAGGATCGACCTGACCCAGCAGGTCGAAATCGACGAAACTGTCGTTCATCGGCGTGACGATCTGATCGGCGCGGGCATGGGCGGCGCGTGACAGGGCCGTGTCCCCCCCGGGGGTGTCGATCAGGATGACGTCGACCCGGGCCTGGGCCTCGGCGAAGGCGCGGTCGAAACTGGCGATCTGCTCGTCCTCGGTGGCACGGGCCAGTTCCTTGCCGTCGCCCATCGCCGGCTCGACCGGCATCGGCAGGACTTGTCCGTTGGCGGCCATCCACGCGGCCCGATTGCTGAAAAATCGCGCCATCGACCGCTGGCGCAGATCGAGATCGATGATCGCCACACGCCGTCCGGCGTGCAACAGGCCGGTAGCGATATGGATGGCCAGGGTGGACTTGCCTGCCCCGCCCTTTTCATTGCCGACGACGATGACCTGAGGGTCAGCCATTAGGTACACGATCCCGATTGTGGTCGCCAACTCAACATGAGGCGGTTCAAGGCCAGAGTCGCGGCGGGCGGGGTCGGCGTCAACGAAAGGTTAAGCGCGTCCTGTGGATTGCGCCGGTCAGGTGGTGCGACGGCACCAGGGATCATCTATCCGGGCGGCCGCGCAGACGGCGGCGGCGGCTTCGGCGGGGGCCGCGACCTTGAGCCGCACCAGTCGACGGCCGCCGATATCGACGCCCTCGAACACCGGAACCAGGCCAGCCAGAGCCCCGGAGTCGGCTTTGGCCGTCAGCCGGGTCCAGGCCAGGCGCGCCAAATCCTCACTCGAATAGGCCCCCAGCTGGATCAGTCCCGTGCGCACGGGTCGCGCGGCTGGTGCCGGCTTCAGGGCTGGACGCAGGCCCGCCTCGGCGGCGGAAGCCACGACCCGGGTCGAAACCTGCTGGACCATGGCACGGGCGACGACGGGGGTCGCCCAATCGACCAAGCCGTCGAGGCCGCCGTCACGGGCATCCCACAGATCGTGCGGGTCCATGACCTCGACCCGCAGGGCCGCGGGCCGGGCCGGCCTGAGGCCAAGGTCGCGGGCCGAGGGCACCGCCGTCGGGGCCCGCGATCCATCCAGCGGAATGGCCGCAATACGATTGGCCAGGTTTTCGAAGCGATGGGGATCGCTTTCAACGGCACCACAGGCACTGAGACCCGAGACGAGTACAGCGGCCAGCACGGATCGGAACAGGGGCGCAGGGATCATGCAATGACCCTTGCACGTCAGGATTTGAAGGCCGGTTGACGAACAGACTTAAGGCCGAAGGTTAACGCGCTAACCATGGCCGGGACCGCCCGCCCGCCGCGTCAGCCGATCGCGCCGACGCAGCCTTCGGCATCGCCCGGGGTCAGCAGGGCCTCGGTCAGGGCCAGGTTCCAGCCGTGGTGGGTATGCAGGCCCCAGCGACGGGCCCCGCCCCCGTCGCCGGCGTCGCCGCCGACGCTGACGACGACCCGTCGTCCGGTCGGCAGGGCCGTCGGATCGACCTTGCCCACGGCCAGGGCCGTCGGGGTCGTGGGGCTGCCGAAGCCGTCGAACACGCTGAGTTCCGACCACTCACGCCGCAGTCCGACCCACCAGGGATTGTCGTTGTTGATCGCCAGGACGGCGACCCCCCCGCCTTCGGCGGCGAAGGCCAGGGCGGCCTCGGGGTCAGCGACCATGCGCAGCTGGGCGGCACGGCCGAAACGCAGGCGCGCGCCGTCGAAGGCGCGGGCCGGTTCGCTGGGCGACCAGACCTGGACCTGGAGCCGTCCCTGACGGGCCAGACCCCAGCCGACGATCTCGCGCCACAGACCGGCGACGGCCTCGCGGCTTTCGGGGCGGGCAGCCTCCAGCATCCGGGCCATCACCGCCTGCTCGCGATCAGGACGCGCAATTTCGTGTGGGGGCCGGTCGGGGCGTCCTTGGCCGCGCCGACGCGCGAAGCCAGGGCGAGGCGGCGTTCGAACAGGGCCAGGATCTCGTCGTCGAGATGATCGATTTCATGCCGCAGGGCGGACAGCGCGATCTGTTCGGGCGAGATGGTGGCGGCGGTCAGGACGGCGGGGAGAGGTTTCTGAAGCGTGGACTGGGACACTGGAAGACTTTCAAACGACTGATCAATGGGTTGCGAGTTTCACCGCCGCCCTCCTGGGACGGTCGCCGGCGAGTGGGTCAGGACTGCAAGGAGCCCGACGCCTCAGCCGGCGTATCGAAAGCCATAAAAGCCGTAATACAGGCCGTCGGCCGCGAAGACGCGGTCGAGAGAGGTCGCAGCAAGGTTGTGCGAGGGGGCCATGGGACGATCAAGCACGCAACATCCGTGCGCCGTCAACCGCTATGCGCGCTCAACAGGACAAAACGTGTGCGATTATCTTCGTTATCCTGCAAATCGTTGCGCAAAATCGACAGTCCATAGACCTCGGCCGCCCGCACGGGCGCGACAGCGGCCCGGCGGGGATCACCGGCGTCCGCAACGGCGCGGGCCGCGCCGGCCGTATCGAAGGCCTCAACCGCGGTCAGTCCCAGCGACGCCAGGGTCTGGACGCACTGGCGCAGGGCGATCGAATGACTTTCGACGGTGCGGATGTCTGACAGGCGCGCACCGGGGACGGCCATCAGGGCCAGGCGGATCGGACGCCAGACCTCGGCCACAACGACCATGTCCGCGGCCGTGACCAGCGCGGCGGCGGGTTCGACGGCCCCGATGATGGAGTTCTCGACCGGAATCAGGGCGCAGCCGCAATCGCCGGACCGCACGGCGTCGAGCGCCGCGTCGAAGCTGTCGAAGGCCACCGCCTCGTCCCACGGGCGCAGATCCAGACAGGCTTCATGGCTGAAGGCCCCCGGTACGCCCTGGTAGGCTACCCGACCCGGAACCGTGTCTGTCCCGGCCAGATTGTCATCCGCCATGCTCAGGCAGCCGCCGAGCGGGACTGTCGTCCGGACTTCAGCCGTTCGGCCACGAGGAAGGCCAGTTCCAGCGCCTGGTCGGCGTTCAGGCGCGGGTCGCAATGGGTGTGGTAGCGGCTGGACAGTTCGTCCTCGGTCACGGCCTGGGCCCCGCCCAGACATTCGGTGACGTTCTGGCCGGTCATCTCCAGATGGACGCCGCCGGGATGAACGCCCTCGGCCTCGGCCACGTCGATGAAGGTTCCAACCTCGCCGAGGATGCGGTCAAATGGCCGCGTCTGAAGCCGTTGGCGGCCTTCAGCGTATTGCCGTGCATCGGGTCAATCGACCAGACCACCCGCTTGCCGGCGGCCTTCACGGCCCGCATCAGGCCCGGCAGGCGCTGGCCGACCTTGTCGTGGCCGAAACGGCCGATCAGGGTCAGGCGACCCGGAATGTTGTCGGGATTGAGCACGTCGATCAGGGCCAGAAGGTCGTCGGCCTCCATCGTCGGCCCGCATTTGACGCCGATCGGGTTCTTGATGCCGCGCATGAATTTGACATGGGCCCCGTCCAGCTGACGGGCGCGTTCGCCGATCCACAGCATATGGGCGGAGGTGTCGAACCATTCGCCCGAGCCGCCGTCCAGTCGCGTCAGGGCGCTTTCGACATTGAGCAGCAGCGACTTATGGCTGGTGAAGACCTCGACCCGGCTCAGGTCCGGGTGGCTCTCGGGCGTGACGCCGACGGCCTCCATGAAGGCCAGGGCCTCGGCGATCTTCTCGGCCAGCTCGCGGTACCGGGCCCCGGTCCCGTTATCGGCGAAGCCCAGGGTCCAGCGGTGGATGTTGTACAGGTCGGCATAGCCGCCGCCGGCGAAGGCGCGCAACAGATTTAGGGTCGAGGCCGACTGGTTGTAGGCCTTCATCAGCCGCTGCGGATCGGGGATCCGTTCCTCGGCCGTGAATCCCATGCCGTTGACGATGTCGCCGCGATAGCTGGGCAGTTCGACGTCACCGATCTTTTCGACGCCCGACGAACGCGGCTTGGCGAACTGGCCGGCGACTGGCCCGCCCACCTTCACCACCGGCTTGCGCCCGGCGAAGGTCAGGACCACCGCCATCTGCAGGATCAGGCGGAAGCTGTCGCGGATGTTGTCGGTCGAGATTTTGAAGCTCTCGGCGCAGTCACCGCCCTGCAGCAGGAAGGCCTCACCGGCCTCGACCTGGGCCAGTTTCGACGTCAGACGGCGCGCCTCGCCGGCGAACACCAGCGGTGGCATGGCGCGCAACTGGTCCTCGACCCGGTGCAGGGCGTCCATGTCCGGATAGTCCGTCGGCATCTGCACGACGGGCTTCGATCTCCAGCTATCGGGGGGTCCAGCGCGTGTTCATGATCCCAAGATAGGCGCGACAGGGTTGCGGGACAATAAAGCCTTGAGCGAAGGGGCGGACTTACACGTGACCTAACGCCGCGCGCCGGTCCGGCGGCGGTATGGAAGGGCGGGCGGAGCGCCGGGCCTTCGCCCGGAGAAATCAAAAAATACCGTTTCGACGAAGGCTGACGCTCCGCGTGGAGAGTTTTCAGAAGCTTGCGTCGGGTGGCGATGTTTAGCGCCTTACCGCAGCGCCCCTGACGGGCGGGCCGTTCTTGCGACACGGTCCCCGGACCGGATGCGTATCCCCCGCATCCCTGACATCCAATCATCCCGATCAGACCCCGGGCGTCGCCTGCCTTTCACTGGCAGACCGGAACCGGGCCCCCGCTTCTCCACTCCCGCCGCACACCAGGTCGCAGGCCAGGCGGCCCTTCCTTGCGACGGGACCGGGGCAGTACGCGGCAGGTCGGAAGGGGGGCGGGTTTTTTGCGGGGGGGATTTGAGCAAGGCGTTGATCGGATTGGGGTTTGGGTAGGGGAGATAGGGGGATTGTTGGCAAACAGGTCGCATCACCGCCCTCTCCCGGCGGGAGAGGGCTTGAGCGCACCCGAGCGTCAGCGAGGGTTCTGGGCGACCCGAAGGGCGGCGCGAAGCGTCAAAGGGTGAGGGGTTACGGTGCGATCATGGTGGCACCGTAACCCCTCTCCCCAACCCCTCTCCCCACGGGAGAGGGGCTCGAACCGTGCCTGAACAGATCGCGATCCGCGCGCCGCTGGGTCCTCCGGTCGCTGCGCGCCGGAGGATGACGACAGCAGAACGGGCGTACCGGTGCGATGCGGGAGAGGGGCTTTGGTCCCCTACCCCACGGCCACGCTGGCGGGGGTTTGCTTGTCCTTCATCGTCACCAGCTCCTCGGCCATGGTCGGGTGGACGGCGCAGGTGGCGTCCCACTGGGCCTTGGTCAGGCCGGCCTTTACGGCGATGGCGGCGAGCTGGATCATTTCGGGGGCCTCGGGGCCGACGATGTGGACGCCGACCACCTTCTCGGTCCTGGCCTCGACCACCAGCTTCATCAGCACCCGCTCCTCCGAGCCGGTGAAGGCGTATTTCATCGGCCGGAAGCGGGCCAGATAGACGTCAATCTCGCCGCCGAGGGTCTGGCGCGCCTCGTATTCGGACAGGCCGACCACCCCGACCGGGGGCTGGCTGAACACGGCGCTGGCGACGTGCTCATGGTCAAAGCGCTGCGGGTTGTCGCGATAGACGGTCTCGTGGAAGGCCACGGCCTCGCGGATGGCCACCGGCGTCAGGTTGATGCGGTTGGTGACATCGCCGACGGCCCAGATGTTGTCGGCCGTGGTCTTCGAGAATTCATCGACCCTGATCGCGCCGCTGTCGTTCAGTTCCACTCCGGCCGCTTCCAGCCCCAGACCCTTGACGTGCGGCGTCGCGGCCGGTGGCGAACATCACCACATCCGTCTCGATCTCGTGGCCGTTCCAGAAGGTGTTGAGCAGGCCGGTGGCGGTCTTTTCGATGGTGGTGTGCTGGCAGCCCAGCACGACCCGGATGCCGCGTTTCTCGATCTCGCCCGCCAGGTGCGAGCGCACGTCGTCGTCGAAGCCGCGCAATATGTTGGGGCCGCGATAGACCAGGGTGGTCTCGACCCCGAAACCGGCGAAGATGCCGGCGAATTCGACCGCGATGTAGCCGCCGCCGGCGATCAGGATGCGTTTGGGCAGTTCCGGCAGGTGGAAGGCCTCTTTCGAGGTGATGGCGTGCTCGATGCCCGGCAGGTCGGCGGGCGTCCATGGCCGTCCACCGGTGGCGATCAGGATGCGTTCGGCGGTGACGATGCGATCCGCGCCGTCCTCGCCCTTGCCGAGAATGGCGACGGTGTGGGCGTCCTTCGAGCACGGCGCGACCGTGGATCAGATCGACCCCGGCCTTGCCGAGGTTGGCGACATAGATACCTTCGACAGCCGGGCGATCTCGACGTCCTTGGTCTCGAGGAAGGTGGGCCAGTCGAATCTGGCGTTGTCGAACGACCAGCCATAGCCCTCGGCGATTTCCAGCGCGTGGCTGACCTCGGAGGCCATGACCATGAACTTCTTGGGCACGCAGCCGCGGATCACACAGGTGCCGCCGACCCGATGCTCCTCGGCGATGGCCACCCGCTTGCCGCCCAGCGCCGTCAGCCGCGCCGCGCGCACCCCGCCGGAGCCGGCACCGATGACGAAGAGGTCGTAGTCGTAGTCAGCCATGGTGTCTCCTGCGGGTTCCGGATCAGGGACTTGGGGTTTCCTCACCGTTCCCGCCACCATCAATCGCACCATTGCCCTGTCCCGACCGCCCGGCAAATACCGATTGACGCCCCGTGGAGGCAGGTGATTAGCATCGCCGCCAACCCTGAGGCCCCAGACATGCTCGCCTTCGTCGTTGCCGCCCTGCTCGGATCAACCGGGCCGCAATCGCCGCCCCCGGCCGTCCCGCAAACAGAGCCGATCCAGCCGTCATCAGCGGATGCGACGTCGGTCCGAACTCGAGGACGTTGAGGTTACCGGTCAACGGGATGACCCGGTCCGGGCCTTCGTCAACACGGTCGCGGCGCCCAACCGACATCGCGGCATCGCGCGCTGGGACAAGGCCATCTGTATCGGGGTGGCCAACCTGCGGCCGGAAGGGGCCCAGTATATCGTGGACCGGGTTTCCACCGTGGCCGGGGACCTCGGCCTGACACCCGGAGAGCCGGGCTGCGCGCCGAACGTGATCATCATCGCCTCGACGTCGGCGGACGCCCTGGCGGCGGAACTGGTCGAGGAACGCGGGCGGGCGTTCCGGATGGGCGGCGCGGGCATGGACAGGGGCCGCGCCGCGCTGGACGCCTTCGTCAACTCCGACAGGCCGGTGCGCTGGTGGCAGGTCAGCATGCCGACCAACGCCGATACGGGCGCGCCGGCCGTGCGCCTTCCCGGGGACTGCCAGGGCACCTGTTCCTCCGCGTCTGACTTTGCTCCGGTCAACCGGATCGCTACCGGATCACGGATTAGCCTGCCGATCATCGACAACCTGTTCCGCACCGTGATCATCCTGGATGTCGATCAGGTCAGCCGGGTATCGATCCGGCAGCTGGCGGACTATCTGGCCATGATCACCCTGGCCCAGGTCGACCCGGACGCCGACACCGGTGCCTATGTCTCGGTGCTCAATGTATTCGACGACCCGGCCTCGACCGACGGCCTGAGCAGCTGGGACGAGGCCTATCTTCACGGCCTGTACCAGCCCGTCCGCATCCGACGAAGCCCGCGCGCCGCCCGGTCTGCGCTCTCGAGCTCGATCCACCGCGCGCGAGAGCGCCTGGACACCGAGGCCCCGGACTGACGGGACCAGATGGCCCGCCGGGCCTGGCCATGCTGAGCGGCTTGCTTCTGCAGCGCCCGTGATCGACTTTACCGATTGTCCCCCCATCCCGGGGGTAGCTCGCGTCACGACAATCCTGAGGCTGCCCAAATGCTCGCATACGTCGTTGCCGCCCTGCTCGGGGCCGCGCTCCCCCAGTCCGTCCCCCCCCGCCGGTCCTGCGACCGACGTCACCCGGCAGTCGTCTGAAGACTCCGCGACGGTCACCATCGGGGACGTCGAGGTCATTGCCCGCCCGCGCGGCGACACGGTGCGCGAGTTCGTGAACGAGGTCGCGGCCCCCAACCGCAACCGGAGCATCGCCCGCTGGGAGAAGGATGTCTGCATCGGGGTGGCGAACCTGCGCGGCGCGGCCGCCCAGTATATCGTCGACCGGATGTCGGCCGTTGCCCTCGACATCGGTCTGACGCCGGGCGAACCCGGCTGCGAGGCCAATGTCATCGTCATTGCCTCGGACTCGCCCGACCGGGTGGCCGAGGAACTGGTCAACGAACGGCTGAACGCCCTGATCATGGGCGGTTCGGGCATGGACCAGGGCCGCGCCGCCCTGAACGCCTTCGTCCGCTCGGACCGGCCCGTGCGCTGGTGGCAGATCAGCATGCCGATCGACAGCCAGACCGGCGCGGCCGCCATCCGGCTTCCGTCCGAATGTGGCGGGTCCTGCACCGGGGGGGCCGATTTCGGTCCGAAGGTCCGGCTGCCCACCAGCACGCGTCTGAGCAGCCCGATCGTCGACAGCCTGATCCGCACCGTGATCATCGTCGACCTGGATCAGGCCCGCGGCGTCACCGTCCAGCAACTGGCGGACTATCTGGCCATGGTCACCCTGGCGCAGATCGACCCCGAGGCGGACACCCGCGGCTTTCAGTCGGTTCTGAATGTGTTCGAAAGCCCGGCCGCGGTCGACGGCCTGACCGAGTGGGACCAGACCTATCTGCGCGGCCTGTACGGGGCCAACCGCACGCGCAACATCGGCTCGGGCCTGCCCGAGCTGTCGGACTCGATCCGCCGCGTTCAGGCGCGTGAGGACGCCGCCGCCCCGCAGTAACCGCGCAATCCGGTCAGGGCGACAGCGTCTCCACCCCGCCGTCGCCCCCGATGATCGCCAGATCGGCCAGGTCGAGGAACAGCCCGTGCTCGACCACCCCGGTGATCAGCTTCAGGTCCGAGGCCAGCCGCGCCGGGTCATGGATGGCCCCGCAGGCGGCGTCATAGATGAGATTGCCGCCGTCGGTGCGGACCACGCCGCGCTCGGCCTGACGCAACCGGGCCGGCATGGCTATGTCATGGTCGGCCAGCACGTCGGCGATGCGGTTGGCCGTGGTCTTGTGGCCGAAGGCGACCACCTCGATCGGCAGGGCGAACCGGCCGAGGGTGTTCACCACCTTGGCCGCATCGGCGATGACCAGGCAGCAACTCGAGGCCTCCCACACCAGCTTCTCGCGCAGCAGGGCCGCGCCGCCGCCCTTGATCAGGGCCAGACCGGGTCCGACCTCATCGGCCCCGTCGACGGTCAGGTCCAGACGCGGCGTGTCCTCCAGCGTCGACAGGGGCAGGCCCAGGTCACGCGCCAGATCGGCCGTGGCTTCCGACGTCGGCACGCAGCGCAGGCCGTTCAGCCGGCGCGCGGCCAGGGCTTTCACGAACCAGGCCGCGGTCGAGCCGGTGCCGAGACCGACGACCATGCCGGCGTCGACGTGGAGGGCGGCGGCTTCACCGACGGCGCGTTTCTGGTCATCGGCACTCATTTTGATTTCGCCGCCTTCCTGGCCCGCATGGTTGCCATGAACTGGGTGGCCCAGCCCGGCTTGGTGGTCTGGGCCCCGCGGGCGATGGCCAGATCCCCGGGGGCCACATTCCGGTTGATGACCGAGCCCGAGCCGACCATGGCCCCGGCCCCGATGGTCACCGGGGCAACCAGGGCGCTGTTGGAGCCGACGAAGGCCCCCTCGCCCACCGTGGTGCGGTGTTTGAAGACGCCGTCGTAGTTACAGAAGATGGTGCCGGCCCCGATATTGGCCCCGGCCCCGACGTCGCCGTCGCCCAGATAGGCCAGATGGTTGGCCTTGGCCCCGGCCCCCATGGTGACGTTCTTGACCTCGACGAAATTGCCGACCTTTGCGCCCTCGCCCAGATCCGCGCCGGGGCGCAGCCGGGCATAGGGACCGACCTCGGCCCCGGCGGCGACGGTCGCGCCCTCGATATGGCTGAAGGCGCGGATGCGGGCCCCGCCGGCGATCCTGGCCCCGGGGCCGAACACCACATAGGGCTCGATCGTGGTGCCGGCGCCGATGTCCGTGTCGTACGAGAAATGCACGGTCTCGGGCGCGCTCATCGTCACCCCGGCGGCGAGGAAGGTCTCGCGCTGGACGGTCTGGAACAGGGCCTCGGCCACGGCCAGCTCGGCCTGGGCGTTGACGCCCATGACCGCGTCCTCGGGGGCATGCACCACCCGGGTCGCCGCGCCGCGCCTGCGCGCCAGTTCGACGACGTCGGTCAGATAGTATTCGCCCCTGGCGTTGTCGTTGCGCACCTCGGCCAGCAGTTCGAACAGCAGGGCGGCGGGCGCGGCCATCACACCCGAGTTGCACAGGGTCAGGGCCAGCACCTCGGCCGAGGCCTCTTTCGCCTCGGTGATCGCGGCCAGGGTGTCGCCGTCCATGACCAGCCGGCCATAGGCCCCGGGATCGCGGGCCTCGAAGCCGATCACGGTGACGCCGTCCTCGCCATTGAAGACCGGCTCGATGTCGGCGGCGGTCAGCAGGGGCACGTCGCCATAGGTGACGACGACGTCGCCGGTGAACCCCTGCAGCGCCGCCTCGGCCGCGCGCACCGCATGGCCGGTGCCGATCGGCGGGTCCTGCACGGCGATGGCCGCCTCGCCCAGACGTCTGGCCACATGGGCGCGGACCGACGGGGAATGGTCGCCGACCACCACCACGATCCGCTCGCAGCCCAGGGCCTCGGCGGCGTCGATGGCGTGATCCAGCATGGCGCGGCCCCCGACCGGGTGCAGCACCTTGGGC
This sequence comes from Brevundimonas sp., assembly GCA_034676465.1. GTDB lineage: Bacteria > Pseudomonadota > Alphaproteobacteria > Caulobacterales > Caulobacteraceae > Brevundimonas. Next base: position 7,727 of record JAUCCG010000046.1, on the reverse strand, counting down.
AGGGGCGACTTCATGCGCGTGCCCTGGCCGGCGGCGAGGATGATGGCGGCCCGGGGCCGGTGTGCTCTGGTCATAAATCGGTCCGGTCGTTAGTCGTCAGCCGGGTCTAGCCCATCGGGCGGCCGAACGGGAGACGGTGACATGAACGAACAGGCGCGCGACCTCGAGGGCTGGACCATCGCCTTTGATCTGGACGGGACCCTGGTCGAGACCGCGCCCGGACCTGATCGGCACGCTGAACCGGATGCTGGCGGCGCGCGACATTCCGCGCATGCCGGTTGAAGTTGGCCCAGCATCTGGTCGGGCACGGGGCGCTGGCCCTGCTGCGGCACGGCTTCCAGGAGGCGGGCGCGCCGTGGCACGAGGCCGAGGCGCAGACACTGCTGGACGAATTCCTCGCCGACTATATCCGCAACATCGCCGAGTTCAGCCGGCCCTATGACGGGGTGATCACGACGCTGGAGCGGCTGGCGGCGCGCGGCGCGCTCCTGTGCGTGGCCACCAACAAGCGCACCGACCTGTCGGTGGCCCTGATCGCGGCGCTGGATATGACGCATCATTTCGCCGTCATCTGCGGCCCCGACCGGGTCTCGGCGCGCAAGCCCGACGGGGCCCACATCCGCGAGGCGGTGTCGATGTCGGGCGGCGACCCGGCGCGCGCCATCATGATCGGCGACGGCGCGCCGGACGTGCAGGCGGCCAAAAGCGCCGGCGTGCCCAGCGTGGTGGTGAGCTTCGGCTACACCCCCATCCCGGCGCAGGATCTGGGCGGCGACGTGCTGGTCGACCATTTCGATGAGGTCGAGGCCGCCATCGACGGGCTGATCGCCGGGATCCGCGCCCGCCGAGCCATCTGACATCTTGCCAGCGTGGAGCCCGCAGGCTATGTCGCCGCCTCCCCCGTTCCGGCGGGGCCCGATTGATGGATGCGTAGCTCAGCGGGAGAGCACCTCGTTCACACCGAGGGGGTCACAGGTTCAATCCCTGTCGCATCCACCATTTTTACCATTTAAAAACAGCAACTTACCAGACCCGCTCCCTCCGTCCACGGAGGGTTTTTCGTGAATATTCGCGTTTGTGGGGCAGTAGTGGGGCAGTCGATGCGTAAGATCCTTGCGCGGGACGTGACAACATCCCCTGAAATGCGTTGATGCGGGCCTGTTTGCGGCCTGATTCGACCTCACCGCCGCGCCAGCTTTTTGCAGGGCGTTTCATCGGGGTAGGCCCGACCTCTCCGGATCCGTCGCGATCGCTCGTTTTAAGGAAACCCGATGGCATCCATTCCGGACCACCCCAACGATGCTGGAGCCTGGACGCGCCTGGAAGGCCGCGAGGGGTTCGCCCTGTGGCGCCGCGAGCGCCAGGAACTGGCTCCCGTGACGATGTACTATGTCGTCCCACCGCCTCGTCAGAGCGAAATTCTCTATGACGAAGCCACGGCGCGCGCTCGCTTCAACGACCTCGCCGGCGTCTCCGACGCGGACGGCGTCATCTCGTAAGGGAACGCCACGCACTTGCGCGCCGGACCCCCGGGGGGGGTCCTTCAGCGTCACCCGAACCGGTGTCGAGTTCATGTCTGTGGCGGGCGATAGGCATCGCCGACGCCTTCTGCTCTATTCGCCGCATGAAGCCCGCAACCTTCTTCGTCGCCCTGGCGCTGTTCGCCGCCGCCTGCACGGCGACCGGCTCGAGCAACAGCCCCCATTCCGGTCCGGTCATCAAGCTGGTGAGTTGGAACATGGAGCATCTCGCGGAGCGGAATAACTCCGGATGCCGCCCTCGAACCGACGCCGACTATGCGGCGATGCGAGCCTATGTGGACGGCCTGGGCGCCGACGTCATTGCCATTCAGGAGGTCGAGACGAAAGCCGCCGCGGAACGGGTGTTCAACCCTGCGATCTATACCGTCGTGATCGAAGACCGGATCGGCACGGGCCGTGGCGGAGCGTGTCGGGGACGCGACGGGCTGACGATCAATGCCCAGCGCACCGGGTTCGCGGTCCGCAACGATCTGGTGTTCGAACGACAACCCGACGTCACAACCCTCCAGGCGGGCAATCCCGACCTTCGCTCAGGTGTCGATCTTATGGTTCGCCCCCGGGGCGGTACGCCGATCCGGATGCTTTCGGTACATCTTGAAGTCGGGGTGCCCGTCCGGAGACCGGAACGACGCCTGTCCGGTCCTGTTCGAGCAGGTTCCGGCCATGGAACGCTGGATCGATGACAGGGCCGCAGAGGGGATGCGTTTTGCCGTCGTGGGGGATTTCAACCGGCGCATGGGCATGGCCAATGACGCCGTCTGGGCCGAGTGGGATGATTCATCTCCGCCGAACTCTGACCTCGCCCTTGCCTCGGGCGAGGAGTCCGCAAGATGCAATCCCCGCTACCGCGACTTTATCGACTTCATCGTCCTCGATCGGCGGGCAACCGCCAACCTGAGAGACTTTGAGGAACGAACGTTCGGCGGCCAGGATCTGAGCGATCATTGCGCGATTTCGGCCACCCTGAGCCTTCGCTGATGGTCGATCCGGGTCCCTTGCAGCGAGGGTGGTCCCGGTTGCGAACGGCGTGGTCACGCAATGATGGAAAGCCCCGCGAGGAATGGGCTCATGGACCCGACTTCAAGGAAACGGTGTTGATCGGAGCGCTGCTGGTCGTCGTGATCCTGACCGGGCTGGCGACCTGCAGCGCCGTCGGGTCAATCTAGACCGCGTCGCGAGCGTCCGGCCCGGCCGTCAGTTCACCTTCTCCGGACGCGATCTAATCGAGGGACAGCGGTGCGTCAGAGCTCCGGTCAAGGCAGCCCCGATCAGATCGGCGTCAGAGCGCTGTGATCGTGCCGGAGCGTCGGCCAGTCAGTTGGGAGCCGGCGTTTCGTTGAGGGTCTCGATGTTCAGGGCCCATTTCGGCATCTTCAGCCGGAAGTGGCGCTGGCTCTCACAGAAGGGCTGGACGCGCGTCCAGGTCATGACGGCAGTGTCCGGTGTCTCCTCCGAACAGGCGGCGCTCACCCGTTGGCGGAATTCGGGTGACATTTGTAAACTGGATGTCGCGGGTTCGAATCCTGCAACCGGCACCATGTTTTCAATAACTTAGCCTGGTTCATGTCCGACAATTGAGGATCGGGGGCACACCGGGGGCACAGCTCTGCATTCCATCAGACCGTTTCAGGACGCGTCAGAAGGTTTCCGGATTCGGAACAGGACCGGCTGCAACAAGCACATCGCGGGGTAACAAAGCGGCAGTGATCATCGCCGTATGGGGCGATGTCGCGCCTTGTTGCCCGTGCAAGCAGCGGCGACCGAGACAAGGTGCCGACTTCGGACATTGTCCCGACACCCCGTCATCTCCGCGAGATATGACACTCGAGGGTCGTCCGATTGGCCGCAGTGTCATGCGGCGGATCCGAGCTCCTGGGGACAGGGGAAGCCTTCGGGCTGGTCGACAATATAGCGAAGCTGAGCCATCAGACCGTGGGTTACGGTTCCCGCTAAAGGCGCGCTGTCCAGTTCTTCTGGCTGGCGCCCGGAACTGACGTACGACTGCGCTAAGGTCGATCTCGTGGATCCGCAGGGAGGGGCGCGGACCGCTAATCGGCGATACCGCCCATGCAGAGATATTTGATCTCCAGATAATCCTCGATGCCGTATTTCGAGCCTTCCCGGCCTAGGCCCGAGGATTTTACGCCGCCAAACGGGGCGACCTCGGTGGAAATAATCCCCTCGTTGATGCCGATGATGCCGGTCTCGATGGCGTCCGCGACGCGAAAGATGCGCCCGATGTCGCGGCTGTAGAAATAGGCCGCGAGGCCGAACTCGGTGTCATTGGCCATTTCGATGGCCTCGGCCTCGGTCGAAAATCGGAACAACGGCGCGACCGGCCCGAACGTCTCCTCACGAAAGCAGGCGGCGTCGCGCGGCACGTCAGCCAAGACCGTGGGCTCATAAAAGGTCCCGCCCAAGGCGTGGGGGCGACCGCCGATCATGACGCGCGCGCCCAAACCGACCGCATCCTCGACATGGTGCGCGACCTTGGTCAGGGCGGCCTGGTTGATCAGGGGGCCCTGGGTCACATCTTCGACCGTGCCGGGTCCAATCTTCAGGGCCGTTACCGCCTCACAGAGCTTGGCGGCAAAGGCATCATAGACTTCGTCCTGGACCAGGAAGCGATTGGCGCAGACGCAGGTCTGACCGGTATTGCGGTATTTGGACGCCATGGCCCCCTTCACCGCCTGGTCCAGATCGGCGTCGTCAAAGACGATGAACGGCGCATTGCCGCCCAGTTCCATACTGGTCTTCTTCACCGTGGGGGCACACTGGGCCAGCAGGATCGACCCGACCCGCGTGCTGCCGGTAAAGGACAGCTTGCGCACCAGACGGTTTTCACACAATTCACGCCCGCTCTCCGCCGGCGGGCCGGTGATGACGTTGCACACACCGGGCGGAAAACCCGCCCGTTCGGCCAGGACGGCCAGGGCAAGGGCCGAAAAGGGCGTTTCGCTGGCGGGCCGGATCACCCCGGTACAGCCGGCTGCCCAGCCCGGACCGGCCTTGCGGGTAATCATGGCCGTAGGGAAATTCCACGGCGTGATCGCGGCGAAGACGCCGATCGGCTCCTTTCTGAACGATGATGCGGCGATCGTTCGCGGTCGCCGGAATTACGTCGCCATAGACCCGCTTGCCCTCCTCGGCAAACCACTCAATGAAGCTGGCCGCATAGGCGATCTCGCCGCGAGCTTCCGCCAGCGGCTTGCCCTGTTCGGCCGTCATGATCCGGGCCAGATCCTCGGTGTTTTCGATCATCAGATCGAACAGTCGGCGCAGGATCACGGCGCGCTCGCGTGCGGTCAGTGATCGCCAGCCCTTCTGAGCGGCATGCGCTGCCTCAATGGCCGCGCGGACCTCCGGCACGGACAGGGACGGAACCCGTCCAATGACCTCGCCCGATGCCGGGTCGAGCACGGTTATGGTCTCTCCGCTCCGAGCCTGAATCCAGCGTCCCCCCGACGAGGTTGGCCTCGCGCAAGAGCGACGGATCGGACAGAGCGAGACGGCCGGGGTTCAGGTCAGTCATCGGTCCAGCTAAAATTTCGACGATCAGTCGACGACCGAGCCGTCATGGAGGCGGTCAAAACCAGCGTTGATGTCATCCAGTTTGAGACGACCACTCATCAACCGGTCCACCGGCAAGCGACCCGCCCGGTACAGGGCGATATAGCGCGGGATATCGCGCACCGGTACGCAGGTGCCGATGTAGCTGCCCCTCAACGTCCGCTCCTCGGCGACCAGGCTGACCACATTGACCGGCAGGGCGACGGTGGGAGGCGGCAGGCCGGCGGTGACGGTGACCCCGCCCCGCCGGGTCATCTTCACCGCGTTTTCGAGCGCCTTGACCGACCCCGCCAGTTCGAAGGCGAAGTCGACTCCGCCACCGGTGAGCGATCTTATCTGATCCACTGCGTCGTCCGCACCTCCGTCGACGGCGGCGGTCGCGCCGAGCGCCAGGGCCAGATCGCGCTTGTCCTGACGCAGGTCCACCGCGATGACCTGCGACGCACCGGAGGCCAGCGCACCGAGAACCGAAGCGAGCCCCACGCCGCCCAGGCCGATCACCGCGACCGTCTGGCCGGGCTTGACCCCCGCCGTGTTCACGACCGCGCCCACGCCCGTCAGCACCGCGCATCCGAACAGAGCCGCCTCTGCCAATGGCAGGGCCTTGTCGATCCTGACCAGAGAACGTCGCGACACGACGGCGTGGTCGGCGAAGGCGGGAGCAGCCGAGATGGTGACCGATAACCTCCCCATCGGCACCGCGCAGGCGTTGGCTTCCGGCGAGCAGTTCACCCTTGGCGTTGGCCGTCGCGCCCGGCTCGCACAGGGCCGGTCGACCCTCCGCGCACGGAATGCAATGGCCGCAACTCGGCATGAAAACCATGATGACGTGGTCGCCAACCTCAAGGTCATCGATGTCGGGGCCCAGGGCGGCGACAACACCGGCCGCCGCATGGCCCAGTGCCATCGGCAAAGGTCGGGGTCGATCGCCGTTGATGACCGACAGATCGGAATGGCACAGGCCCGCCGCCGCGACTTTGCCGACCATCACCTCGCCCGGCCCCGGCGGGTCCAGCTCAAGGGTCTCGATGGTGAGCGGGCGGCTCGCCGCATAGGGCAGGGCGGCACCCATGTGTCGAAGGACGGCGGCCCGGATTTTCATCAGCAGTCTCCAAGGTGGCGAGCGGTCGAACCATCGGGCGAACCTCCATCCGATCACTTTCTGTGCCCTGTCGCGCAGTTCGCGCTTCAGTATCTTGCCGATCGCATTCCGAGGCAGGTGATCAAGGACATGGAGCGCTGCCACACGCTGGGCTTCCCCCAGCTTCTGATTGGCCCAGTCGAGAAGCGGCCGCGGGATCCGCCTCGGTACCGGAATACAGGACGACGAAAGCCACAGGCGTCTCGCCCCACTGCTTTGAAGGGACACCAAGACCCGCCGCTTCCAGAACGCGCGGATGGGTGCGCAGGACTTCCTCGATGTCACTGGGGTAGATATTGAAACCGCCGGAAATGATCAGGTCCTTCTTGCTACCAGCAGGGTCAGGAAACCCTCTTCATCAAACCGTCCAATGTCTCCGGTCCGGATGAGGGCCTGCCCTTCCGTGTTTACGCCATTGCGCCGCCTCCCGCGAGCTCCGGCTGATTGTGATAGCCGAGCATGACGTTGACGGAGCGGCCCACGATTTCACCGACCCAGCCCGCGGCAGTTCCTGCCCGTCAATCTCCTATGATCCGCATGTCGTTGCCTTCCGCAGGCTGGCCGACGGTATGCAGTTTGTCGGGAAAGGCGTGCGCCTCAAGAACACACAGGCCGCCGCCCTCGTCAGGCCGTAATACTCAAGGAGCCTGCCGGGTAGCTTGCGCAACACCTCGGTTTTCAGTTCCGGCGTGAACGGCGAACTCGTGAAGAATTTGGTCTCGCGAGCGACCGCAGGCTCGAAGCCCGCGAGGCGCGGATGATCCATCAGCCGCTGGTACACTGGATCGGCACCAGCATCGCGTGCGTCACCCGCTGTCTCTCCACCAGCGCCAGGAACGTCAGCACGTCGAAGCGACGCATGAGGATGGCTGTCCCCCCCATCGCCAATGTGGGGAAGAAGCTGACCAGCGTCGTGTTGGAATACAGCGGTGTGAGAGCAGCGTCACGGCATCGCCGTCGTAGCCGTGACTTGCGCCCAGGTTCACACGCGCGGATCGCGTGCTCATGCGTCACCCAGCGGCCGGCCATGGTGACCGGGACTTCGCTGTCTTGCACCCTCTTCGGTGGCCGGTTCAGTGGCATCCCGAGGGCGCCCCGAGGCGCCCCGACCTGGCGGTAGCTGACCTTGCGCCCCCCTGTGTGGCGCCTGACCCCGCGCTGGAGGCCCTCGGCCCAGCCGTCACCCAACTGCGCACCCGCCGCCTCGAGGGTGTGCTTGATCTGCTCGGCGGTGGCTTGCAGGAGCATGCGGCGCTGCGGATCGGGTAAAGCGTCGTCTACGATACGCATCATTTTCTCCTCGGACCGCACCCAAGGCCGTCCGGCTTGTGCCGGCCCGGTCAGTGAAAAACCATGCCCTCGATGCCTACGCCGGCGTTGACGTAGAGCACTTCACCCGTAATTGCGGAGGTGTAGTCGCTTGCCAGCAACAGCGCAGTGCGTCCGACCTCGCAGGCATCGACCGTGCGGCGCAA
>JAUCCG010000045.1:0-39049 GCA_034676465.1 Brevundimonas sp. | reverse complement strand
CATCGCGGTCAATGAAGACGACCACCTGATTGATTACGATCATGTTCAGGCAATGGCCGAGCAGGAGAAGCCCAAGCTGATCGTGGCCGGGGCCTCGGCCTACAGCCGCCACATCGACTTCAAACGCTTCCGGGAGATCGCCGACAGCGTCGGGGCCTGGCTGATGGTCGACATGGCCCACTATGCCGGGCTGATCGCCGGCGGGGCCTATCCGACCCCGTCGCCCACGCCCACGTCACCACCACCACCACCCACAAGACCCTGCGCGGCCCGCGCGGCGGCATGGTGCTTACCAACGACGGCGACATCGCCAAGAAGATCAACTCGGCCGTCTTCCCCGGCCTGCAGGGTGGACCGCTGGAGCATGTGATCGCGGCCAAGGCCGTGGCCTTCGGTGAGGCGCTGAAGCCGGAGTTCAAACTCTATGCGCAGCAGGTCGTCGACAACGCCCGGGCCCTGGCCGCGGTGCTGGAAGCGCGCGGCCTGGCGATCGTGTCCGGCGGCACCGACAGCCATCTGATGCTGGTCGACCTGCGGCCCAAGGGCGTGACCGGCAAGGCCACCGAGGCGGCGCTGGAGCAGGCCCTGATGACCTGCAACAAGAACGGCGTGCCGTTCGACACCGCGCCCTTCACCGTCACCTCGGGCGTCCGTCTGGGCACCCCGGCCGGGACCACGCGCGGCTTCGGCGCGGCCGAATTCCAGCAGGTCGGCCACTGGATCGCCGATGTGATCGACCTCGACGAAGGGCACGGACGAGGCTGACGCCACGGTCCAGGCCCGGGTCGCCGAAGACGTCCGGGCCCTGACCCGGCGCTTTCCGATCTACGGATAGACTGCAATGAAATGCCCCTTCTGCGGACATCCGGACACCCAGGTGAAGGACAGCCGCCCGTCGGATGACGGCGCGGCCATCCGGCGTCGGCGGTCCTGCCCGAACTGCAGCGGGCGTTTCACCACCTTCGAACGGGTCCAGCTGCGTGAACTGACGATCCTCAAGCGCAACGGCCGCCGCACGCCGTTCGACCGCGACAAGCTGGAGCGGTCGCTGGGTATCGCCCTACGCAAACGGCCGGTGCAGCCGGAACAGATCGAGCAGCTGGTCAGCCGCATCGTGCGCCAGCTGGAAAGCCTGGGCGAGACCGAGATCCCGACCAGCACGGTGGGTGACTTCATCATGAAGGCGCTGAAGGGCGTCGAGGAAGTGGCCTATGACCGCTATGCCTCGGTCTACAAGGACTTCCGCCACACCGGTGATTTCGCCAAATTCCTCGGCGACGAAGGGCTGGACGAGCCCGGTCGCAGCTGATGCGGCCCACCCTTCATGGCGTCAGGGTTACCCTGAAACCGGCGACGTCGCTGGACGGGCGCATCGCCACGGCGTCGGGCGAGTCGAAATGGATCACCGGTGAGGCGGCCCGTCTGGCCGGACACCGCCTGCGCGCCGCCCATGACGGGATTTTGGTCGGGATCGAGACGGTGCTGGCCGATGATCCCGAGCTGACCGCGCGCCTGCCGGGGCGGCCGGTCGATCAGCCGCTACGGATCGTGCTGGACAGCCGGCTGCGCACCCCGGCCACAGCCCGGATCGCCGGAACCAACACCCTCATCCTGACCGCCGCTGAACCTTCACCGGTCGGTGAGGCGGAAATCGAACGGGTCGAGGCGGTGGATGGTCGTCCGGCCCCCACGGCCGTACTGGCGGCCCTGCATCGGCGCGGCGTGGAGACTTTGATGATTGAGGGCGGGGGCCGGGTGGCGGCGTCCTTCATCGCCGCCGGGCTGGTCGATACGCTGGAGTGGTTTCGGGCCCCGATCCTGCTGGGCGGGGAGGGGCGTCCCTGCGTCACGGGTCTGGCGCTGGCCCGGCTTTCTGACGCTCCGGCCTTTCGACGCCTTGCGGTGGAGCCCTGCGGTGACGACCTGTGGGAACGTTACGAGAGGCTCTGAATGTTCACCGGCATCGTCACCGACATCGGCAGGGTACGCACGGTCAGCCAGACCGCACGCGACCGGCGCTATGAGACCGAGACCGCCTGGGACACGGCGACGCTGGATCTTGGAGCCTCGGTCAGCCACGCCGGCCGCTGCCTGACCGTGGTCGAGACCGGCCCCGGCTGGTTCGCGGTCGAGGTCTCGGGCGAGACCCTGTCGAAGACGACGCTCGGCAACTGGGACGCCGGAACGCGGGTCAATCTGGAGCGGGCGGCGAAACTGGGCGACGAACTGGGCGGCCATATCGTCTCGGGCCATGTCGATGGCCTGGGCCGGGTTGTGTCGGTAATGCCCGAGGGCGGATCGCACCGCCTGACCATCGAGGCTCCGGCCCCGCTGCACCGCTACATCGCCGCCAAGGGCTCGATCACGGTCGATGGTGTGTCGCTGACGGTCAACACGGTCGAGGACCGGGAATTCGGCCTCAACATCACCCCCCACACCCGGGACGCCACGACTTTGGGGGCGTTGAAGGCCGGCGATCCGGTCAATCTCGAAATCGACATGCTGGCGCGATACCTCGCGCGATGGCAGGAGACGGCCTGATGCAATTGGCAGCCAATATGAACGACAGCCCGATCAGCCCCATCGAGGACATTCTCGAGGATGCCCGCAACGGCAAACCCTATATCCTGGTCGACGCCGAGGACCGGGAGAACGAGGGTGACGTCATCATCCCGGCCCAGTTCGCCACGCCGGACCAGATCAATTTCATGGTTCGCCACGCCCGCGGCCTGGTCTGTCTGGCCATCACCGGCGATCGCGCCCGCCAGTTGCGCCTGCCGCCGATGGCCGCCGACAACCGTGAAAGCATGGGCACCGCCTTCACCGTCTCGATCGAGGCGAAGGAGGGCGTGACTACCGGCATTTCCGCCGCCGACCGGGCCCGCACCGTCCAGGTGGCCGCCGACCCGACCCGGGGGGCCGACGACATCGTCTCGCCCGGCCACGTCTTCCCGCTGGTCGCGCGCGACGGCGGGGTGCTGGTCCGCACCGGCCATACCGAGGCCGCCGTCGACATCTCGCGCATGGCCGGCCTGACCCCGGCCGGGGTGATCTGCGAGATCATGAATGACGACGGCACCATGGCGCGGATGCCCGATCTGGTGGCCTTCGCCCAGCTGCACGGGCTGAAGATCGGCACCATCGCCGACCTGATCGCCTATCGTCGCCGTACCGAACGGCTGGTGGAACGGGTCATGGACACGCCGTTCGAGAGTGTCCACGGCGGTCCGTTCCGGCTGATGCTGTATCGCAATGCCATCGAGGGGGTCGAACACGTCGCCCTCGTCAGCGGCAAGATCGAGGCCGGCAAGCCGACGCTGGTGCGCATGCACCAGGTCGATTTCGCCGCCGATCTGCTGGGCCATGTCGAGGCGCGTCAGGACTATGTGCCGCTGGCCCTGAAGGCCATTCACAAACACGACGGCGCCGGCGTCACCGTCTTCCTGCGCGATCCCGAACTGCGGGGTCTGGCCGAGCGCCTGTCCGGCGGCGAAAAACCGACCGCCGTGGACCGGTCGATCCGCAACTACGGCGTCGGGGCGCAGATCCTGCTGGATCTCGGCGTGCGCGACATGATCGTGATGAGCTCGACCCGACCGTCACCGACGGCGCTGGAAGGCTATGGCCTGCGCATCGTCGGCTGGCGTGACATGGACGGAGAAGACCAATCCTGACCGAACCTGACCGCGTGCTGATCGTCGAGGCGCGCTATTATGACGATCTGGCCGACGCCCTGCTGGAAGGGGCCAAGGACGCCCTGACCGCGCGGGGCGCGCAGTACGATGTCGTCACCGTGCCCGGCGCGCTGGAAATCCCCACCGCCATCACCCTGGCCGAAGAGGCCGGCCGGTTTCCGACGGCCCCCCGCTATGACGGCTATGTCGCCCTGGGCTGCGTGATCCGCGGCGAGACCTATCATTTCGAGATCGTTTCCGACCAGTCGGCGGCCGGTCTGTGCCAGCTGGGTATCAAGGGGCTGATGATCGGCAACGGCATCCTGACCGTCGAGGACGAGGCCCAGGCCTGGGCCCGGGCGCGGCTCAGCGAAGGCGACAAGGGCGGCGGGGCGGCCCGCGCCTGTCTGGAGCTCATTGCGTTGAAGAAGCGGCTGCGGGTAGGACTGGGATCGTGACCGAACCCAACAGCATCCAGGCCGTCATCGCCCAGCTCGCCGAAGCGCAGAAGCAGCGCGCCGAGCCCAATCTGACCTCGCGCCAGCGTCGGGCCCGCACGGTCGCCCGCCTGGCCGCCGTCCAGGCCCTGTACCAGATGGAACTGGCCGGGGAGGGGGTCGACACCGTGATCACCGAATTCCTGTCCCATCGCTTTGACGCCGACATCGAGGGCGAGGTGCTGGCCGAGGCCGACGAGGACTATTTCCAGGAGATCGTGCGCGGCGTGATCGGCGCTCAGCGCGATATCGACGCGGCGATCAAGGCCCGGCTGGCGTCCAACTGGCGCATGGAACGACTCTATTCGACCCTGCGTGCCCTGTTGCGGGCCGGGGCCTGGGAATTGCGGGAAAAGCGCGACATCCCGCGCGAAATCGTCATCGACGAGTATGTCGAACTGGCCAAGGCCTTCTTCGACGACGCCGAAGCGAAATTCGTCAACGCGGCGCTCGACGGCGTGGCGCGTGATGCCCTCGGTTGACGCCGCCGGAGAGTTCGAGACCATCCGGCGGCTGCTCGCGCCGCTGGCGCATCCGGAATGGGGCCGGGGCCTGCTGGATGACGTCGCCGTGCTGCCGTCCCGGGCCGGATACGATCTGGTCCTGACCAAGGATTTATCGTCGAGGGCGTTCACTTCCTGGCTGAAGACCCGATGGACACGGTGGCCCGCAAGCTGCTGCGGGTCAGTTTGTCCGATCTGGCCGCCAAGGGGGCCGAGCCGTTCGGCTATATGCTCGGCTGTTTCTGGTCGACGCGCTGCGGCTGGCCCGAGCGCGAAGCCTTTGCCGCCGGGCTGAAGCACGATCAGACCGAATTCGGCGTGGCCCTGATGGGCGGTGACACGGTCAATACCCCCGGACCGGCGAGCTTCTCCCTGACCATGCTGGGCTGGATGCCCAGGGGTCGGACGGTCGGGCGCGACGGGGCCCGGCCCGGTGACGTGGTCCTCGTCACCGGCGCGATCGGTGACGGCTATCTGGGCCTGCAGGCCGCCAGGGGCATGCTCTCGCTCGAGCCCGAGCAACTCCTGGTCCTGACCGATCATTACCGCGCGCCGGTGCCACGCGTGGCCTTCGCCCCGCACATTCGTGATCTGGCGACCGCGGCGATCGACGTCTCTGACGGGCTGGTGGCGGACCTGGGGCATGTGGCCACCGCCAGCGGGGTGGCGCTGGAGATCGATCTCGGCACCCTGCCGATCTCGGCGGCCGGTATGGCCTGGCTGGACGGACGGGTTGATCCGCAGGACGCCCGGATCCAGCTGGCAACGGGCGGTGACGACTATGAGATCGTCTTTACCGCCCGGGCGCACGACGAGGCAGAGCTGCACCGCGCGGCCGAGCGGCAGCATCTGCGTCTGACCGCCATCGGCCGGGTCGTCGCGGGGACCGGCGTGACCGTGCGCTGGGCTGAAAACATCGTCGACGTGCGCCGGCCGGGCTGGACGCACGACTGAAGGCAACGGAATCCTAAGGGATCAGCGTCATGGTCCCCCCATGCGTCGTCGTGATCTCATCGCCGGAACGGTTGCCGTGGCCACCGCCGGACCGTCAGTCGCCCTCGCCTCGACCGGCGAATCACCGCTGGACGCCGCGCCGCTGGCCATCGCCGGTATCGGCCTGCCCATCATCGCCGATGGACGAATTCGCAACTATATCTTCGTCTCCCTGCGGCTGCATCTCGGCCGCGGACAGACGGCAGAACGGATGCGGACCAAGGAGCCCTATCTACGGACGCCCTGACGCGCGCCGCCTATCGGACCCCCTTCACGGTCGCGGACGACTGGGATGTGATTGATGTGGCCGCCCTGTCCGCGAGCGTGATGCGGTCGGCCACGACCCTGGCGGGACGCGGCGCCGTGACCCGTGTCGAGGTGTTCAGCCAGGTCCCCCGGCGCCGCACCCGGGTCCAGCCCCGCTGATCCTGAAAAACCGTGGTTGCGTCTGACCGGCGCATTTGGCAACTTTCCGCCGCATTTCCCCATGGACGCATCTTCGCGTCCGTTGCGCACGGGGGGACCGGAAGGCGGAGAGAGGCGAAAACGCCCCACCGCGCCAAGGGTCCGGGCGCCATGTTTGCACAGGGAAACGAAACGCCATGACGTCATACCTATGGCTGGTCATCGCAGCGGGGGCGCTCGGCGTGCTCTTCGGTGCCGTCCAGACCGCCTCGCTGATGAAGGCCAGCGCAGGCAACGAGAAAATGCAGGAGATCGCCGCCGCGATCCAGGAGGGCGCATCCGCCTATCTCCGGCGGCAGTACACGACCATCGCCATGGTCGGGGTGGTCATCCTGATCGCCGCCTATTTGCTGATCGGCATCTATGCCGCCATCGGCTTCGTGATCGGTGCGGTCCTGTCCGGCCTGGCCGGCTTCGCGGGCATGCTGATCTCGGTCCGCGCCAATGTGCGCACGGCCCAGGCCGCGTCCGAGAGCCTGTCCAAGGGCCTGGACCTGGCCTTCCGCTCGGGGGCCATCACCGGCATGTTCGTGGCCGGCGGGGCCCTGCTGGGCGTGGCGGGCTACTATGGCGTGCTGACCGAGGTGCTCGAACTGCCGCGCACCGGACGTGAGGTCATCGACGGCCTCGTCGCCCTCGGCTTCGGGGCCTCGCTGATCTCGATCTTCGCCCGTCTCGGCGGCGGTATCTTCACCAAGGGTGCGGATGTCGGCGGCGACATGGTCGGCAAGGTCGAGGCCGGTATTCCCGAGGACGACCCCCGCAACGCCGCCACCATCGCCGACAACGTCGGCGACAACGTCGGTGACTGTGCCGGCATGGCCGCCGACCTGTTCGAGACCTATGCGGTGACCACGGTCGCCACCATGGTGCTGGCGGCGATCTTCTTCCGCGGCCAGCCCTATGTGGACGTGATGATGCTGCTGCCGCTGGCCATCTGCGGTATCTGCATCGTGACCTCGATCATCGGCAGCTTCTTCGTCCGTCTGGGCAAGAGCCAGAACATCATGGGGGCCCTGTACCAGGGCCTGATCGTCACCGGCGTGCTGTCGGCGATCGCCGTCTGGTTCGTCATCGACCAACTCCTGCCGGACAATGCGGTCATCACGACCATCAACGGGCTGGAGATCAGCGCGATGGGTCTGTTCTGGTCCGGCATGGTCGGCCTGGGCGTCACCGCGGCCATCGTCGTCATCACCGAATACTATACCGGCTCGAATTTCCGCCCGGTGCGCTCGGTGGCCAATGCCTCGGTCTCGGGACACGGCACCAATGTGATCCAGGGTCTGGCCGTCTCGCTCGAGTCGACGGCCCTGCCGGCCCTGACGATCATCGTCGGCATCATCGTCAGCTTCCAGCTGGCGGGCCTGTTCGGTATCGCCATCGCCACCACCACCATGCTGGGTGTGGCGGGGATGATCGTCGCGCTGGACGCCTTCGGTCCGGTCACCGACAACGCCGGTGGCATCGCCGAGATGGCGGGCCTGCCCGCGGAGGTGCGCCAGGTCACCGACGCCCTCGACGCCGTCGGCAACACCACCAAGGCCGTGACCAAGGGCTATGCGATCGGTTCGGCGGGCCTCGGCGCGCTGGTGCTGTTCGCGGCCTATACGTCCGACCTGCAGTATTTCGCGGCCAATGCGGCGGAGTATCCGTTCTTCGCCAATATGGGCGAGATCGATTTCGCCCTGACCAACCCCTATGTCGTGGTCGGCCTGCTGTTCGGGGGCCTGCTGCCCTTCTTGTTCGGCGGCATGTCGATGATGGCCGTGGGGCGCGCCGCCGAGGCCGTCGTGGCCGAGGTGCGGCGTCAGTTCCGCGAGAACCCTGGTATCATGACCTATGAGGTCAAGCCGGAGTACGGGCGGGCCGTCGACATCCTGACCAAGGCGGCGATCAAGGAAATGATCGTGCCGTCGCTGCTGCCGGTGCTGTCGCCGATCGTCCTGTTCGTCGCCGTGCTGTCGATCTCGGACAAGGCCACGGCCTTCGCCGCGCTCGGGGCCATGCTGATGGGCGTCATCGTCACCGGCTTCTTCGTCGCGGTCTCGATGACCTCCGGCGGCGGGGCCTGGGACAATGCCAAGAAGGTGATCGAAGAGGGCTTCACCGACAAGAACGGCGTCCTCCACGGCAAGGGCTCCGAAGCCCACAAGGCCGCCGTCACCGGCGATACGGTCGGGGATCCCTACAAGGATACCTCCGGCCCGGCCGTGAACCCGATGATCAAGATCACCAACATCGTCGCCCTGCTGCTGCTGGCGGTGCTGGCGAGCAACAAGATCTTCTGATCACCTGACCGACCGCCCCCCGGGCCTGTCCCGGGGGGCGGACCCGGACCGTCGGGTCCGGACCAAAACGAAAGACGCCCCGGAGAGCGATCTCCGGGGCGTCTGTCTGGATGGAGAAGGCGACGTCAGTCGGGGCGGCGCTGGCCCGGCTGGTTCTCGTCGGTCTGGGGCAGCTGGCCGCGGCCGACGTTTCCGAGCAGCTGTTCCATGATCGTCAGCTCACGGCCCCGGGTCGGCGTCTCGCGCCGCTGCATGTTCACGTCCTGACCGTCTTCAAGACCCAGGGTCCGGACCGAAGCGACCTGTTCGGCGTCGTTGAAGGTGATTTCCGTAACGCTGCGCTGGGTGACCTGCGGCAGGTTGTAGGTATATTTTTCGGTCGTCTGGCTGATGTAGTACCAGATGCTGTCGCCCTCGAAGGTCGAGGTGGTCGACGGACTTCCCAGCTGGGCGATCACGGTTTCCTTGGTGTCCGTGCCCGCGACGATGTCGGTCGGCTTGACGTCAATGTTCTGGAATCCGTTGACTCCGACGGTTGGGGCGCAGGCCGTGGCCAGGGCTGCCATCGAAACGAGGGCCAGCAGACGAGCGGTGGAAAACGGCGTCAAACGGGGCATGTGCAGGGGCCTGTGACAAAACAAGGTCTTTGACCTAACCGGACCCGCGTCCTAGTTCAACGGCGCGGCAGAAAAGGGGCCGTAATATCATGCTCAAGAATTTGCTCCGATCCCGACCCGCGCCCCTCGACGGCAATGCCCTGTATGCCCGGGCCGTGACCCAGGCCCGCCGTCCCGAATTCTACACCCGGCTGGGCGTCGACGACCGGATTGATGCGCGGTTTGAACTCTACACGCTGCATGTGCTGCTGCTGGTGCTGCGCCTGCGCGATGATGGCGAGCGGGGCGGGGAGGCCGCCCAGGTCCTGTTCGACACCTATGTTTCGGCACTCGACAACTCCCTGCGTGAACTGGGCGTCGGCGACGTGTCCGTCGGCAAGAAGATGCGCAAGCTGGGTGAGTCGCTGTACGGACGAATGACCGCCTATGAGGCCCCGCTGCGAACCGGGGACGCGGCCGCCCTGACCGCCGGCCTGGCCCGCAATGTCTATGGTCACGATGACATCGCCGCCGCCGAAGCCCTGGCGGGATATGTGATCGCCAGCCGCGCGACCCTGGCGGCCCAGGAGTTCAAGGCCGTCATCCGGCAGCCGGACTGGGCGGAGCTTCCAGCATGAGCGGCCTGCCTGATCTTCCCTTCAGCGATCCCGTGCGGCTGAACCAGATCCCGGGCGGGGTGACGCGGACCCTGGAGCCCGACGTCGCGGCGCGCCAGCGTATCGCCCGAGCCCTCGACCTCGCCGCGCTGGACGCCTTCGTGGCCGAGATCAGCCTCAAGCCTGTGGCCGAGGGCTGGCGGCTGTCCGGTCGGGTCAGGGCCAGCGCGGTCCAGACCTGCGGTCTGACGCTGGAGCCCCTGCCGGTGGAGATCGATTTGCCCTTCTCGATCACCCTGAGTGAAGCCGTCGAACCCGAGACAGATGAGATCGTCATCACCGTCGAAGATGATTCGCCCGACCTGATCGAGGACGGACGCATTGATCTGGGCCAGTATGCGGTCGAGCAGCTGGCCCTGTGTCTTGACCCGTTCCCGCGCAAGGCGGGGGCCGAGTTCGTCCAGCCCGAAGAGCCCGCCGAGGTGTCGCCGTTCGCCGTGCTGAAGACGCTTCACCCCAAGGGTTCGCCCGAGCAAGGTTGACGCGACGGCGAGCCGGTTGCATCCCATTTGAGCGGCGTTATCGTCAGCCGCCCCTGCCGGTGCCACAGCACCCGGCGCGACGAAGTCGAATTCCACTTGGTATCCCCTGTTCTGATCTCGCTCGACGCCATGGGCGGGGACTTCGGTCCCGCCGTCGTGGTCGCCGGCATCCGTGACTACCGCCAGCGCCATGGCGGCGAGGGCGTGCGATTCCTGGTGCATGGCGACGAGGCGGCGATCGCCGCCGAAATGAAGCGCTGCCATCTGACGACCGAGGTCTGCGAGATCCGCCATACCGACAAGGTCGTGGCCATGGACGAGAAGCCGGCCCAGGCCATGCGTCGCGGCAAGGGCTCAAGCCTGTGGAACGCCATCGAGGCGGTCAAGACCGGTGAGGCCGGGGCCGTCGTGTCTGCCGGCAATACCGGGGCGCTGATGGCGATTTCCAAACTGCTGCTGCGGATGGCGATCTCCGGGCTGGAGCGACCGGCCATTGTCGCCAGCTGGCCGACATCGCGTGGCGTCACCGCCGTGCTGGACGTCGGGGCCAACATCCAGTGCGACGCCGAACAACTGGTCGAGTTCGCCATCATGGGCGAGGCCTTCCACGCCGCCGTGCACGGCGTCGCCCGGCCGACGATCGGTCTGCTCAATATCGGGTCCGAGGACATGAAGGGTCACGATGATGTGCGCGAGGCCCACGCCATCCTGCGCGGCGGTGGCCTGGACCTGGACTATCGTGGCTTCGTCGAGGGCACCGACATCGCCAAGGGTACGGTCGACGTCATCGTCACCGACGGCTTCACCGGTAATATCGCGCTGAAGACGGCCGAGGGGGTGGCCCGCTTCATCTCGACCCTGATGAAGGAGGCCCTGACCTCCAGTCTGCAGGCCAAGCTGGGCGCGCTGATCGCCCTGCCGGCGCTGCAGCGGATGCGCCAGAAGATTGATCCCAGCGCCATCAACGGCGGTCCGCTGCTGGGCCTGAACGGCATCGTCGTGAAGAGTCACGGCAGTGCCGACGCCAAGGGCTTCGGCAACGCCATCCGCGTCGCGGTCGAACTGACCCGGAGCGACTATATGACCAAGGTGGGCACCAGCCTGCAGCGGCTCGTCACCGTGCTTGAACAACCCCCTGCAACGGTGCTGGACAAGGTTCCCGCCGAGGAGAGTCTCCAGTGAGCGTCACCCGCAGCGCCGTCACCGGCGTCGGCTCCTATCTGCCCGAGACCATCGTCACCAACGCCGATCTGTCGAAATTCGTCGACACCTCCGATGAGTGGATCGTCGAACGCACCGGCATCCGCCAGCGCCACAAGGCCCGCGAGGACCAGCCGACCAGCGATCTGGCCGTCGAGGCCGCCCGCAAGGCCCTGGCCGACGCCGGGCGCACCCCGGCCGATGTCGATCTGATCATCGTCGCCACCACGACCCCGGACATGACCTTTCCGGCCACGGCCGCCATCGTCCAGCGCAAGCTGGGGGTGGGTGTCTGCCCGGCCTTCGACGTCCAGGCCGTCTGTTCAGGCTTCGTCTATGCGCTGAGCGTCGCCGACGGCTTCGTCGCCCGCGGCCTGTCCAGATGTGCCCTGGTCATCGGGGCCGAGGAGATGACCCGGTTGATGGACTGGGATGACCGGACCACCTGCGTGCTGTTCGGCGACGGGGCCGGGGCCGTGGTGATGGAACCACGCGAGGGGCAGGGGACCAAGGCCGATCAGGGCCTGCTGGGCTTTGCCCTGCGCTGCGACGGTAACAAGGCCGACCTGCTCTATGTCGACGGTGGGCCATCGACGACAGGCACTGTCGGCCATCTGCGCATGTCCGGAAACCAGGTGTTCCGTCACGCCGTCATCAACATCGCCGAGGCCATCACCGCCGCGGCCAGGGCCGCCAACATCGAAATCGCCGACGTCGACTGGTTCGTGCCACACCAGGCCAACCAGCGCATCATCAAGGGCGTCGGTGACCGGCTGGGACTGGACGAGACCAAGGTCATCTCCACCGTGGCCACCCACGCCAACACCTCGGCGGCCTCGATCCCGCTGGCGCTGGACGCGGCCATCCGGGACGGTCGCATCAAGCGCGGCGACCTGGTGCTGATGGAGGCCATGGGCGGCGGACTGACGTGGGGCGCGTGCGCGCTTCGCCTGTAACGTGCATTTGGCGCTTCCCATTCGATCCCGCTTGCTCTTTTATGGGGTCAGGGACTGTTTGGAGGGGAGCCGGCCATGAGCGATCACCATACCCTGACCCGCGCTGATCTATGCGACGCCGTGCACGATGAGGTCGGGCTGTCTCGCCAGGAGTGTTCCAGCCTGGTCGAGCGTACGCTGGAACTGATCGTCAAATCGCTGGAACGCGGCGAAACGGTGAAGCTGTCGGGGTTCGGCGTCTTCCAGGTCCGCGAGAAGCGGGCCCGGATGGGCCGCAATCCCAAGACCGGCGAACCGGCGGCGATCAACCCGCGCCGGGTCATCAGTTTCCGCGCCTCGCAGATCATGAAGGGCCGGGTGCACGACGCGGTCGTCAAGGCCTGACGCCATGGCCAAGGGCCCCAACGCCTTTCGCACCATTTCCGAAGCCGCCGACGACATCGGCACGCCGCAGCATGTGCTGCGCTTCTGGGAAACCAAATTCAGCTTCATCAGCCCGCTGAAGCGGGCCGGCGGTCGCCGCTTCTACCGGCCACAGGATATCGTGCTGCTGAAGGCCGTGCGCCGCCTGCTGCACGACGAGGGCCTGACCATCAAGGGCGTGCAGCGTTTGCACCGCGAACAGGGCGTGCAGAAGCTGGCCGCCTGGGGCGATCCCGACGCCGGCGTCAGCTACAGCCCGACCCCGATGGATGCCGGCAAGGACGAGACGAACCGGACCCCGCCATTGTCAACGACCACCGTCAATCCGGTGCGGCTGCAGACCGTCCTGGCCGAAATCGAGGGTGCGCGGTTGCGGCTTGAGGCCGTTCTGGCCCCGTGAGCACAAAACCCCGCTTTTGGGTTTGCGGGCCGGCCGGGCCCCGGCTATAGAG
The DNA here is from genome assembly GCA_034676465.1 of Brevundimonas sp. GTDB lineage: Bacteria > Pseudomonadota > Alphaproteobacteria > Caulobacterales > Caulobacteraceae > Brevundimonas. Next base: position 25,840 of record JAUCCG010000045.1, on the reverse strand, counting down.
CCGCCTCCCGGAGCGTGGCGCAGCCTGGTAGCGCACTTGACTGGGGGTCAAGGGGTCGCAGGTTCGAATCCTGTCGCTCCGACCATCTTCTTCAATGAAGACGGTTGGTTGAAGGGGTCGCTTTCGGGCGGCCCCTTTGCAATTGGGGGCCCGGGTTCCAGTCAAGACCCGGGTATCGGGGATCCTGCACCGGTACCGGCCGGTTCGCCTGATATCGCGTCGCAATGTCGTTTATCCTTGACCCCGGTGTGGATCAGGGGAAAGACACAGGGCATGCAGATGCGAACCCAATTCATGTTGTCCGTCGCCGTGGCCTTGCTGGTCGGGGCCTGTGGCCAGGGCGGATCTTCCGCGCCCGCCGACAAGGCCGACGCGGGCGTGGTCAACCTCTACACCGCGCGCCATTACGACAGCGACCGGGCCCTGTACGAGCGGTTCACCGAAGAGACCGGCATCAAGGTCAATCTGATCGAGGGCAATGCCGATCAGCTGATTGCCCGCATGACCAGCGAGGGGGCCGCCAGCCCCGCCGACCTGTTCGTGGCGGCGGACGCCGGGGCCCTGTGGCGGGCCCAGAGCGCCAACCTGCTTCAGCCCACGTCGTCCGCCGTGCTGGATGCCGCCATTCCCGCCAATCTGCGCGATCCCGAAGGCCGCTGGTTCGGCCTGAACCGCCGCGCCCGCATCATCGCCTACGATTCCAGCAAGGTTCGCCCCGACGAGGTCGACACCTATGAGGAGATCGCCTCGCCCCGTTTCCGCGGCCGTCTGTGCGTGCGCTCGGCTGACAGTGTCTACAACCTGTCGCTGGTCGGGGCGCTGATCGAGGCCTGGGGTCCCGAGAAGACCGCCGAATGGACGCGCGGGGTCGTCGCCAACATGGCCCGGCCGCCGGAGGGCGGCGACCGTGACCAGATCCGGGCCGTCAACGCCGGAGTTTGCGAGATCGCCCTGACCAACTCGTACTACTATATCCGCATGGCCAATGGCGACGATGCCGGCGATCGCGAAGTGACGCAAAGGGTCAGGCTGGCCTTCCCGTCGCTGGACGGGCAGGGCACCCACGTCAACATTTCAGGCGGTGGCGTCGCCGCCCGGGCCCCGAACCGCGAGAATGCCGTGCGCCTGCTGGAATTCCTGGCGTCGCCGGAGGCCCAGACCATGGTGTCGGCGGGCAATAACGAGTTCCCGGCCAGTCCGAACATCCCGGCTCCGCCCCCCACCGCCGCCTATGCTGACTTTACCGCTCATCCGATGTCGGTCGCGGTCTATGGCAGACACCAGGCCGAGGCCCAGACCCTGATGAGCGCGGCGGGCTGGCGATAGCCGCCGACACTCCCTCGACGACCCCGGCCCGTCGCGCCCTCTGGCACGGCGGGCCTTCGCTGTTGGGGTTGCTGGCCTGGCTGGCCGCCGCCGTCGCCCTCGCCCCGCTGGTCGGTGTGGTCGTCGCGGCGTTTGGAGACGCGCGGGCCGGCATCGCCACCCCCGATCTGGTCCGGTATGCCCTGACCTCTGCCACCCTGGCCCTGTTGGTCGCCGTCGGCACGGCGGTTCTCGGCTCGGTTTCCGCCTGGCTGGTGGTCATGCATCGCTTTCCGGGGCGGACGGTCTTCGCCTGGGCCCTGGCCCTGCCGCTGGCGGCCCCGGCCTTTGCCCTGGCCTATGCCTATGCGGATCTGTTCGACGTTGCCGGCGATCTGCGGACGTGGATGCGTGCGGTGCCCGGGATCAACTGGGGGCCGCATATGCGCAGCCTGCCGGGGGCCGCCTTCGTCCTGTCACTGGCCTTCTACCCTTACGTCTATCTGACACTGCGCGCGGCGCTGGTGAGCCAGTCCGCCCAGGCGATCGAGGCGGCCCGCAGTCTGGGCTGCTCCCCGCTCCAGGCGCTTTTCCGGGTTGGCCTGCCGCTGCTGCGTCCGGCGCTGGCGGCGGGCGTCGCCCTGGCGGTCATGGAGACCCTGGCTGATTTCGGCGCGGTGCAATTCCTCCAGTGTCCAGACCCTGACGACCGGCGTGGTGCGGTCCTGGTTCGTCTATGGCTCGCTGGCCTCCGCCGCCCGTCTCGCCCTGCCGCTGCTCGCCGCCGCCGCTGTCCTGCTGTGGATCGAGCGCTTCAGTCGTCAGGGCCGGACCGATGAAGCGGCGCGCGCCCGCTGGCGGCCGATCGCGGCGACACCGCTGACCGGTGGGCGCGGCGTGCTCGCCTGCCTGTTCTGCCTCGGCCTGCTGACGCTCGGCCTGTTGCTGCCGGTCGGCTGGCTGGCCGTCAATGCGATCGACGTGAGCCCGGAGTGGAGCCGGCTGGCCCGCGCGGCGGCGCACAGCCTGGGCCTCGGCCTCGCCGGGGCCTGTGTCACCGTTGTCCTGGCGACCTGTCTGGCGCTCTCGGCCGAGCGGATGCCGATCGTCGCCCGGATCAGCAGCCTGGGTTACGCCACGCCCGGCGCCGTGATGGCGATCGGTCTGCTGGCGCCGGCCTCACTGGTCTGGCAGACCATGCCGGGGGCGGTCTCGGGTCTCGGCGTCGGGCTGGTGCTGCTGATCTACGCCTATGCCGCGCGGCTGATGGCGGCGGCGCTGGAGCCGCTTGAGGCCGGCCTGACCCGGGTCACTCCCTCCATGGTCGCCGCCGCCCGGACGCTGGGCCGCAGCGAGCTGGGGGCCGCCCTGTCGATACGCCTGCCCATCGCCTCCGGGGCCCTGCTGACCGCAATCCTGGTGGTGTTTATCGATGTGGTGAAGGAACTGCCCGCGACGCTGATCCTGAGACCGTTCAACGTCGACACCCTGGCCGTGATCGCCGACAACTATGCCCGTGACGAGCGCCTTGCCTATGCCGGCTGGCCCAGTCTGATGATCATCGCCCTGACCCTTCCCGCCGTGATCTGGCTGACGCGCAAGATCACCGCCTCGCGCCCCGGAGACCCGCATGGCCATGACTGACGCCATCGTCTCGGTTACCGGCGTGCGCCGCGCCTATGGCCGCAAGATCGCGGTCGACGGGGCCGACCTGACCCTGTCGCGGGGACGAATTCTCGGCCTGCTGGGTGCGTCCGGCTCGGGCAAGAGCACCCTGCTGCGGGCGATCAGCGGCCTGGAATCGATCGATGCGGGCACCATCGTCATCGACGGCCAGGTCGTCTCCCGCCCCGGTCAGCGGGTTCCGCCCGAAAAACGGCGGGTCGGCATGGTCTTCCAGGACTTCGCCCTGTTCCCGCACCTGACGGTCGCCGCAAACGTCGGCTTCGGCCTGAAGGGCCGCCGCGATCGCGACGCCGTCGTGGCCGCCCTGCTGACGCGCCTGCGCCTGGCCGACCGCGGCCCGGCCTTTCCGCACACCCTGTCGGGCGGTGAGCAGCAGCGCGTCGCCCTGGCCCGCGCCCTGGCCCGCGACCCGGCGGTGATCCTGCTGGACGAGCCCTTCTCGAGCCTCGACAGTTCGCTTCGGGCCGAGGTGCGGGAGGATCTGGTCCGGGCCCTGCGCGAGAGCGGGACCTCCGCCATTGTCGTCACCCACGACGCCGAGGACGCCATGATCATGGCCGACGACCTGGCCCTGATGGATGCCGGTCGCGTGATCCAGACCGGCACGCCGCAGGAACTCTACACCCGCCCGACCTCGGTCGCCGCCGCCCGGTTGCTGGGGCCGCTCAATCTGGTCGATGCCCGGGTGCGGCAAGGGCTGGCGACGTCGGGGCTGGGACAGTGTGCCACCGTCCTGCCCGACGGGGAGGCGTGGATGGGCGTACGCCCCTCCGATCTGCGATTGACCGAACCGGGCACCGGCCTTCAGGTCCAGGTGGAGTCCGTCGGCTATGCCGGTGCGTTTCGTTCGATTCGCGTCACCAGTGGACTGCAGGCCCTGTCGGTTCACGTCACCCATGACGCACCGGCGATCGGCACTGTGGCCGGTCTTGCGGTCGATACCGCTCGCCTGATGGTCCTGCCCCGAACCGGGAGCGGTTCCGGCGCTGCCGGTCGTTGACGCCGCCGGACGCCGCGCCGCCTGCAGGCGATGCACGGCGGGTGTTCCCGACGCACCCCCATCGGCCGCCGGTCGGGCCGATCCCCTATTTGCGGCGGCCGCCCTGTTCGGCCCAGCGTAGCAGCGGGATCAGGGGCAGGCCCCAGGCGGTTCCGGCAATGCCGTAGAACAACAGGTCGATCCACCAGGCGTCGGGCAGGCGATCGCCGATGCTGATCGCCGCCCAGACATAGAAGGTCAGGAAGGCCAGCACGCCGACGGCGGCGACGAAACGGCGCAGGCGCGGCGGCATCAGCGCTTGTTCCGGAACAGAAAAAATCCGAACAGGGCCACGGCCGCCGCGACCATGGCCGCGACGACCCAGTGCCAGTCATCCATGGTGCTGATCGCAAAGACCCGCACCGCCAGGAACCAGCCACACAGGGCTCCGACGCCGGACACCAGCAGGGTGGCGAACAGGCCGCGCCGGCCGGTCAACTGGTCAGCAATCCAGGCCAGGGCGAAAGCCCCCACGACCGCGACGACAATATCGACGTATTCCACCCGGGGGCTCTCCTGCTTGCGACGACACGTCCGTCGATTGCAACTCGATCTGGCCACGAGAGGCAGGCATACCGCCCGTGTCCCGGCGCACTGGATGGCGCGCCGGACATTGTATCGGGCGGAACGGCGGGCGTCGAATGAAGCGTTTTGACAGTGACCGGAACCGGGCGGTGGCGATCTGGCTGTTTGCCTGCGCGGCGCTGGTGCTGGCCATGGTCGTGGTCGGCGGGGTCACGCGGCTGAGCGGGTCCGGCCTGTCGATCACCGAGTGGAAGCCGCTGGTCGGGGCGATCCCGCCGCTGAACGCCGCCGACTGGGCCGACGCCTTCGCCCGCTACAAGGCAATTCCGCAATACAGCCACGTCAACGCCGGCATGAGCCTGGCCGAGTTCCGGACGATTTTCTGGTGGGAATGGTCGCACCGGCTGCTGGGACGGCTGATCGGCGTCGCCTTTGCCGTGCCCTTTGCCATCTTCCTGGTGCTGGGGTGGATCCCGAGACGACTGATCTGGCGCTGCGGCGTGCTGCTGGGCCTGGGCGGCCTGCAGGGGCTGATCGGCTGGTGGATGGTGTCCAGCGGTCTGGTCGACCGGGTCGATGTCGCGCCCGAGCGGCTGACCGTCCATCTGGGTCTGGCCCTGCTGTTGTTCATGGGCCTGCTGTGGACCGGACTGGAGGCGCACGCCGGATTCCAGGCACCGCGCGCGCCGGTCGGCTGAAGTCGCGCCGCGGCCCTGTTGCTGGCGGCGGTCCTGTTCCAGTGCCTGCTGGGCGGGCTGGTGGCCGGAGGCAAGGCAGGGCTGGCCTATACCGACTGGCCGCTGATGAACGGGGCGATTCTGGCCCCGGTCGACTGGTCGATGGGAGCGTTGGCCTTCCTGCACGATCAGGCCCTGACCCAGTTCAATCACCGCATCTGGGCCTATGGTCTCCTGCTCGGCGGGACCGTCTATGCCGTTCTCGTCTGGCGCGGGCGGCTGGTCGAGGGACTGGGGGCCTCGGCCTATGTGGTGGCGGCGACCCTGTGGCTGCAGGCGGCGCTGGGCATCGCCACCCTGATGCACGGCGTGCCGCTGTGGCTGGGCGCGTTGCACCAGGCCGGGGCCGTGGTGGTGCTGGGCGCGGCGACCGTCAACCTGTGGCTGGTGCGCCGGTCACAGGCGCGCATCTTCACGTCCGGATGGCGTCCCAAGGGCCTGTGATCGCCAGGGTGATGCCCGGAAACTGGATGTTGACGAACAGGGTGCTGCCGTCGGGCGAGAACACGGCCCCGCAGAGCTCGGCATTGCCGGAAAAGACGTTGCGGGCGATGGTGTAGATCCTGCCGTCCGGGGTGACGCCTCTGAGGTGGTTGGGAATCTCGCGGGAATAGTTGTCCTCGCACACGATCAGATGACCCCAGGGCGCGACGGTCAGGTTGTCGCCCATGTTCAGGGCCTTCTCGTCGGTGGTTTCGACGAACAGCTGGATGCGGCCGGGGCGCTGCCGCTCACCCGGAGTCCCTTCGGCGCGCGAAGGGACGTAGCGCAGGATCTGGCCGCGCTGGATCGGGCCGCCCGAGGTCGCGGTCAGAAACAGCTCGCCGTCCCCCCAGTGCAGGCCTTCGCCACGCGAGACCAGGGTCGCCCCGGCGGCATGGCCGCGCCGGCGCAGGTCGCCGTCGGGACTGTCGACATCCTCCAGATCGATCCAGACGACCTCGCGCCAGTCGCCGGCTGACCACAAACTCCCGTCGTGATTGGACGAGTCCGCGCCGGGCGCGTCCCTAAATCCCATGGCCTGCAGCCGGCCACCGTCCACCAGCCGGCCCGGCGTGGTCGGGATGAAGCGGTAGAACAGACCGTCCGGCTTGTCCTCGGTCAGATAGGCGATACCGGTGCGCGGATCGATACAGACGGCCTCATGGTCAAAACGCCCCATCGCCGTCAGCGGCACAGGGTCGACCAGCCCGGTGGCGCGGGCAGGCACCTCAAAGACATAGCCGTGCGGCTTCATCACATCGGCGTTGGCCGGCGTGATCTCGGTCTCCTCGCACGTCAGCCACGAGCCCCAGGGCGTGACCCCGCCGGCGCAGTTGGTGCTGGTCCCGATCAGGCTGAGGTGCTGGCTGACGGTCTGGCCGGTCGCCATGTCGTAGATCAGGGTGGTGGTGCCGCCGGGCAGGGGGCGACCATCGCGGAAGGTGTCATAGGCCCGCGTGACGTCGACCCGACCGATGCGTTCCTGGTGGTAGCCGCCGGGGCCCCAGTTGCGGTGCGTGCCCGAGGTGGCCCTGAGCTCGTGATTACGGACCAGGGCGATGCGGCTGCCCTCCAGCGCGAAACAGCCCATGCCGTCGAACTGACCGGGCACCAGCAGGCCGTCGTCCATCGTCTCGCCCCCCTGGGAGATGACGCGATAGGCAAAGCCTTCGGGCAGATCGAGCAGCTTGTTGGCGTCGGCGATCAACGGGCCGTAGCCCTCCACCTCGTTGACATAGGTCTCGCCGGTGCCCTCGGTGACCGCGTGCGCCTGACGGGCCAGGCCGGTGAAGGCGAGGGCGGCGGCCCCGGTGGTGAACAGGCTGCGGCGGTGCAGATGCATGGGGGGACGGCTCCGGAAATCTGGAGTCGATGTATGGCGGGACCGGGCAGGGCCGTCATCAGGGTTCTTTGTCGCTGTTTCGAAGCGCAAACGGCGAAAACGACCTGAATTGATGTGGTATTTTAATACCGTTTGCTGTTACATATGATAATTCAATACGTTACAGTAATTCCGGGCGCACACCCTGCATTGACCTTGGCCGATCCATCCTCTATCAGCGCGCCTTCCGCTCGTTCCATCTTCGGTTCGGGCCACACCGTTCGTCTCCCAGGAACCCTACGTCATGCTGAAGAGCACTACGGCTGCGTTGAAGCCGGCCGACGTTGTGAAGAAATGGATTGTCATCGACGCCGAAGGCGTCGTGGTCGGTCGTCTCGCAACATTCATCGCCATGCGTCTGCGCGGCAAGCACCGCCCGGACTTCACCCCCCACGTCGACAGCGGTGACCATGTCATCGTCGTCAACGCCGACAAGGTGGTCTTCACCGGCAAGAAATTGACCGACAAGATCTACTATCGCCACACCGGTCATCCGGGCGGCATCAAGTCGACCACCCCCGACAAGGTCCTGAACGGCCGCTTCCCCGAGCGCGTGCTCGAGAAGGCCGTCGAGCGCATGCTGCCCAAGGAAAGCCCCCTGGCCCGCGCCCAGATGACCCACCTGCGTCTGTTCTCCGGTCCGACCCACACGCACGAAGCCCAATCGCCCGAGACCATCGACTTCAAGTCGATGAACTCCAAGAACACCCGGAGCGTCTGAGAATGACCGACGTCACCAACGAAGCGACGGCCGCAACCGGTTTCGACGCCCTGCAGGGCCTCGGCACCAACGACGGCTCGAACGACGCCCCCGTCTATGTCCAGAAGCTGGACGCCCAGGGTCGCGCCTATTCGACCGGCAAGCGCAAGAACGCCATCGCCCGCGTCTGGGTGCAGCGCGGCACCGGCAAGATCACCATCAACGGCAAGGATCAGATGCAGTATTTCGCTCGCGAAATCCTGCGCATGATGATTGCCCAGCCGCTGACCGTCGCCGACCGCGAGACCCAGTATGACGTGGTCTGCACCGTCGAGGGTTCGGGTATGTCCGGCCAGGCCGGCGCGATCCGCCACGGCCTGTCGCACGCCCTGACGCATTTCGAGCCGGAACTGCGCAAGGTTCTGAAGCCGCACGGCTTCCTGACCCGCGACAGCCGTATCGTCGAGCGCAAGAAGTACGGCCGCGCCAAGGCCCGCAAGTCCTTCCAGTTCTCGAAGCGCTAAACCGTTTCATCGTTTATGGATCAGGGGCGCTCCGGGAAACCGGAGCGCCCTTTTTCTTTGGGTCCGGAGCGAACGATGCCGGTTTGGATACGCTACAGCCTCATTCTGATGATGGCTGTGTGGTGCCTCTGGTACTTCGGGAAGCTCTTGCTCGTCGGCTTTCGAACAGGCCGAGTCATCGACAGCAACCCTCTCGACGGTGTTCCGGCAACGCGGGCCGGAAAGCCATTCGGCTTTTGGCTTTCCATGACCATCGCCGTTTTGATGGTTGTGGGAATGATTTATTTTGATTCCCCTGCTTGCAGGACATCTGCTTGGCTACTGGGATGCCGGTATATGAACCACACCCTCTTCACCGACGGCGAGGCCGTGACCACGGGGCTGGATATCCGCCACGCCGTTCCTTCTCCCGTTGGGAGAAGGTGGTCCGAAGGACCGGATGAGGGTCGGATGGTTCCGTCGGCGCAAGCCGTGGCACGGTCTGAGCGGCGGCTGACGCCGACGGATGAAGGCGACCCTCACCCTTTCACGCAAGGACGACCGCTACGCGGTCGTGCGCTCAATCCCTCTCCCGATGGGTGAGGGAAGGATATGAAATGACCCATACGGTTTTTGTTGACGGGGAAGCGGGCACCACAGGCCTGGATGTCCTGCGGCGGCTGGCATCCCGCGCGGATCTGGATCTGATCCTGCTGGGCGACCGACGGCGCGACGTCGCGGCCCGGCGTGAGGCGCTGAACAGCGCCGATGCGGTGATCCTGTGTCTGCCCGATGAGGCTGCGATTGAAGCCGTGGCCATGATCGACAATCCCAAAGTGCGGGTCATCGACGCCTCGACCGCCTATCGCGTCGCGCCGGGCTGGGTCTACGGCTTCGCCGAAATGAGCCTACGCCAGCGCGAGGCGATCGCCTTTGCCACCCGGGTCTCGAACCCCGGCTGCTATCCGACCGGATTCGTCGGGCTGATGCGGCCGCTGGTGAAGGCCGGACTGGTCCCGGCCGACTGGCCGGTCACGGTCAATGCGGTGTCGGGCTATTCCGGTGGCGGCAAGGCGATGATCGCCGAAAACCGAAATCCGGGGAAGCCGACGCCTTCCGCGCCTATGGCCTGTCGCTGAAGCACAAACATGTGCCCGAGATGACCAAGCACGCCGGACTGGAGCGGCCGGTGCTGTTCGCCCCGGCGGTCGGCAACTATCGCCAGGGCATGCTGGTCGAGGTGCCGCTGCACCTGTCGGCCCTGCCCGAGACGCTGTCGATCGAGCGCCTGCACGGGGCGCTGGTCGAGGCCTATGCACGCACCCGCTTCGTCGAGGTCGTCGATCTGGACGAGACCGAGGCCATGACCGGGATCGATCCCGAGGGGCTGAACGGCACCAATGACCTGCGGCTGCATGTGTTCGGCGACCGCGACGGGGGCCTGGCGCGGCTGGTGGCCGTGCTCGACAACCTGGGCAAGGGGGCCTCGGGCGCGGCGGTGCAGAACCTCAACCTGATGCTGGGGCTGGCCGAGGACACGGGCCTGGCCTGACGGCTTCCGACGGTGCGGGGCGCGCGCCTTGACGGCAGGAAAACGCGCGAGATAGGGTCGCGGACTGTCAAAACGGGACGTCCCCATGACTCTGATCGCCATTCTGACCGCGGCCGCAATTACCGCTTCGCCCGTACCGCAAGCGAGCCTCGCCGAGGTGTCCTGTGACCGTCTGGCCCAGGCTCTGACCTACTTTCACGAGGACACTCTCCAGTGGGAGCAGCGAGCGACCAGCCGGGGCGTCGCGCCTAATCCGGCGGTGGCGGTGATGACGCGGCGGATGCAGGTGGTTGCGCGCTACATGACCGCCCACAATCTGCCGCCACGGCCCATCACCGAACGGGACGTCGTTCTGAGCAACGCGAGTGGAACGGATATGATGACGGAGTTCGAGCGGCGTTGCCGGGCCTGAGCGACGAATCCCGTCCGACCCCCTGAAACTTCCAGGCTCCCGCCAACGTATGTAGGAGCATGACCCGGATCACGCTTCACCGCCGAACCCTTCTGTCCAGCGTCGGTGCGCTGGCCGTGTCGGCCTGCTCGCCGGGGCCGGCTGACGCCTCCGAGCGACAATATGCCAACTCGCCGTTCCGACGCCTGAGCGAGGCCCAGTGGCGCGAACGGTTGCCGGCCGCCAGTTTCAATGTGCTGCGCCGGAACGCGACCGAACGCGCCTTCAGCAGCCCGCTGAACGACGAACACCGGCGCGGCACCTTCGTCTGCCGCGGTTGTGACCTGCCACTGTTCCATTCGCGCTGGAAATACAACTCCGGCACCGGCTGGCCCAGCTTTTACGACGTGATCGCCGCCAATATCGGCACCCGGCGCGACTTCGTCATCGGCTTTCCGCGGACTGAATACCACTGCGCCCGTTGCCTGGGCCATCAGGGTCACATCTTCAACGACGGCCCGCGGCCGACCGGAAAACGCTATTGCAACAACGGCGTGGCGCTACGGTTTCAGCCCGCCTGACGGCGGGCCTTGAGCGCGGAATTCCACGGTGACGCCGAACCAGACGGCGGCGATGATCACCAGCAGACCGTAATCATGGCCCGGGAACACCAGCGGTACAGCGGCCGACACGATGACCATCAGCGGGAACAGGCTGGCCCAGACGGCGGTCGTGGCCGCCTCGGCGTGGACCATCGGCGGCCGCACCAGCTTCATGCGCCGGTTCCACCACCCGTTCAGCAGCACGAAGCCGCCCGAGCACAGCACCACCAGGATGATGTACTTCAGCGCCCGGTCCGGTTCGCCGAACACCGAGGCCGTGGTGACCAGCAGGGCCACGGCCACGCCGGTGGTGACCGCCAGCAGCAGGTTCGGCTCGATGCGGATCAACTCTTCACCTTCACATAGCTGCCCCGGGGCCGGCTCGATCGGCTTCAACGGACCCTTTTTCGGATCGCGGGCCGGCACCTGATCACCGGACCGTTCGTCCAGCCAGGCTGCCCAGTGGGGCCACCAGCTGCCCGGATGCTCGTCGGCCCCGGCCTGCCATTCGGCCAGGGTCGCGGGCAGTGCGGGGTTGGTCCAGTGCTGGTATTTGTTGGCCGACGGCGGATTGATCACCCCGGCGATATGGCCCGACCCCGCCAGGGTCAGGGTCACCTCGGCGTTGCTGAAGGCGCGGGCCGAGCGATAGACCGAATTCATCGGCGCGATATGGTCCTCGCGGCTGGCCTGGAAATACAGGGGGATGGTGACCTTGCCCAGATCGACCGTCTCGCCCCCGATCCTGAACTCACCCCTGGCCAGCAAATTCTTGCCGTACATGCTGCGCAGATAGTCCATGTGCAGGGTCTTGGGCATCCGGGTCTGGTCGGCGTTCCAGAACAGCAGGTCGAAGGCCGGCGGCGACTTGCCCATCAGATAGTTGGACACGAAGAACGACCAGATCAGGTCGTTGGACCGCAACGCATTGAAGGTGTCGGCCATTGACGCCCCGGGCAGGACTCCGCCGGCCGCGTCCATCATCTTCTCGACCTCGTTGAGCCAGTGCTCGTCGGTGAACAGCAGCAAGTCGCCGGCCTCGGCGAAATCATGCTGGGCCGCGAAGAAGGTGGTCGCATTGACCCGCTTGTCGCCCTTCGCCGCCATGTGGGCCAGGGCAGCCCCCATCAGGGTGCCGCCGATACAATAGCCGACGGTGTTCAGCCGGTCGGTGCCGCACTGTTCCATGACCTTTTCGGTGGCACGATAGATGCCCTTCTCCAGATACTCGTCAAAGCCCCAGGCGGCCTTGTCCCTGTCCGGATTGACCCAGGAACAGACGAACACCGTGAAACCCTGGGCCGAGAGCCAGCGGATCATCAAATTCTGCGGCTGCAGGTCCAGGATGTAAAATTTGTTGATCCACGGCGGGAAGATCAGCAGCGGGATGGCGCGCTGCCTGTCGGTGGCGGCGTCGAACTGGATCAGTTCGAACAGCTCGTCACGCCAGACCACCTGACCGGGGGCGGTGGCGACGTTCTCGCCGACGACGAACTTGCCGTAGTCGGCCTGGCTGATCTTCAGCTTGCCGGCCCCGCGTTCCATGTCGGCGGCGAAATTCTGCATCCCCCTGACCAGGGATTCGCCGTTGCTCTCGGCCATGGCCTTCAGCGCCGCCGGGTTGGAGGCGAGGAAGTTGGACGGGGAGAAGGCGTCGGTCAGCAGCTTGGTGAAGAATTCGGCGCGGCGGCGCGTGCGCGGATCGACGTCCTCGACGCTGGAGACCAGGCCGTTCATCCAGTCGGCGGTGGCCAGATAGGACTGGCGCATCACGTCGAACATCGGGTTTTCCGCCCAGGCCGGGTCCTTGAACCGCTTGTCCCTGGACGGCGGGGCCGGGACATCCTCGCCGGCGGCGCGGCGGGCCGTGTCGGACCACAGGTTCACGTAACGGCCGAACAGGTCAGCCTGGGCGGCGAACAGCTTGTCCGGGCGCGACGCCAGGCTGGACATCACCTCGCTCATGGCCGGACCGATATTGAAGGGGTCGGTCGACAGGGCGGCCGGGCGGTCGGCCTGGCTGAGCGCCGCCTCCGCGATCGCGGTCTGGGCGGTCATCGCCGCCCTGGCGATGTTCAGCGACAGGGTTTCGATCATCCGACGGTGGTCGGCGGCCAGATCGGTGACCACGTCGACGACCGGATCGGGCGTTTCCGCGGTCGCTGATTCGGCAACGGGACTCTCCTCCACGGGCTTTTTCGCCGCCGCCTTGCGGGGCCGCGCCGAGGTCGGGCGACCGGCCTTGCGTGGCGCACGCGCGGGTGTTGCGGCAGCCTTGCCGGTGGGCTTTGACGGGCGCTTGACCATGGTCGGGGTCCCTGGATTCGTCACTTGCGGTCACAGGGCGGCGGCACCGCCCTTCCGCCGCTCCCGATCATGGCATATGACCGGGTCCGAAATGAACGTGTCGACACGGAAAAAGATGGTCACGCTCCTGTCGGGAGCGATTGCTCAGCGGCCTCGCCGGCTGCGCGGGGACCCATGGCGAGGCTTCGGCCCGAGTCCGGCCGTCGTGGCCCTGGTCGACGCCAACCGCACCTATCCTCGCTGGGAAGACTTTCCGGCCACCCCGACCGACCTGCCGTCCGCATCTGTGATTGCCGGCCATGTCGCCACCCTGAATGTCACGGGCGGAACCCTGACGGGCGAAGTCTCGCGGCTGGAATGGACCCTGTTTGACCCCGAGGCCTATGTCGCGGCCGTGATGGCCCGGCTCGCGGAAGCCCGGATCGCCCCCGCGACGGTCCGGACGCGGGCCGAGATCGACGCCCTTGCCGACGAGCTGCGCGAACGCGGCCGCGCCCCGCCGCCCATTCCACGGCGCTGACCCCCTCACATAACCTTCGCCCGGACGCCAGAATCCGGTGATTATCGTTCCAGGAGCTCATCCATGGCTGATCAGGCCCCCTATTCCTCGACCCTCGCCGCCGACGCGGCCCGGGTGACCGAACTGGCGGCGATCGCCTCCTACGCCGGGATCGGCCGGGGCGACGAGAAGGCGGCCGACCAGCTGGCCGTCGACGCCATGCGCACGGCGCTGAACGCGCTGGCTATCGACGGCAAGATCGTCATCGGCGAGGGCGAGCGCGACGAGGCCCCGATGCTCTACATCGGCGAGAAGGTCGGCACCGGCAAGGGCCCGGCCATCGACATCGCCCTCGACCCGCTGGAAGGCACCACCCTGACCGCCAAGGCCATGGCCAACGCCCTGTGCGTGCTGGCCATGTCGCCCGGCGGCGGCATGCTGCACGCGCCCGACACCTATATGGACAAGATCGCCATCGGCCCCGGCTTCAAGCCCGGCCTCGTCGATCTGGACATGAGCCCGCAGGACAATGTCCGGGCCCTGGCCGGGGCCAAGGGCGTCAGCCCGTCCGAAATCACCGTCTGCGTGATGGACCGGGCGCGCCACGCCGACCTGATCGCCGCCCTGCGCGAGGTCGGGGCCAAGGTGGTGCTGATCACCGACGGCGATGTGGCCGGCGTGATCCATACGGCCGAGCCCGAAACCGGCATCGACCTGTATCTGGGATCGGGCGGCGCGCCGGAAGGGGTGCTGGCGGCGGCGGCGCTGAAATGTGTCGGCGGCCATTTCCAGGGCCGTCTGATCTTCCGCAACGACGACGAACGGGCGCGGGCGGAAAAGACCGGCGTCACGGACTTCGGCCGCAAATATGACCTGCATGAACTGGTCTCGAAAGACGCCATCTTCGCCGCCACGGGCGTGACCAAGGGGGCCATGTTGGACGGGGTCAGGATGCACAACGGCTTCGTCTCGACCCATACGCTGGTGATGGATTCCAGCACCCGCACGGTGCAGCGCATCCGCACGACGCGGCCGGTTTGATGGCTGACGGCGGGCCCGTTCCGACCGCCGAACCCGCCTTTCTGGGGGTGACCCGTTCGCTGTCCGGGCGGGTCTGGCGTCAGCGCCCGGCCGAGGCCGCGACCATCCGCGCCCACATGCAGGCGCTGGAACTGGACGAACCGCTGGCGCGGGCCCTGGCGGCGCGGGGCGTGCGCGCCGACCAGGGGGCCGACTTCCTGGCGCCGACGCTGAAGGCCCTGTTTCCCGACCCGTCCAGCTTCATGGACATGGACGCCGCCGCCGCCGCCATCCTCGATGCTGTGCAGGCCGGATCATCCCTTCATGTGTTCGCCGACTATGACGTCGACGGAGCCTCCAGCGCCGCCCTGCTGGTGCGCTGGTTCCGGGCGCTCGGCGTCGACCTGCCCATCTATGTGCCGGACCGGATCACCGAGGGCTACGGGCCCAGCCCGCGAGCTTTTCGATACGTTGAAGGCCGCCGGCGCCGACCTGGTCATCACCGTCGATTGTGGCGCGGCCGCCAATGAGGCGGTGGCCCATGCCTCCGACATCGGCCTGAAGGTCGTCGTCATCGACCACCACATGATGCGCGAGCATCCACCGGTCTGCGCCGCCGTGGTCAATCCCAACCGGCCCGGCTGCAACTCGGGTCAGGGCAATCTGGCGGCCGCCGGGGTGGTGTTCGTGCTGCTGGCGGCCCTGAACCGCGAAGGCCGGGCACGCGGCCTGTTCAGTGACCGCCCGGAACCGGACATCCGCCAGTGGCTGGATCTGGCGGCCATCGGGGCGATCTGCGACGTCACCGGCCTGACCGGCTTCAACCGGGCCCTGACCAGCCTGGGCCTGAAGGTCATGTCGGACTGGCGCAATCCGGGGCTCAAGGCCCTGCTGTCAGCGGCCGGTGCCGAAGAAGGCCCGGCCAAGAGCAATCACGCCGGCTTCATCCTCGGCCCGCGCATCAACGCCGGGGGCCGGATCGGCAAGTCGGATCTCGGGGCCCGTCTGCTGGCGACCGACGATCCGGTTGAGGCCGCGGCGCTGGCGCAGGAACTGGACGCCCTGAACATCGCCCGCCGCGAGGTCGAGCGTGACGTCACCGACCAGGCCCAGCGCCGCGTCGAGGCCACCGGAGCCCACGCCGATGGTTCGGCCGTGGTGGTCGTCGCCGGTGACGACTGGCACCCCGGCGTGGTCGGCATCGTCGCCGGCCGGCTGCGGGAACGCTGGCGCAAGCCGGTCGTGGTGATCGGCGTCGATGCGGTCAACGGCATCGGCAAGGGTTCGGGCCGGTCGCAGCCGGGCATAAATCTGGGCAAGGCGGTGCAGGCGGCGTGGGAAGGTGGACATCTGATCGCCGGTGGCGGCCACGCGATGGCCGCGGGTCTGACCGTGCGCGCCGACGCGATCGACGTCCTGCGCGACTTCCTCAATGACCGGATGATCGGCGAACAGGCCGGAGCCGAGGTGCTGGACCGGGTCGAGCTGGACGCGCTGATCGAACCGGGGGCGGCCAGCCGGGCGCTGTTCGAACAGTTCGAGCGTCTGGCCCCGTTCGGACCGGCCAATCCCGAGCCCCTGTTCGCCCTGCAAGGCGTGCTGGCGCGGGATTCGGTGGCGATGAACGGGGGTCATGTCCGCTGTCGTCTGGTCGGGGCC
This sequence comes from Brevundimonas sp., assembly GCA_034676465.1. Lineage (GTDB taxonomy): Bacteria > Pseudomonadota > Alphaproteobacteria > Caulobacterales > Caulobacteraceae > Brevundimonas. Next base: position 9,451 of record JAUCCG010000045.1, on the reverse strand, counting down.
GACGGGGCCTCGGTCAGGGCCATCGCCTGGCGCTGCGCCGACCTGCCGGGCGGCAAGGCCTTGCTGGCGGGGCAGGGGGGTCTGAACGTGGCCGGCCGGCTGAAGGCCGATGACTGGAACGGCCGCCGCGGCGTGCAATTCGAGATCGAGGACATCGCCGACCCACGCATGGGATAATGCGATGCGACAAAAAATCCTTTGCTTCCCCGTCGACTGGGGCTTGCACAACCCGAAATCGGCGGCTATATCGCCCGCTCTCCGCGCAGTGGTCCCTTCGTCTATCGGTTAGGACGTCAGGTTTTCAACCTGAAGAGAGGGGTTCAACTCCCCTAGGGACTACCACGCGGAGCCTTCCCTACATCCGGACCCTGTCGCGTCGCGCGTGCCGCGCGCCGCCAGGCTCGCCTGTTTCTTGCCAAAGCAGGCCGGATAGATGCGCGCGTACGAAATTTCATTCTGCCGGAAGCTGTATTGGCAGTGAAATTCCCGTTTTTCCCCTTTTCAGGCGTTCGACGAACCGTGTTAGTATATGTCCTGTCTGCGACAAACGCAGGCCGGGGAGGCGTGGTGTCAGAATACGAGATCTCCGATACTCACGCGGTCGTCCGTGTGACTGGCCGGATTAAGTGGTTCGATCCCGGCAAGGGGTACGGCTTTATCGTTCCTGATGATCCGGGCCTGACCGGGCTCAAGGACGTGCTGCTCCACATCTCAAGTCTCCGGGATCGCGGACTGGAGGTCGCACCTGAGGGCGCGCCGATCACATGCGACTGCGTCTGCCGGGCCAAGGGCTGGCAGGTGTCCAAATTGGTCGAACTGGGCGATGCGCCGCCGCCCGGAAGGGGGTCCGGGGCGCCCACCGGGTACAGCGGCCTGCGGACCTACAATGAGCCACGCCCGGTCCCGGGCGAATGGGCCCGACTGGTCCGATGGAGTTGGCCGTCGTAAAATGGTTCAACCGCACCAAGGGCTACGGTTTCGTGGTGCGCAACGGCGAGCCTGGCGATATCTTCGTCCATGTCGAGACGCTGCGGCGCTGCGGTCTGGACGACCTCCTGCCCGGCGAGGCCGTGGCTGTGCAATTCACCAGACGGTCCCAAGGGCCTGGTGGTCGCGGAAATCAAACCGGGCGACTGACCTCGCCCCGAGAGGGCGTGAAATTATGTCCAGTCGACGAATGCTCCTGACCGGCATCCTGGCGGCGGCGCTGCTCGCGTCGATCGCGGGTTGCGGAACCGCGACGCCGAAGGACGCCACCGGGCGGCCGCTGGAGCCGCTGACCATCGTCACTGCCAGCGGCACCTATAAATTCATGGTCGAGATCGCCGACGAGGAACCCGAGCGCCAGCGCGGCTTGATGTTCCGCGAACCGCTGGCCGACGATCGCGGCATGTTGTTCGAATTTCCCGACGTGACCGAACGGGCCTTCTGGATGCGCAACACGCCCAGCTCGCTCGACATCATCTATATCGACCCCCGCGGGCGGATCGTGTCGATCGCTCCCCACGCGGTTCCGTTTTCGGAAGTGCTGATCCCGTCGCGCGGGGCGGCGAGCGGGGTTCTGGAACTGCGCGCCGGACGGGCCGGGGAGATCGGGGCGAAAGCCGGCGACGAGGTCCGGCACGAATTCTTCCAGCCCGGGCGCTGATCGCGCGTTGCGGCGGATCGAGGACCGTGGCAAGAGACGCCTCCGCCGGTTCGGGGTGTGGCGCAGCCTGGTAGCGCATCTGGTTTGGGACCAGAGGGTCGGAGGTTCGAAATCCTCTCGCCCCGACCATCGGTGCCCCGGGTCTCTGGACCCCGGGGGAAGGGAACGACTATCCCGGCCGCAGGCGGACGAATGCGCCGCGAGCGACAAATCCTGGAGACCCGGCCATGCTGGCGCGCATCTATCGACCCGCGAAGACCGCGATGCAGTCCGGCAAGGCCAGAACCCGTGACTGGCGGCTGGAGTTTGAACCGGCCGCGGCCCGCACCATCGATCCGCTGATGGGCTGGACCAGTTCCACCGACATGAACGGCCAGGTGCGGCTGAGCTTCGAGACCAGCGACGAAGCCATTGCCTATGCCGAACGCCACGACATCCCCTTCCGGCTTCAGATCCCGCAGGAGCCGCCGGTGATCATCAAGACCTATGCCGACAATTTCGCCACCGCGCGCAAACAGCCCTGGACCCACTGAGGCCACGGCAGCGTCGTCCGGCCCCTCCCCTCGGCCCTGGCCGCAGGCGCCCATAGCTCAACTGGATAGAGCACCCGCCTTCTAAGACGGACGGTTGCAGGTTCGAGTTCTGCTGGGCGCGCCAGGGTTCAAGCGGGCCCGGTCACGTCGTTTTTACACGGCCAGGCGGGGGCTTCAGCTGAAAAGCGACCGTCCAATGTCCGCCAAGGGGGAAGGCGGACGTCCCGGTGCGCGACGACGGATGACTTACCAGTCGCGCTTCTTCCTGCCCTGTTCGGCCTCTCTAGGAGTCGGACGTGTTTGCGGCCGGGCGCGCACTCAGTCACGACCCGCCTGACCGCAACCGCTGCCCCACCAAAAGTCACATTGGAAGGGCCGTTTTCGCCGTAGTACATGATCTGCGGTGCCTCTGCGATCTCGTTCGAAAGATCAGCTGTCAGCGACAGGGTTCCAGTCAGGCTGTTCGCGGTCACAGGCCCTCGCACCACGAAAATCGTCTCGGTATCAGAGGCAGGATAGTAAAGGATAAAATCGATCCCGCTGTTACGCGCTTCCTCGGTCCAATCGCCCGGACCGCCATCGCCGGGGAAGTACTCGAAGAACAGTTGGTGTCGCGACGGGACGCACCGAATGCGAAAACCGTAGACGCCCATTTCGCCAAGCTCTGCCGCCGGGCCGGACGTGGCGGGCACGTAACGCCATTCGTCAGGGACTTCTACTTGCGCCTCGGCGCAGCCCGCGAACAACAGGGCAGCGACGGCGAGAGTGGCGTAGCGCAACGGGGACATTTTTGACCGCCGTCCTCTGACAAGAGTGTAGTGGGACACCCCCCTAACCCAAGCTATGAGATGTCGGCTATGGGTCGATACTGTTGAAAAAGTCGGCAATTGCCACGGACAGCGGAGGCTGATCCACTCTGGTTATTGAAGCCGGAGGCAGCGCGATGATGGGCGAGCGGAGGGTTTAGGTGGGCCAGCCAATGAATATGCAAATCGCGATTCTGCTCGTTTTCCTCCTAGAGGCATGTTCTGCGCCGCCAGAAGTGTCTGACCAGGACCTTCTGGGTCGATATGTCTACGTTGCCCATGACGCGGGCACTCCGCATCCTCCGGAGACACTGACCATCACAGCCACGGAGGCGTGCATTACCAAACCGGGGAATGGCGAAAGGCCGTCATGCGGCCAGTGGAGCATCATTCGCGGCTACGGAGACTCTGTCGTTATTCCACCCCTGGGTTTCACCATCGACCGACGAAGAGGCCGCATCGTCCTCGTTGAAGACGATGACTTGGATTGGATGTACGAAAAAGTTGATTGAACTTGACGTCCGAAGCGGGTCGAAAACGGTCTGTCGCATACGGTCGGTCAGCTGATATTCGGTGCCGCCACTCTTTTCCCGTGCGCCGCAGCGGTCCTCGCCAACATGATTGAGGAAATCGCCATGAGCACGAGGGCGGCATGACCCAGGCCGACCCGGATCGGCACCGACCAACTGTCAAAATAAGTGTGAATACGGTGCCGCCCGCGATTAGAGTTGCGATCAACCAGCCGGTGTTTTCAGCAAGGAACTTGCTTCGTTCGCTTTTGGACACGAGCGCAAAATCTGCGACCTGCTTCGTCATGTTCCCGCGTAGGGAAACCATTCCAGGGGCTGACCCGAAAGCAATCGCTGAAGTGATTGGTCCCGAGTAGATCGGCGGAGCGATCAGAGCCGCAGATAAGCCCATCGAAACGCCTACCACTCCGAACTGATACCGCCTCAGCGTTTGGTCCGTATGAGCTTTGATGTCCATGAGCCTTCACGCCGGTGATCGCCTCAGTTTAGAGGCATCGACGGCGGCAACAAGCGTCCGCTAAGGGTGATGGATCAGACTTGCCCGGCGCGCCAGGTCGCAAATCCCCGTTCCAGATCGGCGATCAGGTCGACCGGGACCTCCAGACCGACATGTAGCCGTAGCAGCGGGCCGGCCAGGGTGGGCGGGTTCAGGCGATGGGCCACTAGCGAGGTCTCATGGGTAATCAAACTCTGAACCCGCCCCACGAAAAGCCGAGCCCGAACAGGGTCAGGACATCGAGCAGGGCGTCGGCCGCGTCCAGTGCGCCCCCGTTGAGCACCACGCCGAGGATCGAGGCCGCGCCGTCATAGTCCCGCCACCACAGGTAATAACCACCGAGCCGGGCAGGGGCGGGGCACAGCACGTTGGCGACCTGGGCCGGGTCTGCAGCCATTCCGCAACCCGCAGGGCCGAACGGCCCTGTTCGGCATAGCGCAGGGGCAGGGTACGCAGACCCCGCAGCGCGAGCCAGGCGTCGTCGGGCGGCACGCCAGCCCAGGTCCTCGAGCGTTTCGGCAATCGGACGACCGACCTCGGGATCGGCGACGGCGATCGATCCCATCAGCAGGTCCGAATGACCGGCGACATATTTGGTCACCGCCTGGAAACGCTGACGTCGACACCCTGGGCCAGCGGGCGCAAGGCGAGGCCGGCAGACCAGGTATTGTCCATCACCGTCGCCACACCGCGGGCACGGCAGGCGGCGGCCAGGGCGGCGACGTCCTGGACCTCGAACGTCAGCGAGGCCGGGGATTCGATCAGCAGCACGCGGGTCCGGTCGGTCAGGGCGGCGACCACGGCCTCGGTCGAGGCCCCGGCGTCATGAAAGCGGGCGCTCACGCCGCGGGCCGCCATGTGGCGGGTCAGGAACCGGCGGCTGGGGCCATAGACGGCGTCCGTGGTCAGAACCTCGTCGCCGGGCCGTGTGAGGGCGGTGATCGGCACGGTCACCGCGGCCAGCCCCGAGGGCACCAGACCGGTCCAGGACGCGCCCTCCAGATCGGACAGGGCGGCGCGGAGATCGCTCGCCGCTCCCAGGTCCTCGATACCATAGACCGGGCCGGGGCCGGGATCGCGCATCAGGGCGGCGCGGTCGTTCAGCAGGGTCGAGCCGCGCTCGATCGGCGGATTGACGGGACGACGGCCGCGACCCCGACGCGTGGCGGCGGCGATCAGTCGGGTACGGTCGGATTGCGAAGTCATGACAGTCAGATTGCCCGGACGGGTTGCGAATGCCCGGCCAAGAGCCTCTAAAGTGGGGCGCGGTGCAAGACCCTGGCGGCCAGGGTCAGGTGCGAGACGACGAGGCGCGGATGAGCATGAAGGCGATCTGGCGAACGGCAACGGCGGCATCCCTGTGTCTGGCTGTGGCGGCCTGCGGGCGTGACCGAGTGGCGGACGAGACGGTGCCCGACGGCAACCAGACTCCGGCACCGCGCACCACAACGATCGAACCGATCGCCAGCCCCACACTGCAGACCATCAAGCGGCGCGGCCGGCTGAACTGCGGCGTTCATGAAGGGCTGGTCGGGTTGGCCTATACCGACAACCGTGGCCAGTGGCGCGGCTTCGACGTTGACTTCTGCCGTGCGATGGCCGCGGCCATCTTCAACGACGCCAACGCCGTGCGGTTCGTCCCCCTGGCCATCGGCCAGCGGTTCGAGGCGCTTGAGGACGGCCGGATCGACGTCCTGTGGCGCAACACCTCCTGGACCATGACCCGCGACGCCGGCGAGGGTGTCAGCTTCGCCGGGATCAACTATTTCGACGGCCAGGGCTTCATGGTGCGGCGCGCGTTGACCCTGAACAGCGCGGTCGAACTCAAGGGAGCGCGTATCTGCGTGCAGGCCGGTTCGACCTCCGAGCTGAATGCCGCCGACGATTTCCGCTCGCGCGGCATCGACTATCGGGCCGTCGTCCTGCCCCAGCGAGGAGGCGGCGCGCCAGGCCTATGCGCGCGAGGACTGCGACGCCCTGACCGCGGACATCTCGGCCCTGGCGGCGACACGCACCACCCTGTCGAACCCGGAGCAGCACGCGATCCTGCCGGATGTCATCTCCAAGGAGGCCCTCGGCCCCGTGGTGCGGCGCGGCGACGAGCAATGGACCGCCATCGTGCGCTGGACCCTGAACGCGGTGATTTTGGCCGAAGAGCTCGGCGTGACCAGGGCCACGGTGACGGCCCAGGCCCGCGATTCGACCGACCCGCGCGTGCGCCGCCTGCTGGGTGTCGAGGGCGAGTTCGGGCCGATGCTGGGTCTGTCCGACGCCTGGGCCCGCAATGCCATCGGGGCGGTGGGCAACTACGGCGAAATCTTCAATCGCAACCTGGGTGACGATTTAGCACTCGACCTGGCCCGTGGCTTGAACGCACAATGGAATGCACGACCCGGCGGGTTGATTTACGCCCTGCCGATTCGATAGACGCCATTCAAGAGCGCCCGGGGAACGACCAATGGACACGACCAAGCGCGGCAAGCTGCCGCTTCACTGGCTGATGCTGATCGGCTTTGTCGTCGGGCTCGGCGGCGAGCTGTTCGTCAACCTGACGGTCGGGGCCGACACCGGCTGGGTCCAGTGGGTGACCTCGAACATCACCGGCCCGGCGGGACAGATCTTCCTGCGCCTGTTGTTCATGCTGGTGATCCCGCTGTTGTTCTCGGCCCTGGTGGTCGGGGTGGCCGAGATGGGCGACCTCAAGGCCCTGGGCCGGGCCGGCACCAAGACGCTGATGTTGACCGTCGTCGTCTCCAGCATCGCCGTGCTCATCGGCATCGTCATGGTCAACGTGTTCCGGCCGGGTGACGGTGTTGACCCAATCCTGGCGCAGGCGCTCCTCGAAGACGGCGCAGCCGGGGCGGCCAATATCGTCGGCAATGCGCCCAAGTCGGTCGAACTGGGCCAGTTCTTTCTCGACCTGATCCCGTCCAATGTGTTCACCGCCGCCTCGCAGAACCAGATCCTGCCGGTGATGGTGTTCGCCCTGCTGTTCGGCATCGGCCTGGTCATGGCCAAGAGCCGCTCGACCGACCGGCTGCAGGAGGTGATCGAAGGCATCTTCGAAGTCACGATGAAGCTGATCAACCTGGTCATCAAACTGGCCCCGATCGCCATCGCCTGCCTGATGTTCAACCTGGCGGCCCTGTTCGGATGGGATCTGCTGGTCCGGCTGGCCGCCTATGTCGCCGTGGCCGTGGGGGCCATGCTGATCCATATGTTCGTCGTCTATCCGATCATCGTCTGGGGCCTGGGCGGCATGTCGCCGGTCAAATTCTTCAGCCCATCCGCGAGCCGATGGTCGTCGCCTTCTCGACCGCCTCATCCAACGCCAGCCTGCCGGTGGCGCTGCGCGCCGCCGAGTTCGAGCTGAAGCTGCCGCGCAAGATCGCCCGCTTCGTCCTGACCGTCGGGGCGACCGCCAACCAGAACGGCACGGCGCTGTTCGAAGGGGTGACGGTGCTGTTCCTGGCCCAGTTCTTCGGCGTCGACCTGACCATCACCCAGCAGATCGTGGTCATGCTGGTCTGTATCCTCGGCGGCATCGGCACCGCCGGCGTCCCCGCCGGTTCCCTGCCGGTGGTGGCCATGATCCTGGTGATGGTCGGCGTGCCGGCCGAAGGCATCGGCCTGATCCTCGGCGTCGACCGCTTCCTCGACATGTGCCGGACGACCCTGAACGTCACCGGCGACCTGGTGCTGGCCACGGTGGTGTCGCGCGGCGAGACGGACGACATCGTGCCCGACGACCTGCCGATGCCGGTCGCCCCGCCGCCCTATTGACCGGCAGGGGTGGTCGTGATCGCCGTATCGTCGCGACCGCCCCATTCGGCCCAGCTGCCGTCATAGACACGCGACGGGCGACAACAGGGACAGGAAGGCCAGCCCCAGCGACAGCACGGCGGCGGTGACGCCGCTGCCGCAACTGGTGATCACCGGGCGCTCCAGATCAATCCCGGCCGCGCGAAAGGCCGCCTCCAGCGCCGCGCGACCGCGCTTCATCGTGGAGTCGGCCATCAGGATGTCGGCGAAGGGCAGGTTGCGGGCCCCGGGCATGTGACCACCGCGCAGGCCGGGACGAGGCTCCCGGCGCGGTCCCGGCGAAACGGCCGGCTGACCGGGCGTCCAGCACCTGAACCCCGGCGTCCGCAGCCGCCGCGACCCTCCGTCCGGTCAGCCACGGCATCGAGATCAAATCTGGCCCGGAACCGGCCCGGCGTCGGTGACGACCGTGGCCCCAACTCCAGCGATCCACCCGCCGCGCGCCAGGCGGGCAGGCCCCCGTCCAGAACCCGGACCCGGTCGGCCCCGAACGTCCGCAACATCCACCAGATGCGCGCGGCCGAGACCAGGCCGGGGGTGTCATAAACGATGACGTCATCCTGATCGCCGATCCCCAGGGCCGAGACATGGGCGGCGAAGGCCGCGGCCGTCGGCAACATATGGGGCAGGGGACTGGCCTGCTCCGGATCCGGCCTCCAGATCCGAAGAAGACGGCCCCGGGAATCCGTTCCCGCTCGAAATCGATCCGCCCGTCGCGCCCATCCAGATGCCAGCTGGCGTCGACGACCCGCAGGTCCGCGCGACCCAGCAGGGTCTTGAGCTCGGCGGCTGAAATCAGGGGCGAGGACTGGGTCATCGTAGAATTCCTACACCCTCAGGTCCGGTTCAGCGCCAGCTGGATCACATCGGTGCGGCCCGAACGGAAGCCGGCCTCGCAGTAGGCGAGGTCAGAGCGCCACAGCCGCCTGAAGCGCTCGTCGAACCCGCCCATGCGCCGGATGTCGGGCCAGGCCGACTGGAAGCGCCGGTCCCACAGGGCCAGGGTGTCGGCATAGTCGCTGCCGAAGCGTTCAATCGCCTGCCAGTCCAGTCCGGCCTGGGCGATCACCGGCCGCAGCCGGTCCTCCGACGGCAGCATGCCCCCGGGGAAGACGTATTTCTGGATGAAGTCCGTGCGGCTGTTGTAGTCCTCGAACAGGGCGTCCTGGATGGTGATGATCTGCAGGCCGGCACGGCCGCCGGGGCCCAGAACCTCGCGGATCTTGTCGAAATAGCCGGGCCAGTATTCCCGGCCGACCGCCTACGAGCATCTCGATCGAGGCGACCCGGTCGAACCGCCCTTCGACATCCCGGTAATCGAGCATGCGGATGTCGGTACGCTCGGCCAGACCGGCCTCGAACAGTCGACGACGCGCGAAATCATGCTGTACCTGCGAGATGGTCACCCCGGTGACCCGGGCCCCGACCTCGCGGGCCGCATATTCGGCGAAGCCCCCCCAGCCACAGCCGATCTCCAGCACCGTCTCTGGCTGGGGGGCTTCAGGTCCATCAGCCGGGCGAGGGCCGCGTATTTGCGGGTCTGGGCCGCCTCCAGACCCTCGTCCGGCGCGGCGAACCGGGCCGAGGAATAGGTCATGGTCGGGTCCAGCCAGGCG
>JAUCCG010000044.1:0-11821 GCA_034676465.1 Brevundimonas sp. | reverse complement strand
CTCATAGGGTTCGGGGGTGCTGTCCCACGGGGCGAAGATCAACCGGTCGACCAGGGCGGCGACGGCTTCAATGATGGCGTCACCCCGCGGGCCCTCGGGCACGATCAGGCGGCGGGCGCAGGAACAGCGCTGGCCGGTGGTGATGAAGGCCGACTGGACCACGATCCCGGCCACGGCCTCGGCGTCGGCCGCGTCCCAGACCACCAGCGGATTGTTGCCGCCCAGTTCGAGGGCGAGGATCACGTGCGGGTCCTCGGCGAACTTCCTCCGGAAATGCGCGCCCGCGGCGCCCGAGCCGGTGGACATCAGGGCCTCGATCGGCTGGTCCAGCAGGGCCGCGCCGGTGTCGCGCGCGCCCTGGATCAGGTTGAACACCCCGGTCGGCAGGTCGGCCTCGGCCAGGCATTCGGCCATCAGCTGGCCGGTGTGCGGCGTTTCTTCGGACGGCTTGAACACCACAGTGTCGCCGGCCAGCAGCGCCGGGACGATATGGCCGTTGGGCAGGTGGCCGGGGAAGTTGAACGGGCCCAGCACCGCGGCGACACCATGCGGCCGGTGGCGCCGGGTGGCGGTGCCGAACGGGGTTTCGGCCGTGCGCTCGCCGGTGCGTTCGTCATAGGCCTTCATCGACAGATCGACCTTGCCGGCCATCGAGCCCAGTTCGGCGGTGGTCTCCCACAGGGCCTTGCCGGTCTCGCGGCTGATCGCCTCGGCCATGGTCGGAGCCCGGGCCTTCAGCGCGGCCTGATAGCGCAACATGGCGTCGATCCGGTCCTGACGCGGCCGGTCGGCCCAGTCGGGGAAGGCGGCGCGGGCGGCGGTCACGGCGGTGGCGACCTGCTCGCCGGTGGCGGCATGGCCTTCCCAGACGGTGTCGCCGGTGGCGGGATCGATCGAGGTGAAACGGGTCATGGGACTGCTCATCTTTCCTTGGGCCTAGGCCTTCACACGCACGATATCGCCCGCCTTGACCCGCAGGGCGTCGGCAGTTTCAGCGGACAGGGTGGCGACATCCCCGTCGACGCCGACCTTCTGACGTACGGCCCGGAAGCCGCTGACCGAGCCGGTCGAGATGAGCGAGGGCAGTTCGGCCTCGACCTGATCCGCGATAGCCACGGTCAGGGCGCGCGCGTCACGCACGGTGCGGATGTTGTCGCGACCGCAGGCCACGGTCGGCCCGGCATCGAAGATGTCGACCAGACCGTTGGGACGGAAGCCCTCACTCTCGAGCAGGGCCATGGCGGGTACGCCCTGCGGATGGACCTTGCCGATCACGGCGCGGGCCGGTTCCGGCAAGAGCTCGATGTAGATCGGGTGGCGCGGGGCCAGGTCGAGGATGAACTGCTTGTCAGTCGAGCCGGTCATCAGATCGGCCTCGTCGAACGGCATCGGGAAGAATTTTGTGGGCCACATGATCCCAGAACGGGCAGCCGCCGTCGGGGGTGAACACCCCGCGCAGTTCGGCCAGGACATTCTCGTTGAACAGCTCGGGCTGGGCGCCGATCAGCATGTAGCGGGACTGGCTGAGCAGACGCCCGGCCCCGCCCTTGCGGCGGTCGGCCTTGAGGAACAGCGAGCCGACCTCGGACCAGCCGGTACACTCATTGACCAGCACCAGGGTCTGGTGATCCAGCTTGACGTCCACCGAGGGCGACGACTGGGTATTGGTCACCACCCGGAACGAGAAGAAGGGCCGGTTCAGACCCACCGCCGCCTTGACCGAGCCGATGCCGTCGATCTCGCCGGTAACGGTCTCTTCCAGCATGACTGTGTACCAGCAGGCCTTGGGATCCAGCTTGCCCGAGAAGCTGTCGCGACTGACGTCGAGGCGTTCCGACAGCTGGTCGGGATCTTCGGGCAGGCTGGTGAAGCCCGGCCCGCTGAGGATGGCCAGTTCAAGCAGATGGTCGAGATCGGCCGGACCGGCGGGGCGAACAACAAGCATGCGTTTACATCGTCTCCAGACGCAGGGCCTTCAGCCGCTCGGCGTCAATCTCGCCCGAGGCGATCTTGCACAGGATCAGGGTGCTCAGCTGCGCCCGTTCCACGAAACTGTCGGGCCAGGCGAATTCCTGGTCCGAATGGATGTCGCCGCCGCGGACGCCCAGGGTGTCGATATTGGGCAGGCCCGCCGCGTGCAGATTGTTGCCCTCGCAGACCCCGCCCGACGGCGACCAGGCGATCGGCTGGCCCAGCAGGGCGCCGGCCTCGCGCACAGCCTCGAACAGGGCGGCCTGGGACGCGTCCATCGGCTTGGGCGGGCGGGTAAAGCCGCCGTGCAGGTCCAGCGTCAGGCCGGTGAACGGCGGGGTCGCGGCGATCTCCTTAACCGCAGCCATGATCCAGTCGGCGGCGACCTTGTCCGGCACCCGGACGTTGAAGCGGACCACGGCGTTGTCGGCGACGACGTTCAGCGGCGCACCGCCCGAGATTTTGGCGACGTTGACGGTGACGCCGTCATGCCGGCCGTTCAGGGCATGGAGGGCGGCGGCGATAATGGCGGCCCCGGCCACGGCATTGGCCCCCTCATGGAAGGCGCGCCCGGCGTGGGCGGCCTTGCCCGAGACGATCAGGTGGAAGTTTCCGCTGCCCTTGCGCGCCCCCGCCATGGAGCCGTCGGACATGGCCGGCTCATAGGTCAGGCCGACATGACCGCGCGCGCCCAGTTCGGCCAGCAGCGGCGCCGAGGCCGGGCGAGCCGATCTCCTCGTCCGGGGACAGCAGGACGGTCCAGCCGATACGATCGCGGTCGGGATGGGTCTCGAAGGCTTCGAGCGCGGCCAGCATGACCGAGATGCCGCCCTTCATATCGGCGACGCCGGGGCCGTTCAGCGCGCCGTCCGCACGGGTGACCACGGTCTGGAAGGCGCTGTCGACCGGGAAGACGGTGTCATAATGGCCGGTCAGGACGATCTGGACCGGAGCCTTCGGGCGGCAGATGATCTTCAGGGCGTCAGCATGCGCCTCGGTGCGCACCGAGCCGTCGTCACCGACGGTGGTCGAACCCTTGGTCGGTATCCGCACGACCTCGGCCGGCAGGCTCCGGGCCTCGGCCTCCAGCACCGCCAGCATGGCGTTCAGGCCGTCGGCATTGCGACTGCCGGAGTTGATCGCGGCCCAGGCGATCGTACGCCCGATGATCGCCGTTTCGCGCGCTGCGACATGGTCGAGCGCGGCCTGGTCGTGGGGGAGAATTTGCATGCGCGCGGACACTAGCGGGGCCGAAGCCAAAGGTGAAGGTGAAGTCTCCGCATCTGGCCTCTTCGATTTCCCGACAATGCGCGCTAGCGTTGCGATTAACGAGGGAGGAATTTTCAATGACCAACTGGATCAAGGCCGCGAATCCGCTGTCGACCATCGTCGGCGTGGACGAGGCCCGGGCGGCGGCGCGGATGAGTTCCGTGGCGCTGTGGCTGTCAGCGGCCTGGGGGGCTGTCGGATTCGCCTGGATGATGACGAACCTGGAGCGTATCCAGACCGCGATGTCGGCGGCGGTCGCCGCCCAGACCGAGGGACAGTCAGCCGAGGCCGCAGCCATGGCCAATTCGTTGGTCGCCAACGGAGCCCAGACCACGCTGATCTTCGCCGGTATCATCGTCGCGGTTCAGCTGGTGCTCGGCTGGTATCAGTGGACCCGGCCCAATCGCTACATCCCGATCATCTTCCTGCTGCTGTCGGCCTATGCGCTGCTGACCGACGTGTTCGGTATTGTCTCGGCGGGCGGTATCGCCGTTGAAGCCACTGTGATGAACCCGGCCTGGCGCACGATCGTGGGTCTGGTTGTCGTCGCCCTCTGCACCCTGCTGCATTTCGCCGGCCTGCGTGGTGCATTGAAACTGGACAAGACGGCCGGCTGATCAACGCCCTCCTGATGCGGGTCGGGCGGGTTTACCGGTTGGGACGACGGTCCGTGCCGGTCGTGCCCGGAACCCGGGATTGGCGGCGCCAGCGAATCGACAGGCTGGCGTCGCCTTCTCCGCCGAATTTCGAACTGATGGCCAGGTTGCGGCGCACCTGCCATTCGACGTTGACGGCTGCACCGTCCACGCCGCCGCCGATGACTTCCAGATAGACGTCGTCGGAGATGTAGCGCCCGCCGGCGACAGTCAGGGCCGAGGCCTCGCCGCCGAACGACAGCCGGTCCAGACCGGCCAGTTCGCGCAGGTTGCCGATCACGTCGAAGCCGCCGCCCCCCGCCAGCGAGGCCACACCTGAGGCCAGCTGAGCCGCCTCGAACGGCGACAGCTGCGAGGCGGACCGCCCGAACAGGACCTGGGACAGAATTTCGTCCTGGGGCAGGGACGGGGTTGAGCTCAGGGCAATCTTCGGCGACGCGGCGGTTCCGGTGACCCGGATCGTCGCCGTCAGGGCGGGATCGTCACGCACCGCTGACAGATTCAACCGGATGCGGGCCGGGTTGGTCGACAGGCTGACGGAGCCTTGGTCGTCAAAGACGAAACGCTTGCCGGCGAATTCATAGTCACCGCGGATTACATTGGCGTTGCCGGTCAGGATCGGTCGGGCGATCGAGCCGGTCACCCGGGCGTCCACACTCATGGCCACGTGCAGCCCCCGCCCGACGACGATAATGTCGCCACCGCGTGAGCGCAGACCGACATTGAGTCCGATCTGCACGCCCCGCGAGCGGACCTGGTCGTCGGTGACGGGATCACCGCCGGGACGGTTGATCTCGACCACATCCATGCGGACGATCCCGGTCGAACCCGGCAGGTTGGCCTCGATGCGGGCTTCGTCAATATCCATCTCGCCGGTCAGCTGGATCTTGCCGTCGGCGGCGCGCGTGACCGTCAGCGGGCCGGTGGCGCGCGCCCTGGCGATGTCATTGTCGATGATGCGGAAGCGGGTCAGGGCCAGCTGGAAACTGGAGTCCGAACCCTGGCGCAGACCGATGCGGCCGTCCCCGGATATCCTGCCGCCGGCACCGTCGGCGGCGTTGAACGTCTGGATCAGGGCCGTGGTGTCGTCGAAACGGCTGGCCAGCGTCATTTCGGTCAGGCGTACGCCGGTGGTGGTGTCGCGGAAGGTGCCTTCCGTCAGGTCCAGTCGTCCGTTCACCCGGGGCTCGTTCAGGCTGCCGGCCAGGGTGGCATTGGCGTTTATTTGTCCGGCCAGCGACCGCTCGCCGCCCAGCAGCAGGTCCCAGATCGGCTGAACCTGACCCTGTATCGAGACTGTGCCGGCCATCGGACGGGTGCGGGCCACGGCCAGTCGCAGCGGTACGGCCGAGGCGACGACCGGCAGGGTCACGTCGACAAGTGCGGTCACCGCACCCTCGTCGCGGACATCGGCCTCTATGCTCAGGCTGTCATCCACCAGCAGGGCATTCAGCGTGCCGTCGATGGACAGGCCGCGCGGTGCGTCGATACTGCGCACGTCCTGCAGGGTGACGTTGGCCGAGCCGGACAGGTCGTCGCCCGTCCCGCGCAGGGCCACACGACCCGTTACGCGTCCCCGCATGTCCGGGGCGAGGGAACCGAGCTCGACGCTGGTCAGATCGGCCTGGAAGATGGCGGCCCTGGAATCCTGGCGCAGTTCGCCCAGCAGCACGCCGCCTCCGACCCCGACATCCAGCCGGATCAGGCGACCGTCACCGGACAGGGCGACCACCGCCGGGTTACGGGTACTGAAGGCGATGTCACGCACCCGGCCACCACCGCGCAGGACGATGGTCTGCGCGTCGGTCTGGCGCGAATAGGTGCCCCCGCCGTTGAACTGGACCGGGATGGAACCGCCCACATCGGCCGACAGGGTGAACGGCAGGCTGGCCAGGGTGCCGGTACCGTTCAGGTCGAGGGTGCGCAGCACATAGCTGGAGCCGACCAGCCGCACATTACGCCCCCTGACATTGACGATGGCGGCACTGTCCGAGGCCTCGCTGCCATCTTCGGTCAGACGGATACGCCCATCAGCGGTGCCTGTGGCGAGGAAGGCGCCGGGGCGGGCGGTGAAGGTCAGGTCGGCGCTGGAGGGCACGCGGCTGGACAGACCGATCGCGCCACGGGCGGCGAGTCCGCCGGCGTTCAGGTCCACATCGGTCAGGCGGATGCGGTCGCCGCCCAGGAAGAAGTTTCCCGAGGCGGTGGCCGGACCGTATTTCGATCCGGCGGTGATGGCGAGCCGGCCGTCGGACCGGTCATCGCCGCGCCGGAATGTGAGGGTCAGGTCGGCCGCGGTCAGGTTCAGGGGCCCCGCAGCCACGCTGTCGAAATGGGCGCGCAGGTCGGCACGGGGATTGGCCAGGGTACCGGTCAGGGCTCCGTCGCCGGTCATGGTCCCGCTGACCTCGACCGGGCCGACCCCGAACGGGCCCTCGGCGGTCCAGTCCAGCGCCAGCCGCAGGCGGCCGTCACCCTCGATCAGGCCGCGCGCGCTCGCCCGGCCGGCGGCCCCCGTCAGACGGACGGGTTCGATTTCCAGCTTTCCGGACTTGAAGCTTCCGTCCAGTTGCAGGCGCGGCGTCGCGCCCAGAAGACGATCCAGTTCCGCCATTCCGGTCTTCAGTCGCTGACCCCGGGCGTCAACGGACAGACGCCACGGATCGCCCGGCCGGCGGGCGACCGCGGTGACTGCCCCGCCGAGGGTGCCGCCGGCGCCGGCCCGCAGTCGCGCCAGATCCGTATTCGTGGCGCGGCCACGGAAGCTCAGCGCGCCGCCCAGACTGCGCCCACCCGTACCGTTGATCTCGAGAGCCTGCCCCCGGGCCTCGACGCGATCCAGCAGGAACGCGCCGTCGATCGACCGGGTGGCCTTCAGCTGAATCCGCGGCGTGGGGCCCAGCAGGGTTCCGACCGCGCCGGCGGACGATCCGCCCGTGGCGGTCAGGTCAGTGTCGATTGTGTAGCGGCCGTTGCGGGCCTGGATGTCCAGCGGACCGGCAATCCGGGCCGCGCGGTAACTGATCAGATCGGTTGCATTCAGAGCCACAGCGCCGTCCAGCGTCCAGATCGAGGCGTTGCCCCTGAACGCACCGGTCCAGGCCGTCGGGCCGGCGATTGGACGGTCGAGCATGCGGCTCAGTGACGGCGTCGAGACCTCGATGTCGATCCCGTCGGGCGCGCTGCGGTTGTCCAGCCGGATCAGGCCACGGGCGCGCGAGTTGATATTATCGGCCCGCAGTCGCCAGGCGATGCCCTGATAGCCGTCGCGGCCGGTGTCGGGCACGGCCGCGAAGCCGAACTGCGCCTTGCGGCCGATGCGGCTGATCAAGGGCCGCAGCAGGTCCGAGCCGGAAAAGTCGATGAAACCACCGATCCGGGCTCCGTCCTTGCCGTACCGACCCTTGACGATCAGGGGGGTAAAGTCGCCGGTGCGTACCAGGGCGTCGACGATCTCGCCGTTGACGACCGCGGTGGCCGAAAACGGCTGGTCCGGTGAATAGCCCAGCGCGCCTGCGATCGGACCGCCGCCCGCCTCGCTGGCGCGCAGATTGACGCGCATATCCTCGATCTTGCCGCCGAAGGTCGCGGTCATGTGGAGGAAGTCGCCCTCGCGACTGTTGCTCAGGGCGTTGACGGTGGCCGTCCTGGTCCCGGTGCGCGGGATATCGGCCTCACCGGTCAATTTCCAGTGACCGTATTCCTTGCTGAAGCCTTCCAGCAGTTCGACGTCGGCGCTGAAGGCATCGATATCGATGGCCAGCGGGGCGGGACCGGGCGGCTCCAGCGACGGTTCCACCTCGGGGCGGCGGATCAGGCGGATAACGTCGGCGCTGACGGTCGTTGCGTGAAAGCGCCGGCCGACCAGTGCCCAGTAGGACCAGTCCACGTGAACGTTGCGGGCCTCGAGCCACACGCCGCTGGCGTCGGTGATCGTCACGCGATCGACGGTGAAGTCGTCGAACAGGTCACCCCGGACGCCCTCGACGTTGAGACGGCCGAACCGGCCGATCTTCTGGCCCGAGGCAAAGGTTGTGACCAGGTCACGGCCTGAATCCGACAACAGGTACATGCGCCCGCCGACCAGCCCGAGGACCAGCAGGGCCAGCAGGGCGGCGGTGGCGATGCCGCCGAAGAAGGCCAGCGCCTGCAGGCGCGTGCGCTTCTTCCGGGCGGTTTCAGCCGGGGTGTCAGGAGCCACGGTCGGGTCAATGTCCGGGGGAAGGGACTCGGTCAAAACGCCTGACCGATGCTGACATAGACCTGGAAATTGGCGTCGCCCTCGCGCTTGTCGAGCGGGAAGGCGAGGTCGGCGCGGATCGGGCCGAACGGCAATTTTGTAGCGGACGCCGACCCCGGCCCCGTAGCGCAGGTTCGCCACGTTCGGCGTCGGCTGGAAACCGACCGAGCCGGCGTCAAGAAAGACTACGGCCCCGAACCCGCGGCCGATGTCCTGACGCACCTCCAGGGAGGTCTCGAACAGCGACAGGCCACCGCGCGGAGTGTTGTCCGGCAATCGGGGGCCGACACCCTGATAGGTGAAGCCGCGCACTGATCCGCCGCCACCCGAATAGAACAGACGATCCGAGGGCACGGACAATTCGCTACCCCCCAGGATCGTGCCCAGCCGGAGACGGCCGGCGAGGACTGTCGCTCCGCTGTCCCGGAGGGGCAGGTAGCCGGTGATCTGGCTCTCGCTGCGCAGGAAGGCCACGCTTTCCTCGCCTCCCACCACCGTGGGCTGGGCAGACACGGTGATGCGCCAGCCCCGGGTCGGATCCAGCGGATCGTTGGACCGGTCGAAATAGGCGTTGCTGCGTCCGGTCAGGATCACCACATCGCGATCGAAAACGATCGGGGAGGCGGTCAGCGGATCGTAGCGGGTCTGGTTGTAGTTCCCGGCGTCGATTCCGAGGCCGTAGCTGATCCATGATGTCCGGCCGAGGCGCTGGCGCAGGTCAGCGAACACGGTGATCGCGGTGCGCCGGTAGGCGTCGGTGTCCTCGTTGACCAGGGCCCCGGACAGGGTCAGGGTCCGGCCCGGGCGCCGCCAGTGGGGCAGGCTGAGATCGGCCCCGATACGGCTGTTGATATTGGCCAGCCGGGCCTGGTAACGAGGGTATCGCCCGCCCGAACCGGTTGTAGTGGGTCCAGATGACGTCAACACCGGATCCCCCTCGGCAGTGGAGAAGGTGGCCCCCGCCTCGAGGATGCGCCGGGGTCGGTCAGTCAGGGTGACAACGATCGGTCTCAGGCCGTCGTCATCGATCTGGTCCTGTGGCGACAGGGCGACGCCCACCCCGTCATAGACCCCACGGGCTCGAGCAGACGCCGCTCCAGCTCGGCGACCTTTTCCGGGTCATAGCGGTCGCCTTCGGTCCAGGGAGCCAGGCCGACGACCCAGGCCGGGGATTGGTTGGCCCCCGGGTTTCCAGCCGGACACCGTCCAAACATACCAGCCGTCCGGCCTGGATGTGGAATTCCGGGTCGACGGTAAAGGTCTCATGATTGACGACGACCCGCCGCGGCCGGGTGGTGGCATCAGCATAGCCGCGTCGGGTCAGGCCGGCGACAACTCGACCCTCGGCGGAGATGACATCGACCGCGCGTCCGCGGGTTCCCCCGGGCGTGAGGCCGTATCTCGGCGGTCACCGCATCTCGCCGGTTCCGGGGTCTGGTCCCGGATACGACCAAGAGAATGGTGGGTTCGGTCAGCCGGAACCGCTGGCCGGGCTGGATGTCGATGATGGCAATGGGGTTTTCATCGCCTTCGACCACGTCCTCAATGGTCGATTGGTAATAGCCCTCGGAGCGCAGCAAGGCTTCTGCGGCCTCGACGGCGCTGCGCGCTCGCCGGCGGGCCTCGAAGCAACTGTCGCAGGCGCGTCACCCTCGCCGATGGCGCGCTCCAGCTGCGGGCTGCGCAAGGCACCATCCAGCTCACCCAAATCTGGGCCCGCGGCTCAGCCGCCGCAATGGCGACCCAGCTCAACCAGAGCACCAGCCCGGTGAGGTATAGATTGGGCCTGGGCGTCAAACTCAAACCTACGACAACGTCAGTCGGGAAAAACCGGGAGCAAGCCGGCGCGCCGGGTGAGGTTCCACCATGGCATCAGCCTGTGGCGCTCCCGTGGCGGGAGACGGCTGTCCATGGGTGTTAGTAGAACAGGGTTTCGCTTTCCGGACGGCGCCCCGTTTAGCGGAACTGCGTTTTTTCCCGGCGGAATTGTCGAGTGATCTAGGGCGGTGTGTCCATAAGCAGGCGGCGGGGCATCCGGAATCGGAATTTCCTCGGTCATCGGCGCGACCGGAGCTTCTTCCGGAAGCTGTTCGACGCCTTCGTAGTCATCGTTGGCCCTCGGATTATCGCAACCGCTCAGAACCGCGGCGGCTCCAATTAGCACCACCGAAATCAAATGTCTCATCAGATGTCTCCCCAGGCTCAGCAGCTCAACGCAAAGCCAGCCAACGGCGTTCCATAGCCGGGATCGTCGCGGGGGTCATCCCGGGTCGGCAACCAATCCTTGTCCAATTGGTGATTTTCTGGACGTTCCGGGAGAAGCGAATGACGACGTCCGCATGTGCAGCCGTTGCCCAGGTCCAATTCAAGGAGCTGAAGTCCCGTATTGGGCTGGCAGCCTTCGTTGGGCGTGGCAGCCTGGATCATGGCCCATTCGGCCTGGCCGCTGTGGTGGTTTCTCGCTGTGGTGGCCACGCAGTACCTGGATGAAGCGGTCTTCCGGCCGCTGCGGCTAATCCCGAAATGCCCATCAACAGGGCTTACAGTGCCCTGTTCTGTGCCGTGACGGTCCTGACCGTTACCGTGTACGCCGGTATTACCGCCTATCTCTGGTTCAACGGAGGTCAGGTCGGCAACTTCGCCATCGTCCAGTACTCGGTTGGCTGCTGCACGTCAGCCTGCACATGCACCATGACCGCCATTCTGTTTGCTACGGTAGCAGGCCGGTGCTGCCTTCTTCCTGGGGCTGCCGCTGATCGGTGCCTTCAGCAGCCAGAACTGGGATCGAACTGCTAATTCCGTCGGGGGATTGCTCTATATGGCGCATCTGGTCGTGGCGGTAAGGCAGAGCTCGATGACCACCCGCGTCTTGCGTGAGGCGAAGCGTGAGGCGGACGAACACCGGCGCGCGGCCGAAATCGCCAGCGCCGCCAAGTCCGACTTTCTGGCCGTGGTCAGTCATGAGATCCGCACCCCGATGAATGCGGTGATCTCGGCCGGTAACCTGCTGCGCCGTACCCGGCTGAGCAAGCCGCGACGACCATATCGCAGATGTAGCCGATGCCGGCGATGTGCTGATGGGGCTGCTGGACGATGTGCTGGACTTCTCGAAGATCAAGGCCGGCAAGATGCAGATGGAAGCCGCCGAAATGGACGTCCGCGAAGCGGCTGGAGCGTCGCTGAAGCGGTTGTGGGAGCCTCGTGCCCAGGCCGACGGCGTCACGTTGACGGTCGAGGTGACCCGTGACGTCCCGGACTGCCTGAGGACCGAGACCGGCTCCCGTCCGGCCAGATCCTGCTCAATGTGATGTCCAACGCGATCGAATTCACCACCGAGGGCGAGATCCGGGTTTCAGCCAACTGGGACGAGTCGACCAGGCGCCTGGCGTGGCGGTCCGCGACAGTGGTTGTGGCATGCCGCCCGACCAGAGCTGGATGAGGTGTTCGACGGTTTTTCGAACAGGCCGATGTCGGCACCACACGCCACTTCGGGGGCACGGGTCTGGGGCTGGCCATCAGCCGGCGGCTGGCCGAGCTGATGGGGGGCAGTGTGGTTGTGGACGGTGTCGAGGGCGAAGGGGCGACCTTCACCCTGACGCTGCCGGTCGAGGTCATGGCGCGCTCGGTGCCCGCCGAGGCCGCGCCTGTGTCCGAGGTCGAGGGGTTGTTGGCTCGGCCGGCCGAT
>JAUCCG010000043.1:0-23878 GCA_034676465.1 Brevundimonas sp. | reverse complement strand
GTAGCACTGAATTCGCCGGGCCCGATCAGGGGCCTGTCGTCGCCAGAAGGTGGTGATCATCGATGACGCGATCGCCTTCTGCGGCGGGGGCGACATCTCGACGGACCGCTGGGATTCCTCCGAGCACCTCGACGGCGACCCCCGGCGTTGCCAGCCGTCGGGTCTGATATCGGATCCGCGACACGAGGTCATGTGCGTGATGGACGGGGCCGCGGCCCTGGCGCTGGGGGATCTGGCCCGCGAGCGCTGGTTCCGGGCCACATGGGAACGGACCGTTCCCAACAAGGTCGCGCACGACCCCTCGGCCCGACGGTGTCGAGCCGGACCTGTTCGACACGCCGGTGGCGATCGCCCGCACCGAGCCCAAATGGCGCGGGCGCGGTGAGGTGCGCGAGAACGAGACCCTGTATCTGGAGATGATCCGCCGGGCGCGGCGTCTGATCTATCTGGAGAACCAGTATTTCACCTCGCCGGTGATCGCGGCGGCCCTGGCCGAACGGCTGGCCGAGGCGAGCAGACCGAGGTGGTGTTGATCTCAACCGCCGGGAGCCCGAGCTGGTTCGACCGGATGACGATGGATACGGCGCGGTCCGAGGTGTTGTTTCGTCTCGAAAGCGCGGACACCCACGGGCGGTTTTCGGCCTTTGCGCCGGTGACCGCCGCCGGCGGGCGGATCATCGTCCACGCCAAGGTCGCGGTTGTCGACGACCTCGTGGTGCGGATCGGGTCGACCAATCTGAACAACCGGTCGCTGGGACTGGATACAGAGTGCGATGTGGCGGCGGAGCCGACCACCGCGGCCGGGCGGGCGACGATCGCCCGCCTCCGTCACCAGAGCATCGGCCATTTCATCGGGGTGTCGGGCGAGGAGTTTGCCGCGGCCGAGGCCGTGATGGGTTCGACCGGGGCGGCGATCCGGAAATTCGACACCGGCCGCATGCAGTCGCTGGGGGCGGCCCCGCCGTCGGCGGTGGAACGGTTCATCGCCGAGTGGCAACTGGGTGATCCCTCATCGTCGGATGACGCGTGGCGGCCATGGCGACGGCGCAATCCGTCACAGCGCAAGGCCCCGGGGCGGCTCAGCGATCTCAGGGAACGCGACGGCAAATCGCATCCGGATTGACGTCGAAATCCATGATCAGGGGCAGGTGGTCGGAGGCCATGCGCGCCAGCGGCGAGAACGGGGCCGACATCGCGCGGACGATGATGTCGGGGCTGACGAAACAGTGATCGATGCGGATCGCCGGGAAGCTGGACGGGAAGGTCTTGATCGACGGCTTCAGGCCGAGGGTGCGCTGGGCGTCGGGCAGGCAATGCGCCAGCAGCTGATAGGGCCTGGCCATGGAGGTGGCGTTGAAGTCCCCGGTCAGGATGGTGGGGCCGGCGCAGTCCGGATGGCCGAGCCAGTCGGGGCCGGCCAGGGCCTCGGCCTGAAGGCGCTG
The DNA here is from genome assembly GCA_034676465.1 of Brevundimonas sp. Lineage (GTDB taxonomy): Bacteria > Pseudomonadota > Alphaproteobacteria > Caulobacterales > Caulobacteraceae > Brevundimonas. The sequence goes on along the minus strand of JAUCCG010000043.1, from coordinate 22,436 downwards.
TTCACGGGGGACCAGACCCAGATGGGTGTTGAGGATGTTGACGGGGACGCCGTCGATGTCGATCACCGACCACAGGGCCCCGCGTGGCTCCAGCCCCGGAATTCCGCGCACCGTCGGCAGGCTGGCCGAACGGATCAGCCGTTCCGGGAGGCGGGTCAGTATGGCGTCGCCGTACAGTTCCGCCTCGACCTGCATGGCCGGATGGAAATGGAAGGACATGTCCAGACCTTCGGCAATGGCCCCGGCCTGGTCGATAAAGCCTGTGCGGGCCCGGCCGACATCCAGTTCCTGCAGACAGACGATGTCCGGATCATGCTCGGCGATGACGCCGACGATACGTTCGATGTCGAGTTGGCGATCCGCTCCGACACAGCGGTGGACATTGTAGGTCAGAAGGCGAGGCATAGCATCCTTGACGAGTAGCGGGTCGGGTCCGGCGGCGGGTGGAGCGCCGCAACGACCTCGCGAATGATCAGATCACGACCAGGCGGTCGGCGATCTCATTGGGGTTCCTGGTGCCGGGCGGGAATTGCTCGGCCAGGATCCGGGCGCACAGGTCGATCGCCTGTTCGAAGCCGTCCACCGGCCGGTTCGCGCGCAGGCCGCGGACGAGCACCTCGACGGCCCCGGCCCAGACCTCGCGGTCGACCCGGGTGTGAATGCCCTCGTCGGCGATGACCTCGACCTGGTGATCCGACAGGGCGGCGAAGATTAGCACACCTGTGCGTTCTTCGGTCATATGCAGGCCGTGGGCAAGGAATTCTACTTAGTGCGACGCGGCGGACCCGGGCACGGCGAACGGCGCGGGGCGTCACCGCACGGCGAACGACCGGGATGGAGGTGAGCAGGAAGACGGTCAGGAAGACCGCCGCCTGAACGATCGCATAGGCAGCCAGGGTGCGGCCGACCGTGACCTCACGCGCCGCCAGGTGGGCGACCTCCCAGCCGTCGGCGAAACCGGGCAGCCAGGCGGCGCTGGAAACCCAGCGGGACCAGCGCCAGCGGCAGGATCAGGGCTGCCGCGGCGGCCCAGCCCAGCGAAATGTCGCGATAGGATGAGACCCGCTCCGCCAGGACGCAGAAAATCTCGCCCGAGGTCCGGGTCTCGGCCTCGGCAATGGCCAGGCTGATGCGGGCATGATCGGTGGCCGAGAGCTTCATCACCATCCTCCCGAGGCGCCGCCGCCACCGAAACTGCCCCCGCCGCCGCTGAAGCCGCCACCGCCGCCGTATTCCCGCCGAAGCCGCCGCCACGTCCGCCCCGCGAGGCGTTCTTCAGGGCTTCGGCCGCGCCCCAGACCAGGATCGGCGTCAGGCCGTCACCACCGCGTCGGCGGCGTCCCCCGGCGGAAGCCGCGCCGATCAGGCTGAACAACAGGAACAGGAAGACCAGACCGATGATGACGATCGCCCGGACCGGCAGTTCGGTCTGCGGGGACGCAGCCTCGGCCGCCAGGGCCCGCGCCTCGACCGGATCCAGCCGCAGCTGGGCATCGATGGCCGCAACACCCTGGATGATGCCGGCCTCATAACCGCCGGTGCGGAAGGACGGCAGGATCCGGTTCTGGATGATCAGGGCCGACAGGGCGTCGGTCAGGACGGGCTCAAGGCCGTAGCCGACCTCGATCCGGACCTTGCGTTCCTCGGGCGCGACGATCAGCAGGGCACCGTCGTCGCCATCCTGCCGGCCGATGCCCCAGGCACGGCCCAGCTGGTAGCCATAGTCCTCGATTTCGTAACCCTGGAGACTGGCGAGCGTGACGACCACGACCTGATGGCCGGTGTCGCGCTCGAGCGCGGCGAGGGTTTGGGACAGTTCGGTTTCGCGCTCGGGACTGAGCAGGCGGGCCTGGTCCACCACACGGCCGGACAGGGCGGGAAGGTCGGCCCAGCGGCCATGGCCGGAACGGCAGCGATCAGCCAGACCAGCAATACCGCGACAAACGCCGGTATCGACCAGGCGTGCGAACGAACAGCCGGCGACCGGCGGGCCAGGCTCACGGGGCGACGGGCGCCGGGGGCGTTGCGCCGGGGGCGACCGGCGGGGCCGTGCCGCCCGGAGCGGACGGTGAGAGACCGTCAAAGTTGACCGTGGGTGCCGTCTGGGGCTCGGGTGTGGCGCTGAACAGCTGCATCGGCTCGGCATCGGACTGGAAGGTCCTGGCCCAGATCAGGGTCGGGAAGGTCCGCAGCGACGTGTTGTAGGCCTGGACCGCCGTATTGTAGTCGCGCCGGGCCACGGCGATGCGGTTCTCGGTGCCTTCCAGTTGCGACTGGAGGGCGAGGAAATTCTGGTTGGCCTGAAGCTGCGGATAGTTTTCGACGACCATCAGCAGACGCGACAGGGCCTGGGACAATTCGCCCTGGGCCGCCTGGTAGCGCTGGAAGGCGGCGGGATCGTTCAGGGTCTCGGGAGACACGGTCACGCCGGCGGCGCGGGCCCGGGCCTCGGTAACCTGGGTCAGGGTGGTGCGCTCCTGGATGGCCGCGCCCTGGACGGTCGATACCAGACTGGGGATCAGGTCGGCGCGGCGCTGGTATTGCGACTGGACATTGGCCCAGGCCGTTCCGGCCGCCTCCTGCTGGGCGGGGATGGTGTTGTAGCCGCACCCGGCCACGGTCGGCAGGATGACGACGGCCGCAGCGATGGCGGTTGCGCGCGGGGTGAACCGGATCATGGACGTCTCCTGGGCGGACGGTCGTGGGTGTGATGAGCACCGACTATCCGCCCAAGACGACAGGGCTTCAAGCGTCGAGTGATTTCGGCGTGACCCCGGTCGCGCGACAGGCGGCGGTATAGGTATTGGCCAGCAGGCAGGCGATGGTCATCGGCCCGACGCCGCCGGGGACCGGGGTGATCCGTCCCGCGACCGTCGCCGCCTCGTCGAAGGCGACGTCACCGACCAGCCGGGTCTTGCCCTCGGCCGCCTTGACCGGATCGCGTGACGGCAGGCGGTCGATGCCGACGTCGATGACCGTCGCGCCGGGACGAATCGAGTCGCCGCGGATCATTTCCGGGCGACCGACGGCGGCGACCAGAATGTCGGCGGTGCGGCACAGGGCCGGCAGGTCGCGGGTGCGGGAATGGGCGATGGTGACGGTGCAGCTTTCGGCCAGCAGCAGCTGGGCCATCGGCTTGCCGACGATGTTGGAGCGGCCGACGATCACGGCATTGAGGCCGGCCAGGTCGCCGAGTTCGGCCTTCAGCAGCATCAGGCAGCCCAGCGGGGTGCAGGGCACGAGGCCGGGCAGGCCGACCGCGAGCCGGCCGGCGTTGACGACGTGGAAGCCGTCCACGTCCTTGTCCGGATCGATCGCCGACAGCACGGCGGTGGTGTCGATGTGGGCGGGCAGGGGCAGTTGCACGAGGATGCCGTGGATGCCCGCGTCCGCGTTCAAGGCGGCGACCAGGGCCAGCAGGGTCTGCTGGTCGGTGGAGTCCGGCAGGCGGTGGGTGTCGGAGCGCATGCCGGCCGCCAGGGTGCGTTCACCCTTGTTGCGGACATAGACCTGGCTGGCGGGGTCTTCGCCGACGATGACGACGGCGAGGCCGGGCTTTATGCCCTTGTCGGCGACGAGGCGGGCGGTGGCGGCGGTGACACGATCAACGAGGCCGGCGGCGAAGGCCTTTCCGTCGATCAGGGTCGCGCGGGCGGACTGGGCCGTCATGCGGCGCTCCTGTAGTCGTGAATTGCCAAAGCGTGACGCGATTTACAGTCCCCCCCCCTTCCGCGTCTATGATCGGGGCGCAAACAATGGGGGCTCATATGCGTCGTTCAATCTCTATCGCCACGGTCAGTGCCCTGGCGCTCATGGTCGCCGCGGGGCCAGCCCTGGCGCAGGAGGTGATCCGCATCGGGGCCTCGGTCTCGGGGACCCTGGATGATTTGGATGCGACCGGGCCGGACGGCGAATACCGGTACGACGATTACCGGCTTACGGTCCGGGCCGGTCAGCGACTGGAAGCCACGATGCAGTCGGAGGCGTTCGACACCTATCTGGCGGTCGATGACGCCGACGCCGGCGCGGCCGCCGAGGAGCTGTACGGCGATGACGACAGCTTCGGCCAGAACACCGACTTCGCGCCTGCGGTTCACCGCCACGCGGGACGGCGACGATCCGTCGCGGGCGCGGACCTTGTACGGGCTGGAGGGCGGTGACTATACGCTGACGCTCAGCGAGCGGCCGGCGGCAGCGCGGGCCCCGCGACCGACCGCGATCCGTGCCGGCACAGAGCCGGACGGGCTGAGCTGACGGCGGGAGATCCCGAGACGGACGACGGCCACACCTATGACGCCTACAGCTTCCGGGCCCGGAGCGGCGACCGGATTGGCGTCAGCCTGAACTCCAGCGCCTTCATCCGGTGGTCCAGATCGGCACGACGGACAGCGGCACCTTCAGCGAACTGGCCCAGAACGATGACGGCCCCGGCACGGGCCTGAACGCGGATCTGGTGTTCACCGCCCCCGCCAACGACACCTATGTCGCGCGGGTCACGCCGTGGAGCACGAACGGGGCCGGCGCCTATGAGCTGAGCCTCGCGGATGTGCCGCCCGTCAGTCGCGGTGAACCGCTGGCCATCGGCGCGCGCGTTGACGGGGTCCTGGCCGAGACCGACGACAAGAATGACGCCGGCCTGACCGTGGACGGCTATCGCTTCACGGGTCGCAGCGGGCAGCGGATCGAGGCGTCGATGGCCTCGACCGTATTGGATGCCTATCTGGAACTGTTCAGCATCGATCCGAGCAGCGGGGCCCTGACCCGGCTGAGTGGCAATGACGACGGAGGCGAGGGCACGGATTTGCGGCTGACCTATACACTGCCGGCCGATGGTGAATACCGGCTGGAGGCGCGCGGCTATTCCGCCGATTTCGTGGGTGCCTATAGCTTGGCGCTGAATGAGATCGCGCCGGGAGCCGGCCCCGGTACCGCTGGCGTTCGGGACGACCGTCGAGGGCGCGATCGACGACGAGGATCCGCGGGATTCCGATGGCCGCGGCTATGATTCCTACGGCATCAGCGGCAGCGAGGGCCAGCGGGTTCAGGTCATCATGCGCTCGGGGGATTTCGACACCTATCTGGCGATCAGTGCGGCGGAGGGTGAGTTTTCGGCTGTCGTCGAGGACGACGACGGTCTGGGCCAGGGCACGGATCCGCGTCTGAACTTCACCCTGCCGGCGACCGGCGACTATGTGGTGCGGGCGCGCCCCTATGCGCCGGACACCAAGGGCCTGTACTCGATCGAATTCGATCGACCGGGGACCGGAGCCGGTGGCCGGCAGCATCCTGATCGGGGCCACGGCGCGTGGCAGCCTGACCGACAATGACGCCACCGCGGACGACGGCAGCTATTTCGACGCCTACGCGGTCAATGCTGAAGGAAGGCGACAAGCTGGTGATCACCATGGTCTCCAATGCGTTTGACGCCTACCTCGTGCTGGGCCGGGACCAGGAGGACGGACGCTTCGAGGGTCTGGCGTCCGATGACGACGGCCTGTCCGATACCCATGCCAAGCTGGAATGGACTGCGCCCGCAGCCGGGACCTATGTGGTCCGGGCCGGCAGCTACAGCCAGGGCCAGACCGGCGACTATGCGATGACCGTCGACCGCCAGCCCGAGCGCCGCTGAGGGCGGCGGCGATAGCCCCCGGCGGAGTACCGGATTGACCGAGGCTACCCCCGACCGGAAGGACCAGCACCTCGACGTTGTCCTGGCGGGCGGTGGCCGGCACCGCAATGACGCCGGGTTCGACGCTGTGCGCTTCGTGCATGAGGCGCTGCCGAACTCCTGGATCACGGCAAGATCGATCTGGGGCGGACTTGCTGGGGCGGCGGCTGCAGGCCCCGTTGCTGATCAGCGCCATGACCGGCGGGCCGTCGCGGGCCGAGGCGATCAACGTCCGGCTGGCCGAGGCGGCGCAGCACCTGGGAATCGCCCTGGCCGTGGGATCGCAGCGGGCGGCGCTGGAGAGTGGCCGGGCGGCCGGACTGGACATGGGGTTGCGGCAACGGGCCCCCGACACGCCGATCCTGGCCAATATCGGCGCGGCCCAGCTGACGCAGGGCTTTGATGTCGACGCGGCGCGGCGGGCGCTGGACATGATCGGGGCCGACGCCCTGATCGTGCATCTGAACCCGTTGCAGGAGGCCTGTCAGCCCGAGGGCGATCGCGACTGGTGGGGCGTGGGGGCGGCGCTGGGGGCGCTGATCCGCAAGCTGGATGCGCCGGTGCTGGTCAAGGAGACGGGAGCGGGCCTGTCGGCCGCGACGGCGCGACGACTGGTCGAGATGGGCGTCGCCGGGCTGGATGTGGCCGGGGCGGGCGGATCCAACTGGGGCCTGATCGAGGGTGAGCGGGCGCAGAAGCCGGCCGACAAGGCCCATGCAGCGGCCTTTGCCGACTGGGGCATCCCGACGGCGCGGGCCATCGCCGGGGTGCGCGCGGCCTGTCCGCGGACGCTGCTGATCGGCTCGGGCGGGGTGCGCGACGGGATCGATGCGGCGCGAGCGATCCGGCTGGGGGCCGACATCGTCGGTCAGGCCGCCGGGGTGCTGAGCGCCGCCACCGTCTCGACCGAGGCGGTGGTCGCGCATTTCCAGACCGTCATCCGCCAGCTGCGGACGGTCTGTTTCTGCACCGGCTCGTCCAGTCTGGCGGTGCTGCGGCGCGCGCCGTTGCAGGACGAGCGACCTTATTCAGACGGCAGCAGACCCACGGCGAAATCACGGTAGCGACCGGCCCGAACGCCGTCGGTGGCGCGGGCGATGTCGGGGGCGAAATAGTGGTCCGAGCCGTAGGCGGCGGCGGCCTCGCGCACGATGGCGAAGACCTTTTCCAGTTCGGGCGACGAGGTCAGCGGGCGGCGGGATTTGATGCCCTGGGCCGCGGCCAGCAGTTCGATGCCGACGACGGCGGCGCTGTTCTCGGCCATGTCGAGCAGGCGACGCGCGCCATGGGTGGCCATGGAGACGTGGTCTTCCTGGTTGGCGCTGGTCGGGACGGTGTCGACGCTGCACGGATGGGCGACCATGCGGTTCTCGGCCACCAGGGCGGCGGCGGTGACCTGGGCGATCATGAAGCCGGAGTTGAGACCGCTCTCCTTGACCAGGAAGGCGGGCAGGGCGCTCATGTTCGGGTCGACGAGGATGGCGGTGCGGCGCTCGGAGATATTGCCGATCTCGCACAGGGCCATGGCGATCTGGTCGGCGGCGAAGGCCACCGGCTCGGCGTGGAAATTACCGCCCGAGATGACGTCACCGTCCTCGATGAAGACCAGCGGATTGTCGGTCACCGCATTGGCCTCGCGCGTCAGGGTGGCAGCGGCGTTGTTGAGCAGGTCGAGGATCGCCCCCATGACCTGGGGCTGGCAGCGCAGCGAATAGGGATCCTGGACCTTGGCGCAGTCGTGGCGGTGGCTGTCGCGGATGGCGCTGCCCGCCATCAGGGCGCGCAGGCGTTCGGCGACGGCGATCTGGCCGGGCTGGCCGCGCAAGGCATGGATGCGGGCATCGAACGGGGCGTCGGAGCCCATCAGGGCGTCGACCGACAGGGCCCCGGCGGCGACGGCGGCGGCATAGACGGCCTCGGTCGCGAACAGGCCGGCCAGGGCCAGGGCGGTCGAACACTGGGTGCCGTTGAGCAGGGCCAGACCCTCCTTGGGTCCCAGCGTCAGCGGCTTGAGCCCGGCCCGGCCGAGGGCGGTGACGGCGTCGAGGGTCTCGCCCTTGTGGCGGGCCTCGCCGACCCCGATCAGGACGCAGGACATGTGGGCGAGGGGGGCGAGGTCGCCGGAGGCCCCGACCGAACCCTTGGCCGGGATACAGGGCAGGACCTCGGCATTGACCATGGCGATCAGGGTGTCGAGCGTGGCGCGACGGATGCCCGAGGCCCCGCGTGACAGGCTGGCGATCTTCAGCACCATCATCAGGCGGACGACCGCATCGTCCAGATCCCGGCCGACGCCGCAGGCGTGGCTGAGCACCAGATTGCGCTGCAGGGTCTCCAGATCCTCCGGCGCGATCGAGGTGTTGGCCAGCAGGCCGAAGCCGGTGTTGATGCCGTAGACGGTGCGGCCCTCGGCGACGATGGCGGCGACCGTGGCCGCCCCCTTGTCGACATTGGCCCAGGCGGCGGCGGTGAGTGCGACGGTGCAGGGACCGTCGAGGACCGCGCGTAGTTGGGCGAGCGTGAGGGGGGTGGTGCCGAGGGTGAGGAGGGTCATGCGTGGTGTTCCGTAATCATCGACCCCTCTCCCAGCGGGAGAGGGCTTGAGCGCACGGATGCGCCAGCATCCGTCCTTGCGCGAAAGGGTGAGGGGTTCCGGTGCGAGGTGGCCGGGCACCGTAAGCCCTCACCCAACCGCGCCAGAACGACGGCTGCGCCGCCGTGCGCGGTCTCCCTCTCCCGCCGGGAGAGGGTCACAGAATGCCCGGCAGATTGAGCCCGTGTTCGCGCGCGGCGTCCCTGGCGATGTCATAGCCCGCATCGGCGTGGCGCATGACGCCGGTGGCCGGGTCGTTCCAGAGCACGCGCTCGAGACGCTTCGCGGCCTCGGGCGTGCCGTCGGCGACGATGACCACGCCGGAGTGCTGGGAATAGCCCATGCCGACACCGCCGCCGTGATGCAGCGAGACCCAGCTGGCCCCCGAGGCGGTGTTGAGCAGGGCGTTGAGCAGCGGCCAGTCGGACACGGCGTCGGAGCCGTCCATCATGGATTCCGTCTCGCGGTTGGGGCTGGCGACCGAGCCGGAGTCGAGATGGTCGCGGCCGATGACGATCGGCGCGCTGAGTTCGCCCGAGGCCACCATGTCGTTGAACATCAGGCCGGCGCGGTGGCGATCACCGAGGCCGATCCAGCAGATGCGGGCGGGCAGGCCCTGGAAGGCGATGCGTTCGGCGGCCATGTCCATCCAGCGATGCAGTCCGGCATTGTCCGGGAACAGCTTTTTCATGGCCGCATCGGTTTTGGCGATATCGGCCGGGTCGCCGGACAGGGCGGCCCAGCGGAACGGGCCGATGCCGCGGCAGAACAGCGGGCGGATATAGGCGGGGACGAAGCCGGGGAAGTCGAAGGCGTTGGCCACTCCGGCGTCGAAGGCGACCTGACGGATGTTGTTGCCGTAGTCGGTGACCGCGATGCCCATGGCCTGGAAATCGAGCATGGCCTGGACGTGGACGGCGCAGGACTGGGCGGCGGCGAATTCGACGGCGGCGGGGTCGGAGACGCGCTTGTCCTCCCATTCCGCCACGGTCCAGCCCTGGGGCAGATAGCCGTTGACCAGGTCGTGGGCGCTGGTCTGGTCGGTGACCAGATCGGGCCGGACGCCGCGCTTGACCAGTTCGGGCAGAATGTCGGCGGCATTGCCCAACAGGCCCACGGATATGGCCTTGCCGTGGGCCTTGGCCTTGTTGAGCAGGGCCAGGGCCTCGTCCAGCGTCTCGGCCATCAGGTCGAGGTAGCGGGTCTTGAGCCGCATCTCGATGCGGCTGCGCTGGCATTCGATGGCGAGGCAGCAGGCCCCGGCCATGGTCGCGGCCAGCGGCTGGGCCCCGCCCATGCCGCCGAGGCCGGCGGTCAGGATCCATTTGCCGGTCCAGTCGCCGTCATAATGCTGGCGGCCGGCCTCCATGAAGGTCTCATAGGTGCCCTGAACGATGCCCTGGGTGCCGATGTAGATCCACGATCCGGCCGTCATCTGGCCGTACATCATCAGACCCTTGCGATCGAGCTCGTTGAAATGCTCCCAGGTCGCCCATTTCGGCACCAGGTTGGAGTTGGCGATCAGCACGCGCGGCGCGTCCTCGTGGGTGCGGAACACGCCGACGGGCTTGCCCGACTGGACCAGAAGGGTCTGGTCGGGTTCGAGTTCGCGCAGTTCGTGGACGATGCGATCGAAGCTGGGCCAGTCGCGCGCGGCCTTGCCGATGCCGCCATAGACCACGAGGTCCTCGGGCCGTTCGGCCACCTCGGGATCGAGATTGTTCATCAGCATACGCAGGGCCGCCTCGGCAGCCCAGGTCTTGGCGGTCATCTCGGGGCCGCGCGGGCTGCGAATGACGCGGGTGTTCGGTTGAGTTGTCATGTGGGCTTCATAGCCCCTTCTCCCACGGGGGAACAACGCGGCGGACACGGGGCATCAGCCGCGCCGGATCGGCGGCGGTAGGGAAGGGCAGGCGGAGCGCCGGGCCTTCGCCCGCCTCGCATCGCTTTCCTCTCCTGGCGCGAAGCGTCAAAGGGTGAGGGCTTACGGTGCGATACAGGTGGCACCGTACGCCCACACCCCCAACCCCTCTCCCCCGGGAGAGGGGCTTGAAGGCGGTGCCGCCATTCTCGACCCGCGGGGGGAGAAGGGGTTATGTGGGCGGATGACAAACTCAACGCGCTCGGCTGGCGATCCATCGCCGATCTTCTCGGCCATCATCCCTATGCCGACGTCGCCCTGATCGGGGCCGGGCTGAACGAGCGGTCGCTGACGCCGGGGCGATGTGATCTGGGGCCAAAGGCGCTGCGGGCCGTGCTGCCGCGCTTCTCGACCTATGATGTGGAGACCGGTCAGACGCTGGATGTGCGGGTTCACGATGCGGGCGATGTGCCGCTGAAGGCGGTCACACCGGCGGACGCGTTCGCGCCGGTGCGCGAGGCGGTGGCGATCCAGGAGTCGCGGGCGCTGACCATCCTGATCGGCGGCAATAACGCCATTACCCGGCCGGGGGTGCACGGCCTCGGTCTGGGGCGCGCGGGCCTGCTGACGCTGGATGCCCATTTCGACCTGCGGGACACGGATCAGGGGCTGACCAACGGCAATCCGGTGCAGGCGCTGCTGGAGGACGGCCTGGACGGGGCCCGGATCAGCCAGATCGGCCTGGCTCCGTTCGCCAATACCCAACGGGCGCACGACAAGGCGAGGGCGGCGGGGATTTCGGTGCGGACGGCGCGGGAGTGCCGCGAACAGGGCACGGCGGCGGTGGTGGCCCAGGAACTGGCGCGGCTGTCGGCGCTGTGTGAGGTCATCTACGTCGATTTCGACATCGATGTGATCGACCGCAGCCAGTGGCCGACCTCGCCGGGTGCGCGGCCGGGCGGGATCAGCGTGCACGACTTCTTCGACGCGACCCGGGTGATCGGGGCGCATGCGAAGGTGAAGGCCGTCGACCTGACCGAATATGATCCGTCGCTGGAGATCGGCGATCTGGGGTCGCTGACCGCGGGGCGCTGGCTGTGCGAACTGCTGGCCGGGTTTGTGTCGCGATGAGGCTCTGTTTGATGCTGGCTGCGATGGCGGGGGTCACTGTGCTCGCTGCCCCGGTTCAGGCGTGTCAAGCCGTCGAACGGACGCCGGAGACGGCCCTTCAGTACCAGCGACTGATCGCGTCAAAAGCGGACAGCATTTATCTGGCGCGCGCCGTGCCCCACCCTCGCCGGATTCGGCGTGAGTACCTACCATCGCGTCGTGGTCATGGAGGGTCAGACACCGCCCCGTTCGCTGACGGCTTTGCCGTTAGACTGCAAGTTGCCGGATGAGGGCCTGACCATCGTCTTTGCAGAACAAATCAGACCCCGCCAGGCTCTATTCGAGCCCTGGCTCTGGTGGAATTGGGTGGTTTCGACCGTCTATCCGTCTGAGGTCGTCGATCCCGAACTGGCGGCGCGCCTTCGCCGAACGGCCGATCGACTCGGGTCGGGCGAGGCAAACGTGACCGCTCAACGCGACTTCTGGTCAACTGCCGTATGGCCACCATGATGGCGGGCGGCGAACCCTACGGGGCCATCGCGGACGGGGCGATCCTGATCCGTGACGGGCGCATCGCCTGGGTCGGGGCGCGGGCGGATTTGCCGGATCATGAGGCGGTCGAGACTGACCGGCTGGGCGGGGCCTGGGTCACGCCGGGGCTGATCGACTGTCACACCCATCTGGTGTTCGGCGGCGACCGGTCGGGTGAGTTCGAGCAGCGGCTGGAAGGCGCGACCTATGAGGAAATCGCCCGGGCCGGGGGCGGCATCGTCTCCAGCGTCAAGGCGACGCGGGCGGCGTCGGAGGAGCAGCTGTTCAACTCGGCCATGCGCCGGCTGGCCGGGCTGACCGCGACGGGGGTGACGACGGTCGAGATCAAGTCCGGCTATGGCCTGGACCACGAAACCGAGCTGAAGATGCTGCGGGTGGCCCGGCGCATCGGGGCGGAGACGAACGTGCGGGTGCGGACCAGCTATCTCGGGGGCTGCACGCGGTGCCGCCGGAGTGGAAGGCGGATCGCGGGGGGTATGTGGATAAGGCTGTGGATGAAATTCTGCCCGCGGCCCACGCCGAGGGGCTGGTCGACATGGTCGACGCCTATTGCGAGCCGATCGCCTTTTCGGTCGAGGAGGTGGCGCGGCTGTTCGACAAGGCGCGGGACCTGGGCCTGCCGGTCAAGCTGCACGCCGACCAGCTGTCGGACGGCGGCGGGGCGGCGCTGGCGGCGCGGTATGGGGCGCTGTCGGCCGATCATATCGAACACACGACCGAGGCCGGGGTGAGGGCGATGGCGCAGGCCGGGGTGGTCGCCGTGCTGCTGCCCGGGGCCTATCTGATGCTGCGCGAGACCACGCCGCCGCCGATCCAGCTGTTGCGCGATCACGGGGTGGCGATGGCGGTGGCGACTGACTGCAATCCGGGCACCTCGCCGCTGGCCTCGATGACGGCGGCGCTGAACCTGGCCAGCGTGCAGTTTCGCCTGACGCCGGAGGAGGCGCTGGCCGGAGCGACGCGGATCGCGGCCCAGGCGCTGGGGCTGGCGGACGAGATCGGGACGATCGAGGCGGGCAAGGTCGCCGACCTGGCGGTGTGGGACATCACCCGCCCGGCCGAGCTCTGCTACTGGCTGGGCAAGCCGTTGCTGGCCGCGCGCTATGTCGACGGCTGGCCGGAGCAGCCATGACCACCACGATCACCGACGTCGTCATCCTGGGGGGCGGCCACAACGGGCTGGTGTGCGCCGTCTATCTGGCCAGGGCCGGCCAGCGGGTGCTGGTGCTGGAGCGGCGTCAATGTGGTGGGTGGCGCGGCGGTGACCGAGGAGTTCCATCCCGGTTTCCGCAATTCGGTGGCCTCCTATACGTGTCAGCTGCTGCACCCGAAGGTGATCGCCGACCTGGACCTGGAACGCCACGGCCTGCGCGTGGTGCCGCGGCGGATCAACAACTTCCTGCCGCTGCCCGACGGCCGCTACCTGCTGGCCGGCGGCGAGGCGCACCGGGGAGCCGAGGTGGCAAAGTTTTCCGCACGCGACGCCGAGCGCCTGCCGGATTACGAACAGCGGCTGGAGATGTTGGCCGACGATGCTGCGCGAGATGGTGCTGCAGCCCCCGCCGAACGTGACCGAAGGCGGCTGGCTGCGCGCGCTGCCGGAGCTGCGGAAGGCCGGCAAGCTGGGCCGGCGCCTGGCGGGGCTGGATAACGCCTTGCGGCAGGAACTGCTGGACCTGTTCACCATTTCGGCGGCCGACTACCTGGACCGCTGGTTCGAGAGCGAACCGATCAAGGCGCTGTTCGGCTTCGACGGCATCGTCGGCAATTACGCCAGTCCGTATGCGCCGGGCACGGCTTATGTGCTGCTGCATCATGTATTCGGCGAAAGCAACGGCGTCAAGGGCGCATGGGGGCACGCGATCGGCGGCATGGGCGCCATCACCCAGGCAATGGCGCGTGCGGCCCGCGAGGCCGGCGTGGAAATCCGCACCGGCACCGGTGTCGAAAAAGTGCTGGTGGAACAGGGCCGGGCCGTGGGGCGTGGTGACCGACGGACGGCGAGGTGATACGCGCCCGCGCGGTGGTCGCCAACGTCAATCCGAAACTGCTGTACGAACGGCTGCTGCGACCCGGCGGGGTGCCTGCGGCCACTCGCGAGCGCATGGCGAATTGGCGCTGCGGCTCGGGGACCTTCCGCATGAATGTCGCGCTGTCGCGACTGCCGGACTTCACCGCGCTGCCGGGGCAGGGCGATCACCTCACCGCCGGCATCATCATGGCCCCCACCCTGGCCTATATGGACCGCGCATGGCTGAGACGCGCGCTGACACGGCTGGTCATCGCGAGCCGGTGGTGGAGATGCTGATTCCCAGCACGCTGGACGACTCGCTGGCCCCGCCCGGCCAGCATGTCGCCAGTCTGTTCTGCCAGCATGTCGCTCCGCAGCTGCCGGACGGGCGCATCGGGACGACCACCGCGAGGAAGTGGCGGACCTGATGATCGCCACGGTCGACCGCTACGCGCCGGGGTTCGCCGCCTCGGTGCTGGGCCGGCAGATGCTCAGCCCGCTGGATCTGGAGCGCAGCTTCGGCCTGGTCGGGGGCGACATCTTCCACGGCGCGCTGAGCCTGAACCAACTGTTCAGCGCGCGGCCGATGCTGGGCCACGCCAACTACCGCGGCGCGATGCCCGGCCTGTATCTGTGCGGCTCAGGCACCCATCCGGGTGGCGGCGTGACCGGGGCGCCGGGGCACAACGCGGCGCGGGCGGTGCTGGAAGGACGTCGACGGCGCTAACACGACATTTCAGCAGGGTGTCAGACGGCGCTGACACGGCACTCTTGAGGGGGTGTAGACGGCGCTGACACGGCCCTTCTTTGAGAGGGTGTCAGACGGCGCTAACACCCATGGCCTCCATCAGGGCGTAGCGGATGGCGGCCTCGGTGAAGGGCTTCTGGATGGTGGCCTGACCACGCCATTCGTCGGGCAGGCCGCCTTCGCCGTAACCGGTCGAGAAGACGAAAGGCACACCCCGTGCCCTGAGGGTGTCGGCGACGGGAAAGACCTTCTGACCCGCCACATTGACGTCCAGCAGGGCGGCGTCGAGGGGTTGAACTCGTCGCCGGCCATGGCCGAGACCCTCCTGGACCGTGGAGGCGGGGCCAACGGGCACGCAGCCCATATCCTCAAGGATGGTCTCGAGCAGCATCGCGACGAGGGATTCGTCCTCGACGATCAATACCCGTCGGCCATTCAGTCCGGCAGTCATGCGAGTCTCCACGATCCAGCGGGATCGAAATTGTCGCCTCAAGCCCCGCGTTGGGATAGCCCAGATTGATTTGTCCCGCCAGATCATGGTGGACGCTGCGTTCGATCAAACGACTGCCGAAACCGCGGCGTGACGGCGGTTCGACCCGGGGCCGTCGAGCTCGCGCCAGGTCAGGCTCAGCGTTCGTGGCTCCGTGCCGGAGACCGTCCAGTCGACCAGCACCCGACCCTCGTTCACCGAAAGCGCCGCAATTTGGCGGCATTGGTCGCCAGCTCGTGGAAGATCATGCCGAGCAACAGGGCCGTCGCCGGCGTCGACGCCAGGGCGGGGCCGTTGAGCAGAACCCACTGGAGGCCATGGGCCTCGGTCTCGTGTTCGAGGATGGCGCGCAGTTCGGCCCCCTCCCAGTGGCTGCGGGTCAGCAGGTCGTGGGTATGGGACAGGGCCATCAATCGCGCCTGGAAGGCTTCGGCGAAAGAGGCCGGATCGACGTGGGTGCGGGCCGTCTGCATGGCGATCGACTGGACCGTGGCGAGGGTGTTCTTCACCCGGTGGTTCAGCTCGTCGATCATCAGGCGCTGGCGATCGACGGCCAGAACGGTGTGGGTCACCTCATGGCCCTGGACAAAGATGCCGACGACCTGATCCGTCTCGTCGCAAATCGGCTGGAAGATGAAGTCGACATAGACGGTTTCCAGCGGGCCGTCGGCGAGGCGTTGCAACTCCAGGGGCGTGCCGCGGCCGTCGATGGCCTTGCCGGTCGTGCGGACCCGGTCCAGCAGGTCGATGAAGCCCTGCTCGCGCACCTCGGGAAGCGCCTCGTCCACCGATTTTCCGACGAGGTCGTCGCGTCCCACCAGACGGGCATAGGCGGCATTGTGCATCTGGTAGACGTGGTTCAACCCGACAGGATGGCGATAAATCCGGGGGCCTGCATGAAGACGTCGTACAGGCGGTTGCGTTCGCTCTGGAGACGGCGATTGTCTTCCTGCACATGTTCGGCGCGGGTCAGAATGTCGCCGCCGATGCTGAGGTTCAGGGCGCTGTCGGTCTGGCGACCCGCAGCCTGACGGCGCAGGATCTCCAGTTCGGTGATGTCGTTGGTGTGCTGGAGGATGTAGGCGGTCTGACCATCGGCGTCGCGGATCGGCGTGTGGGTCGCCGTCCAGAAGCGTTCCTCGAGGACGGTTTCGCCTGAGGCCTGCACCGTCGGGATGGCGTAGCGGATGACGGCCAGGTGGTCGGGTTTGCCGGTTTCGAGGACCCGTTCGAACGAGGCGCGCAGCTGACGGCTGTTTTCGCGGCCGGCCTCGGTGGGGCCGGAATCGAAGATGTCGAACACATTCTGACCGATCAGGGCGTCGCGGGTGCTGCCGGTCACCTTCAGATAGGCCTCGTTCATCGCGGCGAAGCGGAACTCGGGCGTGATCATCATGTAGGGATTGGGAGAGGCGTCAAATGCCGACGCCAGATCGACGGCGAGCGCGCCAGAAATCACCAGCTCTTTCAATGCAATCCCCGACTAAAGAGGTGTGGTAACGCACAAACCCCATAAAGGGTTCGCCGGTCAGCCGGAAATTTTCCGGGATGAACCGGTATCTGGGCGAAACGGTAAATCCGGCTAGTCTGATACGCGGGCAGTCCGGCCCATGCTGTTGCTGCGATTTCCCTGTCCATGGCTGCACCTGAACGTCCGTCCCCTGATCTGAACCCGGTCGTGCGGATCGGCCAGGGAGCGCTGGTCGGGCGGACCACGGCGGGCATCCTGGCGTTCAGGGGCATTCCCTATGCGGCCCCGCCGGTCGGTCCGTTGCGGTGGCGCGCACCCCGACCGCCGGTGAGCTGGCCGGGGATGCGGGACGCGTCGACCGTCGGACCGATCTGTGTCCAGCCGCTGGTCCGGGGCGACCCGGGCGTCGGGCCCCTGCCGATGAGCGAGGACTGCCTGACCCTGAATGTCTGGACGCCCGATCCCGGCAAGGGCCGGTTGCCGGTGATGGTCTGGATCCATGGCGGCGCGCTGGTCAACGGGTCGGGCACCGCGGCCCTGTATGACGGGGCGGCGCTGGCGCGGCGTGGCGTGGTGGTGGTGACGCTCAACTACCGGCTGGGGCGGCTGGGGTTCTTTGCCCACCCGGCCCTGAGCGCCGAGGCGGGCGGCGACGGTCTGGTCGGCAATTACGGACTGGCGGACATGGTCGCGGGGCTGGAATGGGTGCGGGACAGTATCGCGGCCTTCGGAGGCGATCCGGGCAATGTCACCGTGTTCGGTAAATCGGCCGGGGGCGCGGCGATCCTGCGGCTGATGATCGCCGAAGCGGCGCGTGGACTGTTCCATCGGGCGGTGGTGCAGTCGGGTCTGGGCCGGGAAGAGGGCACACCGGTGTTCCGCAGCCGGCCCGGGCGGCGATCGCTGGAGGCGCGGGGCGCCGCGTTTGCCGAACGTCTGGGTCTGGCCCGGGCCACGGTCGCGCAGTTGCGGGCCCTTCCCGCCGGACAGTTGCTGACGCCGCCGCCCAGCTTCTATGGCGGGGATCTGCTGGTCATTGATGGCGACGACGGCCACGGGCTGATCGACGAGGATGTGGAACCGGCCTTTGCCGCAGGCCGGCAGGCCCCGGTGCCCCTGATCATCGGCAGCAACAGCGACGAGTTCGGCGGCGTGCGACCGGGCGACATGAGTCCCTGGCGCGAAATCGACGGGGCGCTGACCGAGGCGGAGCGCCGGGCGCTGCACGCGGCCTATGACGGCGAGGCCGGCTTTCGGGCGGGGGTGGTCAGCGATCTGGCCTTCAACGAACCGGCGCGACGTCTGGCGCGGCTGCATGCGCGGGCGGGCCATCCGACCTGGTTGTACCGGTTCGATGTGGTCGCGGCGGCCATGCCCGGCGGTGCGTCCGGGGCCCCGCACGGGTCCGAGCGGCCCTATGTGTTCGACAATCTGCCGGCGGCGTCCTGGGCGGTCGGGGAGCGGGACCGGCGGGCGGCGCGGGCGATGGCCGACTACTGGACCGGATTTGCGACGTCGGGCGATCCCAACGGCGGCGGGCGACCGGTCTGGCCGGAATACCGGGCCATGCCGGGGCAACTGCTGATGTTCGGCAATGACGGTCCGGCGGCCGCGCCGGTGCCCCAGGTCGAGCGACTGGACCTGATCGAGGCCATTTACGCCCGCATCCGCTAGCCGGGTTCAGGCGGCGAGGCGGAAATGATCGGCAGCTTGGGTTTCGACGGGGCCGGCGCGGAACTCGTCCCAGAGGGCGTCCTCGTCGGAATAGCGGGCGCTGGCGGCGGCATCGATCACGTCGACGACCTGTTCCTCGAGCCGGTCCCAGATGACGGCGAGGTCGGAACAACCTTCGGCCTCGCAGGGCACGATCAGATAGCGGTTGGCGGAAACGGCGGCGTGGGAGGCGAAGGCGCGGGCCATGGGGAACTCCTGAAGCGGGGTGGCTTGCTGATGAGCCTACTTTGCGACAGTGTTGCGCCAGAAACGGACGTATAGGATCGCGTGACCTGATGAGACACGACAAGGCGGCGATGGTCATCGAGCTGGCGCGTCACATGGCCGCCAGTGCCGAGGGGCTGACCCTGGACGAGATGGCGGCGGCGAGCCGCGTCGGCCGGCGCACGGCCGAGCGGATGCGCGATGCGGTGCTGATGCTGTTTCCGGCGGCGGAGGAGGTGTCGGACCCGCCGACCAAGCGCTGGCGCATCCGTGGCGGGCTGTCGGCGTTTGAACAGGCCCCGACAACGACCGAGCTGGTCGAACTGACCAAGGCGGCCCAGGGGCTGCGCGCGGCGGGCGAGCCCGGGCGGGCGGCGGCGCTGGAAGGGCTGGAGCGCAAGCTGAAGTCGGCGATGCGGTCGACCACGCTGAACCGGCTGGCACCCGATCTGGAGGCCCTGATCCGGGCCGAGACCATCGCGGTCCAGGCCGGGCCGCGGCCGTCGGCGGACGAGGCCGTGCTGGCCGAGATCCGGGGGGCGGTGCTGGCCGGGCGGCCGCTGGGCTTTACCTATTGCCGACCGGGGGCCGAGGCGCGGCGACGCAGCGTGGCCCCGTGCGGGGTGATGTTCGGGCGGGCCAACTATCTGGTCGGGGCCGATCGCGAGACCGCCCGCATCCAGACCTTCCGGCTGGACCGGATGAGCGCGGTCGAGGCGCTGGACGGGGTCGCGGCCCCGCCCGCCGATTTCGACCTGCAGGCCTTCGCCAGCCAGTCGTTCGGCATCTATCAGGACGAAATCGAGGATGTGGTGTTGCGGGTGACACCGGAGGGGGCGGACGAGGCGCGGGCCTGGCGCTGGCACCCGACCCAGACGCTGGCGGACGAGGCGGATGGATCGGTGATCGTGCGCTTTCGCGCCAGCGGCATGCGCGAACTGGCCTGGCATCTGTTCAGCTGGGGCGACCGGGTGGCGATCGTCGCGCCGCAGCGGCTCAAGGCGGTGATGGCCGGGGAACTGGCGGCCGCCGGGCGCGCTCTGGAGCGGGCGGCGCATGAGCAATCCGTAAGCTGACGCGCCCCGCTCAGGCCCCTAGGAAAGTCCATGATCAAAACACCGTTCAGCGGCGCGCTGCTCGCCGTCCTTATGCTGTTCTGGCCCGGCGTCTCGTCGGCCCGGGTCGATCCGCAGGCCGCGCCGCCAGTCGCCGTGACCGTCACGCGCGACGGGGATCGCTGGACCGCGGACTTCACCTTCGCCCGGGCATCGCCGGTCTGGGCCTTCTTCCAGTCGGCCCTGCTGCGCGAGAGCCGCCAGCCGTGGCGACCGTCGTGGTGGTCGGTCCGGACGCCCGGCGTCGTGATCGAGCGCCAGGGCGACTACGATGTGCTGCGCACGACGGACGGCAGCCCCGTGCCCGAGCACGTGCGCATCGTCATGCGCCCGCAGGCCGGTGATCTGGAGGCGGAGTATGATCCGGCCCTGATGTTCTCCGACGGCACCGTGGCCCTGTATTCGGGGCAGTTCGACCTGATGCCGCTGGACTCGGTCGCGGCGGCGCGGACGCTGCCGTCGGACCTGAACGGAATCGAGGTCGCCGGGGGGCCGTCTCTGGTCACCTGGCGCGATCTGTCCGGACCGCTGTTGTACAGGGGCGAGCGTATGGATACGGCGACGGCGAGCAACGCCCGCACCTATGTGCTGTTCGGGGATGCGCGGATTCTCCAGGGACAGGGGGTGACGACCGTCATCGATCCCGGCCTGCCGCGCTGGCTGGGCAAGGAGCTTGGCGGGTTCACGCCGCAGGTGATGAGCTATTACGCCAGGCGGATGGGCCCCAGCCGGGGCGGGGAGCCGACCCTGATGGTCAGCTGGACCGGCCCGACGAAACGCCTGTCCAGCATGGGCGGCAGTGTCCTGCCCGGACTGATCACCATGAGTTTCGAGGGCGAGGGCGTGCTCAATCCGGATCGCGAGGCCCTGGATCGGGCCCGCTGGTTCATCGGCCATGAGGCGGCGCATTTCTGGCTGGGTTCGAACGGGCTGCGGTATGCGTTCGCCCGTGAGGCCTGGATCACCGAGGGCGGGGCCGATCTGATGGCGGTGCGCGCCATCGCCGCGATCGACCCGACCAATGATCCGCGCGCCGAACTGCAGCGCGAGGTGGATGACTGTGTGTCGCTGGCCAGGGGTCTGCCGGTCGGCGGAGGCCGGCGAGCGTGGACGAACATCGGGCCTATTATGCCTGTGGCGCGGTGTGGGCGCTGGCGATGGAATCGGCCCGGCAGCGGCCGGACGGCGGCGACTTCTTCGACATGCTGACCGACTTCCAGCCCGAGAGCGCCGACGACGGCATCCTGTCACGGGCCGAGTGGCTGGCGGCCCTGACCCGGGTGGCCGGGGATCCGGCCCCGGCCGAGGCGATCGCCCGCATGCTGGATGCGGGCGTGGACGATCCGGCGGCGGTGCTGGCGAGGATTTTCGCGGACACCGGCGTCGCGCACCGGCTGGAAGACGGCGTCCTGACCCTGCTGTGAGGCTCAGGCCTCGCCGAACGGATAGGGGCTGACCGACTTCGACCAGTCGTCGACGGTCAGGGGGCGGTCGACCGGCGGGGCGGCGCGTTCGGCGCAGGGGTGGCGGTGGCACAGGCGGCAGGCCGGGCCGATCGGGGTCACCTCGGGCGCGGCCAGATCCAGACCCCGGGCATAGGTCAGGCGATGGGCGTGTTTCAGCTCGCAGCCCAGGCCGATGGCCAGGTCCTGGCCCTCGCCGAAGCCGTCGTGGCCCTGACGGTCGACGGTGCGGGCCAGGGTGAACCAGCGGGTGCCGTCGGGGGTCTCGATGATCTGGGTGACGATGCGGCCGGGGGTGCGGAAGGCGCTGTGCAGCCGCCAGCGCGGACAGGCCCCGCCGAAGCGCGAGAAGGGGAAGGCCCCGGACGCATAGCGTTTGGAGATATTGCCGGCCTGATCGACCCGCATCAGGAAGACCGGCACGCCGCGGGCGGTGGGGCGCGACAGGGTGGTCAGCCGGTGCGCCGCCTGTTCGAAGCTGACCCCGAAGCGGGCCTGCAGCCGCGCGAGGTCATAGCCGGTCTGTTCCGCCGTGCGCTGGAAGGCGGCGTAGGGCATCAGCATGGCGGCGGCGAGGGTGTTGGTCAGGGCGACCTTGAGCAGGTTGCGCGTGGCGATGTCCGGTGGGTTGGCCGCGTCGGTGGCGGCGGTCAACTCGGCGTCATGCTCGACCAGGGCCAGCTGATAGGCGATGGCGAAGGCGCGCGAGGCGGGGCCCAGGGTCTCGGAGAGCAGCAGCCGGCGGCGGTGCGGGTCAAAGCGCCGGGTCCATTCCACCATGACCTCGGCCGGCATGATGCGGACGGGCAGGGTGTGGCGTTCAGTCAGCCGGGCGCGGGCGCGGACCTCGAACCCCTCACCGCGGACGGCGGGGTCGTCGGGATACAGGGCATCGTGCAGGGCCTCGCCGAGGGTGTCGAGTTCGGGGAAGTGGTTGCTGCGGGCCTGGATGTGGTCGCGGACCCAGTCGGCGGGCAATTCCGCGCCGATGACACCGCCCTGGCCGGCCTCGGCCTGTTCGCGGGTGCGGCGGTCGGCGAAGGCCCGGTACAGGCGGAGCAGGGCGTCGGCCGCGCCCGGGGCATCGTCGACCAGTTGCAGGATCTCATGGCGGGGGACGGCGAGGCCGCCGAACACGGGGTCGGTCAAAATCTCGGCCAGTTCGGCCTCGCCCGCGGGACCGGCCCGCTGGGCCAGGGCGCGCAGGTCGACGTCATAGGTGTCGGCCAGACGCAGCAGCAGCTGGGCCGAGACCGGGCGCTGGTTTCGCTCTATGTGATTGAGATAGCTGGGGGAAACGCCAAGATCAGCGGCCATGGCCGTCTGGGTCAGGGCCATGTCGCGGCGCAGCCGTTTGAGACGGCCTCCGAGAAACAGCTTGCGGTCGGTGGCCCCGGTCATCGTGACATCATGTCA
>JAUCCG010000042.1:0-77733 GCA_034676465.1 Brevundimonas sp. | reverse complement strand
GCCCGAGATCAGCAGCCGTTTGCCCTTGTCCTGTTCCAGCAGGCCCACGGCGGCATTGACGCGCTCGGCCGAGGGGCCCGTCAGGGCCACAATGGCGTCGGCGCGGGCCGGTTCGTCCGCCGGGGTCAGGTTGCGCACCCGGTCGGCGAAGGCGAACAGGCCACCAGCCAGACCAGAGCCAATCGCGATGCAAGTCAGAAACTTCATAGCCCTTCCTAACGCCGCCGTCGCAGGCTCGCCAGCGCTGTAATGCGCGCGGCGACCACCGCTACCGAAGCCGCCAAGAAGCGGGCATGGCGAGAGCAGCCACAGGTCGCTCCAGGCCAGGGGCAGGGCCGGGCTGATGCCGTCCGCGGCCCGCCGAGGCCCCGCAGGCCCGCGACCAGCAGGGCGGCGGCGGCAATGGCACCGGCCGCGCCCGCCCCCCCCCCGCGGCCAGCAGGCCAAACCGGGTCTGGGACCAGACGGGCAATGGTGCCGTCGGCGGCCCCGTTCAGGCTCAGGGTCTCGATCACCGGTCGCTGGGCGGCCATGGCGGCGCGGGTGGCATAGGCGATGGCCGCACCTCCGCGAGCGCGGTCAGCAGGAAGGCAGCCCCGGCCAGCAGGGTGATGATCATGGCTGCGCGCTCGACCTCGCCGCGCCACAGGCTGTGGTCGTCGACGCTGGCGTCCAGCCCGGCCTCGGCCAGGGCCCGGCTCAACGTAACGGCGCTGGCGGGGGCGACCGGGTCCAGCCGTACGGTGACCAGATGGGGCAGGGGCAGGTCGGGCAGGACCGCGTCGCCGATCCACGGACGCAGCAGGGCCTCGGCCGGTCTCGCGATCCATCGCCTCGGCCTCGGTCACGGCTGCCGCGTGACCCCCGCCAGGGTCTCTGCGGCGCGCGCGGCCGCCCCGGCCCCGGTCTCGCCGACGCGCGGCCGGACCTGCACCGTCGCCTCGGCCCGCAGCTGGCCGGCCCAGCCGTGGGCGGCCCGGTCAGCCGAGGCGGCCCCGACGGCGGCGAGGCAGGCCAGGAAGCAGAGGATGGCGATAAGCACCGCCAGCCAGGGCTCTCCGGCACTGTCGCGCGGCAGCAGGCCGGGTGTGGTCCGGCGGCCCCTCATGCGCGGCCCCCGACCAGTCGACCGCCCTCGAGGCGCAGGATGCGGGCCCCGGAACGGGCGGCGAGGGCCTCATCGTGGCTGGCGATCAGCGGACGGTGGGTCCCAGCTGGTTCAACGACTGGAACAGGCGCAGCAGCCGCTCGCCCATGGCCGCGTCGATACTGCCGGTCGGCTCGTCGCCAAAATCAGGTCGGGCCGGCTGATCACGGCGCGGGCGATGGCCAGCCGCTGCTTCTCGCCTCCGGACAGCGAGGGCGGAGCATCGTCCATGCGGTCGCCGAGCCCGACCCAGTCCAGCATTTCCGCTGCGATTGTCGACGTAACTGGCGCGTTTCAGCCCCGCCAGGCGCAGCGGCAGGGCGACATTGTCGAAGGCGCTGAGGTATCCAGCAGGCGGAAGTCCTGGAACACCACGCCCATGCGCCGGCGCACGGCCGGGACGGCCTGGCGGGGCAGGGAGGTGACGTCGTCGCCGAACAGGCGCAGCCTGCCTGTCGTCGGCCGTTCGACCAGGGTCAGGAGCTTGAGCAGCGATGATTTTCCAGCACCTGACGGGCCGGTAAGGAAGTGGAAAGAGCCGTGCGGCACTACTGAAGTTGATGTCCCGAAGCACGCCGGGCGCGTCCGCATAGCCGAAGCCCACGCCCTCAAGGCGGACAGCGGTGGCAGCGGAGTCGGGTTCGGCGGTGCGGCGGGGCGATTCGGGCAGAGAACGTACTTATGGAATCGGCGCGAGATGCGCCTCGACGGGAGGGGGCTCAACGCCTCGCTGTCAGACCACATGATACTGACCTGCCCGTCCTGCGCCACCAGCTATTTCACCCCTGACTATGCGATCGGTCCGGGCGGGCGTCGCGTGCGATGCAAGAAGTCGGCTGCAGCCACGTCTGGCACGCCAGCGCCGATGAACCGCTGGAATTAAACGCCGCCGCGATCCTTATCGCGGATGCGAAACAGGGCCGCGGTCGTCGCCACGGACCCGCCGGCGGACGCATCGCCGGTCGCCGGGTTTGGCAAGCGCGACGAAACCACCGAAACCCTGGCCGAGACGCCGGCCCCTGAACTGCCCAAGGCCTTCCGGGCCCGGGCCGAGCAGCAGCGTCGCCTGCGCCGCGCCGCCGCGCACGGGCCCGTCTGGGCCGGCATCGCCTCGGCCTTCGTCGCCCTGCTGACCGCCGGCTGGCTGTTCCTGGGTCGAGGTGGTCGAACTGTATCCGCGCGCCGCCGCTGCCTATGCTGCGGTCGGCTCGCCGGTGCAATCCGACCGGACTGGAAATCGAGGCCATCACCCGCTCGCGCAGCCCCCGGTGTCCTCGACCGGGTGCTGGTCTCCGGGGCCCTGCGCAATGTCCGTTCGGACGAGATCGTCGCCCCGCCGGTGCGTCTGGCCCTCTTCGACATTCCCACGGTGCCGAGATCGGCCATGCGGTGGTGCGGATCGACGCGGCCCCCGTCCTGCCGGGGCAAGGTCCAGGGCTTCGCCGTGCTGATCGCCGATCCGGGCAGCAAGGCCGCCGGGGTCGATGTTGTCTTTCTGCCCCGCGAAGCCGTTCGCCGCCCGACCCCCCCCGCCGGATGAAGCGCCGACCCCTCCAGCACCCCGGCCGCTGCCGACGGCGGACGAGGGCGGCCTGCGCCCGGCCCTGGTCCCGGGGCCGGATCCCGACGACCTGTATCCGCTCGATGCCGTGCCGATCCCTGCATCAACTCTCGACACAACCGGGCACGAAGCGGTATCCGCCTCCCATCATGGCTGATGACCCCCAGGCCTTGCCGGCCCCCCCGACCGTCCTGCTGCCCGAACCCCAGATCCAGCGCATTGTCGCTGATCTGGCAGCGCGCATCGCGCCGGTGATCGATTACGAGACGGTGGCCGCCGTACTGCTGACCGGCGGGTTGTGGTTCGCCGCCGACCTGACCCGGGCGCCGGCGCGCGTCGGGCGCAATGTCCGGTTCGACGCCCTGTGGCTGGCTTCCTATGGCGACGAACAGAGCAGCCGTGGCCGGATCGACGTCTATGCTCCTTATCAGCGGCCGATCACCGGCCGTCGCGTGCTGATCGTCGATGACGTGTTCGACACCGGCCTGTCGCTGGCCGAGGCGGTGCGCATCACCCGCGAAGCCGGGGCCGCCGAGGTGCTGACCTGCGTGTTCGCGCGCAAGCCCTGGCCCCTGGCGCGTGCGCCCGAGCCGGATTTCGTCGGCTGGGAGGCCCCCAACCGCTTCTTGGTCGGCTATGGCCTCGATCGCGCCGGGGCCCTGCGCGGCTTGCCGGACATCTGCGCCCTCGACTGAATTCCCTTCCGGGGTTACGACGGGTTACGGAGCCTGACGGTGGCGCTAAACCATCGTCAGGGAACACGCACCATGACAACTGGCGCCAATGCCACTACCAGTCCGGCTTCGGCAACCATTTCGCCACAGAGGCGGTGGCCGGTGCCCTGCCCGAGGTAGGTTTCAACTCGCCGCAAAAGGCTCCGATGGGCCTCGATGCCGAGCAACTGTCCGGCACCGCCTTCACGGCTCCGCGGGCCTAGAACCGGCGCAGCTGGCTGTACCGGCTGCGGCCCTCGGCCCAGCATCCGGCCTACAGCCCCTTTCCCCAGGGGCGGCTGCGCTCGGGCCCGTTCACCGAGGCTGACCCCAATCCCAACCGCATGCGCTGGGACGCCCTGCCGATGCCGGACACCCCGACCGACTGGGTCGAGGGGCTGATCACCTATGGCGGTACCGGCGACCCCGAGGCGCTGAACGGTATCGGTATCCACCTGTATGCGGCCAACCGCTCGATGGTCGACCGGGTCTTCTATTGTGCCGACGGCGAGCTGCTGATCGTGGTGCAGGCGGGGGACCAGACCTTTGTCACCGAGATGGGCCGGATCGCGGCCCGACCGGGCGAGATCGTGGTCATTCCGCGCGGCGTCCGCTTTCGGGTCGAGTGCGACGGCCCGATCCGCGGCTATGTGTGCGAGAATTACGGCGCGGCCTTCCGCCTGCCCGATCTGGGGCCGATCGGCTCCAACGGCCTGGCCAATCCGCGCGACTTCCAGACGCCGGTCGCGGTCTTTGAGGACGTCGATCGCCCGACCGAGTGCGTACAGAAATACGCCGGGCGGCTGTGGACCACCACCTTCGACCACAGCCCGATGGATGTGGTGGCCTGGCACGGCAATCTGGCCCCGTACAAATACGACACCGCCCGGTTCAACACGATCGGCACAGGTCAGTTACGATCACCCCATCCGTCGATCTTCACGGTCCTGACCTCGCCCAGCGACACGCCGGGCACGGCCAATTGCGATTTCGCCATCTTCCCGCCGCGCTGGATGGTGGCCGAGCACACCTTCCGGCCGCCGTGGTTCCATCGCAATGTGATCAGCGAATTCATGGGGCTGGTCACCGGCGAATACGACGCCAAGGAGGGTGGTTTCGCGCCCGGCGGGGCCAGTCTGCATAACTGCATGAGCGGCCACGGCCCCGATCAGGCCAGCTATGACAAGGCGATCAGGGCGGATCTCAAGCCGGTCAAGATCACGGACACCCTGGCCTTCATGTTCGAGACCCGGCTGCCGATCCGGACCACCCGCTGGGCCCAGACCACATCGTTGATGCAACTGGACTATGACGAGGTCTGGAGCGGTTTCGACAAGGGAGACGTGACATGAGCCTGCGCCTGATACTGGCCGCCGTCGCCCTGCTCTTGATGGCCTGCGCGCCCGTGTCCCCCGATTCCCGACGGGCCGGCGACGGTCGACCAGACCCCGACCGCTGCCGCCTGTGCCGCGCGCGGCGGCGAATTGCGCCGGGTCGGCCGGATGCCAGAGTCTGCAGTGCGTGATCAAATACGCTGACGCCGGCCAGCGTTGTACCGACGGCGACGACTGCCTCGGCGATTGCCGCATCGAAGGTGCGGCCCCGGCCCCGCGCGAGGGTGCTGCGGTCGTTGGCCAGTGTCAGGCCAACAGCAATCGCTTCGGCTGTTTCACCACGGTCGAGAACGGTCGGGCCGAGGCCACGCTCTGCATCGACTGACCTGGTGCATCCAGGCACCGTCAGAACTCGTTTCTGAACCATGACCCTGACCCAGATCGCCGTCCTGCTGTCCGTCAACCTCGCCCTGATCGTCGGGGCGATGGGGATCCTCTGGCTGGTCGCCCTCAAGGTGCGGGACGTCAGCTTCATCGACGGCGTCTGGCCGCTGGCCATGCTGTTTCTGGCGGGCGTGACCTGGCCACGGACCGAGGGCGATCCGGCGCGCAAATGGCTGCTGCTGGGGATTGTGACGCTGTGGGCCCTGCGGCTGGCCTGGCATCTGTTGCGGCGCTGGCGCGCGAGCGGGGGGGCCGACGCCCGCTATGTCGCCATCCTGAAGGGGTACGGAGCCAAGGGCTGGAGCTTCGGCAAGACCGCCCTGCTGATCGTGTTCCTGCCGCAGGCGGTGCTGGCCTGGCTGACATCACTGCCGGTGCAGCTGGGTCAGGTGGCGGCGACGCCGCCGCTCGGCGTGATCGCCCTGACCGGCGCGGTTCTGGCCCTGGGCGGACTGGTGATCGAGACGGTGGGGGACGCCCAGCTGGCCGCCTTCCGCAAGGATCCGGCGACCCGGGGCACGGTGCTGGACACCGGCCTGTGGCGCTATACCCCGCCACCCCAACTATTTCGGCGACGCCTGCGTCTGGTGGGGCCTGTGGCTGATCGCGGCCGAGAGCGGGGCCGTGGGCCTGTGGTCGATCGCCGGACCGCTGCTCCTGACCTTCACCCTGACGCGCTGGTCAGGCATCGGCATCACCGAGAAGGCGATCTCGAAATCGCGACCGGGCTATGCCGACTATGTGGCGCGCACCAGCGCCTTCATCCCGTGGCCGCCGAAGAAGACTTGATGTTCGTTACGGAAAACCCCCGCCGCGATTGCGACGGGGGCTGACCGTTCTGAAGGTGACCGGGGGGTCATGACGCCCCGGCCGGTCCGGGTTACTGGGCCGGGATCGACGGCGAGGTGTTGGGCGTGTTTTCGGTGGTCATGCCACCGTCGGCGTTGCCGGCCTGCTGTTCGATGCGGTCAGCTTCGGCGTTGAGGGCGGTTTCTTCGGCTTCGGTCGGCGCGGCGGCAGCCTGGGCTTCCAGGGCATCGGCCTGGACCTCAGCCTGCTTGTCGGCGGCGCTTTCGCCACAGGCGGCGAGGCCGGCGAAGGCGAAGGTGGCGGCGGCGGCGATGATCAGTTTACGCATGATGTAGCTTCCTTAGCTGAGTGGAACCCCGATAACGCCGCCTTCCGCATTGGGTTCACGCTTGCGTGATAAAAAATCGGATTCACCGGCCGAAATCGATGAAACCTAACCGCCCCGCCCCCAGCAGGGCCGCCTGTTTGTGCAGGACATCACGCGGGTCAAAAATGGCCGCCATATAGTCCTGGAACCGGCCCGCGCGTTCGAATCGTTTGCGGAACGGGCTGGCCTTGAGGAAGGGCAGGATGCGCGGGGCGATGCCACTGGCGATATAGACGAGCCGCCGCGCGCGCCGGTGGTCAGGGCGATGTCGCCGGCCACAGCCCCCAGGATGGCGCAGAAGCGGGCCAGGGTCGCGCCACAGGGACTGTTCGGGTCGACCAGGGCCGCCTCTGTGATAGCCGCAGGGTCATCGATCCGGCTCTGGCGCCCGTCGATCTCGGCCAGGGCCTTGTGCAGGTTGAGCAGGCCGGGGGCCGAGATCAGCCGTTCGATCGAAACCCGGTCATAGCGACGACGCAGGATGCGCAGCATTTCGTCCTCGACCGGATCCCCCGGCGCGAAACAGACGTGTCCGCCTTCGCTGGCCATGGCCATCTGTCGCCCGTTGATGTCGCGGATCAGGGCCGAGACGCCGAAGCCGGTGCCGGGGCCCAGTACCGCCAGGGTGGCGTTCGGGTCGCCCGTTTTCGGGGCCGCCCAGCGAGGCCAGCTGGTCCGGTGGCATGATCGACGCGCCCCAGGCCTGGGCCACGAAATCATTGATCAGCCGGATCGGGTTCAGACCCAGGTCGGCCAGTTCCCGTTCCGAGACCCGCCATGGCGAATTGGTCAGGTCGATCTCGCCATTGGTGACCGGTCCGGCTACGGCAATGACGCCGCCATCCGGTCTGACCTTGCAGCCGTCGATGAAGGCGGCGACCGCGGCCAGCAGGGTCGGAAAGCGCCGGGCCGGAAAGCTCTCGACGCGATCCAGCACCGGGTGGCCGTCGACGAGGTGAACCGTGGCAAACCGGGCATTGGTGCCGCCGACGTCGCCGACCAGCAGGGTGGGCGGGCCCATGCGTCGACCGCGGCATTGACCCAGTTGGGATCGGACACATCCCGGATCTCGGGCTTGCCGCCCCCGTGCAGGCCGCTGAAACAGACCGAGGCACCCTGTTCGGCCGGGCGACTCCGGCGCGGAAGGCCCCGAACAGTTCGCGGCCATAGCCCCAGTCCTGGGATTCGGTTGGCCGGGCCCGTTTGCGAGCCATCAGCTCATGCATCTCGATCCGGACGTGCAGTTCGCCGGTCTCGGCATCGACACGGATCACATCGCCGTCGCGGACATAGGCCAGCGGTCCACCGTCGAGGGCTTCGGGGGTGACGTGGATCGCGGCCGGGGTCTTGCCCGAAGCCCCCGACATCCTACCGTCGGTCACCAGGGCCACCTTGAAGCCGCGATCCTGAAGCACGCCCAGACCCGGCGACAGGCTGTGCAGCTCGGGCATGCCGTTGGCGCGCGGCCCCTGGAAGCGGACCACGGCGATACCGTCATGATCCAGTTCCCCGGCCTTGAACGCGGCGAGGAAGCCTTCCTGGCTGTCGAACACCCTGGCCGGGGCCTCGACAATGCGATGCTCGGGCTTGACCGCCGAGATCTTGATCACGGCCCGGCCCAGATTGCCCTGCAGCAGACGCAGTCCGCCCTCGTGGTCGAACGGCTCCGAGGCCGGGCGCAGGATGGTCGTGTCCAGGCTCTCGGTCAGGCCGTCGCGCCAGACCAGCTGGCCGTCGATCATCATGGGCTCCTGGAAATAGGCGGCGATACCCTTGCCCATGACGGTGGTGACGTCCGAATGGATGTGACCGGCGCGGGCCAGCTCCCGGGTGACGAAGGCCACGCCGCCGGCGGCCTGGAAGGCGTTCACATCGGCGGTTCCGTTCGGATAGATGCGTGTCAGCAGCGGCGTGACCGAGGACAGCTGGTCCATGTCGGTCCAGTCGATAATGATCCCCGCGGCCCGGGCCATGGCCACCAGATGGATCGCGTGGTTGGTCGAACCGCCGGTGGCCAGCAGGGCGACGATGCCGTTGACCATGGATTTTTCGGTAATGACGTCCGCCATCCGGCCCTTGCCGGTGCGGGCCAGTTCGACGGCCCGCTGCGCCGCTGCCGCCGTCAGGGCGTCGCGCAGACCGGTGTCGGGATGGACGAAGGCCGTCGAGGGCAGATGCAGCCCCATGACCTCCATCATCATCTGGTTGGAGTTGGCGGTACCGTAAAAGGTGCAGGTCCCCGGCGAATGGTAGGAGGCGATCTCGGTTTCCAGCAGGGTGGCGCGGTCGACCTTGCCCTGGGCGTATTCAGCCCGGACCAGGGCCTTTTCGGTATTCGGAATGCCGGAGGGCATGGGGCCGGCCGGCGCGAAAACCACCGGCAGGTGCCCAAAGGCCAGGGCCCCCATGAACAGGCCGGGCACGATCTTGTCGCACACGCCCAGACACATGACCGCGTCAAAGGCGTCGTGGGTCAGGGCCACCCCGGTCGACATGGCGATGACGTCGCGGCTGAACAGAGACAGTTCCATGCCGGGGCGGCCCTGGGTAACACCGTCGCACATGGCGGGTGTACCCCCGGCGACCTGGGCGGTGGCGCCGACCTCGCGCACGGCGTCACGAATCACCTGGGGAAAGCGTTCGAACGGCTGGTGGGCGGACAGCATGTCATTGTAGGCGGTCACTACGCCGAGGTTCGGCTGCGACCCCGTCATGGCGGTCAGCTTGTCCTTAATCGTGGCCCCGGCGAAGGCGTGGGCCCAGTTGGCGCAGCTGAGCTTGGCCCGGCCCACTTCGGAGCTTCCGGCGGCGTCCATGCGGCGCAGATAGTCGGCGCGGGTGGCGCGGCTGCGATCAATGATGCGGGCAGTCACCCCGGCGACGACCGGATGAATCTTGGGTTTGGCAGCAGCCATCAGGCAGTCTCCGTCCACAGGACCTGAAGCGAAACCCCCGCTTCAATCAGGGCCGCGATCGGCCGGTTCACCGGATCACCAGCGGCCTCGCGCTCGAACACCGCCCGCTTCGCGTCGCCGGTCAGGGCCAGAATGACCCGCTCGGCCCTGACCAGATAAGGCAGGTTGATGGACAGGCGTTGCATCGACGGTGCCGCACCGTCGCGGCCGGCCGGCACGCCGAGCACGGTCGGCTGCAGGTGCGGGCTGAGCAGGCTTTCCAGCGTCGGACTGCCGGGGAACATCGAACAGATGTGTCCGTCCTCGCCCATGCCCAGCAGCACCACGTCGATGCCGCCGACCTCGGCCCCCAGGGCCCTGGCGGCGATCAGGGCCGAGCGGTCGACGGTGATCGACGGGTGAAACAGGGGCACGAAGCGGGCGGCCGCGGCCGGACCGGTCAGCAGGGTCCGCTTCAGCAGGCGGGCATTCGAGTCCGGCGAGGTTGCCGGAACGTAGCGTTCGTCGACCAGGGTGACGGCGATCTTCGACCAGTCCAGGGCGGCTTCGGACATGACCCGGTAGATCGGCGTCGGCGTCGAGCCTCCGGACCCGGCGAACACGGCCCGTCCGCGCGCCTTGACCGAGGCGGCGAGCCCGTCGGTCAGCCGGGTGGCGCAGGCACTGGCCCAGGCGGCGGCGGTCGGAAAGGTCTCGATGGCGGGGATCACAGGCGTCGTCCAGATCTGGCAGAGGGCAGGTGGTCGTCAAACATCATTCTTGTTCCAGGCCCGACCGGTGTCGGTCAGCAGCTTGCGCGCGGAGGACGGACCCCAGGTACCGGCGGCATAGGGTTCCAGCCGCACAGCGGCATCGGCCCAGGCGCGGGAGACGTCATCGACCCATTCCCATGCCTTTTCAGCCTCGTCGCGGCGGACGAACAGGGTCGAGTCTCCAGCCATAGCGTCCAGCAACAGACGCTCATAGGCAATGCGGCGGCGCGGCGCAGCCTCCCCGTTGCCGTTCATGCCCCAGGACAGGGACATGCGGATCGGCTGCAATTGCATGCGCAGGTCGAGGCCGGGACGCTTGTTCATCACCGTCAGGGAGATGTCCTCGTCCGGCTGAAGCTCGATGACCAGCCGGTTGTCACTGATGTCGCTGCGGCTGTCGTCGCGCCCGAAGATCGAATGGGGCACAGCCTTGAACTGGATGACGATCTCGGTGCGCTTCTCCTTCAGGCGTTTGCCGGTGCGCATGAAGAAGGGCACCCCGGCCCAGCGCCAGTTGTCGATATTGGCGCGGATGGCGACGAAGGTTTCGGTATCCGAGGGCTGACCGCGCTCCTCGCTGTAGCTGGCGGCTGGTGCCCCATCGACGGTGCCGGCGACATACTGGCCGCGCACGGTGACCTCTTCGGCCTCCTCGGGTGTGATCGGGCGCAGAGAACGCAGCACCTTGACCTTCTCGTTGCGGACCGAGTCCGGGTCGAGATCCGACGGTGGCTCCATGGCGACCAGGCAGAGCAGCTGCAGCATATGGTTCTGCACCATGTCCCGCAGCGCGCCGTACTCGTCGTAATAGGGCCAGCGATCACCGACGCCGATCGACTCGCCGATGGTGATCTGGACGTGGTCGATCGTCAGATTGTTCCACAGCGGCTCGAACACGGTGTTGCCGAAACGCAGGGCGATCAGGTTCTGGACCGTCTCCTTGCCGAGGTAGTGATCGATGCGGAAGACGCGGTCTTCGGTGAAGGCGCGGCGCACGGCCTCGTCGATTTCGAGAAAGGATTCCAGATCGCGGCCGACCGGCTTTTCGATGACGACGCGCGAGCGCGGACCGGCCAGTCCGGCGGCGGCCATCGCATCGACGATATGACCGAACAGCGAGGGCGACACGGCAAGGAAGGACGTCAGGTCCTCATCGTCACCGAGCCGGTCCTTCAGCGTCTTGAGGCTTGCGACGTCGGTTGCGTCCACCGCCAGATAGTCGAGGCGCGCGGCCAGCCGGTCCCAACTCGATGAGTTCCAGCCGCCGTCGTCCCGGGCCCGGGCCTCGACGGCCTCGCGGGCGCGGGCGATGTAGGCGGGTACGGTCTCGTCGCTGCGGGCCGCCGCAATGATTTTCAGACCGTCGGGCAGCAGACCGTCCTGCTCGAGGAAATACAGCGACGGTAACAGCATCCGCATGGCCAGGTCGCCGCCGCCGCCGAAGAGTACCAGTGCCGCCATTGCCTTTAGTCGCTTCCCGTCAAATTCCCGTCTGGATCAGTGTTTGGCCGTTTCCGCCCTGTGCGCCAACACGTTGAGGACGTTCTGAAACACCAAGTTACGCGATCTCAACAAGACAAGCAGATGATAGATCAAATCCGCGGCCTCGGCTGTGAGTTCCGTATCCGGTCCCGCCGCCCCGGCCAGGGCCGTCTCCACACCCTCCTCACCAACCTTCTGGGCGACCCGTTTGGGCCCCTCGGCCAGCAGGCGGGCGGTCCAGCTGGTGGCCGGGTCGGCCCCGGCCCGCTTGGCGATGGTCTGTTCCAGTCGGGCGATCCGGCCCAGACCCGGCGCGTCCTCATCCCCGAAACAGCTGATGCGGTTCAGGTGGCAGGCATTGCCGACCGGCCGAACCTTGAGCACCAGCGCGTCTGCGTCACAGTCCGGCGTGATCGAGACGACCTGCAGCCGGTCACCCGAGGTCTCGCCCTTGCGCCAGCGCCCGCCACGCGAACGCGAGAAGAAGGTAGCCTCGCCGGACTCGATCGTCTCATCCAGCGCGGGGCGATCCATATAGGCCAGGGTCAGCACCTGCAGGGTGGCGGCGTCCTGCACCACGACGGGGATCAGCCCGCCGCCCTTGGCGAAATCCAGTGTGTCGGGGTTGAGAGTTTCACAGCCGCACCTCTCTGGCCGGCGTCCGAAAGAAAGGGCTTCAGGTCCGGGATGGACAGGGCCCCGGTGTGGAACACGCTGGCCGCCAGCGCCCCGGACACGTCGGCATGCGGAACACATCGAGGAAATGGTCGGCTGCCCCGGCGCCGCCCGAGGCGATCAGCGGAACCTGGTCAGAAGCGCCCGCGCCTGCCGTCAGCTGGGCGATGTCATAGCCGGCGCGCACCCCGTCGCTGATCCATACAGTTCAGCACGATCTCGCCGGCCCCGCGCGGCTGGGCCTCGACGATCCAGTCCAGGGTGCGCCGCCCGGCGGCGCGGCGCGCGTTTTCGGGATCGCCGGTGTAGGAGCGCACCCGCCACTGCGCCATCCGGCTCGAGGCGGATGGAATCGACGCCGACCACCACACACTGCTGCCGAAGGCGGGCGGCCAATTCGCCGATCAGCTCCGGGCCGTTCCAGCGCCGGCGAGTTGATCGAAACCTTGTCGGCCCCGGCATGGAGGACAGCGCGCGGCCGGTTTCCACGCTCGCGGATGCCGCCGGCCACGCAGAACGGAATGTCGATCAAGCGGGCGACGCGCTCGATCCAGCCACGGTCAACCGAGCGCCCCTCCGGGCTGGCGGAAATGTCGTAGAACACCAGCTCGTCGGCCCCCTGGTCGCGGTAGCGCAGCGGCCAGTTCGGCGATGTCGCCCATGTCGACATGGTTCTCGGAAGCGCACGCCCTTGACCACCCGGCCGTCGCGCACGTCGAGGCAGGGAATGATGCGGCGTGCGGTCAACATGCCAAGCTCGCCTCGGCTTCGGCGACGGTGAAACGCGCTTCCTAGAGCGCCTTGCCGACAATGATACCGCCACAGCCGGTGGCCTTGGCCGCCGTCAGGTCATCCAGCGTGGCGCACCCCGCCGGAAGCCTGCACCGCCACGTCCGGCAGCGACGCTGCGATGATCTCGGCCAGCAGGTCCATGATTGGGGCCGGACAGCACTCCGTCGCGGCCGATGTCGGTGACCAGCAGCTTCATGCCGGACCGTGCCCGTAGTGGGTAGCGACCAGCGCCGCCCACAGGTCGACACCGGCGGTCTCGGTCCAGCCATGCACCGGCAGGAGCCATACGCCGTCATCGCCGTCGGCCCGGACATCCAGCGCGATGGTGAGGCGCTCGGCGCCGAATTTCTCCAGCCACCCCAGCCACCTCTTCGGGCTGGCGCACCGCCAGCGAACCGATCACCACGCGGCTCGACGCCGGCATCGAGGATGGCGCGCCACGTCATCGTCGGTGCGCACGCCGCCGCCGGTCTGCACCTGCAGCGACGTGTTCGATGCAATCTGTCCCAGCAAGTTCGGGGCTCAGACCGTGTTGCATAGCGCGCCGGCCTTGGCCCCGTCCAGATCGACCATATGCATCCAGCTCGCGCACCGACAGCGGCGAACGCCTGCCAGCCGGGCGGCGGCGGATCGTCGCCATAGGTGGTCACCTGGTCGAAATCGCCCGTGTAACAGGCGCACGCAGACACCACCCATTGCGAGTGTCGAGTGCGGGATAGACGGTGAAGCTCTGGAAAGTCGTTCTCCAGGAAATTCCGCAGGAGGCGCGCCCCGGTGGCGGCCGAGCGCTCGGG
Organism: Brevundimonas sp.; assembly: GCA_034676465.1. Taxonomy (GTDB): domain Bacteria; phylum Pseudomonadota; class Alphaproteobacteria; order Caulobacterales; family Caulobacteraceae; genus Brevundimonas. The sequence continues at coordinate 63,947 of JAUCCG010000042.1, read as the reverse complement.
ATGAAACTGCGCGCCCCAGCGCTTGGCCCCGCTGCACCACGGCGGGGACCACGCTGCCGTAGGTGGCAGGTGGCCACGGTGTCGGACGTGACCGGCGGGGCAGACGAAACTGTGCACGAAATAGGCACTGGCGCCGTCGCGGCACCCCATCCAGCAGCGGCGATTCGGGCCGAACGCCTGCCAGCCTGTTCCAGCCCATATGCGGCACCCGCACGATCGGCGCGGCCTTCCAGCTTTCGCACCGTGCCGGGGATCAGGCCCAGGCAGATCGACTCCACCTCGCCTTCTTCCGAACGCTCGAACAGCAACTGCATCCCGAGGCAGATACCCATCAGCGGCACCTGCAACTCGCGCAACGGGTGCACGAGGCCCTGCGCGTGCAGGCGACGCATGCCTTAAGCAGCAGCACCAACGCCGGGAAGAATCACGCGCTCGGCGGCGGCCATCTGATCGGCATCATCGGTGATCACGACCGAGGCCCCCCACACGCTCCAGCGCAAACTGCACCGAGGCGAGGTTGCCGGCACCATAGCCGACGACGGTGACCGTACTCACAGCACCCCCTTGGTCGAGGGCATGGCGTCACCCTCGACGCGGATGGCCTGGCGCAGCGCCCGGCCGAAGTGCCTTGTAGAACGCCTCGATCTTGTGGTGGTCGTCGTCGCCTCCACCGTGACGGTGACATGGATCACCGCCCGCCATGGCATCGCCCAGCGAGCGGAACAAATGCGCCGTCAGGTCGGTGCGATAGTCGCCGATGAAGGGGCTGGCGCTTTAACGTCCCCCTCGAACACAAGATAGGGGCGGCCGCTGAAAGGTCCAGCGACGCGCTGGCATTGGCCTCGTCCATCGGCAGCGCGAAGCCGTAGCGGCCGATGCCGCGGCGTTCGCCCAGTGCCTGTTTCAGCGCCTGCCCCAGGGCGAGGGCGCTGTCCTCGATGGTGTGGTGTTCGGATCGGTGTGCAGATCACCCTCGCACGTCCAGCCGGATGGCGAAGCCACCGTGGGCGGCCGATCTGGTCGAGCATGTGGTCGAAGAAGCCGACCCCGGTCGAGATGGCGACCGGGCCGGGCGCGTCGAGATCGACAGTACAGACGATGCGGGTTTCTTTCGTGTCGCGCACGGCCTGACCTGTGCGCGCGGCCCGGTGCGGGGCCGGGCCGACACCCAGGGCGGTCAGCGGCCGGTCATTGACCTCGGGCCGGATCGACAGCGGCAGCCGTAACCGCTCGCCCGACACATCGGCGGTGACACCGAACTTCTCCAGCGCGACGAGGGCGGTGGTGACGTCGACCGGACGGGTCATCAGTACCGGGCCCACGCCGGCCTCAACCGTCATCACCCGCCCGAGGGCCGCGGCGACACGCTCGCGCTCGGCACGCACGGTGGCAATCCGTTGTGCCGTCTCGACCATGCGCGACGGATACAGCGCCTGCAGCGCCAGCCGTACCGAGGGTTCGGGCAGGGCCCAGGGCTCCAGCATCGCCGCCAGTCGCGCGATCGTCGCCGGCTGGGCCAGGGCCGCGCCGATCCGGGCCCCGGCCAGGCCATAGGCCAGCGACAAGCTGCGCAGGACGACCAGATTGCCATGAGCCCCGATAGCTTGGCTCGCCGACCGGGCGTCCGAAAATTCGATCAAACCCTCATCGACTATCAGCAGCGCCGGGGCAACGCGTTCGGCCATTTCCACCACGGCCTCGGGCGAGCCGAGGGCGCGGATCACAACCGCCCCGGTCTCCCCGTCGTCTCCGGGCCGGGCATAAATGGCGGCCAGCCCGGCATAGGGTTCTGCCTCCGGCGCGGTGACGGTCAAGCCGTCGCGTGCCGCCAGCCGCCAGACCAGCTCCAGCCCGTGCGTCAGGCCGCGCACCGGCAGCACCTGATCCACCGGCAGGCCATAGATCTGCGCCATCCGCGCGCCGAGGGCGGCCGGATCGGACGGATAGCGGTCCAGACCGTCAGCCCCGGAAACCAGCGGGGCGAAGGGGGCGGGCAGGTTGATCATGACGCGCACCTCAGATCGGCGGCCCGAGCGTGGGCTTCCAGACCCTCCAGCCGCGCCAGTCGGGCGGCGACAGGGGCCAGGGCGGCGGCCCCGGCCACGGTGACGCGCTGCACCGACATCGTGGTCATGAAACTGGCCGTGGTGATCCCCCCCAGGGTCCGGGCCCCGCCGTCGGTCGGGGGCAGCACGTGGCTGGGCCCGGCCGCATAGTCGCCCAGGGTCTCGGCGGCGCAGTTGCCGACGAACACGGCCCCGGCGGCGGAAATCTGCGCCACCAGCGCCTCGGGGCTTTTGGTCTGCAGCGACAGGTGTTCGGGGCCGTACAGGTTGGACACGGCGCAGGCCTCGGCCAGGTCACGCACCTTGATGGCGCGGGCCTCCGACAGGGCGGCCCGGGCGATGTCGGCCCGGGGGCAGGGACGGCAGCTGGGCCTCGACCTCCTCAACGATGGCGGTGATGGCGGCCCTGCTGTCGGAGACGAGGATCACCTGGGCGTCGGCGTCGTGCTCGGCCTGGCTCAGCAGGTCGGCGGCGACGATGACCGGATCGGCGGCCAGGTCGGCGATGACCAGCAGTTCTGACGGACCGGCCGGCATGTCGACGGCGGGGCCGCCGGGCAGGGCGGCGGCCTGGCGCTTGGCCTCGGCCACCCAGGCGTTGCCGGGGCCGAACAGCTTGTCACAGGGCGCGATCTCGCCGTCGTCGAGGGTGACGCCGAAGGTCAGGGCGGCGATGGCCTGGGCCCCGCCGATCAGCCACATATCGTCCAGCCCGCCCTCGGCCGCGGCCAGGATCATGGCCGGGTGTGGCTCGCCGTCCTTGGTCGGCGGGGTCACGGCCACGCGCCGCTCGACCCCGGCGGCGGTGGCCGGAATAGCCAGCATCAGCAGCGACGAGAACAACGGGGCCGAACCGCCGGGCACATACAGACCGGCCGAGGCGATCGGCCGCCACACCAGCTGCGACCGCACGCCCGGCGTGGTCTCGATGACCGCCGAATCGACCGGCACTGTCAGCTGGTGAAAAACGCGGATATTGGCGGCGGCCATGGTGATGGCGCGGGTGTCGGCGGGCGACAGCCGGTCGCGGGCGGCGGCCACCGTGTCCCGTGTAATGGCGATGCGGCGCGGGGCCGCCCCGTCCAGCTTCAGGCTCCAGTCGCTGACGGCCGCGCCGCCACGGGCCTGCACGTCGTCGAAGATGGCGCGCACGCCGTCGGCGACGCGCGTCTCGGTGCGGCGTTGCGGCCGGGCCAGGGCGGCGCGGCGACCGTCAGCGTCGAGGGAAGACCAGTCGAGCATCCGCATCACATCATCTTCTCGATCGGCAGGACCAGAATGGCCGAGGCCCCGGCGGCCTTCAGCTTCTCCAGCGTTTCCCAGAACACCGCCTCCTGACAGACGGCGTGGACGGCCACGGCATCATCACGCCCGGACAGCGGCATCACCGTTGGCGACCCGGCTCCGGGCAGGATGGCGGTGATGGCGTCCAGCGCCGAGCGCGGCGCATTCAGCATCACATATTTGGCCCCCTGCGAGGACACGACCCCGCTCATCCGCTCGATGATACTGTCCAGCAGGTGCTGCAGGCCGGGCTCGGGCGGCTGCGGCGCGCGGATCAGCACGGCCTCACTCTGCAGCACCGTCTCGCGCGCCATCAGGCCGTTGGCCTCCAGCGTCGCCCCGGTTGAGACCAGGTCACAGATAGCCGCGGCCAGCTTCAGCCGCGGCGCGACCTCGACCGCGCCGCGCATGACCACGATGTCGGCATTGACGCCCTGCGCGTCGAGATAGCGGCGCAGGATCTTCGGATAGGAGGTGGCGATACGCAGACCCTCCAGCGAGCCCGGTCCGGCGTAGTCCAGCGTCGGCGGCACGGCCAGTTTCAGCGTGCAGCGGCCGAAGCCCAGCGGCATGATCACCTCGGCCACGGGCCCACCGTTGCGCGCCTCCTCCAGCACATTCTCGCCGACGATGCCCAGGTCGCAGACGCCGTCGGCGACAAAGGTCGGAATGTCGTCGTCGCGCACCCGCAGCAGGTCGATCGGATAGTTCTCGACCCGGTACAGCAGGTCGTTGTTGCCCTTGACCACGCGCAGGCCCGCGTCGCGGATGAGGTCGAGGCTGCGGTCGGCCAGACGGCCGGATTTCTGCACGGCGATGCGCAGTCGCCCCTGGACGGTACTCATGATCGGAGACTCAGGCTTTCGTTTTCAGGCGGTCGAGCACGAGGCGATAGCCCTGGTGCGGCATGTCTTTCAGGGACCGGGCGACGCGGACCACGGTGGTGGGGCTGGCTTCGGCTTCGGCGGCGATCTCGCGATAGGATTTGTCGCCCCCGTCCAGAAGACGGGCCACCGTCCAGCGCTCGGCAAAGGCCCGCAGTTCCGCCGGTGTGCAAAGGTCAGCCAGAAAGGCATCCATCTCCTCGCGCGAGCGCAGGCACAGCAAGGCGTCATACAGGGCGATGCGGTCGTCGGCGGCCTTGCGGACGGCCCTGGGGGGGAGGGGATATCAGTCATGGCGCGTTCCACTATGCTGTAACAGTGGAACAGTCAAGGGTTCTGATTGAGGGCACTGGGAGAAGGGCCCGGAAGTCGCTATTGCCGGTTCCATGACCAAGATTTTGATTATCGGCGCGGGACACGCGGGCGGCACGGCGGCGGCCCTGCTGCGCCAGTACGGGCATGAGGGGCCGATCGTGCTGGCGGGTACGGAACCCGCCGCCCCCTATCAGCGACCGCCCCTGTCCAAGGCCTGGCTCAAGGGCGAGGCCGATCTGGAGGCGTTGCTGCTGCGGCCGGAAAGCTTTTACGCCGAGCACGACATCGACCTGCGCACCGGTGTGACCGCCACCGCGATTGACGTGGCGGGCAAGACCGTGCGGACGGTACGGTGGAAGCCTATGACGCCCTGATCCTGGCGACCGGCTCCACGGCGCGGAAACTGCCGGTGCCGGGGGCGGACCGGCCCGACCTGCTGGAGTTGCGGACGCTGGAGGATGCCGAGCGGCTGAAGGCCGTCCTCCGGCCGGGGTCGCGCCTGGTCATCGTCGGCGGCGGCTATGTCGGGCTGGAGGCCGCGGCCTCGGCCCGGGCGCTCGGGGCCGGGGTGGTGGTGCTGGAGCGGATGGACCGGGTGCTGGCCCGGGTCGCGTCCGAGACCCTGTCGACCTTCTTCACCGACCTTCACCGGGCCCGGGGTGTCGACATCCGCACCGGGGTCGAGGTCACGGCCTTCGAGGACGGCGGCGTGCGGCTGGCCGACGGGACCATGGTCGCGACCGACGTGACCCTGGTGGGGGTCGGCGGGCTGGCCTGCGACGGCCTGGCGCGCACCGCGGGCCTGGTTTGTGAAAACGGGGTGGTGGTCGATGCAACGGCACGGACCTCGGACCCGTCGATCTATGCGCTTGGCGACATCACCCTTCCGCCCCCTGCCGGTGCACGGCGGCCGGATGCAACGGCTGGAAAGCGTGCCCAACGCGCTGGAACAGGCCAAACAGGCGGCGGCGGCCCTGACTGGCCGTCCCGCTCCTGCGCCCGAGGTGCCGTGGTTCTGGTCGGACCAGTATGAGATCAAGCTGCAGATCGCCGGCCTGCCGCACGACGCCGACCGCCAGCTGGTGCGCGGCGATCCGGCCGGGAGTCATTTCGCCGTCTTCCATCTGGCCGGCGACCGCATCGTCAGTGTCGAGGCGGTCAACGCCCCGGCCGAGTTCATGGGCGGCCGGCAACTGATCGGCCGCGCCACCCCGGTCGATGCGGCCAAGCTGGTTGATCAGGCGGTGTCGATGAAGGCGGTGGCGCTCTAGCCGGGCCGATCTATCGCGTCAGCCGCAGGCCCACGCCCACACTGCGTGGCGGGCCGAAGCCGGTGACCCCGGTTGCCGTCTGGGCCACCTCGACATCGGCATCGAACAGGTTGTCGGCCGTCAGCCACAGGGTCGTGCCGGGACTGATGACCCAGTCTGCGCGCAGACCCAGCGTCGTCGCCGCGGCCAGGGTGCGGCTGTTCAGATCGTCGTCGAAGCGACGGCTTTCATACTGGACGGTCCCCGCCAGGGTCAGCCGCGACGAGACCTGCCAGTCCACCCCGGCGGTCGCGCTCCAGATCGGGGCCTGGGCCGGACGCAGGCCGGTCAGCTGCGGGGCCTGATCACCGCCGTCGAGCCGGGCGTCGGTGACCGACACCGCCCCCCTCAGGTGCAGCCGGTTCGACAGCTGCCGGTCGCCGGTCAGCTCCAGCCCGGTCGCGGTGACGGTGCCTGCGTTCTGCCGCTGACGCAGGACTCCGCCGGCCGGGACAAACCCGGCTCGGGGGAAGGTGCCCGGCCCGGCCCCGATGGTGACATTGACGACCGCGTCCTCGATCACATTGTGGAACAGGGTGACGGTCCAGCCGCTGTCCTCCGCGTTCCGGGCCAGACCCGCCTCGAGGCCGGTCAGCCGCTCGGGCACCAGGGCGGCATTGGCCTCGGTCAGGTCATTGCCGACCCGGAACGGGCGATAGAGCTCGTTCAACGTCGCCGGACGGAAGCTGGAATAGGCGGCCGCCCGCACCGCATAGTCCTGGCCCAGAACACGCCGGACGGCGAAGCGGGCGCTGGTCACGGTGCCCGAGCGATCGGGGTCGGTCTCGTCCAACGTGGGCAGGCCCGTGGTCAGGTCGCGCTCCAGCCGGCGTCCGTTCTCGCTGCTCCAGTGATCGAGTTTGAGCCCCCCGGCCAGCAGCCAGTCGCCACCGCGCCAGGCCCCCTCGCCATAGACCCCGGCCACACGGGTCTCGCCCCCCGCGCGACGACTGCGGGTGAAGCCGGCTCCCAGGTTGCGCGACCGTTCATTGGTCTCGCCCTCGGCGCTGCGGGCATCGAGACCCAGTTCCCATTCCAGCCGCCCCCCGGCGAGTGCCACGCCGGTGCGACGCACGGCGGCGTTGAGGCCCTGACCCGTCGCCGGGGTGTGGAACTGGTCATTGGCGGCGGTCGTCGTGCTGCGGTCGGCCGCGACCGCGACCGAGCCGTTGGTCAGGTTGCTGCGGGTCTGCCACGCCTGCAGCCGCCAGCCGGGCCGGTCAACAGGGGGCTGGCGGGCGAGGGTGGCGCTGAGGCTGGAGCCCGAGGCATTGGCCCGCGCTCCGGCCAGGCCCGAGCCGCGATCCTCCTCCCAGGTCGAGGCGCGCAGCGACAGCGCGGCGTCCCCCACAGGCATATCAGCCCGCAGCGCCGCGCTGCGCGCGTCGAGGTCCAGCGGCGTGTCGGCGGCTCCGGCCTGCGGGCCACGGACCGGCACATAGCCGTCGCTGGTGTCAGACAGGCCCGAGGCGACCAGACGCACCGGGCCCAGATCGACGGTCGTCGATCCGGCCACGCGTCGACCGCCGCGACTCGAGATTCCGGCGTCCAGCACGCCGCCGGACCCGTCGCGTTCACGCAGGGCGATGACCCCCGTCAGAGCCCCGGCTCCATAGGGACCGGCCCCGGCTCCGCGCACGACGTCGAGGCCGCTGAGACTTTCCGGCGCGACCCGCGACCAGATCACCCAGCCACCGAACGGATCATTCAACGGCACACCGTCGAGCGTGACCAGCGTACGTCCCGCCCCCGACGGGGCGATCGCGCGCAGCGAAATCCCCTGGGTCGTGGGGTTGGCGGCCAGACTGGAGGTCCGGCGAAACAGCGACACCGCCGGAATCGTGGCCAGGGCCTCGTCGAGACGCAGGGCGCGGCCCAGCGTCCGGTCGTCCAGCCGCACCACCGAGAAGGCGGCCTCACCCGCCGCGGGGGGCAGGCGGGCGGCGGTGACGATGACCTCGGGCAGCGGGGTGGGCGGTGCCTGGATCATCACGGCGTCAGGCCCGCAGTCGCGTCAGCAGACCGGCGGCAAAGGTCGACAGGGTGTCGTCGCGGGCCCCCATCACGATGATCCGGTCCCCGGAGCGGACCATCTCGATCAGCCGGTCGCCGCAGGCGTCGCGGGTCGGCAGGGCCTCGGCGTTGCGCCCGGCGGCGCGAATCCCGGTCGCGATGTCCTCGCTGCCGACGCTGCGGTCGGTGGTCCCGCCGTAATAGACCGGCTCGGGCATCAGCAGCACGTCGTCGGCCTGCATCCGCTCGGCGAAGACGGTGATGAACTCCCGCTGCATCAGCTTCAGCGGCCCGAACCCATGCGGCTGGAACAGGATCAGCAGGCGGCCCGGAAAGGCGTGCAGGGCGTCGAGGGTGGCGGCGATCTTGTCCGGATTATGGGCGAAATCGTCGAGCACGGTGACCCCGGCGGCGCGACCGACCACTTCCATCCGGCGGCGGATGCCGGCAAAGGTCTCGAGCGCCGAGACCGCCTCGGCCAGCGGCACGCCGAGGGCGCGCACCGCCCCCAGCGCAGCCAGGGCGTTGGCGACATTGTGGGCTCCGGGCACGTTCAGGGTGACCGGAATGCGATCGCTGCCGGGGCGCTCGATCAGGTCGAAGTCCATCCCGGCCGGCAGCGGGCGCAGATCGTGGGCCGACAGGTCCGCGTCGCCGTTACCGATGGAGAAGGTCACGGCCCTGCCGTCATCCGACCCGGCCGCAAGGGCGGCGGTTTCGGCATTGTCGAGGTTGAGCACGGCGGTGCGGGCCCGGCCGGCGAAGCCCCCGAACAGGTCGCGCAGCTCTTCCATCGACTTGTGGTCCAGCGAGATGTTGGAGACCACGGCCACGGTCGGAACGTAGCGGGCGATGGAGCCGTCGGACTCATCGACCTCGGACACGAACAGGTCGGGGCCGCCGATCAGGGCGCTGGCGAACGGGTGATCGGCGTCGACGAAATTGGTCATCACCGCCCCGTTCATCACCGTGGGCTCACGCCCCCCACGGTCGAGGATCCAGGCGATCATGCCGGTGATGGTCGACTTGCCGCTGGTCCCGGCCACGCCGACGGATTGGGGCGCGGCATTGAACAGCTGCGACAGCAGTTCCGGGCGCGTCACGATCCGGGCCCCGACGCGGCGGGCGGCGGCGATATCGGGCACCGTGTCCTCGACCGCGCCGGTGGCGACGACGATCTGGTCGGGGTCGGTCAGGCCCGAGCCGTCCTGCGGATGCAGGGTGACGCCGTGGGCGGCCAGCCAGGCGAATTTCTCGGGGGTCCGGCCCTGGTCGCGGGAACGGTCGGAGCCGTCGATCCGGCCGCCGCAACTCTGGACGATCATGGCCAGGGGCAGCATGCCGGATCCGCCGATGCCGCAGAAAAAATAGGAAGCGTTTGTGGTCATCTGGCTTGATCTGGAGGGCGAAACCGCGAAGGCTGGAACGGCCTGACTAGCACGGGCCCAGCGTGAGGCCAGCGGCCCAGTATGAAGATCGGCATCGTCAACGCCAGTTCGCGGCTGGACCCGGCCCGGGCCGAGGCGGTCCAGACCTGGTTCGCGACCCATATTCCAGATGGCTCGGTCGCGGCGGTCTTCCACCCCGCCAGCTTCGGCAAGCACGGTCATTTCGGCGGCGACGACGCCAGCCGAGCCAGCGCCTTTGTCGAGTTCGCCAATGACCCGCGGCTGGACGCGGTGTGGTTCGCGCGCGGCGGCTATGGCGCGTGCCGGATCGCGGAAGCGGTGTTGCCGCGCCTGACCGCGGTGGCGCGCAAGAAGCGTTATCTCGGCTTTTCCGACGCCGGCAGCCTGCTGGCCGGGCTGTACAGGGCCGGCTTCCCGCATGTGGCGCACGGGCCGATGGCCTCGGATTCCGTGCGGCGGGACGAGACCGCCTGGCGGGCGGTCAACTGGCTGGTCAGGGGCGACCCGGGCTCGCTGGAACCGTCGCTGGCGACCGACCCGCGTCCGGCCGCAGCCTTCAACCTGAGCATCCTCGACGCCCTGGTCGGCACCTATCTGGAGCCGGACCTCAGCGGCCACGTGCTGATGCTGGAGGACGTGTCCGAGCCGCTGTACCGGATCGACCGGATGATGTTCCACCTGACCGCCCAGCCGTCGATCCGCCGGGTCGCGGGTATCCGGATGGGACGCGTCTCGGCCATCGTCGAGAATGATCCCGAGTTCGGCATGACGGCCGAGGAGATTGCCCGCTACTGGTGCCAGCGCTCGGGGATCCCCTATCTGGGCGCGGCCGACATCGGCCACGACGGCGGCAACAAGGTCGTGCCCTTCGGACCGCGTTAAACCCCGCTGAACGTGTCACACACGGCGGGGTCACCGGACTGGTAGCCGCGCCGCAGCCATTCGACCCGTTGGGCCGAACTGCCGTGGGTGAAGCCCTCGGGGCTGACGCGGCCGCCGCCACGCTGCTGCAGGGCGTCGTCGCCGATGGCGTTGGCGGTCTTCATGCCCTCTTCCAGATCTCCGGCTTCCAGCGCGACCGCACCGTTCGAGACGGCCGCGGCATTGGCGGCCCAGACCCCGGCGTAGCAGTCGGCCTGGAGCTCCAGCGCCACCGAATAGCGGTTGGCCTCGGCCTGGCCGCGGGCGCGCTGCTGGGCGGCCTGGACCTGTTGCGAGGCCCCGGTCAGCGTCTGGACGTGATGGCCGAACTCATGGGCGATGACATAGGCCCGGGCGAAGTCGGCCCCGGAGGCCCCCAGCTGGGTCTCCATGTCGCGCCAGAAGCCGAGGTCCAGATAAACGGTCTTGTCGGACGGGCAGTAGAAGGGCCCCATGGCGGACTGACCGTAGCCGCAGCCGGTCCCGGTGCCCTGTTCGTACAGCACGACGCGCGGGGCCTGATAGCCCTGCAGGTTGGCGGTCCAGACGTCGTTGATATTGGCCCCGACCACGTCGACGAACTGGCCGGCCTGGTCTTCGGGGGTTCCGGTGCGGCCGGCTTCCTGGACGCCTGCGCCGCCGAACTGGCTGGCCAGCTGGGTGGTGGTCGAGGGGTCGATGCCGAACACGAAATAGCCGATCGCCGCCAGCACCATCACGCCGATGCCACCGCCGGCCATGGCTCCGCCACCCATGCCGCGCCGGTCCTCAATGCCGCCGCCGCGACGTCCACCCTTCCAACGCATCTGTCCGTTCTCCCTGCCCTGCTGTGCCGCAAGCTAGGCCGGAACGCCGGAGAAGGCCAAGGGATGCACCCGATGACGCTTGGCGCGGTCGGCGATCCAGCCAGTCGTCGATCTGGGTCGTCCCTCTGACAACAGTCTCACCCCGGGCCTGGGCCTGTTCAGGTGTGCCGGTCGGATAGGGAGCATAGGCGGCCGGCGGCACCGGCTGGCGCGCGGCCTGAAGATCCATCACCCGCAGCCGGGCCTCCAGCGCCTGTTGCCGGGCGAAGGCCTCGCGCTGGTCCGCCTCGAACCGCAGCCGCTCAATCTCATGGCGGTGCCGGTCGGCCTGGTCGCGCGCCTGGTCGAGGGCGTTCGGCCAGGGTTGGCCGGGCAGCGGCGCGACCTGCGCCGCGACCGGCTGGGCGCAACCGAGCGCGGCGATGGTCATCGGGATGAGAGCAAGCCGGGTCATGGTCTGAAGATGGGCGCAAAGCCGGTCCGGACCAAGCGCGACCGTGGGGAGCGCTTTTTGCGCGCTACCTGCAACCCCGGACCGACCCGGCCATTGTTTGGGAACATCCCCCACCACGAGGTGCGCCATGACTGAAGTGACTCCCAAACCCCCCGGCTTCGGCCGCGACGAGGATATGGAACAGACGCGGCCGTCGGACCGCCCGGCCAGGGCCGACCTCGACGGCGACGCCGAGGCGGCGGCGGACAAGCCGATCACCGTCTCGCCCGATCCCGACGACGACGAGCGCCCCGAAAGCTAGGGCAGGGCCCAGACGCGGGTGCGTTTGATCTCGAAATCCTCGAGCTCGCGCGTGGTCGGCACGCTGTATTCGGCCAGCAGGTCCAGCCCCTCACGCGGGAAATAGGTGCGCTGGGGATCACCGATCAGCACCCATATGCCGCGCGCCCGCGCCACCGCCAGCCAGGCCAGCACCTCGGCGGCCATCGGCTGTTCGTAACAGACGTCGCCGGCCAGGATGACGTCGACCTCGGGCGGTGGCCCGGCCAGCAGGTTGGCGGCCGTGAACTCGACGGTCACACCGTTCAGGGCGGTGTTGGCCGCCACCGCCGCGGCGCAGAACGGGTCGATGTCGGCGCACAGCACATGGGCCGCCCCGGCGCGGGCGGCGGCGATGCCGACCAGACCCGAACCGGCGGCGAAATCCAGCACCCGCCGCCCGGCGACCTCCTGCGGATGGTCCAGGACCCAGCGCGCCAGCGCCTGTCCCCCGGCCCAGGCGAAGGCCCAGAACGGCGGCGGCAGGCCCAGCGCGCCCAGCTCATCCTCGGTCAACCGCCAGATCGGCGTCACCTCATCGGCCAGCCACAGCGAAATCTCCGGCGCATGCGGCACCGGCTGGACGCGGGTGTTGGTGGCGATGAAGGCGGCGGGATCGGGGATGCGGGTCATGGACCCCCGCTGGTGGGCGGCGACAGGCAGCGGGTCAAGGGAGCCCGGAGGACACGGGTTGATGTGATGCCCGGTCTTCGGGTCGAAAGTCTTAGCGTGGATCCGGCCGCGCGGGTATCAACCGCAACGGTCGGGGCTCGGGCGCGATTTCCGGTGGACTGCCGGGCAGCGTAAAGGAGATCGGGCGCGAGCAGCCCCCGACCGAACGCTCCAGCAATAGATAGCCGCGGACGGAACCGTCTGCCCGGTAGAGGGGGGCCGGATCGAGACCGGGGTCCGCTTGACCCTCCGCTCGCTGGAACCGGCCGTTGGGGCAGTCGGGTACGGTGGTCAGAATCGTTTCGCCGTTCGGCGACTGCCGCTGATAGACGGTCAGGCGGTCACCCGGCGACTGGGGCGGGACCACGAGCATAAGCAATAATTCGAGCATCGGCACACCTCCATGCCGGGTGATGATAGTGCAGAACAACCTGTTGGAAAAGTTGTGAAAGCCCTTTTCACCTACTCCCGGTTTTTGATGGCCTGTGCCACTGTGAGAATCGAGACCTGACACTGTTGCGTAGTTCAGGGGAGCCGCATGCCGACCGATTTGATTGAACGCATCTATGAATGTTCTGTCGTACCGGAGCTGTGGCCGACCGTGCTGGACGATCTGGCCCGCCTGACCGAGTCCCGGGGCGGCCTGCTGTTTTTCAGCCCATACAGCGCTGACGTGGACGGCATCGAGCACGGTACGGGGGGTCTTCGACGAATATGTCAGCGAAGGCTGGTTCAATCGCTGCAGCCGTCGGGTCTGTCTGATGAGCCAGTCGGAACCGTCCTTTTTCGTCGAGCAGGATTTCTGGACCGAGGATCAGCTCGATGCCGACCCGATCTATCGCGACTTCTTCCGGCCGCACGGGCTGGGCTGGTCGGCGGGGACGGGGCTGCGGGTGCCGAGCGGCGACAATATCGTCCTCAGTGTCGAACGGGCGTTCGAACGTGGTCCGATCGAGGCCGAACATGTCGAACGTTTGAACACCCTGCGTCCGCACCTTGCGCGCAGCGCCCTGGTCAGCTCGCGACTGGGACTGCAGCGGGTGAAGGTCGCCAGCGAGGTGCTGACGGACATGGGGTTGCCGGCTCTGGTGCTGGACGCGTCGGGGCGGGTGATCGAGGCCAATGCCCTGATGGAAGCCCTGTCGGAACGGATCGGACTGGGGGCCGGCGACAGATTGACCCTGGCAGACCGGCAGGCGCAGTCGAGGCTGACCGAGGCCCTGTCGACGATCACGGCCGCCGCCGGGGTCGCCGCCTGTACCGTGCCCCTGCGCGACGAGAGTGGGCGGGCGACCATGGTGTTGCACCTGATGCCCGTTCGACGGTCGGCCCATGATATTTTCGGACGCGGCTACGCCCTGCTGCTGGTCACTCCCGTTGCCGCTGACCGGGCACCGTCGCTGGAATTGACGCGCTCGCTGTTCGATCTCACGGTATCCGAGGCACGGGTGGCGCGAGGCCTGGCCATGGGCAGGTCGCTGGAAACGATCGCCGCCGAGGGCGATGTGGCGATCACAACGGTGCGATCTCAACTGCGCCGGGTTCTGGAAAAAACCGGCTGCACCCGTCAGGCCGAGGTCGCCGCCCTGTTGGCCAGTGTGGCGATGGGCCCGGTCTGAGGATACTGACCGCGCGGCGCTCAATCAGAAAAACACGGTTCGTTTCATCTATTTGGATGACGACCGCGCGCGGCCGACAGGCCCAGAATGCGGTCATGACGCGGCCTGGCCGCAAGCCCTCGGAGACAGAACTGATGCAGACGCTGATTCGTACCGCCGCCGCGACCGGACTGGCCCTGGTTATGGCGATGCCGGCCCCGGCGCTGGCCCAACGGCGCGGCGAACCGCAACTTCAGGTCTCCTATCCCACCGACGGGACGATGGATTGCAACCAGCTGCTGGTCGAGATCAGCCGGATGGAACAGATCTCCGGCGTGTCCGCCGAGAACGCCCAGAATGCCCAGAATCAAGGCGCGCTGGCTGAGGGCGCGGCCGGTGTCGCCGTCAATGCGGCCCTCTATTCCGGTGCCCTGGGCGCCGTACCCGGGCTTGGGGCCTTCGCCAATATGGCCGGCGGCGCGGCACGCCGGAACGCCGAGGCCCGCGCCCGGGCCGAGGCCGAGCGAATCCGTATCGCCGACCAGCGCCGCAGCCTGCTGAGCGGCATCTATCAGGGTCGCCAGTGCGGTGTGCCCGCAGCTGTGCCTGTCGCCCCGACGGCGGTGGCGGTTGTCGCCGCCGCCCCGGCCTCAAGCGACGGTGCCGTGGCACCGGCCGCACCGGCTGTTGCCCCGACAGGCGACTGAGTTAATCGCTACCTGACCCGTTCCCGTACAGGATGTCCGCCGTGCTTTTTCGCTCTGCCCTGACGCTCGCCGCAGCGACCCTGATTGTCACGCCGGCCGTGGCGCAGTCGTCCGGCCGCCTGGGTACGCCCATAAGTCCCGGCCGGACCATCACCGGGGAGCTGTCCACCTCGGACCCGATCCTGACGGATCAAACCCATTTCGACTGCTATTCTGTCCTGACCTCGCCGGGACAGCGGATCCAGATCGACCAGTTGTCCAGCGCCTTCGACAGTTATCTGATCGTCGGTGGCGGCTCCTGCGAAAGTCTGACCAGCCCCCAGCACAATGACGATGGCGGCGAAGGGCTGAACGCCCGGGTCACCATCGAGGGCACCGGCGGGATATTTTACATCCTTGCCAACAGTGTTGTGGCAGGGGCGACCGGACCATATCAACTGCGCGCGTCGCTGGCGGGTGCGGCACCGACGGTGACCCGGTTGAATGTCGGCCAGACCGTCAACGGGACGCTGTCGCCGTCAGACAGGACCCTGCCGGACAACAGTCACTATGACTGCTTTTCAGTTCAGACCCGCGTGGGCCAGCGGCTGCAGATCGACCAGACGTCGGACGATTTCGACAGCTTTCTGTCTGTCGGCACCGGTGGTTGCGAGCAGCTTACGGCGACGGCGCGTGACGACGACGGTGGCGGCGGCCTGAACGCCCGGATCGTGCATGACGGCGATGGCGGGGTGTTGTTCATTCAGGCCAACAGCGTTAGCGCCGGTCAGACCGGAGCCTATCAACTCCGCGTCTCCCAGGCCCAGGGTCGCGCTCCGTCTCCAGGCCGGCCGCCGGCGGGCAATGCGGCAGGCGGTCCGGCACCCACGCCCTATAGCAACATGGATTTGAGCACCCTCGGGGCCTCACGCCCGACCAGCCTGCCGGTCGTGACCAGCGAATGGGGCACGGATGTGAACACCTGCTACGCCGCCTATAGTGCGATGGTCGAAATGACGGTTGCGAACGTGCAGCCCCGGGAATGGGGCAATGTTTCGGAAATCGCGTGGAACACGCGCCGGACCCGGCTGGGCCTGCAGATCGATTACAGGGCGCCTGAAGCGGCCATGATCGATTTCAGTACCGCCAATTTTAAAAGCATGGCGATGGTCGGAGCCATCGGGGTAGCGCCCAACGGCCAACCGAACCAGGGCCGACCGCTGGCAGAATATCTGACCGCCCTGGCTAATTGCGACCGGGCCCACGGTTTGACGCCGGTCACCCGCTATTGAGATCTGTGGAACCGGGCGTGGCCGGTCGCCGTCGCCGCCGGCTTGGCTCGTGTCTGAAACTGGATCATTTGTTGGATTCAGGACAAATCTACCTTTAATAACAAAGGTCTGAACTTCTGCCACCCTTCGGGTGACGGAGTTTGCTTTATGAGTGCTGGCTGGAAATCCATGATGCTTCGTCCCGTTGCTGCACTGACCGTCGCCCTGCTGATGGCCACGCCCGTTGCGGCGCAAAGCCGCCTGATCATCGGCCAGACGGTGCGGGGGAATTGACCCGTTCAGACCCGCGGCATCAGGACGGGTCCTACATCGACTGTTATGTCCTGGAGGCCCCGGCTGGCCAGCGGCTGCAGATCAACATGACGTCTCTGGCGTTCGACAGTTATCTGGCGGTCGGTGAAGGGTCCTGCGCCCAGATGACGATGATCGAGCAGGACGACGACAGTGGCGGCGGGGTCAACGCGCTGATCGTGCGCGAAACCACGGGCCGGCCACTGATCATTCTTGCCAACAGCGCCGGTGCCGGCGCGACCGGTGCCTATTCCCTGCGCGCCTCGCCGGCCTCCGAGACCCCGTCGTCCGGCGTGGCACCTTCGGGCGGCCGGGCTCCGGCGACCCGGGTCGAGCCTGCGGTAAGGCAACTGGCCGTGGGTCAGACGGTCAACGGCACCTTGACACCCTCGGCCCGACTGATGTCGGACGGCACCTTCTTTGACTGCTTTGCGGTGCCGACCCGCGCGGGTCAGACGCTGCAGATCGACATGACGTCTTACGCCTTCGACAGCTACCTGTTAGTCGGCACCGGCAGCTGTGACGCCTTCACGACGACGGGCCAGAATGATGACGGCGGTGGCGGCCTGAACGCCCGGGTCGTGCATCAGGGCGACGGCGGGCAGCTGTTGATACGGGCCAACACCATTGGCGTGGGCGACATCGGGGACTATCAACTGCGCGTTTCCCCGGTTCAGTCCGGGGGCCAGGGACAAGCCGCGACCGGGGGGGGGGCGTACCCGGTGACCCGGCTGAACGTCGGCCAGACCGTCAACGGGACGCTCAGTGCCTCGGACCGGACCCTGCCGGACAACAGCCATTTTGACTGTTTCACCGTGCGCACGCTTGCCGGTCAGAGACTGCAGATCGACATGACATCGAGCGATTTTGACAGCTACCTGTCTGTCGGCACCGGCAGCTGTGAGGCCCTGAATGTGTCGACACGCAACGATGACGGCGGGGACGGTCTGAACGCCCGGATCGTGAATGACGGCGACGGCGGTACCCTGTTCGTCCAGGCCAACAGCGCGAGCGGCGGCGAGACGGGAGCCTATCAACTGCGGGTTTCCGAGGTCCGGGGCCAGGGCGGCGCAGCCCCCGTGGCCGGGCCCGCGGCGGCTGCGCCGACCCGCCTGCCGACCGTGGCCGGTGAATGGCGCGCGGACGTCAAGACCTGTTTCGCGGCCTATAATGCGATGGTTCAGCTCCGGGCCGAAGGGGCCGCCCCCGTGGCCTGGGGCAATGTCGCCGGGATCGACTATGCCGCCCGTCAGGGCGGGCTGCGGTCACAGGTCGACGTCAACGGGGCCGATGCGTTCTTCGTCGAACTGAGCACGGCCAATTTCAGGAACATGTCGCTGAACGGCATGGCCGGTCAGGACCCGACCGGCCAGGCCAACCAGGGCCGGCCGCTGGCCGAATACCTCACCCTGCTGGGGGCCTGTGACCGGGCGAACAACCAGACCCCGGTGACGCGCTACTGAGAGCGGTCCGGGCCGCCGGGCTCGCGCGCCGCGGGGGCCGGCACCTATGCGGAGGACGCCCGCCGGAGCACTGCGAGATAACCGGGTGCCACCTCCATGCCCGCGCCCTCCGGCTTGGCGCGCACGGCCCGGTGCAGGTCGGCCAGTTTCCAGCAGGGGACGTGCATGAACAGGTGGTGTTCGGCGTGGAAATTGACCCAGTAGGGGGCGATCAGGATGCGCTCCCACCAGCCGGCGCTGGTGGTGCGGGCGGCCCGGAAGGCGTCGGTGGCTGAGCCCTCGACGCAGGCGTGTTCGGCGATGTTGCGCAGCCGGGTGACCAGCGGGAACCAGGTCGCCAGCGGCAGCAGCCACAGGGCGAAATAGGCCCACCACACCCCGGCCAGGCTCAGGCCCAGCAGCATGAGGGCGTTGACGACGAGGAAGGGGACCACGGACCGGCCCGTGACCACGGCGCCTTCTGCGGTGTCTTCATCCCGCTGCGAGGCATAGGCCCGGATCGCGAACAGCACCCTTTGCTTGAAGAAGGTCTGGCCGGTCAGGTCGCGGATGATCTTGCGCCGCAGCGAGGCCGGGGTGACCGGGAAGGGGGCCGACAGGACCAGGTCGGGGTCCTCGGGGTTCTGGGCGTATTTGTGATGGCTGAGGTGGTAGGGACGGTAGTCACCCAGATCGGCCCCGATCGGCACAGCGCACAGCCAGTGGCCGAGAAAGTCATTGAGCTTCAGGTTCTTCGCCAGCGCCCCGTGGGCGGCCTCGTGCATCAGGATGGCGAGGCCCAGCTGGCGGGTGCCGATGACCATCACGCAGAGCGGGATCAGGATCGGCCAGACCACACCGACGAGCACCGCCAGGGCGATGACGCCCCAGCAATGCGCCAGCAGCAGCGGGCCGCGCCAGGTCGACCGCGTCTGGAACGGGGCCCATTCGGCGGGGCTGAACAGCTGGGTCGGGGAGACGCGCGGCGCGACAGACATGGCTCCAGTATAGGCCGGTCGTGGGGGTCTTTAAAGGCAACGGGCTGTGTCAGGCGTATATGACAAAAAGTCAGGTTGACATGACATAATAGCATTGTAAGGTAGGCCTGACATCAGGTCAGGAGAACATGTCATGCTCGCATCCGGAAAATCGACCACCACGGCCCACCGCAAATATGTGTGGCGCACCCTGGCCTTCATGGGTGGCTATGTCGCCGTGATGGTGGCCACCATCCTGGGGGCGTTCGACGATATCCAGGGCAAGCCGTCGGCGTGGATCCTGGCGGCGGCGGTGACCGCCCCGATCGTCGGCCAGATCTGGGCCACCCTGATGATGATGCGCGACTCCGATGAGTTCGTGCGGGCGGTGACGGCCAAACAGTTCATCATCGCCGCCGGAGTGGCCATGGCCCTGTTCACCGGCTGGGGTTTCGGTGAATCCTTCGCCGGCGCGCCCCACGCCGAGGGCTGGCTGATCTATCCGCTGTTCTGGGGTGTGCAGGGCCTGATCGCGCCGTTTGTGCGGTCCACGAACTGATGCGCAATCAGCTGAAATTGCTGCGCACCGAACGGGGCTGGACCCAGGAGCAGCTGGGTCAGGAACTGGGGGTGTCGCGTCAGGCGGTCAATGCGCTGGAAACTGAGAAGCACGACCCCTCGCTGGACTTGGCCTATCGCATCGCCGTGCTGTTCGACCGGCCGGTGGAAGCGATCTTCGACAATCCCCACAGCTGATCAAAAGTCAGATTAACCTTACATAACTGGAGACCATCATGATGTTCATGTCCCGACATGGCGGCGGCCGCAGGCTGCGCGCATTCGCCCTGGCCTCGGCCGTACTTCTGGGGGCCGGAGGCCTGACTCTCGCGGTCCGAGCCGAGGCTGCGCCGGCGGCCGTACAGAGCGCCCCGGCCCCCTTCGCTTCCGACCGGCTGTCGGTCGAGGTGATCGGCTCAGGCCCGGACGTGATCCTGATCCCCGGCTTCGGGTCGTCGCGCGAGGTATGGCGCGCCGAGGCCGAACGGCTGGCCCCGACGCACCGGGTGCATCTGGTGCAGCTGGCCGGGTTCGCCGATGCGCCCTGGAGCCACGGTGACGGGGCCTTCGTCCAGCCGGTGGTCGAGGAGTTGCTGGCCTATATCGACGCGGCCGGGCTGGAACGTCCGGCGGTGATCGGCCATTCGATGGGCGGGCTGGAAGCGGTGATGCTGGCCCAGCAACATCCGGACCGGGTCGGTCGGGTCATGAGTGTCGACAGCCTGCCGTTCTTCAGCGCCATGTTCGGACCGCAGGTCACAAGCGAAAATGCCCGGCCGTTCGCCGACCAGGCGGCGGCGACCATACTGAACGCCGATGAGGCGGGCTTCCGCACCGGTCAGGAACAGACGGCCGCCGGGCTGGTGCGCGATCCGGCGACGCGCACGGCGATGGTGGACTGGTCGATGGCCTCGGACCGGCAGGCGATGGCCGCCGCCATTCGTGACGTGATGACCACCGACGTCCGCCCGGGACTGGCGGCCATGACCACCCCGGTCTGGGCCGTCTATGCCGCCGACGCCGACGGCGGCAGCCCGGCTGCGCTGGCCGATTCGATGTGGACCAGCCAGTACGCCGACCTGCCGGGCGTGACCCTGATCCGGGTCGATGACAGTCGCCATTTCATCATGGCGGACCAGCCCGCACGGTTTGCGTCGATCGTCGATCGCTTTCTGGCCGACTGAGACCGATCAGGTCGCCGGCGCGGCCGCAGGTTGGCCGGCGAACTCGTCGGCATAGGCACTGGCCAGCAGGGTGCGAAACTGTGTCAGCGGCAGGGTGATCTCATAGCTTCCCTCGGAATAGGGGCCGACCTGATAGGGGCCGATCAGGAAGGTCAGGCCGCCGGCCTTGCCGTCGACCGTGCCGGGCGTGAGGACGAACGGTGTCGCCGCGGCGCGCGGACAGGCCCAGTCGCGAGCTCCCAGCGTCACGGGGGTGGTGTAGGGACGCGCCTTCTTGGCGGTGTTGATCGCCGCGCACAGGGCCTGGTCGAGGGCCGCGAGATCGGCCCCGCGCCGGAACAGGCCGGCCGGGGTGACCATCTGCTTCAGCGCCTTGTCCCACAGGATGCCGGTGGTCTGGGTATTGGGATGGGCACCGCCGGAATAGTCGAAGGCTTCGCGTTTGAAGCTGACCAGCTTTCCGGTCTCGGCGGCCGGGGTCAGGGTGATCCTCTTTTCGTAGCGGCCGATGGCGGAGTCATTGCCGGCCTCGCTACGGTCGGCCTGGGCCCCCTCGACGAACTGGCGCAGCCGGCGGACTTCCTCGGCGTAGAGGCGGGCGTGCAGGTCGGTCTGGGGCTTGATCGCCTCGGGCAGGACCAGTTCGACTTCGGCGTATTCGGTGGTCAGGGCAAAGCCCATCGGCGCGGCGGCGTCGGCCGGGGTGATCTCGGCCGGAGCTTCGGCGGCGGATACGGGCGCGGGGTCCGGCTCGGCCTCGCGGCGATTGCAGCCGGCGAGGGCGGTGGCGACGGCGGCGGTCAGCAGCAGGGCGCGGAGTGCGGTCATGGAACGGTCCTTCATGTCGGCCACCCTACAGTACCCAGGATGATGGCGAGAAGCAGGATCAACCCCGCCTCGCGATTGGAGCGGAACAGGCGCAGGGCCAGAGCCGGGTTGTCGGGACGCACGTCGCGGACCTGACGGAAGAGATGGGCCGCCCATGGCAGCAGGGCCACATAGAAGACCGGGCCGAGGCCTGCGGTCAGGCCCGCCGCGACCGTCAGGATGACGGCGATGACGTAGAAGGCACCGACACCCCGCTGCACATTGGCCCCCAGCCGCCGGGCCGAGGATTTGACCCCGACCATGGCGTCGTCCTCGATGTCCTGCAGGGCGTAGACGGTATCGTAGCCAAGGGTCCAGAACACGCCCCCGAGGTAGAGGAGAACAGCAGCGACGGTAAGGTGGCCGGGTACACCGGCGTGGGCGTGAAAGACCATGTCTCCGGTTTCCCAGTACTGCGGCATTCCTCTCAACGAAAAGGCACTGGTGAAGGCGGCGAAACCCATCAGAGCCCCCCAGTTGAAGGTCAGACCCAGCCAAGCCTGGGGCCACCAGGTGATCCGCTTCATGAACGGGTAGGCCGCAACCAAAACCAGCGAGGCGAGCCCGAGCATCACCGTCGTCCAGTTCATCGCCAGCAGGATCAGCAGGCTGACCAGCGAACACCCGATGACGAAGGCCCAGGCCTGTTTGACCGAGATCTGACCCGACGGGATCGGGCGCAGGGCAGTGCGGGCCACCTGCGCGTCGATATAGCGGTCGACGATGTCGTTGAAGGCGCAACCAGCCGCTCGCATCAGGGAGGCACCGATTGCGAACAGCACGCTCAGCCCTACGGCATGGGTCCTCATAAACGCTTCGTTCGCGGGCGCCGCGGCACCGGACGCGGCGGCCAGGGCGATACCCCACCATCCGGGGATCAACAGCAGCCAGATGCCGATCGGGCGGTCGAACCGGCCCAGTTTCAGCCACGGCTTGAGCGCCTCGGGCGCACGGCGGTCGACCCAGTTGGTGCCGGCGTCGGGGAGGGGGGCTGAACTCATGGCACAGCACTAGCGCGTCCGGCCCCGGCGGGTGAAGAGGCCGCCAATTTGAAAACGGGCGCGATGACCGAAGCCGCCGCGCCCGTCTGATCTCAACGTCCGAAGGGACGCTCGGCTCAGAGAACCTTGAGGTCGATCGCGGAGGTCTTGCCGCGCTGGGATTCCAGCTCGTACTCGACCTTGGCGTTCTCATCGAGGCCCTGCAGGCCAGCCTTCTGAACGGCGGTGATGTGGACGAAAACGTCCGCGCCGCCGCTGTCGGGCTGGATGAAGCCGAAGCCTTTGGTGGGGTTGAACCACTTGACCGTGCCGGTCGCCATATCTGCGCTCTCCATAAACGCGCTTCTCCAGGCGGATTTTCTCGAGGAGGAATCCGACAATCCATCTGGACGGCTCGTTCAGGCGAAGGAGCAAGACATGGGTTTGGACCCCACGCAATATCCGGACTGCAGAGGTGTTTTCTCGCGTCTGCCGACGACGGTCAACCCGTAACGACGCGCGCGCCCGGCGGGGCCGGGCCGGGACAGGTCAGGCACACAGGCCCCGAGGGGCACCGTCGAGGTGTAGATGGTCGTGATGCTCGCGGTTGTAATCCGGGCTGAGAACGGTCGAAAACACACGACAGGCCCCGGTGCGGATGCGTTTGAGAAAGCGGCGGGCGTCCGCGCCGGATCGACCCTCGCCGGTCCAGTCACCGGCGATGGAGATGACCCGTCCGTCCTCGAGCGTGACCGCTGCGACATCAAGCGCATTGGCGCGGGCGTGTTCGCTGGGCCGGACATCGGTCTCGGTGCGACCGTAGATGCGACGGCAGGCATAGCTGCCGTAGTTCTGCACGCTGGCGACCGGAGAGCCGAGGATGTCGCGGGCGGCGGGCTGCAGGACCTGACGGTCCCAGATGACGTAGCGCATGGCCATCGGGCACTGCATGACCAGACCCCCGGGGGCCAGGGGCGTGACCGCCCCGCCGGTGATGCGCACAGCGCCGCGCACCACGCAGAAGCCGCCGTCATCGCGGTCCGGGGCCCGTTCGACCGTAACCCCGGCTTCACGCAGCACCTGCATGCAGGCGTCGGTCACGGCCTTGGTCTCTTCCGGGGCCGCGGTGCGGGGGATGTCGAAATCGGCGACCTTGGCCGCGGTGGCCTGGCCGATCGGATGGCTGAGGTCCAGCGGCTTCCACGGCAGGTCCTGATGCGGCGCGAAGGCGTTGAGCAGGGCAAAGCCGGCGCAGACGCCCAGCGCCAACTCCCACAGCAGGTTCCAGAAGTCGGCGAAATCACGATCCATGTTCGCCCAGACTAACCCTCGCCCATGGCGGCGGAAAGGCGGTTCAGGCGGTGGCGGCGGCGATCAGGCGCGGGACCAGGGCCGCGCAGGCCCCTTGTCCGCTCTCGGCGTCGTTGGACAGGGCGATAGCGCCGAGTCCGCGCTCGGGGGCTGCCAGCACGGTGGCGAACCACATGGTGTTGGAACCGTTGTGGGTAATCGTCGGCCCGGGCCCGCCAACGCCGGCCCATGGGGCCGTGCCGATACCCCATCCGGCGGCATAGGCCGGTGGGGTCCCGGCGGCCGGTGTCAGCAGCCGTCGGCGCGTGTCCGTCGACAGCCAGTCCGTTGCCCCGCCCATCATGGCGGCTATGAAGCGGGCATAGTCGGGCAGGGTCATATGGACCGTGCCGGCGGGGCCCAGGGCCCGCGGATTGTCCGCAAACCCGGCCGGATCGACACCGATGCCATTGCGGTGACCCCAGGGGGCCTCACCCGTCGGCGCTCCGAATCCGGCCGACGCCAGCCCCAGGGGCATGAACAGCTCGCGTTGCATGACGGTCTCCCACGCCTCGCCGGATATGGCCTCGATGGCTGCGCCAACGACGATATAGTTGGCGTTGCTGTAGGCAAATGCCCCGATCGGTCCTGCCGGCGGGGCCGAGAAGACCGCCCGGGCGAGTTCGGCACGCTGTTCTGGCAGGGGCCGGGTGTCGACATGGGCAGCGATCAACCAGGCCTGGTTGATGACCGGTCCGTCAAGGAGCCCGCCCCGGTGGCGCATCAGGTCGTCGAGAGTGATGTCCTGCCAGGCCGGATCGACCGTCAGGTCGGGAAAGGCTTCCGCCACCGGCAGGGCCCAGCGGGTGCGGCCCTGCTCCACCAGCCGGGCGAATACGGCGGCGGTCATGGCCTTGGTATTGGATCCCAGATGCCAGCGATCCTCGAGCGTCGCCGGGTCGGTGCCGCCGCGCCGGCGCACGCCGCGCACCCCGGACCAGCCCAGGCCGTCGCGCGTGACGATGCCGGCCACGAGGGCCGGCGGCGCGGCGCTCGCGAACACCGCGTCGAGGGCGGCGTCGGCGGTGTCTGTATCCGAGCGGGCGAAGGCCGGCAGGGCGGCGAGCGTGGGCAGGGCCGCAAAACCGCCTATCAGGCTGCGGCGTGTGACGATCATCGCTGGAGTCCTGTTCGTGGTCATGCCCCGAGGGTGGCCCGAAAGCCTGCCGCAGGGCAACCACGCCGGTGCCTGGAACGCGAGGCGCAGCCCGGCCTTCCCGTTGGACCGACGCGCGGTCGCGGGCGGACGGCCAGAATACGCCCGGCTTCGCCTTGCTCCCGGTGTTCGGACGGATCAGGATCGGGCATGGGCAAGAAAAAAGACGGCTATCGCAAAACCCTGGAACGGCTGCAGGGCCTGCTGGTCGAGACGCAGGCGTGGGTCATCGCCGAGGGGATCCGGCCGCTGATCGTATTCGAGGGACGGGATTCGGCTGGCAAGGACGGGGCGATCAAGCGGATCACCGAATTCGCCGCCCCGCGCCAAACGCGGGTCGTCGCCCTGCCCAAACCGACCGACCGCGAGACCACCCAGTGGTATTTCCAGCGCTATGTGCCGCACCTGCCGGCGGCGGGGGAGACGGTGATCTTCAACCGCTCCTGGTACAACCGGGCCGGGGTCGAGCCGGTGATGGGGTTTTGCACGCCGGGCCAGTACGAGAGCTTCCTCAAGGACGCGCCGCATTTCGAGCGGATGCTGACCGACGACGGCATCGTGCTGATCAAGCTGTGGCTGGACATCAGCAAGGGTGAACAGGCCAAACGGCTGGACGAGCGGATCGAGGACCCGCTGAAGCGGTTCAAGGTCTCGCCGCTGGACAAGGAGGCCCAGGCCCGCTGGGACGCCTATTCGCAGGCACGCGACCGGATGCTGTCCGAGACCAACACCCACGGGGCGGGCTGGACCGTGGTGGCCACGGACGACAAGAAGACCGCGCGGCTGAACATCATCCGCCACATCCTGCGCACCCTGGGCGGACCGGGGGCCGCGGCCGAACGGCCGGACGCCGATGTGGTCTTTCCCGCCGACGGGGCCGACGGGCGTCTGGCCCCCTGATCAGAAGCCGAGTTCGGCACGCAGGGCGGCGGGCGTGATCCCGGCGGCGCGGATTTCGGCCAGGGTTACCGAGCCGTCGCGCTTGGCGAAGCGCTTGCCGTCGGGCCCGAGCAGCAGCGGGTGGTGGCGATAGACCGGGGTCGGCAGGTCCAGCAGGGCCTGCAGCACGCGCTGGACCGAGGTGACCGCGATCAGGTCCTCGCCGCGGATCACATGGGTCACACCCTGGGCCGCGTCATCGATGACGGTGGCGATGACATAGCCGGCCCCGATGTCCTTGCGCCCCATCACCATGTCACCCAGAGCCTCGGGACGGGCCGTGTGGCGACCGGGCCCGGCGGTTTCCTCAAGCCAGGTCAGACCGTCGAACCCGCCCAGACGATCACGGGCCCGGTCCAGCGACAGCCGCCAGGCAAAGGCCTCGCCTGCCTCCAGCCGGACCGCCTCGTCGGCCGGGGCGTGGGGGCCGCCGTCGAAGGCGCGGGCGTCGGCGGGATCGTCCGCATGCGGCGCGACCCCGGCCAGGGCCAGCCGTTCCTTGCGGGTACGGAAACAGCGATACAGCACGCCCATGGCGCGCAGCCGCTCCAGCGCCGCATCATAGTCGGCCCGGTGGTCGGACTGGCGGCGTACCGGCGTCTCCCAGTCGAGGCCCAGCCAGGCCAGATCCTCGCGCACGGCCGTCTCGAATTCCGGGCGGCAGCGGGTGAAGTCAGTGTCCTCGATGCGCAGCAGAAACCGGCCGCCAGCGTCGCGCGCCGCCTGCCAGGCGGTCAGGGCCGAAAAGGCGTGCCCCTTGTGCAGCCGCCCGGTCGGGGAGGGAGCGAAACGGGTGGTGAAGGCCAAGCGCTCAGACCCGTTTCAGCGTGCCGTCGGCCTCGGCCCTGGCCACGGCGGCGCGCAGGTGGGTCTCGTCGACGGTGTCGAACTCAGCGCATAGATCCTCGAGGGCGAAGGTCGGCTGGCTGAAGGCCCAGTGCAGCGCCTCGGCCAGCAGGCCGGTCGCGGGCGGCGGCGCGCCCGTCGGTCGCAGCAGGGTCAGGGGCTTGCGCACCGGCAGGCCGTAGGCGGGCAGGCGCGGGGCCAGTTCCGCCTGTATGCTGGCCACCGTGTCGCGAAAGCCGGGCGAGGCCGCCAGCGCCGACAGTCGCTGTCCGAGATCGGCCAGATGCCGCAGCAGCGCCGCCCCGTCCTCGATGTGGGCGGGCGGCATATAGGCGCGGAAGGCGGGGTCCTGCATCGCCGCCGCCTCCAGCAGGCCGAACATGATCCGGCCGTACAGGGCGGCGACCGAGAAGGTCACATGCAGCGAGGCGTTGCCGCCGTCGACCGGACCGTCCGCCAGGGCGTCATGATACCAGCCGCGCGGCAGATACAGGACGTCGCCCGGCCGCATCCGCACCGACTGCATCAGCGAGCCGCGGGTCTGCTGGAAATAGGGGCGTGGATCACCGCCGCCGGGCATGGCGACGGGGCTGTCGGCGCGGGATTCATAAAGCTGCCAGGTCTTTTCGCCGCTGATGTGGACGGCGAACACGTCGTGCAGGTCGAAATGGGTGCCGAAGGCCTGGATCCCGCCGAACGAGGCATAGGCATTGGCCCCGACCGATGCGCCGAACGTTCGCGCCAGCATGTCGGCCAGGGCGGCCAGCTCGGGCGTCAGCGACTGGATGTCATCGGCGATCAGGCTGGCCCCGGTCGACAGGAAGACATCGACCCGGGCCGGGGCGGGCCGCAGGACCTCGCCGGTCGGGGTGCGGGTCCGGGTGCAGTACTGATCCGGCGGGATCGGCGCGCCGTCCCGCACCAGCTTCAGATTGGCAGCGGTCCAGATCGCGCTCTGGCCCAGCAGGCCGTTGAGCCGGTCCCAGTCGAAGAGCCCGGCCTTGGTCGGGCTTTCACCGGACGGAATGTGTAGCGGTTTGCGGTCGTGATAGTCGGCCATGAAGCGATCGGGGGTGATCGGATGCAGAAGTTCGGCCAGGGTGAGCATGGATCGACGCTAAAACCGTCCGCCGTCGCTGTCGACCGAGGAACCATGAACACCTGTCCGGGCCCTAGCGAAATCGCCGCCGCGCGCGCGGCCTTGGTCGCGGCCGATCCACGACTGGCGCGGGTTCATGCCCGGACGCCGGTGTTCGCCTGGCGGGTGCGGACCGGGGGCTTTGAGGGACTGTTGCGGATGATCGTCGAACAGCAGGTCTCGGTGGCCTCGGCCGCGGCCATCTGGGCGCGGGTGCGTGACGGCCTGGGCGAGGTCACGGCAGCGCGGGTTCTGGCCCTGGACACCGCGACCCTGCGCGGCTTCGGCCTGTCGGGACAGAAGGCCCGCTACAGCCATGAAATCGCGCGCGCCCAGGACGAGGGGCGGATCGATTTCGACCATATGGCCGGGCTGGACGATACGGCAGCGGTGGCGGCCCTGACCGCGATCAAGGGCGTCGGCCGCTGGACCGCCGAGACCTGGCTGATGTTCTGCGACGGGCGCACCGACCTGTTTCCGGGCGGCGACGCGGCGTTGCAGGAGGCGATGCGCTGGGTCGACCGGGCCGACACGCGACCGAACGAGAAACAGGCCTATGCGCGGGCCGAAATCTGGCGCCCCCATCGCGGTATTGCGGCACATCTGCTGTGGGGATGGTATGGCGGGGTCAGGCGCGGTGAGATCGCGCTGGAGGAGCCCCCGCCGTGATACCGACGCCCGACCTGGATGTGATCAGCCAGCCCATTCTGCCGACCCTGTTCCTGCTGGATTATGTCGGGGTGCTGGTGTTCGCCGCCACCGGGGCGCTGGCCTCGGCACGCGAGAAGCATGACCTCGTAACCATGGGTTTTTTTGCCGCCATCACCGGTGTCGGCGGCGGCACGCTGCGTGACCTGCTGATCGGCGCGCCGGTGTTCTGGGTGCAGGACTGGAAATATATGGCCGTGTGTTTCACCGGCGCGCTGGCGGTCTGGTTTCTGGGACGGCGAGAATGGCGGTTTCGGGCGCTGCTGTGGCTCGATGCCGTCGGTCTGGCCTCCTATGGCGTGATGGGGGCCGCTAAGGCCGGGGCCATGGGGGTGACGCCGCTGGTCTGTATCGTCATGGGGACGCTGACGGCCTGTTTCGGCGGTATTGTTCGCGACCTGCTGGCCGGTCAGCCGTCGATCCTGCTGCGGCGCGAGATCACCGTCACCGCCGCCATCCTGGCCGCCGGTGCCTTTGTGGCGATGAAGGCGCTGGGCCTGTCGAACGTCGCCGCCGCCCTGGTGGCGTTTCCGCTGGGCTTTGGCCTGCGCGCCGGGGCCCTGGCCTGGGGCTGGAGCCTGCCGGGCTTTCCGGGGACGCCCTTGCGCGGGTGAGGTCGCCAAAACCTGTGCGCCGGTCATGGCGGAGCCGTCGAATCGCGGTTAGGCTGATATCTGCCTGACAAGGGAAGGAGACGTGTCTTCAATCCTGTCGCCTCTCCTACCCTCCAGAACGCTGGCAGGGCCTGATGCAGGTCCAGTCCCATGCCCCGTCCGGCTGGCCCGCGCTGGTGCTGAACGCTGACTTTCGTCCGCTGTCCTATTACCCGCTGTCGATCTGGCCGTGGGAGGAGGTGGTCAAGGCGGTATACCAGGACCGCGTCGATGTGGTGTCGACCTATGACAAGGTGGTGCGCAGCCCGTCGATGGAGATCGTCCTGCCCAGCGTCATCGCGCTGAAGACCTATGTCGACCAGGACCGCCAGCCCGCCTTTACCCGCTTCAACGTCTTTCTGCGCGACGGCTTCACCTGTCAGTACTGCGGTGACATGCGCGACCTGACCTTCGATCACGTGATCCCGCGCAGTCGCGGCGGGCGCACGACCTGGGAGAATATCGTCGCCGCCTGTTCGCCGTGCAATCTGCGCAAGGGCGGGCGCACGCCGCAGCAGGCCAGCATGCCGGTCCACCGTCAGCCGCACCGGCCCAACTCATGGGAACTTCAGCAAAGGGGAAGGAAATTCCCGCCGCACTTCCTGCACCAGAGCTGGCTGGACTATCTGTACTGGGACATCGAACTGGAGCCGTAGGCTTCGGACGGCTTTACGCGCGGGTTGCGGGCGACCCTCGGGACCGATACGGGCGCAGCGGCATTGATGTCGTCTTCCCCGTTCCGCACAGGTCTCCATGAAACTCCGCGTCCGTTCCGAGCTCGTCTATCGATTCGATCCGCCGACGGACGCGATCTTCCAGATTCACGCCGCCCACTGGCCGGGACAGCGGGTGCTGGAGGAGTCGCTGACCCTCACCCCGGCGGTTCCGTTCCGTGAGGACGAGACGGCCGATCTGGGAACGCGGCCCCTGCGGGCCCGGCTGTCGGGCGAGGTGACGGTCCTGTATGAGGCCCTGGTCGACAATGGACAGTTGCAGGGGCTGCCACCCGGCGCGGTCCAGCACGCCTGGACCGACCTGCCGGTCGATGTGCTGACCTATCTGTGGCCCAGCCGCTATTGCCCGTCCGACCAGTTCGGCCGCTTCGTCGAGCGCGAGTTCGGCACCCTGTCCGGTGGCGCACGGGTGCTGGCCATCGTCGCCTGGATCGCCGGGAACGTCGATTATCGCTTCGGCGTGTCCGGCAGTGAAACCACCGCGGCCCGGACCTTCATCGATCGCGCCGGTGTCTGCCGCGACTTTACGCATCTGGGCATCACCCTGTGCCGGGCCGCGGGAATTCCGGCGCGGGCGGTCAGTGCCTATGCCGATCAACTGACCCCGCCGGACTTTCATGCCGTGTTCGAGGTCTGGCTGTCGGACGGCTGGTGGCTGATCGATCCGACCGGCCTGGCCCCGATCGCGGGTCTGGTCCGTATCGCCAGTGGTCATGACGCGGCCGACATCGCCTTTCTGAGCACCCAGGGCCCCTGCGAAATGGTCCGTCAGGCGATCACGGTCGCGGCGGTCTGATCAGCGGCCCGCGTCGGCCGCCTCGCGGGCCTTCCAGACCTCGATGTGCTCAAGGCGGCGCAGGACCTTGTTCGCGGGGTCGATCAGCACATGGGCTCCGGTCGGGACGGTGATCTCGCCGCGATTGCCGGTCATCGGCAGGGTCGTCACCGTGCCGTCGATCTCGACGTCCAGCGGCATGGGAAAGGTCCCGCCGTCGCCGGTGACCCACGCCAGTGTCAGCCGGTCGCCGTCGCGGGTCTGGCGCAGGTCGGGCAGGGCCGCCTGATACAGATAGGCGCGGAAGAACCAGGTCAGGTTCAGGCCGCTCTCGTCATTGACGAGGGCGAGGAAGTCGTCGGTCGAGGCGAAACGCGGGCTGAAATTACCGGGGCGCGGGTCGGGCCGGCCATAGACCAGCCGCCGCACCGCGTTGAAGAAGGCCTCGTCGCCGATCAGCAGCCGCAGGGAATGGGCGATCAGCGAGCCCTTGTTGTAGAGGTCGAGGCCCGGCCCCTTGTCGCCGTCATAGACCTGATCCTCGGTGCGTCGCTCACCGGACACCACCGGATACCGGTTGAGCAGGTCCTGACGCTGTTTCAGAAGCGACGCCTGCATGGCCCGGTCGCCGTGCAGCCAGCGGTCGTAGAGCGGCTGCATATAGGTACCCAGTCCCTCGTGCAGCCACATGTCGTCGGCGTTGACGTTGGTCAGCTGGTTGCCGAACCACTCGTGCGACAGCTCGTGCTGCAACAGCCAGTCAAAGCCCCGCCCATCCAGTTTGTAGCCATTGCCGTAGGCGTTGATGGTCTGGTGCTCCATGCCCAGATGCGGGGTCTCGACCACACCCATCTTCTCGTCGCCGAACGGAAAGGGGCCGATGGTCGCCTCATAGAAATCCAGCATGCGCGGAAACTCGTCGAACAGGGCCCGGGCCCGGTCGGGGGCGTCGGTCGGCAGGTACCAGTAGGTCATCGGCACGGTGTTGCCGTAGCGGCTGGCGTAGTCGGCGCTGAGTTCGACATAGGGGCCGATGTTCAGGGCCACGGCATAGGTGTTGGGCTGGGCCGCGCGCCAGTTCCAGGTGGTCCAGCCGTCGCCCTGGTCGACGACACCGGTGAGGCGGCCGTTGGCCGGGGCCGACAGGCCGGTCGGCACGGTGATGTGCATATCCACCCGTTTCGGCTCGGCCAGCGGGTGGTCGATACAGGGCCAGAACAGGTCGCAGCCCTCACCCTGGACCGCGGTGGCGATCCACGGTCGGCCGTCGGGCGTGGTCGACCAGACAAAGCCGCCGCCCCACGGCGGGTTCGGCGCGATCCGGGGGCGGCCGGCATAGGCGATGCGCAGCTCGACCGCCTGGCCGGCGGCAAGGGGGCGGGGCAGGTCGACGGTCAGTCGCCCGTCGGGATTGGCCCAGCGGTCGGGAGAGACCGGTACACCGTCCACCGCGATTTCGGAGATGTCGAACAGGGTGTCCAGCTCGACCGCCAGTCGGTCCAGCGGGGCGGTGGCGGTGAAGTTCAGCACGGCCACGGCGCTGAGGGCGCGAGCCTCGGGGCTGACGCGGAACGACAGGTCGGCCCGGTCGAAACGTACGGCCAGCTGTTCGGCTGTGCGTGGCTGGTCGGTCTTGAGGGTAAAGGCGGTGGAGACGCGCGGCGCGGGCATCGGTGGCGGGGTCGTGGCGCAGGCCGAAAGGGCCAGGGCGGCGGCCGCGGGCGCGGCGAGTTGGGTGACGATGGCGAGCACGGCGAACTCCGGAGACGACCGGGGCGAGCGTAGGGCGACGCGGCGCGGGCGCAAGGGTGGTCGCGGGCAAAGAAAAAGGCCGGTGTCGCCACCGGCCTCATTCAGATTTGGGAGTCAAGTCGCCGATCAGGCGGCGGTCTGTTCCGCCAGCTTGGCCTTGACCTGGCGCTTGATGCGCTGGGCGGCGGTCGAGAGCTTCTCGTCGCGCGCCTTGACGATAAAGGCGTCCAGGCCACCCTTGTAGTCGAGGGTGCGCAGCGCGGCGTTCGAGATGCGCAGGCTGAACGACTGGCCCAGCGACTCGGAGGCCAGCTTGACCGTCTTCAGCGACGGCAGGAAGCGGCGCTTGGTCTTCACATTCGAGTGGCTCACGCTGTGGCCGACCATCGGGCCGATACCGGTGAGTTCGCAACGACGAGACATCGTCAGATCCTTAAAGATCACATCCGGAAACAGGGCACCGGACGCATGAAACAGGAACGCGCGGGCAAATGTCCCGCGCGAGAGGGGGCCGTATAGAGGAAGGGTGGTCCGCGCGTCAAGGCCGAACCGGCCTGTCCGGAGTTGAACGACCCTGTTCAGCCGCCGTTCAAATGACACCATATAGAGACTGTATCCATGATGACGTTTTCAAATCGAGGGGCGACCATGAAACCTTCTGCTCTGCTGACCCGCACCCTGGCGACCGCTGTGCCGGTTCTCGCCGGTGCGCTGATGCTGGGGGCATCCGCTGCGGCCCCCCAGACCCCGGCACCGGCCCAGACCGTCCTGCCCGGCTACTGGGAGTATACGACGCGCGCCCTTGGCGCGGGCGACACCGAGACCAAATGCGTGCGGCCCAGCGAGATCAACCGCTTCTTCGGCGGCCTGTCGACGCGTCGCTGGCGGTGCACCTACCCGGTGCGCGAAGTCGGCAACGGCCAGGCCCGGTTCGAAGGGGTCTGTCGCGACCCCAAGGGCCGCAGCGTCAATGTCCGGCTGAACGGCCCCTATGACGCGGAGAATTTCCACTTCCGGGGCGGGGCCCAGCTGGCGCGCGGCCTGCCGTACATTCCGGCCAGTATCACGGCGCGCCGCATCAGCGCCGAATGCCCGGCCAACGCCGAATATTTCTGAGTGCGGGAGGGTCAGCTTGCCGTTGGACAGACGGCAAGCTCGGCCCGCCTGTTCAGGGACTCCTGGTCTGACGAGGGTCGGGCCGGCATCGTGTCGTCCATACTGCTGACCGTGAAGGACCAGGGGGCGCCCCGCCCGGCGCGAAGCGCCTCGAGGCGACTCCAGACGGCGGCCACGCGCTCCTCGTCAAGGGTGGTCAGGCCCTGGGCCTGTTCGTCGCTGTCGATATGGCCGGTGATCGCCGCCGCCAGGCGCGACCCGTCGGTCGACCCGACCAGCGCGTAGACGGTATCGACAAGACCCGCCGCCGCGGGCTCGAGGTCGGCTCGCCCCGATCGAAAGTAGACGCTCACGGTGCGGCAGTCCGCCGATGCTTGTGGTGGGGTCGACAGGGCGGCGACCGCTGCGGCCGCGATCATGATCAACATTGGTCCATCCTCCCGTGCGGAAGTCTGGACAGCAAAACGCCCGCCGTAAAGGCGGGCGTTCCGGTTCGTCAGACGGCGTCAGCGGATCAGGCGGCTTCGGCCTCGGCCTCGGCTTCGGCGGCCGCAGCGGCGATGGCGGCCGGCGACAGCACGGCCTTCTTGGCGCTGAGCGACTTGGCCAGCAGCTCAACGGCTGCACCCTTGTCGATACGGTTGGCCGCGGCGACCTCACGCGCCATCCGGTCGAGCGCCGATTTATAGAGCTGACGCTCGGAATAGGACTGCTCCGGCTGGCTGTCGGCGCGGTGCAGATCGCGGACAACCTCGGCGATCGAGATCAGGTCACCGGAGTTGATCTTGGCTTCGTATTCCTGGGCGCGGCGGCTCCACATGGTGCGCTTGATGCGCGCACGACCCTTGAGGGTGGTCAGCGCCTTGGTCACCACATCATCGGCAGCCAGGGTCCGCAGACCGGCTGTCTTGGCCTTCTTGGTCGGAACCCGCAGCGTCATCTTCTCGTGGTCGAAGGTCACGACATAGACTTCCAGTTCCATGCCCGCGACTTCCTGGACCTCGACGGCGGCGACCTTGCCGACACCGTGCGCCGGGTAGACGACCGCGTCGCCAACCTTGAATTCCAGACCGCTCTTGCTCGTCATGTCATTCCTTTCCCGGCAACAGGGGCGGACGAATTGAAAACGCAGAGACGTCAAATCCTCTCCGTCGGCGGGGGCCGTCGGAGGAGACAGGCTTAGACGTCAATGCGGAAACGGATCACCGAACCTCTGGCCGACCCAGCCTTCGTGGGCGGGGTTCTGTCGCAAACGCGGGCGGGGCGAAGAATTCGCTGACCGCCCGACCCAATGCGGAGGAACCTATCACAAAATGCCGGAATTTCAAAACATCTGCAGCCCCCCGGCCCCCGAAGGGGGCGTCACCGCTCCGGCGTGGGCCGGTGGATCAGGAGCCCTTGCCCGGTTTGGGGGAGAAATATTTCTCGAACTTGCCGGTTTCGCGCTCGAACTGTGCAGCATCCGCCGGGGGTGTGCCCTTGACGGTTATGTTGGGCCAGACCTTGGCATATTCGGCGTTGACCTGAAGCCACTTGCCGTCCGGCTCGTCCTCGGTGTCGGGGACGATGGCGTCGACCGGGCATTCCGGCTCGCACACGCCGCAGTCGATACATTCGTCCGGCGCGATGACGAGGAAGTTTTCGCCTTCGTAGAAGCAGTCGACCGGACACACCTCGACGCAGTCCATGTATTTACATTTCACGCAGGCGTCGGTGACGATGTAGGTCATGGCGGGGCTGGAATACCGGCGGGCGTTGGGGAGGCTATGGCCTGCGCACATGACCCCGGGCCGGGGTCCTGTCAACCGCCGGGCATAGCCGGGTCCACCGGGACATAGAGGCCGCGGGCCTCGGCCGAGCCTCCGCGCCGGGTCCCGAGCGCGGCCACCGTCAGCTCGACCAGACGGCCATTCAGGGCGAAGACCAGGGTGTCGCCGACCTGCACCGGGCGGGCCGCCCGGTCGAGGCGGGACTGGCGTCCGTGGCGGGTCAGGCGCACGCCGCCGCGCTCGACGAAGGCCGTGGCCAGCGACCGGGTGCGCAGGAACCGGGCCCGCCACAACCAGATATCGATACGGCAACCTGTCTCGCTCATGCCCTGGGTGTACTGCGTCGACGGGTCGCGGGTTTGCGGCGGGGTGGCCGGGCTGGCACCGGGCTCAGGACGGCGAGGGCGGCGAAGGGCGAGTACCTTCGGCGGGGCCACCGGTCGTCCGGGCCGATCCGGCATTCGCGCGCGCGTCGGTTTCAGGGCAGCCGTCAGGGCCCTGGCCTCATCGGCGCTCCAGCCCAGTTCGGCCAGAACCGGGGCCGGCACGGTGCCGTCCTTGCCGCGCCGGTCGGCGGCCCGCTCCAGCGCCTCGATCGGCACGGCCCAGCGCCCGACGGCGCGCAGGCCCCAGGCCGACAGGGTCCGCGCGGAAGGGGGCGGGTCGGGCAGCAGGGTCAGGCCCTGGGCCTGTGGACGAAACGGTTGATGAGCGACAAAGGCTTGGGCCAGGGCGCGGGCGCGCGGCTTCAGGATATCGGGCAGCCAGACGGAATGGCTGCCCATGCGCACGGCGAAGGTCCGCAGGGTGCGGCGCTCGGCCGGACTGAGGGCGTGCAGGTCGCGCTCGACCCCGGCCCGGTCGATCAGACCGCCGGCCTCGACCAGACGGAAGGCCAGACCGCGCGGCAGGCCCTTGAGCGTGCCGCTGTCGAGCGCCCGGCGCAGGCGACGCAGGGACTTCAGCGCCCGTCCGGCCTCGGCCGCCAGCCACGCCTCGATCCGCTGGCGGGCGCGATCGCGGGTGGCGACGGGGCCGAGGTCGCCGAGCAAACGCACCCGGGGCGTGAACGGGTCGCCGCCGATGATCCGTGCCGCCTGGGCCCCCTGCCACAAAACGATGCCATCCGGCGTGACGGTGAAGGCGTCGTCGCTGTCGGCGGTGAGACTGCCCAGCCGCCGGGCGATCTCGGGGCCGACGGCGCGGCCGGCGGCGGCCTTCAGGGTGCGGTCGGCCAGGGTGGAGCCGCCCTTGTCGGGGGCGAAACGGACCCCGTCCAGATGGCCGACCACCTCACCCTCGACCGCGACCCGGCCGTCCTCGGCGACCTCGGCGGCCAGGTCGGGGCGATCGTTCAGTGAGCGCATCAGGGCGGTGGTCCGGCGGTCGACGAAGCGGGCCGTCAGCCGTTCGTGCAGGACATCGGACAGTCGCTCCTCCAGCACCCGGGTCTGGTCGCGCCAGTCGCGGGCCTGGTCCAGCCAGTCGGCGCGGTTGGCGATGTAGGACAGGGTGCGGACCCCGGCCAGGCGGGCCGAGAGCTGGTCGATCTGGCCGTCGTCGCGGTCCAGTCGGGCGAAGCGGGGCGCGATCCAGTCGTTGTCGAGCCGCCCGCGCCGCCCGGTCAGGGCCTGGAAAATGTCCTTCGACAGGCGGGCGTGTTCGTCGAGGGTGGTCTTCTGGAAGTCGGGCAGCTGGCAGGCCTCCCACAGCCGCATCACCGCCCCGCGTGAGCGGCTGATACGTTTGACGTCGTCATCGGCCATGGCCCGGCGCAGCAGGATCTCGTCCAGCGCCGGGGCCGCCAGCTTCAACCCCCGAACGCCTGGTGCCTCGACCAGCGAGCGCAGCAGGTCCGGCAGGGTGTCGAAATCGAGCCGGGCATTGCGCCATTCGGCGGCCACGACCGGCTCGAACCGGTGGTCGATCACCTGATCGACCAGATCCGAATCCAGTTCATCGCATTCGCCGGTGACGCCGAAGGTGCCATCGCGCAGGTGGCGACCGGCGCGGCCGGCGATCTGGCCGATTTCATGGGCGTGCAGCCAGCGGGTGCGGGTAGCCGTCGAAATTTGCGCAGGCCGGCGAAGGCAACGTGATCGACATCCATATTGAGCCCCATGCCGATGGCGTCGGTGGCGACGAGGAAGTCGACATCGCCATTCTGGAAGAGCTCAACCTGGGCATTGCGGGTGCGCGGCCACAGGCGCCCAGCACCACCGCCGCCCCGCCGCGCTGGCGCCGCATCAGCTCGGCGATGGCGTAGACCCGGTCGGCGGAAAACGCCACGATGGCCCTGCGCCGGGGCAGCCGGGTCAGCTTCTTCGAGCCGTCATAGCCCAGGGTCGACAATCTTGGCCGCTCGAGGGTGGCGACCTCGAGGTCGGGCAACAGGGATTCCAGAATTCCGCGGGGCCACGGTGCCCGCCCCCAGCAACAATGTTTCCTCGCGGCCGCGCAACGACAGCAGCCGCTGGGTAAATATATGCCCGCGCTCGAGATCGCCGGCCATCTGCATCTCGTCGATGGCCACGAATGCGGCCTGTCGCTTTCCTGCGGCATGGCTTCCACGGTGCAGACCGAAGAACCGGGCCCGCTGGCGAGATCTTTTCCTCGCCGGTGACCAGCGCCACGGCCGCCGCGCCGCACCTTTTGACCATCCGCTCATAGATCTCGCGCGCCAGCAGCCTCAGCGGCAGGCCGATCATTCCCGAAGAGTGACCCGGCCATCCGCTCGACCGCCAAATGGGTCTTGCCGGTGTTGGTGGGCCCCAGGACCGCGACGACGCGGGCGGGGGGCAGGCCGGTGGAACGGTCGCTCATGATGAGATGAAGGTGGCGGTTCGCAGGGCATTGCTCAAGTCGCAAGCGGCGGACGTTCCGTCACAGGCCGGGCGACGGGTTGGGAGCCGTGGTTCAGCCGGTCGCGGTGCGGCGGATGTTGCGGGTCCGGCCTTCCGACGCACCGGTCTTAACGGGGCGTGGTTAACCGGCGGAACAGGGGCGAAACGAATCAGGACCGAATCACTGACACCGCCGTATTCGGGGTTTGTTCCCTACAAGATATTGTATCTTAAGGACGATTAACCACAATCACGAAGCGGGGGCGGGCGCGGCGCCAGGCGGCGGCGACCGGAAATTCCATGGCAGGGCGGCACGTGGCACTTCCCCCGTGCCCGTCGAGCCGTTAGGTCAGCGTCCGTGGCCCCGTAGCTCAGCCGGATAGAGCAAGGCTTTCCTAAAGCAGAGGTCGGGGGTTCGAGTCCCTCCGGGGTCGCCAGTTGCTCTGTAGTATGCTTGTAAAACAGCGCATCACGATGCCTGACAGTTTTCAGGGGTCGCGCCCGGCCCGAGCGGGGCGCGGGCGGCGCTTTCGGGGCAAGGGTCGCGAGCGATGCCTGCGATGACCGTTCGCGCCATCAATCGCTGTTTGGCCTGCCGACCATTGACGAGGCCTCGCCGGTGGACGAGGACGGGGCGCGACCGGCAGTCACGGCATGCAAATAACACTCATTGACCGATAGTTGATCTGTATCAAATCTCGGCAATTGGATTTTGTACATCATTCACTCCGAGTGACTCGCGGGGGGAGACGACCAAAATGGCGATAAATTCCAGGACGGATGGGGTCCAGTCGGACGTGGTCTGGCTGTCCGTTTCTGTCGGAATTCTGACGCTGCTGGCCCTGCTGGGAACCGGGCTCACTGACGATCCGGCTTTCAGAATGCACGGCTATATATTTCTGGCGGCCGGGGTCGCGGCGCTGTCGGCGCTGACCGTGGGCGTCGGCAACGGCCATTTCCGGTCCGACCCGTCGCGCTATGCCGATGGCGTCATTCGCGCGGGCGTCATTGCGACCGTGCTGTGGGGTCTGGTCGGCATGGCCGTCGGCGTGCTCGCCGCGGCCCAGCTGGCCTGGCCCAACCAGCTCTATTTCCCGGAGCATGGCTGGCTGAATTTCGGCCGCATCCGGCCGTTGCATACGTCGGGCGTGATCTTCGCCTTCCTCGGCAACGCGCTGATCGCCACATCCTTCTGGGTGGTTCAGCGCACCTGCAAGGCGCGGCTGTTCGGCGGTGTGCTACCCTGGTTCGTGTTCTGGGGCTATCAGCTGTTCGTCGTGCTGGCGGCGACCGGCTATCTGGCCGGCATCAGCCAGTCGCGCGAATACGCCGAGCCCGAATGGTATGTCGACCTGTGGCTGACCATCGTCTGGGTCGCCTATTTGCTGGTCTTCCTCGGCACGATCTGGAAGCGGAAGGAGCCCCACATCTATGTGGCCAACTGGTTCTATCTGGCCTTCATCGTCACCATCGCCATCCTGCACATCGTCAACAATCTGGCGGTCCCGGTCGGCCTGCTGGAGGCCCGTAGCTACTCGGCCTTCGCCGGCGTCCAGGACGCCCTGACCCAGTGGTGGTACGGCCACAATGCCGTGGGCTTCTGGCTGACCACCGGCTTCCTGGGGATCATGTACTATTTCGTGCCCAAACGGGCCGAGCGACCGGTCTATTCATACCGCCTGTCGATCGTGCACTTCTGGTCCCTGATCTTCATCTACATCTGGGCCGGACCGCACCATCTTCACTATACGGCCCTGCCGCAGTGGACGCAGACCCTGGGCATGACCTTTTCCATCATGCTGTGGATGCCGTCGTGGGGCGGCATGATCAACGGATTGATGACCCTGTCCGGGGCCTGGGACAAGCTGCGTACGGACCCGGTGATCCGGATGATGGTTGTCGCCATCGCCTTCTACGGCATGGCCACGTTCGAAGGGCCGTTGATGTCCATCCGCACGGTCAACGCCCTGTCGCACTATACCGACTGGACCATCGGCCACGTCCATTCCGGGGCCCTGGGCTGGAACGGCCTGATCACCTTCGGCGCCCTGTACTGCATGGTGCCGTGGCTCTGGAAAAAGCCGGCCATGTACTCCAAGGCTGCAATCGAGTGGCATTTCTGGATCGCGACCACGGGCATCGTTCTCTACATCTCCTCGATGTGGGTGTCCGGGGTCATGGAGGGCCTGATGTGGCGCGAGTACACGCCCGACGGCTTCCTCGCCAACAGCTTCATCGAGACGGTTTCGGCCAAGCACGTCCAGAACGTCATCCGGGTGCTGGGCGGCTTCATGTTCTTTGTCGGAGCCGCGATCATGGCCTGGAACGTATGGAAGACCATCCGCAT
This sequence comes from Brevundimonas sp., assembly GCA_034676465.1. Taxonomy (GTDB): domain Bacteria; phylum Pseudomonadota; class Alphaproteobacteria; order Caulobacterales; family Caulobacteraceae; genus Brevundimonas. The sequence continues at coordinate 23,494 of JAUCCG010000042.1, read as the reverse complement.
GCCGGGGACCAATTCCTGTTCGGCACCGTCTTCGACGATCGAGCCCCAACCCCTGGCTGCGGAATAAGACCATGTGGAAGCATCACGCGAAAAATTCGAACGCCATTCCATGTGGCTTACCATCGGCGTCGTCATCGTGGTGTCGATCGGCGGCCTGATCGAGATCGCCCCGCTGTTCTGGGTCGAGAGCACCATCGAGGAGGTCGACGGGATGCGTCCCTACACCCCGCTGGAGCAGGTGGGACGGGACATCTATGTCTCCGAGGGCTGCTACAGCTGTCATTCGCAAATGATCCGGCCGCTGCGCGACGAGGTCGAACGCTATGGGCACTACAGCCTGGCCGCCGAGAGCATGTATGACCATCCGTTCCAGTGGGGATCGAAGCGGACCGGGCCGGACCTGGCCCGGGTCGGGGGCAAATATTCCAATGACTGGCACGTCGACCATCTGAACGATCCGCGGTCCGTGGTTCCGGAGTCGAACATGCCTCCGTACCGGTTCCTGGCCGACCAGGACCTGGACCCTCGCGCCGTTCGTAACCAGTTGCGCGCCCTGCTGGCGGTCGGTGTGCCCTACACCGCCGAGCAGATCGAAAATGCCGAGACCGATCTCTACGCCCAGGTCGACCCCTATGCGAGCGAGACCTCGGCCTTGCGCGGGCGTTACGGCCCCAACGTCGTCCAGGGCGATTTCGATGGCGACCCCGCACGTCTGACCAAGATGGACGCGCTGATCGCCTATCTGCAGGTGCTGGGGACGATGGTTGATTTCAGAACCTACCAGGCAGAAGCGCCGGAGAACCTGCGATGATCGGGATCGACTACGAGGCCGTGGCGCGTTTCGCCCAGCAGGGCGGCACGCTCTATTTCGGCATACTGTTCGTGGCCGGCGTGGTTTGGGCCCTGCTGCCGCGTCATACCGAAACCTACCGGCGCCTCTCGCGGTTGCCGCTCGAAGACGACGAGGCCGAAGATGTCTGAGCGCGAACGCGACGAACATACCGGCGTCGAGACGACCGGGCATGAATGGGACGGCATCCGTGAACTGGACAATCCGCTGCCACGATGGTGGCTGTGGGTCTGGTACGCATCGATCGCCTTCTCGATCGGCTACTGGATTCTTATGCCGGCCTGGCCCGGAATCACGGGCTATACGCGCGGGATGCTGGGTCATTCCGACCGCGCCAATGTGGCCGCTGACCTGCGCGAATTGCAGGGGCTGCGCGCCGAGCGGGAAACCCAGTTGGTCAATGCCTCGCTGGAGCAGATCGAGGCCGATCCGGCCCTGCAGGCGCACGCCCTGGCGGTTGGTCAGTCTGTGTTCGGCGACAACTGCGCGACCTGCCACGGTGCCGGTGGCGGCGGCGCGAGGGGCTATCCGAACCTGCGCGACGACGTCTGGCTCTGGGGTGGTTCCCTGCCGGAGATCGAGCACACGATCCGGGTGGGCATCCGGGCTGATCATGCCGAGACCCGTACCTCGTTGATGCCGTCCTTCGGCCGCGACAACATCCTGAGTGCCGACCAGATCTCGGACATGACGGAATATGTGGTCGCCCTGTCCGGCCGTCCGGCCAATGCACAGGGTGTGGCCCGCGCGGCGCAGGTTTACGCCGACAACTGCGCAGCCTGTCATGGTGCGACGGGCACCGGCATGCAGGAGACAGGTGCCCCGAACCTGACGGACAGGGAGTGGCTGTACGGCTCCGACCGTGCGTCGATCGCGGGTCAACTGCACAACGGCCGCAACGGCGTCATGCCGAGCTGGGAAGAACGGTTTTCGCCGGGGGTGATCAAGGCGCTGGCCGTCTATATCCATGCCAATGCCGGGGGCGGCATGGATGACGGGAGCGCAACGGCCGCGCCATGACGATTATCATCGACCGGACCCGCGAGGCGCGGCCTGCCGCGAGCGGGCCGGTATCGGTTGCCGATCGCCAGCGGGCCAAGCAGCAAAAGGGGGGCTCTACAAGCCCCGCGTGCCGATCTACCCCAAGCTCGCCCACGGGCCGTGGCGCTTGCTGAAATGGGCGCTGCTCATCGTCATGCTGGGGATCTACTATGTGACCCCGTGGATCCGGTGGGAGCGTCCGGGCTCGCTGCCCGACCAGGCGGTACTGGTCGATTTCGACGGCGGGCGGTTCTATTTCTTCTGGATCCAGCTGTGGCCGCAGGAGGTGTATTTTATCACCGGCCTGCTGGTGATTGCGGCGCTGGCGCTGTTTCTGACGACGGCGCTGTTCGGCCGGCTATGGTGTGGCTACGCCTGTCCGCAAACGGTCTGGACGGACCTTTTCATCCACGTCGAACGGCTGTTCGAGGGTGACCGAAACGCCCGGATGCGACTGGACGCGGCCCCGATGTGGTTCAACAAGGCCTGGCGCAAGCTGGGCAAGCACGCCGTATGGATCGGCGTCGCCTTCGGCACCGGCGGGGCCTGGATCTTCTATTTCCATGACGCGCCGACCCTGATCCGGACCTTCTGGGTCGGGGGTGCGCCGATGACGGCCTATGTGTCGTGTCTGTTGCTGACCGGTACGACCTATCTGTTCGCCGGCCACATGCGCGAACAGGTCTGCATCTACATGTGCCCGTGGCCGCGCATCCAGGGGGCGATGCTGGATGACCAGTCGTTCCAGGTCACCTATCGCTATGACCGGGGCGAACCGCGGGGAGCGCACAAGAAGTCCGAAAGCTGGGAAGGCCGCGGCGATTGCATCGACTGCCAGGCCTGTGTGGTGGTCTGCCCGATGGGTATCGACATCCGTGACGGGGCGCAGCTGGAATGTATCAATTGCGGCCTGTGCATCGACGCCTGCGATGACATCATGGTCAAGGTCGATCGCCCCAAGGGGCTGATCGCCTATGATACCAACTCCGCCGTCGCCGCGCGCGCCAAGGGCGAAACGCCGCAGCGCAAACTCATGCGGCCGCGCACGCTCTACTACGCTGTTTCCCTGGTCCTGGTGTCGGGCGTAATGATCTGGGGTTTTCTTGGACGCAAGGATCTGGACGTGCACGCGCTACGCGACCGCAACCCGGCCATGGTCCGGTTGAGCGACGGGTCGATCCGCAATGGCTATACGCTGAAGATTGCCAACCGGGGCTTTGAGCCCACGACCGTCGAGGTGCGTTTTTCCGGTATCGAGGGAGCCCGGCTGCGCAGTCCGGGCCGGCCGGCCGATGACCTGCTGAAGATCGAGGTTGAGCCCAACCAGGTCACGCCGGTGCGGGTGTTCGTCACCGTTCCCTATGCGCAGATCGGTGCCGGACAACATGATGCCGCCTTCGAGGTCCGTACGCGGGACGAGCAACAGGTCGTCGAGACCGCCTTCAATTTCGGAGCCCCCGAGCGATGAGCGGATTCACGATCAAGGGTTGGCATGTCGCGGTGGCTGTGACGACGTTCTTCGGCGTGATCATCGCCGTCAACGCCATCTTCCTGACCCTGGCCTACCGCACCCACCCGGGGCAGGTCGCCAACAAGCCCTATGAGGCGGGTCTGCTTTACAATGCCGAACTGCAACGGCAACGCCGTCAGGCGGAACTGGGCTGGCGAGCTGCGGCCGAGGCGCGACCCCGGGAGCTGGCGGTCTGGCTGCGCGACCGCGACGGGGCACCGCTGAGCGGCCTGACGGTCAGCGCCGATCTCCAGCGTCCGGCCACCGGCCACGGGCGCACGACCATTACGCTGACCGAGACCGGGTCCGGTCTCTATATCGGTCGAACCGGACTGGCCGGAACATGGGACGCCGCCATTTCTGCGCGGGACGCCGCCGGACAGGAGCTGGTCGCCAGTCGGAGGCTGACTTGGCCCTGACCCTCGACGCGGGTCCGGCGCCTGACATGGACGCCTTTGTGCGCCGCAAGGCGGACGGTCGATCTGGTGTCGATCTGCTGGTGAGGGGGGCCCGCTGCGCCGGCTGTATCGCCAAGATCGAAAAGGCTGTCACCGCCGTGCCTGGCGTGTCCACGGCCCGGCTCAACCTGTCGCTGGGCAGGCTGGCGGTCCATTTCGCGGACGGAGGCGGCAATCCGGCGACCGTCATCGCCGCCCTGGAGGCGCTGGGCTACGAAGCGACGCTCTATGAACCCGGCGCGGCCCGCGACGAACGCGATCGCGAGGGCCGTCGACTGATCATTGCCCTGGCCGTGGCGGGCTTCGGTGCGATGAACGCCATGATGTTCTCGGTGCCGTTATGGGCCGGGCTGTTCGGCCAGGAACTGGGGCCGGCGACCCGTTCCCTGATGATGTGGCTGTCCGCCATCGTCGGCGCACCGTGCGCCATCTTCGCCGGCATGACGTTCTTCGAATCGGCCTGGCGTTCGCTTCGGGCCCGCCGGGCCAATATGGACGTGCCGATCTCGATCGGGGTGATCCTGACGCTGGTGATCAGTTTCTCCGAGATCATCCTGAACGGGCGCGACGTCTATTTCGACGCAGCCGTGTCCCTGCTCTTCCTGCTGCTGATCGGGCGTTGGCTCGAGCATGTGTTGCGGGGCAAGGCACGCAGCGCCGCTGCCGACCTGCTGGCGATGCAGGCCCCGACCGCGACGCGGCTGGACGGTGAAGGCCGCGAACGGGCGATTCCGCTGGCGGACGTTCGACCGGGCGACCGGCTGAGAGTGCGACCCGGCGAACGCATCCCGGTGGATGGCGTGCTGGAAGACGGTCGATCGGAAATCGACAACAGCCTGTTGACCGGCGAAAGCGCGCCGGAGTCGGTCGCCGCAGGCGACATCTGCCGGGCCGGGGCCCTGAACCTGTCCGGTCTGTTGACCCTGAAGGCCGAGGCCCGGTCCGAGGACTCGGCCCTGGCGTCGATCGCGCGTCTGGTCGATGCGGGAACGCAGTCGCGCTCGCGTTATGTCCGGCTCGCCGACAAGGCCGCCGCCCTCTATGTGCCGATCGTGCATTCGGCGGCCTTTCTGACCTTTGCCGGGGGCTGGGCGCTGGGACTGGGGCCGAGAGAAGCGGCGATCCGGGCGGTAGCGGTCCTGATCGTGACCTGCCCCTGCGCCTTGGGTCTGGCCGTGCCGGCGGTGCAGGTCGCCGCCTCGTCGCGACTGTTCCGGCGCGGCGTGCTGGTCAAGTCGGGGGCTGCCCTGGAACGTCTGGCCGAGGTCGATCACGTGGTCTTCGACAAGACCGGCGTGCTGACCGAGGGGCGGCCCGAACTGCTGGATGCCGACCCGGCGACGATCCGGATGGCCGCACCGCTGGCCCGTGCGTCCCGTCATCCGCTGGCCCGGGCGGTCGCGCGCGCGGCGGGTGACGGGCCCATGGCGACTGACGTGGTCGAATGCCCCGGCCTCGGCATCGAGGGGCAGATTGACGGGCGGATGGCCCGTCTCGGCCGTGCCGGCTTCGTTGGCGCGACGGTCCCGGGTCAGGGCGAGACCGAGTTGTGGTTCGGGTTCGCCGACGAACCGAAGGTACGGCTGCTGTTTGCTGACCGGCTACGGGCTGACGCCGCCGAGACCGTGGCGGCGCTCAAGGCGCGGGGGTTGACCATGGAGATCCTGTCCGGTGACCTTGCCGGGGCGGTCAGCGAAGCCGCGGCCGCGGTCGGGATCACCGGGTGGCGTGCGGGCCTCACGCCGCAGGAGAAGGCTGAAGCGATCGATCGGCTGTCCATTGACCGCAAGGTCCTGATGGTCGGCGACGGCTTGAACGATGCCGCGGCCCTGGCCCGGGCGCACGCCGCCATTGCCCCGGGTACAGCGCTGGAAGCCAGCCAGAACGCGGCCGATATCGTGCTGTCGGGGCCCGCACTGGGCGCTGTGGTCGAGGTCATTGACGTCGCGCGCAGTGCCCGGCGACGGGCCCTGGAGAATTTCAGCTTTGCGGCGCTGTACAATGCCGTGGCCGCTCCGGCGGCCATGCTGGGCTTCGTCAATCCGTTCTTCGCTGCCCTTGCGATGTCGGGGTCATCGTTGATCGTCACCCTGAATGCGTTGCGAGTTGGGGGGCGGAAATGAAGATCCTGCTGATCCTCGCCCCGATGTCGCTGGCCCTGGGAATCGCCGCGGTCATCGCCTTTCTGTGGACGCTACGCTCAGGCCAGTACGAGGATATCCGCGGTGCATCCGAAAGAATTCTGATCGACGACGACGACCGGCCTGACACATGATTTCGGTGCCGGGCCCATTTCCGGATCCGGTCGACTCGCGCTGATTCCAGGCCCCGGTCCAGATCCAGACCGGAGCGACGTCGGTCACGTCGAACAGCGACAACCCCCTTGGATGACGTGGGCTCCCTCCGGGGGTCTCACATCCGTGACCCGCTCAGTCCGGGCGGCGACCGCGGGGGCCGAAGCCGGCACCATGTTTGCCGATGCTTTCCCATTCGGCCTGGGCGGCCTTGTGAATGAACTGTTCCGAAACCATCCAGCCCTTGAACGGGCGCAGGGTAGCCAGACACATCAGGGTCAGCAGGGGCAGGGTGACGACCAGATGCATCCAGATCGGCGGGTGGACGATCAGGTCGAAGGCCATCAGACCGATCATCCCGACCAGGCCGACCGCAGACATGACAAAGAAGGCGGGGCCGTCGGCCGGGTCGGCGAAGCTGTAATCGAGATGACACTCGGGGCAGGACTCGCGGATCGTCAGATAGCCGATCAGCAGCGGCCCCTTGCCGCAGCGGGGACAGCGGCAGCGCAGGCCGGTCGACAGGGTGCTGAGGCGCGCGTGCGGTCTGTTGATCATGCAGGGGGGTGTCTGCCCTGGGCGGCGAGGTTGCAAGCGTCGTCAATGTCGCGGGGCGGGTCCGCGCAAGGCGTTCGGTTATCCTCCGTTAACCGCGATTAAAGGGCTTCGCGCGAGTGTGCGCGCGTATGTCCGGGGTCTCATCCAGCAAGCGCATCCTCAGAACGACCGTGGCGGTTGCTGCGGCGGGTGCTGTCGTGCTGTCGCCCCTGGCGCCACTGGCCGAGGAAATTGGGTGCCGCGACCGCGCCGGTCGATATTCGTGTCGGGGCCAATCCGCGCTTTACCCGGGTCGAGATCGCCGGGGTGATCGGGGCCCGGTCGCAGGTGCGGCGCGAGGGTCAGGCCGTGATCGTGCGGATCGGGGCCACCGCCGCGCCTGACATTTCGCGCCTGCGGGTTGATCCCCCCAAGGGGGTCGAGAGCGTCGAGACCCGGTCGGTGCCGGGCGGTACGGAGCTGGTCCTGACGCTTGCCGAAGGGGCCGATGTCCGCAGCGGCAGCGCCGACGGCGCGGTGTGGCTGAACCTGTATGCTCCGGGCAGGGCGGCACCGGTCGAGGCCGGCGCGGCGGCGACCGCTGCCGCCGCTGTCATTCCGGTGACGGCGACCGCGACAGCGGACAAGGTCTCACTGGATTTCGCCTGGACCCAACCGGTTGGTGCGGCCGTGTTCCGTCGCGGGGCGGCGGTCTGGGTCGTATTCGACACCGTGGCGCGACTGGACATGGCCGGTGCCCGCACCCTGGGGCCGGCGACGGACGCGCGCTGGGCCGCCGGAGCCGACTATACGGCCGTTCGTATCGCCGCCCCAGACAACCTGCCGGTCTCGGTCGTGAGCCAGGGCTCGGGCTGGACCGTGGTGATCGGGGGCCAGCCGGTCGCGGCCGCCGGGGTTGAGGTGACGCGCGCCGACAGCGGAGATCTGGCGCTGGTCGTGCGGATGGCCGGGGCGACCCGGGCCGTTTGGTTGACCGATCCCCTGGTCGGTGACCGGTTCGCCGCCGTGACGGCCCTGGCCCCCGGCAAGGGGCTGGACCACAGGCGCCAGTCGGTCGACCTGACCCTGCTGCCGACGGCGCACGGGCTGGCGATCGAGACCCCGACCGACGACCTGCGGGTCACGGCCGACGGCGACCTGGTGTCGTTGACGCGGCCGGGTGGCCTGATTCTGTCGCCGCCATCCGTGTTGCTGGCTGCGGCCCATGTGCCGACCGGCGCGCCGCAGAAGGCACGCTTGCCGGCGCTGATCCTGTCGGAATGGAGCGCGACCGGGCCGGGCGGCTACAGCGCGCGCTTTCGCGAGCTGCAAATCCGGGCCGCTGAAGAGGCCCACGCCGCCGGGGCGAATCCGCGCGCACCGATCGAGGCCCGGCTGGCCCTGGCCCGTTTCCTGATCGCGTCGGGACTGGGCTACGAGGCGGTCGGCATCCTGAACGCCATCATCGACCAGGCCCCGAACATGGCCGGGGAGGCGGAGGTTCGCGGTCTGCGGGGCGCGGCCCGCGTCTCGATCGGCCGGATCCAGGAGGCCGAGGCGGATTTCGCCGCCGGCGCCCTGGCCGGTGATCCGTCGGCGCGGGTCTGGCAGGGCTATATCGCCGCCCAGCAGGGCGACTGGGTCGAGGCGCGGCGGGGCTTTGTCGCCGGGGCCGCGGTGATCGACAGCTTTCCCCAGGCCTGGCGCGCGCGTTTCGGGGCCGCCCATGCGCTGGCGGCGCTGGAGACCGGTGACCTCGACGCGACCAAATCCCTTCTGGCCTACAGTTTCAGCCAGCCGACGAGCGCGGCTGACCAGCTGACGGCGCGGCTGGTGCAGGCGCGGCTGTTCGAGCTGCAGGGCGAGGGCGATCGGGCCCTGGCCGTCTACAAGGCGGTGGCGCGGGCCCCGCTGGATGGCATCGCGACGCCGGCCAGGCTGGCCGTGGTGCGGATGGAACTGGACCGCGGCACCCTGAAGCCCGACGCCGCCGCCGAACAGCTGGAATCGCTGCGCTGGCGCTGGCGCGGAGACGCCACCGAACTGGCCGTGATCCGGCAACTGGGCAGTCTCTATCTGTCGCAGGGCCTGTACCGCGAGGCGCTGACAGCCCTGCGCGGCGCGGGCACGCGCATGGCCGACCTGCCGGGAGCCACCGACCTTCAGCTGGACCTGTCCAACGCCTTCCGCAGCCTGTTCCTCGAGGGCGGGGCCGACGGGCTGCAGCCGATCCAGGCCCTGGGCCTGTTCTATGACTTCCGGGAACTGACTCCCGTCGGGGCCGACGGCGACGAAATGGTGCGCCGGTTGTCGCGACGGCTGGTCAATGTCGACCTGCTGGATCAGGCGGCGGAACTGCTGCAACACCAGGTCGACAACCGGCTGGACGGGGTGGCCAAGGCCCAGGTCGCGACCGATCTGGCCACCGTCTATCTGATGGACCGGCAGGCGGAGAAGGCGCTGCAGGCGATCTGGAGCTCACGCACAACCCTGCTGCCCTCGGCGCTGAACACCGAGCGACGGGCGCTGGAGGCCCGGGCGCTGATGGAGCTTGGGCGCTTTGACCATGCGCTGGAAGTGCTGGACCGTGACACCACGACGGCGGCGGCGGAGGTGCGGGCCGAGGTGTTCTGGAAACAGGAGAACTGGGCCGCGGCGGCGGCGGCCTATGACAAGCGCCTGGGCGAGCGCTGGAAGGCGTCGACGGTGCCCCTGACCGCGGCCGAGGAAAGTCTGCTGATCCGGGCCGGGGTCGGCTATTCGCTGATCGATGACCAGGGCGCGCTGGCGCGGCTGTCGCGGGACTATGCGCCGCTGGTGCCGGGCGCGCGTTCAACCGCAGCGCTGCGGATCGCCCTGGCGGGACCCAACGGCGGCGACGTCGATCCCGCCGCCATCGGCACGGCGGCCGGTGGGGCCGACACCTTTGCCGGATGGGTCACGGCGATGAAGGCCCGGTTCAGACAGCAGACGGGCGAGACCCGCACTGCTGCGACCCCCGCCCGTCCTCAAGCTCAGGTTCCAGCACCGGCCGCCGCCGCGAGACCCGCAGCCGCCGCCTGACCGGAAAAACGTCCTAGCTGTTGACCGCATCCTTGAGCGGCTTCGACACGCGGAAGCGCACGGCCTTGGACGCGGCGATCTTGATGGTGGCACCGGTGGCCGGGTTGCGGCCTTCACGGGCGGCGCGGGCAGCGGTGTCGAACACACCCAGGTTGGAGATGCGGACGTCGCCGCCAGCCATCAGGCTTTTGTGGATGTTCTTGACGATGGCTTCGAGTACGCGGCCGGCGTCGGCCTGCGAAACGTTGGCGTCCTTGGCGACGGCAGCGATGAGTTCAGCTTGTGTGGTCATGGGTCGTTTCCAAAAAAGGCCGCCCGATTCCCGGGCGAGACCACCCGATCAACACGTGTTTTGGTGTTCTTGGCAAGCGGTGCTTGCCGCTTGGGTCACTGACGGTGGGGATTTAGCCCGTTCCGGAGGCCCTCTGGAAGCTCTCGACCAGGCTTCCGGCGACCAGTCTCCAGCCGTCAACGAGGACAAAGAAGATCAGCTTGAAGGGCAGGGAAACCACCACCGGCGGTAGCATCATCATACCCATCGACATGAGCACGCTGGCGACCACCAGATCGATCACAAGAAACGGAACAAAAAGAAGAAATCCGATTTCGAAGGCGGTCTTCAACTCGCTGATCATGAAGGCCGGCGTGACCACCCGCAGGGGCAGGTCGGGGGCCGCGGTATTGGCCTCTACCTGGCTCAGTCGGGTGAACAGGGCGAGGTCGCTGCGGTCGACCTGGGCGAGCATGAAAGTCTTCACAGGTTCCGACGCCGCATCGAAGGCCTGGGGCAGCTCCATCTGCTCATCCAGCAGCGGGCGGATGCCCGAAATCATAGGCGTCCTGCCAGGTCGGAGCCATGACGATGGCGCTCAGAAACAGCGCCAGAGAGACCAGAACCGCGTTCGGCGGCGACTGCTGCATGCCGAGGGCGGTGCGCAGCAGGGACAGGACCACGATGATTCGCACGAAGCTGGTGGTCATGATGACGATGGACGGCGCCAGCGACAGGACGGTCATCAGCCCGACCAACTGTACCACGCGCGTGGTCAGGCCCGCCCCGGTGCCGAGGTCGACATTGATGGCCGCGCCGCTCTGGGCCGCTTCCTGGGCCAGGGCGGCCAGTGGCCACAGCAGGCACAGGACGGTGGTCAGCAGGGACAGCAGGGCCGCGCGTTTGAACTCGGCCCGGGTGGGAATGGCGAACAGGGCCGGCCGGGGTGCCCGGGCGGTCACGCGTCGATCTCCGGCAGGGGCGGGGCAGGCTGGCGCGGCTCGATCAACTCACGGCCTTCGCCCAGCAGGATCAGGCGTTCCTCGTCATCGATCCTGACCAGAACCAGGCGGCGGGCCGGGTCCAGAACCAGGGTTTCAACGACCCGCAGCCGGCGCTCGCCGCGCTCGGCGCTGATGCGGGCCATCAACTGCGGTGCATAGCGCCGGGCGGCCCAGGCGGCGAGGCCAATGATCCCGAGGGTGAAGGCCAGGCCGAAGACGGCGCGGGCAAGATCAAGGAAGTTCATTCAAAAATAGCCCCGCCGGCGACGCCTCCGCGATCGGGGGCCGGCACATGGAGCCTTGCCGATCGTGGTTAACGGGCCGTTTAGATAACCCCGCGTTAACCATGCAGGCGGCATTTTCTGCCCATCTGAACGGGCGCGCCGCGTCTGACGGGAGGAAGCCATGGGCTTTTCCGACCTGCCCCTGCTGGACCAGATCAAGGGTCGCATGTCCTGGCTGGACGAACGCCAGCGGGTCATTGGCCAGAATGTGGCCAATTCGGACACGCCGGGTTATGTGGGCCGTGATCTCAAGGCACCGACCGATTTCGCCGCGGCCCTGCGCGATGGCGGGGCGCTGCAGATGACCCGGACCAGCGCGAATCATATCGCGCCGCCGGTGCCGCAGAACCGGTTCCACACCAGCGCCGCGCCCGATTCCGAAACCACGCTGGACGGCAATACGGTGGTGGTCGAGGAGCAGATGCTGAAGATGGCCGAGAGCCGCATGGCCTATGACGCCGCGATCAGCTTCTACCAGAAGTCGATGAACATGCTGCGGATGGCCGCCCGCGGGCCGGGTCGCTGACGCCATGAGTGAGGATCGCTAGATCATGCCAGACCCCGTAGGCCGCAACAGCGCCATGGCCGTGGCCGCCTCGGCCCTGAAAGCCCAGCAGTCGCGCATGCGCGTCATCGCCGAGAACATCGCCAACGCCGAGTCGACGGCGCGAACGCCCGCCGGCACCCCCTATCGCCGCCAGATCCCGGTGTTCGAAGCCCGCAACGTCGACGGCGCCACCGGCGTGACCCTGGCCGAAGTGCGGCCGGACCAGAGCGAGTTCCGCAAGGAATATGACCCCTCACACCCGGCCGCCGACGCCGAAGGCTATGTGCTGCGGCCCAACGTGAACTCGCTGGTCGAGGCCATGGACATGCGCGAGGCGCAGCGGGCCTATGAGGCCAACCTCAATGTCATCGAGACGGCGCGGGCGATGGACGCCCGCATTCTCGACCTGCTGAAGAAGTGAGGCGCTAGATGATCAATCCGGCAATGGCGGCGCGCGCCTATTCCTCGGTTCAGGGCGGAGCCATGCCGACGGAGCTGACCTCGGCCACGGGCGGGGCGGGCGCGGCCCAGGGGGCGGGTTTTTCCGACCTGCTGCAGAATGTGATGGGCGACCTGACCCAGTCGACCCGGGCCGCCGAGACACAGATGGCCAGTTCGGTGCAGGGCCAGGGCAGTCTGATCGACGTGGTCACCGCCGTGACCTCGGCCGAAGCCTCGCTGGAGACGGTCATGGCCGTCCGCGACCAGGTGATTCAGGCCTACCAGGAAATCATGCGGATGCCGATCTGACGGTATCGTTCCGGTTTGAAACTCAATGCTTTTTGGGTTCAGGTCGGTTCGACCTGAAGCGGGAAGCGTCTAGCCTTCCAGCGACACCACCGGTTGGGTGATTCCGGACGGGCGCAGGCCGCGGCCCTTGAGCCAGGCGCGGATGTGGTTCTGCAGCGGGTTGTCGAGCAGGAAGTGGAAGGCGAAGGCGAAGGCGAAGGCCGCGACCACGCCGCCGACCCACAGCGCCCACTGCGCCCCGACCGGCAGGGCGAAGCGCGCGATGGCGACATTGGCCACGCCGAACCAGGCGATGCGCACCACCTCATTGGTGATGAACATCGAAAATGACACCTGGGCGGCCTTCTCGACCCATTTCGACGGACGTGGCGTCGGCGTCGCGCCCGCCGCCAGGATGATGACCGAGATACAGGTCAGCGAGACCAGCGCGTGCTTGTCGAAATACTGCACGACGGCCAGCGCCAGCGCGGCGCCGATGCCGGCCCATCCGGCCAGTTTCGGGCTGATCCAGACCTTCTGGGCGAACCAGGCCAGGGCCATGCCCAGCACGAACAGGGGCAGGACGCGGACGAAACCGAAACCCATCGGCATCTGGTAGACCGGATAGCCCAGCAGGTTCCAGCTCAGCTGGTTGACGACCAGATAGCCGCCGATCCCCAGCGCCAGCACCGTCCACGGCTTCAGCCGCATCAGACCCTTGAGTATCCACGGGAAGGCGAGGTAGCAGCCGATCAGGGCCGAGATCGACCAGCTCGGCGCGTTCCAGCCGTAGCCACCGGGCACGCCATAGGCCTGGGTCAGGCTCAGCTGCGCCCACAACTGGTCCCAGCGGAACCACTCCGGCGATCGCGGGGCCACGCCCAGCAGGCCGCCGCCCAGCACCAGCGCCACGAGGCTGATACCCATGATCAGATGCGCCGGCACGACGCGCAGATAGCGCTTGAGGAAGAAGTCGCCCGCCGACAGCCGACCGCTCGAAACTGACGCGGCATAGACCCGCATCAGCACATAGCCGCTGTCGATCAGGAAGAAGTTGGTCAGCAGGAAACCGCCCCGCTCGAACACCGGATGCACCCCTTCGGCCAGAACCACCGGCCCCGCGCCCTGGAAGTGGTGCAGGATGATCAGCGAGGCCACAATGAAACGCAGGGCGTCGAGCCAGCCACCGCGCACGATGGGCGGTGTCTCCTTTTGGGTCGAAATGGCGGTCCAGGTCATGATTCCGGCCCTCCCGACCGGTGTTCAGACCTGTCGGAGCAAGGGTCGGACCATTGTTATGCGCCCGCTAGCCGCGCACCAGCCGCAGGAATTCCTCGCGGGTGCGGGGGTCGTCGCGGACGACGCCGAGCAGGGTGCTGGTGGTCAGGGTCGCCCCCGGGACGTCGACGCCGCGCAGGGTCATGCAGCTGTGCTCGGCCTCGATCACCACACCGACGCCGGCGGGTTGCAGGACCTCCTGGATGGCGTCGGCGATCTGGGCCGTCATCTTTTCCTGGATCTGCAGCCGCTTGGCATAGCCGCGCACCACCCGGGCCAGTTTGGAGATGCCGACGACGCGGTCGGTCGGCAGATAGCCGACGTGGGCTACGCCGACGACCGGCAGCATGTGGTGTTCGCAGAAGCTGACGAAGCGGATGTCCTTGAGCACGACCAGTTGATCGTAGCCGCCGACCTCCTCGAAGATGCGTTCCAGATATTCGCGTGGCTCGACCTCATAGCCGGAGAACAGTTCGCGGTAGCTGCGCGCGACGCGGGCGGGCGTGTCGAGCAGGCCTTCGCGATCAGGGTCATCACCCGCCCAGCGGATCAGCGTGCGGACGGCGGCCTCGGCCTCGGACTGGGGAATGGCGGTTTCGATCAGAGAGTTGGTCATGCGATCAGCCATAGTGCGGGATGCGACGAAAGGGGAGCGCTGACGTTCAGACGATCGGTTGTGGCCGGTCACGAATCCACTGCGAGAGCAGCCATTTTTCGCCGGTGGTCGGCGGCAGGCCGGCGTGCAGGGTGCGGGGGTCGACCCGTCCGTCCGGTTCGACATTGAAGAACAGAAGGGCGTCCCCGGTCTTGCCGCCGAAGCGCCAGTCCAGCTCGGGAAAGGCGGTCTCGCCGCCTGTATAGTCTTCGTTGAGATAGGTCAGGAAGGTGGCCTGCCGCTGACCCTGCTGGGCCAGGGACTCCGCCAGGGCCGGAGCTTCGGGATTGAGGAAGTCGAAATGGGGCTCGTAGCGCTGGCCAATGTCGTAGCGCAGGATGTTGCAGGGTTCGAAGGTCCCGGTGTCGAGACCCGGATCGGCCGCGGCCATGCGGGCGCGCACCAGGGCCAGGACCAGATCGGTGTCCAGCAGGCTGAAACCCGCCCCGCTGCTGGTGCGCATGCCGTCCGGGCGACGGCCGCCCTTGTCGGCGTCATAGACCCGGGCGGGGACCAGGCGCGCGCTGACGCGTTCGATCATCCACGCACAGACGGCCGGGGTGGTGAAGCGCTCGAAGACCTGGATGCGCGGCGATTCCGAGATTGTACGGGCGACCGGAGGCGTGAGCCAGGTCGTGAGGTTGACCGCCTGGCGCGCCCGGGCCCACAGGGCAGGCTCGGGATCGGACCGCTTTGCGGCTGCGGCGACGCCGTCATCGTCTGTCAGCAACACCAGCTGGGCACGGGCGGCGACGTCGCCCTGTTCGGCGGCCGTCTGCAGCCAGTCGAGCGCGGTCTCCCAGCTCTGCGGGCGACCAACGCCGACGGCGGCGAGCACGGCAACCCGGGCGGCGGCCTCGGCATGGCCGAGTTCGGCGGCACGGGCCAGCAGCACCGCGCCCTCGTTCGGCTGGACCGGCGCGGCGCGGCCGACCAGCAGGCGCGTCCCCAGCCAGGTCATCGACGGGACGTGCCCCTGGCGGGCGGCCCGATCCAGCCAGGAGACGGCGATCTCATGGCGGCCCTCGCGGTCGAAGATGCGTGACAGGGCGAACTGCGCGTCGCCGTCACCTGCGACGGCGCGGCGGTGAATGTCCTCGGTGGCCAGCGAACTCATGGGTTGGAGCCATATCACCGGTGTCGACGGCGTGCAGCGGATTTTGCGCTGGAGGGCGTGCGCCCGAGGCCGGCCGGGAAATCGACACCCCGGGAGCGGTTTCCTAACTCCGCATTAACCATGGTCCCGGCATTTTCTGCCCAGTATCGTTGGAGCTGAGAATGAGCGGCGCGGAAGTTCTGGATGTCGGGCGTGATGCCCTCTGGCTGACCATCCAGCTGTGCGGCCCCATGCTGCTGGTGGCCCTGGTCGTCGGTGTCAGCATCGGCCTGTTCCAGGCCCTGACCCAGATTCAGGAACAGACCCTGGTCTACGCGCCCAAGATCATGGCGATCTTCGTTTCCCTGCTGCTGTTCCTGCCGGTCATGGGGTCGCTGCTGGGCGGATTTATGCGGACCATCGCCGCGCGCATCGCCGGGATGTGAGCGCGAGGTGGAACCTTATGCCACCGCCGATCAGGTCTGGGCCGGCGGTCTGATTTTCGCGCGCATCGGCGCGATCCTGATGATGATCCCCGGCGTCGGCGAGACCTATGTGCCGCCGCGTATCCGCCTGGCCCTGGCCCTGTCCGTGTCGCTGGTGGTCTGGCCGATTGTCGGCGGGGCCCTGCCGGGCCTGCCGGCCACCATCGGCAGCACCGTCGGCTGGATACTGCGTGAGGTCATCACCGGACTGATGATCGGTGCCCTGTTGCGGGCCTTCATGACGGCATTGTCGACGGCGGGTGAGGTGGTGTCGATGCAGACGACGCTGAGCTTCGCCCAGACCGCCAATCCGATGCAGGCGCAGCAGGGCTCGACGCTCGGGGCCTTTCTGATGTTGCTGGGTATCACCCTGATCTTCGCCACCAACACCCACCATCTGTTTATTGCCGGCCTGGTGGGGTCGTACGAACTGATCGCGCCGGCCCAGCCCTTGATGGTGACGGATTTCGTGACCCTGGCCATCCGCACGATCGCCGACAGTTTCGCCCTCGGGATACAGCTGGCGGCTCCGGTGATCGTGTTTGCCCTGGTGTTTAACATGGCGTCGGGTCTGGTGGCGCGGGTGATGCCCGCCTTCCAGATCTTCTTCGTCGCCTCGCCGCTCAGCGTGATCCTGGGGCTGTCCATTTTCGCCCTGTCGCTGGGGGTGATCGGAACGGTCTTCATCGACCGCTATCGCGCCCTGGCGGGCATTTTCGCGGGGACGGCCGGTGGCTGACGCGCCCGATCCCGAATCCAAAACAGAAGAGGCGACACCGCGAAAACTCGCGGATGCGCGAAAAAAGGGGGATTTTGCCAAATCCCCCGACGTCGCCGCGACCCTGAGCCTGATGGGGGCGACGGCGGTGATCTTTATCAGCGGTGGCTGGTTCGCCAGCCGGCTGGCCGAGGACCTGTTGCCGTTCATCGCCCGGCCGCACGCGCTGATGGGGGCGCTGAACGCCGGGGGCGGCGCCGAGATCGGCTATCGTGCGGTCCTGGCTGCGGCCCCGTTCCTGGGGGCCGTAATGCTGGCCACGATGCTGGGCGGAGCCGGCGGCAACCTGGCGCAGTCAGGTCTGGTCTTCAGCGCCGAGAAGATGAAGCCGAAGCTGGACAAGGTGAGCCCGATCGCCGGCTTCAAACGCATCTTCGGGCCAGACGGCCTGATGCAGTTCGTGAAGACCTTCTTCAAGCTGCTGGCGATCGGGATCATCTGCTGGCTGGTGCTGAAGTCCCATTTTTACGACTTCGGGGCCATGGCGGCCCTGAGCCCGGCGGCCATTCTGCCGGCGGCGCGGGACCTGGTGATCGCCCTGCTGGCGGCGGCCCTGACCTTTCTCGCCTTCACCGCCGGGGCCGACTACCTGTGGCAGCGCTACCGCTTCGCCAAGCGGATGCGGATGACCAAGGAAGAAACCAAGGAAGACTACAAACAGGCCGAGGGCGACCCTCATGTGAAGGCCAAGTTGAAGCAGATCCGGGCCCAGAAGAGTTGCCAGCGGATGATGCAGGCGGTGCCGACGGCCACGGTGATCGTCACCAACCCGACCCACTATTCCGTGGCCCTGCGCTACGAGCCCGACAAGGGCGACGGTGCGCCGATCTGTGTCGCCAAGGGCGTTGACGCCCTGGCGCTGCGCATCCGCGAGGTGGCCCGGGAACACAAGGTGCCGATCGTCGAGAACGTGCCGCTGGCGCGGGCGCTGTATGCGGCCGTCGAGGTCGACGACACGATTCCGCGTGAACATTTCGAGGCGGCCGCGCGGGTCATCGGCTTCGTCATGCAGGGGCGGAAGAAGCGATAGGATGGAAAAGGCGTATGCTGCCGCCAGCGAATCGGCTCCGCGAGGCCCCATGCAGACCAAGAGTTGGCAGGCTCAGACCCGCCCCCCGTTCGATCCCCTGCTGATCGTGATGTCCGTGGGCTTTGTTCTGGCGGTCGGGGCCCTGGCCTATCCCGCCTTCCGGAGCAATCCGTACAGCGCGCCCGGACTGATCCTGATTTTCACCGCGGTCGCCGTCGCCCTGACCGGCCTGTTCGCCTTCGGCCGCAGTGAAGTGCGCAAGCCGACCGGTGACGTCTGGGTCGAGATGCTGGACGCGCTGGGTGAACCGGCGGCCCTGGTCTGGACCAGCGGTCAGGTGCTGGCCTTCAACGGAGCCTGGGCCGAGGAGAACGGGGCCATGGTCGCCCTGCCCAGGGGACGCTCGGTCTCGGCCCTTTATATGGCGTTCGCCCAGGCTCGCGAAGGTGAGCAGGCCCGGGCCATCGTCACCATCGGTGAACGTGAGCTCGAGGTCCTGATCAGCCATGCCGGCGACGGGCGTTTTCTGGTCCGCGCCGCTCCGGAGGCGGTGCTGGGACTGGGCGATGCCCCGGTGATGCAGGTCGGCAGCGGCGCGAGCCCCGTCGAGGGCCGGGCGATGGCCGCCGGTGCGCCGTTCGGCTCGGCCGTGATCGCTCACGAGGATATTTTTTCAGGCCGGGTCGAGGAGCCCAATGCGGCCCTGGCCGTGCTGACCGGCCCGGCCTCGGCCAGGGACGCGGCCTTCGGCCATCTGTTCGAACCCAACGGGATGATCGAGGCGCGCACCAAGCTGGCGGCCGGGTCCAGCGGGCCGATCGAACTGGTGGCGCGGGCGCACCCGGACCGGATGCTGCACCTGTATGTCGCGCCGGAGGGCGACCGGCGACGCGTCTGGCTGTTCGATGTCTCGGCCCAGAAGTCGATGGAGCTGCAGCTCAGTCAGGCGCAGAAGATGCAGGCCGTGGGCCAGCTGGCCGGCGGTGTGGCCCATGATTTCAACAATCTGCTGACCGCCATCCAGCTGCAGCTGTCGGGGCTGCTGGAACGACATCCGGTCGGGGACCCGTCCTATGAAGGGCTGAACGAGATCCGTCAGACGGCGATCCGGGCCGCCGACCTGGTGCGCAAGCTGCTGGCCTTCTCGCGCAAGTCGACGGTGCGGCGCGAGCGGCTGGACCTGGGTGAGCTGGTCGGGGAGTTCGCCGTGCTGCTGCGTCGCCTGCTGCGCGAGGATGTGCGGCTGGAGACCGACTACGGACGTGACCTGCCGATCGTGCTGGCCGACAAGAGCCAGCTGGAGACGGCGGTGATGAACCTGGCCGTCAACGCCCGCGACGCCATGCGCGGCGTGGTCGAGCCCGGGGCCGGAGTGGTGACCATCCGCACGCGGCGTCTGACCGGTGACGAGGCCCGGGCCATGGGCTGGCACGACGTCGCGGTCGAGGAACTGGCGCTGATCGAGGTTTCGGACACCGGCTCGGGTGTGCCGGTCGAGATCCTGGACAAGATTTTCGAGCCCTTCTTCACCACCAAGGCGGTCAATGAAGGCACCGGCATGGGGCTGGCGACTGTCTACGGCATCGTCGAACAGGCCGGCGGCCATATCAATGTCGTCAACCTGGAGGGGGCGGGGGCGGCCTTCCGCATCTTCCTGCCCGCCGCCGCCGAGGCCGAACTGGCCGAGGTCGCGCCGGTCGAGGTCAAGATCAAGACGCCACGTGACCTGTCCGGGGCCGGGCGTATCCTGTTCGTCGAGGACGAGGCCGCCGTGCGCGGTATCGCCGCCAAGCTGCTGCGCCAGCGTGGTTACGAAGTGATCGAGGCCGCCGACGGCGAGGAGGCTCTCGAGCTGGCCGAGGAATGGGCGGGCAAGATCGACATGATGATCTCCGACGTGATCATGCCGGGCCTCGATGGACCCAGCCTGCTGAAGAAGGCGCGGCCCTATCTGGGAGACGTGCCGGTGATGTTCATCTCGGGCTATGCCGAAAGTGATTTCTCGGACCTGTTGCAGGACGAGGCGGGGGGTGTCCTTCCTGCCCAAGCCTCTGGATATCAAGATCCTGGCCGAACGGGTGAAGCAGGAATTACGCGGCGAATAGGTCGTTGGAATTCGTGCCGGCGGCCGGACATTGCCGATGTTTCACTTGCGGCGTCGGCTGTCAGCGCCTTTGTTGCGTCACACTTTTTCGGAGACCTGTGCCATGATCGATCGTCGCCGCCTGCTTCTTTCCGCTGTTGCCGGGGTGGCCCTGGCGGGGCCGGCCGGCACCGCCCTGGCCCGGGTCGCCGCCCCGGGGTCCGATCCTGCAGAAGCCGCCAAGCTGAACGGCATCCTCGACGAGATGTTTGCGATCATTCTGGCCAAGTCGGCGATGGCCGCCAGCTATATGGGCCTCGACAAGGGCCCCGACGCCGCCGCCAAGGCGCGGCTGGACATGCTGACGCCGACCGATCTCGCCGAGCGGGAGGCCTTCAGTCGTGAGTTCACGGACAAGCTCAAGGCCGTGGATGCGTCCAAACTGGCCGGGATGGATGCCGTCAATCTGGCCACGGTCCTTTATGATGGGGTGACCACCAACATCGGCCTCGACCACTACCGGTTCGGCAATACCGGTTCGCCCAATCCCTACCGGATCAGCCAGCTGGGCGGCTCCTATCGTGACATCCCGGATTTCCTCGACACCATTCACGGGATCGAGACCACGGCGGACGCGGAGGCCTATCTGTCGCGTCTCGACGCGTTCGGCGACCTGCTGGACCAGGAGACCGCCCTGGTCACCGAAGACTTCGCCAGGGGGATCGTGCCGCCGGACTTCGTCATCGACCGGACCCTGACGCAGATGAACGCCGGGCTGGAGCCCGCGCCGGCGGACTCGGGTCTGGTGACCTCGTTGACCCGCCGCGCCGGCGAGGCCGGTCTTGAGGGCGACTGGGCCGCCCGCGCCACCACCATCGTTTCCGACAAGGTCTATCCGGCCCTGCGGCGTCAGTTGGCCCTGTTCGAACAGGCGCGCCCGACCGCGCGCCACGACGCCGGCGTCTGGGCCCTGCCGCATGCCGAGGGCTATTACGAATACGGAATCCGCAACTACACCACGACCCGGCTGACCGGGGCCGAGGTCCATCAGCTGGGCCTGACCCAGGTGGCCGAGATCACTGCCGCCGCCGACGCCATTCTGAAGGCCGAGGGCATGACCGAGGGTACGGTGGGCGCACGCATGGCCGCCATGATGAAGGATCCCCGCTTCATCTATCCGAACACCGATGCCGGCAAACAGCAGCTGCTGGACGAGCTGAACGTGCAGACTGCCGCCATGCAGGCCCGTTTGCCCGAGTATTTCGGCATCCTGCCCAAGGCCTCGGTCGATATCCGCCGCGTGCCGCCGGCGATCGAGGCCGGTGCGCCGGGGGGTTACTATCAGGGCCCGAGCCTGGATGGTTCGCGCCCCGGGGCCTATTATATCAATCTGCGCGACACGGCTGAATGGCCGAAATGGACCCTGCCGACCCTGACCTATCACGAGGCGATTCCGGGTCACCATCTGCAAATCACCCTGTCGACCGAGGCCGCCGGCATCCCGACGATCCGCAATTTGATCGGCTTTTCCGCCTATTCAGAAGGCTGGGCCCTGTATTCGGAACAGCTGGCCGACGAGATGGGCGTCTATGCCAACGACCCGTGGGGCCGGCTCGGCTATCTGCAGAGCCTGCTGTTCCGGGCCACACGCCTGGTCGTGGACTTGGGCCTGCATCACAACCGCTGGAGCCGGGAACAGGCGATCCGGTATATGGTCGATACCCTGGGCGACAAGGAAACGACGGTCACCACCGAGGTCGAACGCTATTGCGTCTGGCCGGGTCAGGCCTCGAGCTACAAGGTCGGTCACACCGAATGGGTGCGGCTGCGCGAGGAGGCCAGGGCGCAGCTGGGCGACCGGTTCGACATCCGGAGCTTCCACGACACGGCCCTGGCCTCGGGCGGCATGCCGCTGGAGGTGCTGAAGACGGTGGTCGGGGAGTGGGTGGCCTCACAGCAGGTCTGAGGTCGCGGCCTCACGCGCGATCGCCGGGTCGTTGTGCGACTCGGCGACCAGCCACTCCTTGAAGCGCACGATCTTGGGTGAGCGTCGCCGGTCGATGGGCCAGCATAGCCAGTAGCCGGCCGTGAGCGGCACGGTCTGGGCGAACAGACGAACCAGCAGTCCGGCGTCGATCTCGCGTCCGAACAGAATGGGTGACGCCAGGGCCACGCCCTGGTCCCCCATGGCGGCCGCGACTTCGAGGGCCTGATGATCGGCCGACAGCGTCAGTGCCGCCCGGGTCGGTGCCTCGACACCGGCGGCGGTGAACCATGCGGACCATTCGCTTTCCAGTCCGATGCGCGGCGCGGTCAGCAGGTCGGACGGCGTTTTCAGCGCCAGCCGTTCTGCCATGGCCGGGGTGCACACCGGGGTGAAGGTGGCAGGCAACAGCCGGACGCTCTCCAGCCCGGGCCATTCACCGGATCCGGTTCGCAAGGCCACGTCGAAACCCTCCCGGGTGAGATCGACCAGCTGCGGAGCTGTGTCCAGCCGGACGGCCAGCCCGGGATTGTTCAGCTGGAACCGGCCCAGTCGGGGGGCCAGCCACTGGGTCGCTATCGTCGCCAGGGTGGTGATCGACAGAACCCCTTCGTCCGCCTCTGTCAGGTCGCTCACGGCCCGACGTAGCAGGATCATCGCCTCCGTCGCTCCCCGTGACAGACGCTCGCCCGCGTCCGTCAGGGCGACCTCGCGCGGCAGGCGACGAACAGGCTCTGGCCCAGTCGGGTTTCCAGCGACTTGATCTGCCAGCTGACGGCCGCCTGGGTCATGCCCAGCTCTTCGGCGGCGCGGGTGAAGCTGAGCAGTCGTGCCGCCGCCTCGAACACACGGATGGATGCCAGTGGAATGCCGGCGAGAGGGTCAGACATAAGGTGGCCTTATGTTGGCGTGCCAACTTCTGGTTTGTCGGCACATCGCCTCAACCCCATATGGCGGATATCGAAGCAACGCCAGCAAGGAGGCTGACATGGAAGAAATGCATCGCACTCATAAGGACACCAACTGGTCGTGGATGTCAGCCGTACTGCGCTGGCTCCACCAGAATGCCGAAGATCGCATTCGCATGCAGCGTCGTCTCGTCGAGAGATAAGCGCGTCTTCGGATCGGGCGGGGCCGCTCCCCCGGGGTCCCGCCCACCCGGCTCAGCGCGCCTGACGGCACCGGGGCCTGATCATCGACTTCGCCACTGCGTCGGCCACAGGTGATGAGGAATATTCCAGAGGTCGCTGGTGGCGCGTTCCGACTGCAGGGCGAAGGTGGCCCCGGTCCAGACCCAGTGCTGGATCCGGCCCGCGCTGCCCGTACCGCCTGTCCAGACATATTGGCTGAGCGTTCGGGTGGCCGGATCATATTCGGCGTTGACGAGATCGGTAATCGGCCCGAGCGCCCCTGTCAGGGTCAGCGGCTGCGGATCGTGACCACCCGGCCCCGTCAGATACAGAAGGTGGCCGATATGGGAGGCCGCCAGGAAACAGTTGGGCCCCCACAGTTCAGTC
>JAUCCG010000041.1:0-44578 GCA_034676465.1 Brevundimonas sp. | reverse complement strand
TATGTTCCCTGTACTTGGTTGGTTGCATATGCTTCGGGTCTGGAGCTGTTGCGGGCACAGCCCATGACGGCCGGGGCGCTGTGGGACCATTTCCCGGTGTCGAAGCCGACCATGTGGCGCGTTTCGCCGTCCTGCGCGGGGCTCACCTCGTCGACAGTCGCAAGACAGGACACCACCATCGCCTACCAGCTGCGATTTCTCGGTGCTGGAAGAGGCCCTGCTCGGTTTTTCCCAAACACTCGGCATCGGAGCCGGGGCGGTGACCGACCCCGGCCGACGCGGATACGGCCCCCCCGCCCGTGAACCCCCTCAAAGGACCTGTCCCATGACCTTCAGAGACCCTGTCTACCCGCCCTGATCCTTGCGGGATTGCTGCTGGCGCTGGCCGCGGGCCTGCATGGCCTAGGGCAACGGCCTCATCGATGGCGACACCGCCCGGCGCGACGTCCGGTGGCCATCGGTCTGATCCTGGCCGCCTTCGCCAACCGGATGCCCAAACAGATCCGGCGCTGGCGCGGAGACCAGGCCGACATTCGTGAACAGCGGGCGCTGCGGTCAGCGGCTGGTCCTTGACCCTGGCCGGTCTGGCCCATGCGGGCCTGTGGGCCTTCGCGCCGCTGGCCGTAGCCAACACAATGGCCATGATGGTGGTCGCCGCAGCGACCCTGCTCACCCTGGGCTTCGCCTCGTGGTGGAATGGCCCTGTGCCAGTCGAGCCGGATCCGCCCACTCGTGATTGAGGCCTCGTCGCGCATGAAAAAGGCCCCGCCGTCACCGGCGGGGCCTTCGTGCAAATTCAGACCGGAAACGGTCCGGCAGAATCTGAGTCGCGACGCGGACGGCTGCGACCGCGATCACCGCCGCCATTGCCTTCACGCTTGCGGCCACCGCCGCCGGTATCCTCGGTCAGCGCCGGTTCGCCACGTTCGGCGCGGTCGGCGTTGATCTTGTCGGTCAGGTCCTCACCGGTGGTCTGGTCAACGACCTTCATCGATAGCTTGGTCTTGCCGCGATCGTCGAAGCCGAGGAATTTCACCTTGACGTCCTGACCTTCGGACAGGACGTCAGCCGGGTTGGCGACGCGTTCCAGAGCAATCTGGGACACGTGGGCCAGGCCGTCCTTGGCCCCGAAGAAGTTCACGAAGGCCCCGAAGTCGACGACCTTCACAACCTTGCCGGAATAGATGGTGCCCGGCTCGGGCTCGGACACGATCGAGGAGATCCAGGCCTTGGCGGCGTCGATCTTTTCCTGGTCCGAGGCGGCGATCTTGACGGTGCCGTCGTCCTCGATGTTGACCTTGGCACCGGTCTTTTCGACGATCTCGCGGATGATCTTGCCGCCGGTGCCGATGATGTCGCGGATCTTGTCGGTCGGAACCTTGATGGATTCGATCTTGGGCGCGTACTCACCGAGTTCGGTGCGGGCGCCGTCGATGGCCTTGTCCATCTCGTCGAGGATGTGCAGACGGCCGGCCGAGGCCTGGGCGATCGCCTTGCGCATGATCTCTTCGGTGATGCCGGCGACCTTGATGTCCATCTGCAGGCTGGTGATGCCCTCGCGGGTACCGGCCACCTTGAAGTCCATGTCGCCGAGGTGGTCTTCGTCACCCAGGATGTCGGACAGGATGGCGAACTCGCCCGAGGGCTCGAGGATCAGGCCCATGGCGATGCCGGAGACCGGACGCACCAGCGGCACGCCGGCATCCATCAGGGCCAGCGAGGCCCCGCAGACGGTGGCCATCGAGGACGAGCCGTTGGACTCGGTGATCTCGGACACCAGACGGATGGTGTAGGGGAAGTCTTCCGACGACGGCAGCATCGGACGAATGGCCCGCCAGGCCAGCTTGCCGTGACCGATTTCCCGACGACCCGCGCCGCCCATCCGACCGGTCTCACCGACCCGAATAGGGAGGGAAGTTGTAGTGCAGCAGGAAACTTCTCCTTGTAGGTCCCGGCCAGGGCGTCGACGTATTGCTCATCCTCACCGGTGCCCAGGGTGGCGACCACGATGGCCTGGGTCTCACCGCGGGTGAACAGGGCCGAACCGTGGGTGCGCGGGAAGACGCCGACTTCCGAGACGATCGAACGCACCTTGTCGAGGGCACGGCCGTCGACACGGTGGCTGTTGTCGATGATGTCGCGACGCAGGACGTTGGCTTCGCATTCCTTGAAGGCCACGCCGAACCGCGAGGCGTCGACGCCGTCGGGGTTCTCGTCAGTCTTCACCAGGGCGGCGGAGGCCTTCTTCTTGGCCGCGCCGACCGCTTCGTGGCGGGCGTGTTTGGCGACGTGGGTATAGGCGGCCTTGATGTCGTCGCCGACCAGCTTCTTGATGTCGGTGACGATGGTGGAGACGTCGTCGGCCTGGAAGTCGAACGGCTCCTTGGCGGCGTGCTCGGCCAGGTCGATGATCGCGTCGATCACCGGCTGCATGCCGCGATGCGCGAACATCAGGGCGTTGAGCATGATGTCTTCCGACAACTCCTTGGCTTCGAACTCAACCATCATCAGGGCGTCCTGGGTGCCGGCGACGACGAGGTCGAGCTGGCTGTCCGGAAGCTGGTCGAGGGTCGGGTTGAGGACGTACTCGCCGTCGATATAGCCGACGCGGGCGGCACCGATCGGGCCCATGAACGGGACGCCCGAAATGGTCAGGGCGGCCGAGGCGGCGATCATGCCCAGCACGTCCGGGTCATTTTCCATGTCGTGCTGCAGCACGGTGATGACGACCTGGGTCTCGTTCTTGAAGCCCTTGACGAACAGCGGGCGGATCGGACGGTCGATCAGGCGGGAGACCAGGGTCTCCTTCTCGGTCGGGCGACCTTCACGCTTGAAATAGCCACCCGGGATCTTGCCGGCGGCAAAGGTCTTTTCCTGGTAGTTGACGGTCAGGGGGAAGAAGTCGAGGCCGGGCTTGGGCGCGCGGCCGTAGACGACCGTGGCGAGCACGACGGTCTCGCCGTAGGTGGCCAGAACAGCGCCGTCGGCCTGGCGGGCAATACGGCCCGTCTCCAGCGTCAGCGGGCGTCCGGCCCAGTCGATCGTCTTGCGTTTGATGTCGAACATGTTTTGTCTTTCGTCGTCCCGCGGGCGGATTCCGCGCGGGGTCCCATAATCGGGTGGAGCGTCGGGCGTTCAGTCCTTCGATCCGGAGGTCGCCGCGCCATCGCGGAAGACCCGGGAGTAAAAGAGGACCGGTCTGGCCCTCGCGTCATGCGCCAAAAGAACCTGCGGCGCGCAGGGTGGGCTCAGGAGCGGAACGAGGCGCGGACGTGACCGTCGCGCGCCTCGAGAAATGTTTCCGCGGAGAACCGGGGCCTAGCGGCGCAGGTTCAGCTTGCCGATCAGCGCAGTGTAACGCTCGCGATCGACCTTGGTCAGGTGGTCAAGAAGGCGACGACGCTGCGAGACCATCTTGAGCAGGCCGCGGCGCGAGTGGTTGTCCTTCTTGTGGGTCTTGAAGTGCTCGGTCAGGTTGGCGATGCGCTCGGTGAGGATCGCGACCTGGACTTCGGCGGAGCCGGTATCACCCGACGAGCGGGCGTTCTCGGCGATAACTTCGCCCTTGCGTTCAGCAGTAATCGACATCGGGTGGCTCCTTGATGGGCCTGTCGCGCGTCGCGCTACTTGGGGCGGGCGGGCAGGCTAGAGGTTGAAGACGCGGTCGGGTTCAAGCCGACCGGCCCGCATCTCGCAGAGCGCCACGAGCGTCTGACCCTGAAAGGCGGAAACGGTTCTTGAGCCCTCCCGAAGGCGGCTCTTGAGCGTTTCGACCTGTCTGGGGAGCAGTACGATCGGCCGTCCCTGCCGAAGCGAGAAGGCATCTTGATCCGTAACGGCCAGCTCCGGGATGTCGTCCAGGGCGGTCGCCACGGGAAGAAGACCTTCCAAGGCGGCGTCCCTATGCACCAGATCGGCGAGAATATCCAGTGTCACGGCATTATCGGTCGAGAACGGCCCGACCCGCTCGCGACGCAGGGCCGAAACATGCCCCTCGGCCCCCAGCATCAGGGCCAGATCGCGTGCCAGCGAGCGGACATAGACCCCCTTGCCGGTGCGGATGGTGATCTCGACATGGTCCGGATCGGGCGCGGCGCTGACGGCCGCCTCATGGATGGTGACGCGGCGGCTGGCCAGTTCGAACTCGGCTCCGTCGCGGGCCAGATCATAGGCGCGCTGGCCGTCGACCTTGATGGCCGAGAAGCGTGGCGGTGTCTGGTCGATCTCGCCGACGAAGGTCGGCAGGGCGGCGCGCACGGCCTCGAGCGCCGGCCGCACATCCGATCGGCCGATGATCTCGCCCTCACGATCGAGGCTGTCGGTCGAGACGCCCCAGTTGATGGTGAAGCGATAGGCCTTCTGCGCCTCCATCATTCGGGACACGGTCTTGGTCGCCTCGCCCAGCGCAATCGGCAGGATGCCGCTGGCCAGCGGGTCGAGGGTGCCTGCGTGACCCGCCTTCTGGGCGTTGAACAGGCGGCGCACCCGGGTGACCGCCTCGGTCGAGCCCATCCCGAACGGCTTGTCGAGACAGACCCAGCCGTGGACCGGATCGCCCTTCTTCTGGCGACCCATCAGGAGTCTGCCTTTGGCCCTACCGCGCTGCGCGCTGCTTGAGGGCCGTCCTCCCCGGGCCCTACCGCGCCTTGCGCTGCTTGAGGGCCGTCGTCGTCCACCGGCACGCGGAAGACGTCGGCCTGGACGCGCGGGTTGTCGAGGATGCGGTTCAGCCGTTCGGCGGCGGCAAAGCTGACGTCGTGACGGAAGCGCAGGTCGGGGGTGAAACGCATCTCGATATGCCGACCCAGGGCTCCGCGCAGGAATTTGGCGTGGACGTTGAGCGCCTTGACGATCTCGTCGACCTGACCGGCGACGGGGTCGGTCTCGATGCCGGCCCCCAGCGGCTCGACGAAACAGGTGGCGTGTTTCAGGTCGGGTGACAGCCGCACCTCGGTGACGGTGATCGAGACGCCGGTCAGGGCCGGGTCGCGGATCTCGTTCTCGCGCATCACCTCAACGAGGGCGTGGCGGATCATTTCCGAGGCGCGCAGCTGGCGCTGGCTGACGGTGCCGGCCTTGGCGGCGGGCTTGGCGCCCTTGGGCTTGCGGTTACTCATGGTGGTGTCCTCCACGCTTGCCGGGGATCGGACCCGGGCGGAAAAGCGAAGGGGCGGGGTCTAGTCCCGCCGGGCCGCCCTGTCCAATTTGGTCGTCCGGATCGTCTAGCGGTTGGTCGGCAGGGGGGTGGGCTCGTCAAGGCTGGGACCCGCCGGCGGCATGGACCACTCACCGCGCCAGTTGTAGGCCAGCCGCACGCAGTGCCGCAGAGTGCCGTCGGACCAGCGGCCGATGGCGTGCATTTCGAGCGGCCGGGCCAGCCGCACGCGTCCGACCGCCAGCCAGGTCTCGTCGGCCCCGGGGCACAGGGCCCGGCTGAGGCCGCGGCCGTCGCCTTCCGGGGCGATGCTGTAGATGTTCGGCGCGGAGACGCCCTCCGGCAGGGCCTGAAGCACGCGGTCAGGCCCGCCGCGCCGGATCTCGGCCGAGCCGCGCTGGGAGGTGGAGATCACGCGACGCACGCTGATGGAGCCGAACAGGCTGCGCTCAACCTCGAGGGTCACACCCCGGGTCAGGGCCTGGGTCACGCGATCGGCGGCGTCATAGGCCAGATAGCGGGTTTCACCGGCAGCGGCGGGGCCGGCCGGCACTGTCAGCAGCAGGGCAAGGATCAGCAGGGGACGCATGACATCATCATCCGGTCCGGTTGCGGCGGAAGTCGGCGGGGTCTCCCCGCCGCGTGGCGACGGGGAGATATGCCGGATTACAGCGTGCGCTGGATCTCTTCGACGGTGAAGCACTCGATGTAGTCGCCGGCCTTGATGTCGTGGAAGCCCTGGAAATGCATACCGCACTCCTGGCCCGCCGGGACCTCGTTGACCTCGTCCTTGAAGCGCTTGAGCGTCGTGAGCGTGCCCAGCTCCAGGATGACCACGTCGTCGCGGATGATCCGGACCTTGGCTCCCTTGCGGACCACGCCCTCGGACACCCGGCAACCGGCGATCTTGCCGGTCTTGGAGATGTCGAACACCTGCAGCACGGCGGCGTTGCCGAGGAAGGTTTCGCGCTGCAGCGGGGCCAGCATGCCCGACAGCACGCCTTTGATGTCGTCCAGCAGGTCGTAGATGATCGCGTAGTAACGGATCTCGACGCCTTCACGGTCGGCCAGCTCCCGGGCCTGTTTCGAGGCACGGACGTTGAAGCCGAGGATGGGCGCTCCGGCTGACTTGGCCAGTTGCACGTCGCTCTCGGTAATGCCGCCGGCACCGGACATGATGGTGCGGGCGCGAACCTCGTCGTTGCCCATCTTGTCCAGTGAACCGACAATGGCCTCGGCCGAGCCTTGGACGTCGGCCTTGATGAGAACCGGCAGTTCCGAGACCTTCTTGGACTGCAGCTTGGACATCATGTCGACCAGCGACACCTGGTTGATGCCGCCTGTGGCCTTCTCGCGACGCAGACGGTCACGATAGTCGGTCAGTTCACGGGCACGCGCCTCGGATTCGACCACGGCGAAGGGTTCGCCGGGGCCGGGGGCCTCGTCGAGGCCGAGGATCTCGACCGGGATGGCGGGGCCGGCGGCGTCGAGCTGTTCGCCACGCTCGTTGAGCAGCGCGCGGACCTTGCCCCAGGCGGAGCCGGCCACGACGATATCGCCGCGCTTCAGCGTGCCGCGCTTGACCAGGACGGTGCCGACCGGGCCGCGACCCTTGTCGAGCTTGGACTCGATGACCACGCCTTCGGCCGAACGTTCCGGATTGGCGCGCAGGTCCATCATCTCGGCCTGCACCAGGATGGCCTCGATCAGGCCGTCCAGATTGGTGCGGTTCTTGGCCGAAACCTCGATGATCTGGGTGTCACCACCCAGGCTCTCGGAGATGACCTCGTGCTGCAGCAGCTCGTTGATGACCTTCTGCGAATTGGCGTCCGGCTTGTCGATCTTGTTGACGGCCACGATCATCGGAGCCCCGGCCGCCTTGGCGTGCTGGATAGCCTCGATGGTCTGGGGCATGACGCCGTCGTCGGCGGCCACAACCAGCACCACGATGTCCGTGACATGGGCCCCGCGGGCCCGCATGGCGCTGAACGCCGCGTGACCCGGGGTGTCGAGGAAGGTGACGCGCGCGTCGTTGGGCAGACGCACCTGATAGGCCCCGATGTGCTGGGTGATGCCACCGGCCTCGCCTGAAGCGACGTCGGTGGTGCGCAGGGCGTCCAGCAACGAGGTCTTGCCGTGGTCGACGTGGCCCATGATGGCCACGACCGGCGCACGCGGCGTGGTCGCATCGCTGTCGTCGTCGGGCGCGAGGAAGCCGGTCTCGACGTCGCTTTCCGAGACGCGACGTACGGTCATGCCGAACTCGTCGGCCACCAGTTCGGCGGTGTCGGTGTCGATGACGTCGGTGATCTTCACCATCAGGCCCTGACGCATCAGGAATTTGACGATGTCGACACCGCGCACGGCCATCCGGTTGGCCAGGTCGCCAACGGTGATGATGTCGGGAATGATGACTTCACGCGGGCGGTTCGGCGTGTCGGTGGATCCACCCTTACGCTTTTCCTTCTCGCGTTCGCGGGCGCGGCGAACCGAAGCCAGCGAGCGCGTACGCTCGGCGGTATCACCGTCACCGGCCAGGGCCTGGATGGTCAGGCGGCCCTCGCGACGCTTGGGCTCGCCACGCGTGCGGGAAACAGCCTTGCCGGCATCGGAAAAACGCTTGTCACGGTCGTCCTCGGGCCGGATCGGGCGACCGAAACCGCCACCGGGGGCGCGACTGGGGCGGGCGACCTCGGGCGTCGACGGCGGCTGGTTGGCACCGCGCGGACCGGCGGCACCCGAACGGGCGGTTCCGGGACGGGTGGCGACGGGCGCAGGGCGCGGCGTCAAAGACGGAATAGCGGACCGGTTCGGCCGGGCGTCCGGCTGCGCCTTGCGGGCGCGCCGTCTGCGGACGGTCGGAATAGGCGCGTTCCCCGCCGCCCATGGCTTCTTCACGGGCGGAGCGGCCGCCGAAGGCCGGGCGGTCGGCGGCCGCGGCCGGGGCCCGTGTCGGGGCCTTGGGGACGCGTTTGCCGGAAATCGACCACGGGGCGAGCCGGCGGGGTCGGACGTGCGGGCGGGGCCGGTGTCTCGGCAACCGGGGCGGCAGCCGCAGGGGCCGGCGCGACCGGAGTCTCGACAGCCGGTGCGGCCGGTGCGGCCTTGGCGGGGGCCGGAGCCTTGGGGGCCCGGGCCGGGGCCTTGGCGGCCGGAGCCAATTTGGCGGCCTCGGCACGCGCAGCCTCGGCGGCGGCGCGGGCGGAGGCCGCGTCAGCCTGGGCGGCGGCAGCGGCTTTTTCAGTCGCGGACGCCTGCTCCCGGGCGGCCGCGTCGCGGCGGGCCTGTTCAGCAGCGGCGGCCTGGGCGCGTTCAGCCTGGGCCTTGGTGGCCAGTTCGATCGCGCGGCGGCGAGCCTCCTGTTCCTCGCTCGACAGGCTGCCGCCGGCGGGCTGGGCGGCCGTCGGGCGGGGGGCCTGGGGGGCGGGGGTCTCGGTCCGCGGACGGGCGACGTCAAAGCCCTAGGTGCTCGAATGTCCGGGCGTCGCGCCGGGACGACGCTTGGTCTCGACCACGACCGTCTTGGTCCGGCCGTGACTGAAGCTCTGACGTACGGTGCCGGTCGAGACCGAGCCCGTCGGGCGCGGCTTCAGGCTCAGCGGCGCGCGGGGGCCCGTCTGGGACGGCGTCGTGCCGCCCGGTGCCGGAGTGCCCGCGTCCTTGCCGTCGTTGGTCTTGTCGATCTCGTCGCTCATCCGGTCGCTTTACTCGGGGCGGAGAATCCCGCCATCGTCTCGTTCAAACACAAATAGTCGCGCGTGGCCCCGCCTCCCGTTGAGGAAGCAGAACCCCGCCCGTCAAAACCCATTCCAGGGGTCTCGTCCGACCCGCTCTCGGTCCCGGTTCCAGGGCGTTCCTGGAGCCAGTCCCGAGGGTGGAGCGGTCGAAATCCCGCCAGTCGCTCCGACCTCTATGGTCCAGCGATCGGCCCGCCCCGCCCACAAGCAGGACGGCGTGTATCACATTTTCCAGCCCAAGGGCCAAACTCAAATCGTCCGCGCTGAAGGCGCCGCAGACTTTGGGCGGCGGTTGCTGGTGCCGGGCGAGGCCAAGAAGCTTGCCGCGACCGTCCTGTGAACCGTCGCTGGCCTCGATCAGCCAGGCTGCCTTGCCGGACCGGATCGCCGCTGCCGACTTCTCGAACCCAGAGATAAGCATGCCTTCGCGCCGGGCAAGGCCCAGCTGGTCCAGAACCCGGCGGACCAGCAGGGTCTCGACGGTGTCGGCCAGGTCAGCGGCCGGCCTCAGCGGGGCCTTGGCCGCCCCGAGAACAGGTTTTTCCTGACAGCAGTCTCGATGGAGGCCCGATCGGCGGCCGCCCACAGGCCGCGGGCCGGGCGGTGTGCCCGTCCCCCAGGTCGGGGGCGACCGAGCCGTCAGGGGCGGCGACGAAAGCGAATCCGGCGGCAATTCCTCCATGACCTGGTGCGTGACCAGGTCGCGGCGTTCCCCCTATCGATCGTTGCGTCGCGCAATCCCATGAGCGGCCCGGCTTTCCATCAACGTCGCGGGGGGTTTTCGGGGTCCCCGGCGGGAACCTCCGTTTCGAGGTCGTCTTCAGCCTCGGCATCAACTTCAGCCTCGGCCGGGGTCTCGAACACGGCTTCGGCGTCGAGAACAGCCTCTTCTTCGCCCTCTTCGTATTCCGGCTCGGGTTCCGGCTGCGGCAGTTCCGAAGCGTCGATCCAGCCGGCGGCCACGCGGGCCTGGAGGATCAGCAGTTCGGCGTCGGCCTGGCCCAGGTTGAAGCTTTCCAGCACGCCCGGAAGCTTGACCCGTTCGCCGTCCTTGATGTCGAAGCCGCCGCGGATCTCGTCGGTCGCCAGGTCGGCCAGGTCCTCAACCGTCTTCACGCCACCCTCGCCCAGGGCCACGGCCATCGGCAGGGTCACGCCCGGAACCTGCAGCACGCCGTCCTCGACGCCCAGCTCGATGCGTTTGGCGTCCAGCACGGCGGCCTGTTTGGCCGGATAATCGGCGTCGCGGGCCTGCAACTCCTCGGCCGTGTCCTCGTCGAAGCCTTCGATCTCGGAAATCTCATAGGCCTCCACAAAGGCCAGGTCCTCGACCGTGGCGAAGCCTTCGGTGACCAGCAACTGGGCGATGACATCGTCCACGTCCAGCGCGTCCTGGAACAGCTGGGTGCGTTCGGCGAACTCGCGCTGGCGACGCTGGGAGTCCTAGGGACTCGGTGATGATGTCGATCTGCCAGCCGGTCAGCTCGGAGGCGAGACGCACGTTCTGGCCGCGACGGCCGATGGCCAGCGACAGCTGCTCGTCGGGCACGACGACCTCGACGCGGTCGGCTTCCTCGTCGAGCACGACCTTTGGAGACCTCGGCCGGGGCCAGGGCGTTGACGATGAATGTCGGCTCGTCCGGGTTCCACTGGATGATGTCGACCTTTTCGCCCTGCAGTTCGGCGACCACGGCCTGGACGCGCGAACCGCGCATACCGACGCAGGCCCCGACCGGATCGATCGAGAGTCATTGGACAGGACGGCCGTCTTGGCACGCAAGCCGGCGTCGCGGGCGGCGGCGCGGATTTCGATGACGCCGTCGTAGACCTCGGGCACTTCCTGGGCGAACAGCTTGGCCATGAAGCCCGGATGGGCGCGCGACAGCATGACCTGCGGGCCCTTGGCCTCGGCGCGGACATCATAGATGTAGGTGCGGATGCGGTCGCCGATGTTGAACACTTCACGCGGAATCAAGTCGTTGCGGCGCATGATGCCCTCGCCCCGGCCCAGATCGACGATGGTATTGCCGTATTCGACGCGCTTGACCGTGCCGTTGACGATCTCGCCGACGCGATCCTTGAACTCTTCGTACTGGTTGGCGCGCTCGGCCTCGCGGACCTTGCCGGTCACGACCTGGCGGGCCATCTGGGTCTGGACCCGGCCGAACTCGAACGGCGGCAGGACCTCAACATATTCCTTGCCGACCACGGCCTCGGGATCGCGCTTCATCGCGTCGGTCAGCCGCACCATGGCGCTGTCGTTGAACTCTTCCAGTTCGTCTTCCGGCTGCCAGTCGTCCTCAACGATGGTGACGTGACGCGTCAGCAGCATTTCGCCGGTCTTGATGTCGATCTTGGCGCGGATGTCGTGATGCGCCCCGTAGCGCGACTTGGCACCCTTCTGGATCGCCTCCTCGATCGCCTCGACGACGATCTCCTTGTCGATGTTCTTCTCACGCGCGACGGCGTCTGCGATCTGCAGAAGTTCGAGGCGGTTGGCGGAGATACCGGTGACGGCCATCAGGCTTTGTCCCTTTTGGTCTTGGTTGTCTTGGGTGAGGGGATCTTGTGAAAGGTCTTCTTCGGCTGGGCCACGCCGCGCGGCGGCTGGTCCGGGTCGTCGGCCGGGCCACCGCCCGGCTCGTCGGATTCACCGCGGGCGGCGCGCAGGGCGGCCCCGCGGTTCAGCAGGGCGTCGGTCAGCACCAGCTTGGCGTCGTGCAGCCATTCGAACGGCAGCAGGGCGGTGTCATCCTCGCCGTCCAGATCGATGGCGACCGTGTCGCCCTCGGTCCCGGCCAGGATGCCCTTGAAGCGTTTGCGGCCCTCAACCATCCGGTCGGTCTCGATCCGCGCCTCGAAGCCCTCGAACAGATCGAAATCCTTGAGCCGGGTCAGCGGGCGGTCGACGCCGGGCGAGGACACCTCCAGCAGATATTCGCCGGCGATCGGATCAGCGGCATTCCCAGCACCTCGGACACGGCGCGGCTCAGACGGGCGCATTCCTGGACGGCGATGTCGTTGTCGACGGCCCGCTCGGCCATGATCTGCAGTCGCCGACGCAGGGTGCCACCCATCAGGCGCACGCGCACGATCTCCAGCCCGAGGCTTTCCGCGATCGGGTCGATCATTTCGAGCAGTTTGCGATCTTCGGGGGTCTTGGCGCGCAAGGCGGGCATTACTCAATAAAAAAGCGGCTGGCCGTCCCCGGGCCGCCGCTGTGAACGACGCCGTTGGACGCCGGTCTAACGATGTGGGAGGCCGTATAGCGCCGGCCGGAGGCTTTGTCAGCCCCTTTTTGGCGATGGCGGCATAGATCGGACCGGCGCCGGCACCCGCCAGAACCAGGCTCGTCACCAGCCACAGGTCCAAGCCCGCGGTTCCCTCCCGGACTTCGGGTGTGGCCCAGGGCGCGAAAAGCATCGCCACATGCGGCGACAGATCGGCGGTTCCGAGACCCGTCAGCACATACAGGCCGGCGGCGACCGCGCCTCCACACACAAACACGACCGTCGTCGGTCGCCTGCGCCACGGCATCTGTCGGATCATCGCCAGGACCAGACCGCCGAAAACCAGGCTGGGAAGGCAACCCCAGATGGACACGACCGCCAACGTACCCAGAAAGTTGCCGATGAGCGGGCCCATGACGTCGGGTCCGCCGGCCAAGCCTGTGACGCCGACGGCCAGGTAGAAGATTACCAGCGCCAGTCCCGGAGCCAGCATGGCGGCAGCGGCGAATCCGCCGAGGCTGAATGGCGGCGTTTTCGTCCCAGGTTGAACCATGCCCCATCCTTTTTTATCCTGAGCGCCCTGACCCCGGCTCAGATCAGCGTGATCTGCCCGAAAAAGGCTCGCTTGCCCAGCGAGGGCCGGACGACGCAACTGTTTGTCCGCTCGTTGGAACATGTTTTCCATCAGGTGTGGTGGCGAGGCTTGCTGTTTCCGGTTTCGCATGGTTCGCGTCAGCCATAATTCTTCCGCGCCAACTGCTGTTTCGCCTGGTCGCCGTGCTCGGCCTTGCCCTGCTCATCGCCGCCTGCGCGCGCCTGTCCGTGCCCATGGTGCCGGTGCCGATGACCATGCAGACGTGGGCGGTGCTGTTGGCCGGGCTGGTGCTGGGGCCGCGATGGGGCGCTGCCGCAGTCCTGCTCTATCTCGGCATGGCGATGGCGGGGTTGCCGGTCCTATCCGACGGGGCGTCCGGGCTTGACCGGTTCACGGGACCGACCGCCGGCTATCTGTTCGCCTTCCCCGTCGCCGCAGCCCTGGCCGGGCTTCTGGCCGGGACCGGGCGTTTGCAACGGTTCGTCCCGGCGTCGGTCTGGCTGTTCGGCCTGCATCTGTTGATCTTGGCCTTGGGCACCGCCTGGCTTGCGGACCGGATGGGTCTCCCCGCCGCGCTCGCGGCCGGCTTTACGCCTTTCCTGATCGGGGCGGCCGTCAAGTCGGTTCTGGCCGTCATCGCGGCCCGCGCCGTGTCGGTCGTCCGGGACCTCAGACGCGGCTGAATTCCAGGAAGATGGGGGCCGTGTCGCCCAGCTTCTTCTCTTCATAGCGGGTCACGACATGGTCAGCCGGCGGGGTCATGGCCCGCTGTGGCCAGTCGCCCTCGCCCACATTGGTCTCGGTCAGGCCGGGAGTGCGCTGCAGCCGCTCCAGGGCCCAGTCGGCGTAGTCGGCCCAGTCGGTGACGAACCGCACCCGGCCGCCGGGCTTCAGCACCCGGGCAATGACCGCCGCGGTATCATCATTCAACAGGCGGCGCTTGTTGTGGCGGGCCTTGTGCCAGGGATCCGGGAACAGGATCATGACCCGGTCCAGTGAGGTATCGGGCAGGGCGTCCAGCACCTCGCGGGCGTCGTCTGCATGCAGGCGGACATTCTTCAGGCCGCGCTCGTCGATATGGCGCAGTGCCGAGGCCACCCCGTTGAGGAACGGCTCACAGCCGATCATCAGGGTGTCGGGGTGCCGCGCGGCCTGTTCGACCAGATGTTCACCACCGCCGAAACCGACCTCCAGCCACACGGCCTTCGCCCCGGGCATCAGGGCGGTGGGATCGAGCGGGCCCGCCTTCGGGGGTCGGGCACGGCGATGGTCGGCAGCAGGGTGTCGAACAGCACCGCCTGCTTCGGCTTGATCGCGCGCGACTTGATGCGGCCGAACGAGCGCAGCGGGCGGTCGATGAATGGGTTGTCGGGATCGGTGACCATGGGCGGCCTATAGCGCCCCCGCCCCGCCATGGGGAGGGGCGCCTGGCTCTGGTGCTAGGGCGTTTTCCTCCCTGGGTGAGGCTTGACCGAGTGGGGGCGGTAAAGATTATAGTCCAGGGTTTATTCTCCCCTTGAACCATAGGCTGTACCCATCCCATTCTGATACTCCCTTCTTCGGGGCTTAGGGCGGGGCGGTGCGGGCCAAAACGGCACGACACCGCGATACCCTTCGTCACGCCCCCCCCCCCCCCCCCCCCCCCCCCCCTCCCCCCCTCTCCCCTCCCCCCCCCCCCCCCCCCCCCCCCCCCCCCCCCCCCCCCCCCCCCCCCCCAGCGCCTTCAGGCGGTCGACCAGGTCGGTCTTTCCCAGCTGAAGCCGCCGTCGGCGTCCGGCTCACGCCCGAAATGGCCATAGGCGGCGGTGCGGGCATAGATCGGCTTGTTGAGGCCGAGGTGCTCGCGGATCGCACGCGGCGTGGCCCCGCCGATCATTTCCGGAAGCGCCGTTTCGAGCACCGCTTCCGCCACCTTGCCGGTGCCGTGCAGGTCGACGTGCACCGACAGCGGCTTTGACACGCCGATGGCATAGCTGATCTGGATGGTGCAGCGGTCGGCCAGTCCGGCGGCGACGACGTTCTTGGCCAGATAGCGACAGGCATAGGCGGCCGAACGGTCGACCTTGGTCGGGTCCTTGCCCGAGAAGGCTCCGCCGCCGTGCGGGGCCGCGCCGCCGTAGGTGTCGACGATGATCTTGCGGCCGGTCACCCCGGCGTCGCCGTCCGGCCCGCCGATCTCGAAGATCCCGGTCGGATTGATGTGCCATTCGGTGGCGTCGTCGGTGAAGCCTTCGGGCAGGACCGCGAGGATATGCGGCTTGACGATGTCGGCGACCTCGGCGGCCGACAGACCCGCGGCGTGCTGGGTCGACAGCACGATCGAGGTGGCGCGCACGGGCACGCCATTCTCGTACAGGATGGTGACCTGGCTCTTGGCGTCAGGCTCCAGCTGCGAGCCGCCGGCGTGGCGCACCTCGGCCAGACGCTTGAGGATGTTGTGGCTGTACTGCAGCGTCGCCGGCATCAGTTCGGGCGTCTCGTTCGAGGCGTAACCGAACATGATGCCCTGGTCGCCCGCGCCTTCATCCTTGTTTCCGGCGGCGTCGACACCGACGGCGATGTCGGCGGACTGGCCGTGCAGGCGGTTGATGAATTCGAAGGTTTCCCAGTGGAAGCCGGTCTGCTCATAGCCGATGTCGCGCACCGCGGCGCGGACCGCGACCTCGATCTCCTGCTCGACGCCTGGAGCCCAGTTTCCGTCCCTGTCCATGACGCCGTTGCCGCGGATCTCGCCGGCCAGCACCACCAGATTGGTCGTGGTAAGGGTCTCGCAGGCCACGCGGGCCTCGGGGTCCTTGGACAGGAACAGGTCGACGACGGTATCGGAGATGCGATCCGAGACCTTGTCGGGATGGCCCTCGGAAACGCTTTCGGAGGTGAAGAGAAAGGAGGAACGGGACAAGCAGGGGCTCCTGGCCGGGGGGATCCATCGGGGATACCGGCAAACATATAAAGATATGCTTATATGTTCAAGCGGGCTGGTGTCAGGAGTTCGGTTGGCGTGCCGGCGGGCGGCGCCGCCAGACTGCGGACGCACTGGCGGGCGTTTCGCCGGCGAGTATCCGCTCCAGCACGCCGCCCAGCAGGCAGTAGAGACCCAGGACGCCGAGGACCATGATGGCGACAATTCCGGATCGGTAGTTGAAGCCGGGAACCAGCATCGCTCCGACGTAGACCAGCATGACCATGACCTGGAGGGCGGAGGCCACCAGCGGCCACCAGCGTTCCCGCTTCAGGGCCAGCCAGGCCAAACCGATCAGGAAGACGAGATCGACCAGCGCCGGAGCCAACAACGGATTGCCGATCTGGATATGCTGTGTCAGGCGGCCGACAATATACAGACATAGATACAGGGCCACGCCGGCCCGTTCAGTGTGTCCGCCTCCCAGCCAGGCCAGGGGGAAAACTGCCAGCAGGGAAATCATAAAAAAGGCCGGAAGCGGGTCCATGAAGGTTCAGTCCGGTTCGGCGAGCGGTCCCTGGCGTCAACGTGATGCGGGATCGATCGGATAAGTGGTTTGGCTGACACGAAGGTCAATCTCGCTCACCTGATGCTGATAGCGAAC
Organism: Brevundimonas sp.; assembly: GCA_034676465.1. Classification (GTDB taxonomy): domain Bacteria; phylum Pseudomonadota; class Alphaproteobacteria; order Caulobacterales; family Caulobacteraceae; genus Brevundimonas. The sequence goes on along the minus strand of JAUCCG010000041.1, from coordinate 28,295 downwards.
CAGCATCTCGAAGACGCCGACCAGCATCACGGCACCAAACACGATGATGAGTCCGATGATCAGCAGGCGGAGCGCCCAGCCGCCGGGCGGGGGTCGGTAGCGGAGGCGCCAACCTGGGCCAGGACCCAGGCTGTGCTCAGCACCTGGGCCAGCAGATCCGGTGGCGTCGCCGAGGTCGCGTCCGAGCGCAGGCCGTCCAGCAGGTGATTGCGCAGCATCTGAAGCTGTTGTGTCTGGTCGAACTGACCCAGGGCCGTTTCCAGGTCGTCCCAGGTCCAGTGCGGAAGCGGTTGTGTCATCGGGGGCATGAAGGGTTTCCGTTTGTGGCGATGTATCAAACGCCGACCCCGGAAACTCGTCCATGGGGCCCTTCGTAGCTGTTGGTACCTTTTGTTCCAAAAGGGCCAGGGCCGCCTTGCGCCGGTTGACGCCCAGTCGCTGGCAGGCGGCGTGGACGTGTTTCTTTACCGTGGCTTCGGACAGTCCCAGTTCGGTAGCGATTTCCTTGTCGGTCCGGAACGTCGTCAGACGCAGGCATTCTTCCTGACGCGCAGTCAACGGAGACAACATCGATCGCCTATCGGGACACAGACCAGGGGTTGAACCGATCCAATTTCTGACCCGGACAGAAGCAGGAGAGGACGACCGATGCGCGGCTAGTCATGGCGGTCCACCAGGCCCAGGGCATCGGAGCGACTACGGATAATCGCGTAGCATTCGCAGGCCTCGATCTCAAGGCCGACGGGGTCCAGAATTGTTACCTGACCCCGACTGTAGTTGATCAAGCCCTTTTGCTTGAGTTGGTTGGCCACGCCGCTGATGGTGGTGCGCTGGACCCCCACCATGACCGCCAGATAGGTCTGGGTCAGGGGGAACTCCGACGCGCCGATGCGATCCATCGTCATCAGCAACCAGCGCGCCAGTCGGGCCGGGGCCTCGTGCAGGGCATTGCAGGCCACGCCCTGTCCGGCCTCGACCTGGCTCGCCTGGAGTCGTTGGAGCAGCAGGTTGAGCAGGGCCGGGCTGGCCAGCGCCCGCGCCTTCAGGACTTCGGCGGGCAGGGCGATCAACCCGCCGGCGATCTGGGCGAACAGGCGTTCGGTCGAGGCTTCACCGGTCAGACAGGCCAGGCTGCCGCCGATGCCTTCGGTTCCGAGTGTGGAGACCTCGCACTGACGCCCGTCCTGCAGGACGATGACGCTTGAAAGGACTGCCGTGCGGGGAAAATAGACCTGGGTGACCCGGGAATTCTCGGCAATCAGGACCTGGCCCCGTGCCACGTAAAGCTCGCGCAGATGTGGTCGCAGCGCGACGACATCGTCTTCCTTCATGGATAGGAGCACGCGATTTCGATAACGCACGATGAAAACGTCCTGCCGAATATCTCGTAGGAACTACAAGAAATTAATATTCAGGAACAGGCATACTTTTATTGTTCCAGAATCCGACAGATAAATATGAACACCGACGCCTGTGGTTATTCATTGAACACTATATGTCTGCTATTGGACATTGTCGTGAGAGGGCCGGAATTGCGACCGGCGCCATATCTGCATGACCGCCGCAGGCACGTGGCCGCGTCCCTGTCGTCATCTCCGTCTGGCAGGCCGATCCTCGAAATACCATGGTCACCTCAAACGCCGTCCGCACCGATTCTGACATATAGATAGTGACTGCTCACTTTCTTTCGTCTATGTGCCTGGCCATGGCTCGTCAGAATCTTCCCGCCGCGCAACGTCGCGAAGCCACCGTGGACGCGGTCGTTGCCCTCGCCGCCACGCGTAATCCCGCCGAAATCACGACGGGTCAGATTGCTGAGCATATGAAGCTGACCCAGGGGGCTCTGTTCCGTCACTTCCCGACCAAGGATGCGGTCTGGGCCGCGGTCATGGTCTGGACCGCCGACCAGCTCACGCGGCGGCTTGATCAGGCGGAAGCAAGGGGTTCGTCGCCATTGTCCGCGCTCGAACAGATGTTCCTGGCGCACGTCGATTTTGTCGCGGCCCGACCTGGCGTGCCCCGCATCATGTTCGGCGAACTGCAGCGTACCGGCGACACCGCCGCGAAGCGAAGCGCGCGGGCGCTGATCAACGCGTATCGAGCCCGCCTGGTCAAGGTGCTGGACTGCTGCAGCGCCAATGGTGAGCTCCCCGCCGACCTGGATACCGAAGCGGCCGCGACCCTGTTCGTCGGCACCATCCAGGGCCTGGTGATGCAGGCCATGATGAGCGGAGATTTCACAGCGATGCGGGCCATGGCCGGTCGGGTGTTCAGCATCTACCTCAAGGGTATCGGAGGAAAGACATGAAGCTCGCCCTCCCCGGCAACCGGCGAACATGGTTGTTGATCGCGGTCCTGACGCCGATGATCGTACTGTTCGCCTATGTGGTGCTGCGTTCGGGCCCGCTCGCGCCGGTGCCGGTTACCTTGATAACGGTCGAGGAACAGGCAATCTCGCCATCGCTCTTCGGTATCGGCTCGGTCGAAGCGCGGTACACCCACCGCGTCGGCCCGACGACGGCCGGGCGGGTGCGGACAATTTTGGTGGATGTGGGCGACCATGTCGTTGCCGGCCAGCCGCTGGCCGAGATCGACCCGATCGACCTCGATCAACGCATTGCCGCGCAAGCGGGCGCGGAGGGACGATCCTTCGCTCTTGAGCGCGCAGCGCAGGCCCAGCTTGCCGACGCCCAGGCGCGCGCGCAACTGGCCCGATCACAGGCCCGTCGAACCGAACAGCTTCTCACCGGAGGCTGGGTCACCCAGGCCGCCGTGGATGTCCGCCGTCAGGAACTGCAGGTGGCGGAAGCCGCAACAGAAGCGGCGCGCGCCAATGTCGCCGCGGCCGTCCAGGATCGTGGGCGAACCGGCGCGGAACGCGCGGCCCTCGTCCGCCAGAAGGCCAACCTGCTGCTGCTCGCGCCGGCCAGTGGCCTTGTCGTCCGCCGCGCGGCTGAACCGGGAACCACCGTGGTCGCCGGACAGGCGGTTGTGGAAATCATCGACCCCGCCAACCTCTGGATCAATACGCGCTTTGACCAGCTTCAATCGTCCGGCCTGCAACCTGGCCTGCGTGCCCGGGTCCTGTTGCGGTCGCGCGCCGGCACCCCCCTGGCCGGGCGTGTCATCCGCACCGAGCCGCTGGCCGACGCGGTCACCGAAGAGGTGATGGCCAAGATCGGGTTCGACACCCCGAACCTGCCGCCCGTTGGCGAGCTGGCGGAGGTCACCGTGATTCTGCCGCCGGCACAAAAGTCGCTCGCCGTGCCGAACGCCGCCATCCATCGCGTCAAGGGCGAGACCGGCGTGTGGATCGTCGAAAACGGCAAGCTCCACTTCCAGGCGGTCACCACCGGAGCGACGGACATCCATGGCGCCGTCCAGATCCTGACGGGCCTGGAGCCGGGCGCACGTGTGGTCGTGCATAGTCAGGGCGTCCTGAGCGCCCGTACGCGGATCCGGATCGTCGACCGGATTGCGGGCAGCGGACAATGATCAGTCTCGCCGGTCGCGACATCCTCCATAGCTGGGGCAAGTTCGTCTTCACCGGCATCGGGCTGGGACTGCTGATCGGCGTTACCCTGACCATGGCCGGCGTCTATCGCGGCATGGTCGATGACGCCCAGGCGATGCTGGACAACAGCGGGGCCGACCTCTGGGTGGTCCAGAAAGACACGCTGGGCCCCTATGCCGAGCCGTCCAGCATCAATGACGATGTCGATCGCTCGGTCCGGGCCATGCCCGGCGTCGCGCGCGCGGCCAATGTGACCTACCTGACCATGCAGATCGATCACGCCGGACGCGACGTCCGGGTCATGATGGTCGGCATTGAGGCCAAGTCGCCGGGCGAACCCGGTCAACCGCCCCATCTCATCGCCGGGCACCAGATCGTGCGCGCCCACTACGAGGCGGTCGCCGACGAGACAACCGGCTTTGATCTGGGGGATGTCGTGCAGGTGCGGCGCAACCGGTACGTTATCGTGGGACTGACCAGCCGCATGGTGTCATCCGGCGGCGACCCGATGCTGTTCATCCCCCTGAAAGACGCCCAGCAGGCCCAGTTCCTGAAGGACAGCGACGCGATCGTCCGCCAGCGTGCCCGCACGGCCCAGAACCCGGCGCTCAATCCTCCGGGAAATCCCGGCATGATCGACGCCGTGACCGCCTCCCAGACCAGTAATCCGTACGTGAATGCCGTTCTGGTGCAGGTCAGGGAAGGCTTCAGCCCGGATCAGGTGGCGGAGCCGATCCGGCGCTGGCAGCGGCTCACCGTCTATACCCGGGCGGAGATGGAGGTGATCCTGGTGGAAAAACTGATCGCCACGTCCGCGCGTCAGATCGGCATGTTTCTCGTCATTCTGTCCATCGTCAGCGCGGCGATCGTCGCCTTCATCATCTACACCCTGACCATGGGCAAGATCCGCGAGATCGCGGTGCTGAAGCTGATCGGCACACGCAACCGGACCATCTCGCTGATGATCCTGCAGCAGGCGCTCGGCCTCGGCCTGATCGGCTTTGTCGTCGGCAAGATCGCCGCCACCTTCTGGGCCCCGATATTTCCAAAATACGTTCTGTTGCTGTCCAGCGATTCCGTGCGCGGCTTCGTCGCGGTGATGGTGATCTGCGCGATCGCCAGCCTGCTCGCGATCCGCGCCGCCCTCAGGATCGATCCGGCGGAGGCCATCGGTGGCTGACGGCATCCTGATCGAGAACCTCGTCAAGACCTATGGCGAAGGCGACACGGCGGTCCATGCGCTGCGCGGCGTGGACATGCACGTCGCTCCCGGCGAGGTCGTCGGCCTTATCGGACCTTCGGGGTCGGGCAAGAGCACCCTGCTCAAATGCCTCGGCGCGGTGATCGAGCCGACGTCCGGGCGAATGACGATCGGCGAGCAGGTCATCTACGAGAACGAATGGAAAATTCCCGACCTGCGGGCGCTGCGTCGCGACCGGATCGGGTTCATTTTCCAGTCGCCCTATCTGATCCCGTTTCTCGACGTGACCGACAATGTCGCCCTCCTGCCGATGCTCGCCGGCGAGACCAATGCCAGGGCCCGCGCCCGTGCGGTGGAGTTGCTGACGGCCCTTGATGTCGCCCACCGCGCCAGGGCCATGCCCTCGCAACTCTCCGGGGGGGAACAACAGCGCGTCGCCATTGCCAGGGCGCTGGTCAGCCGCCCGCCCGTGATCCTCGCCGATGAACCGACCGCGCCGCTTGATGGAGAACGGGCGCTGGCCGTGGTCCAGATTCTGAATGACATGGCGGCCCGCTACCAGACCGCGATTATCATCGTCACCCACGACGAGAAGATCATCCCCACGTTCAAACGTCTCTACAATATCCGGGACGGGCGGACGCATGAGGAAACCGGGCGCGCGGCAGCAGCGCGTTGATCAAGCCTGGGGACCGGCGAAACCCGATCGCCCAGGGACCGTCCTTTAAACCTACGGAACTGTCCTGTAATCGGCGCAATTCCCGGCGCGCTGAACGCATGTTGGGGCAGGCTGTCGCCGGTCCGATTACGCTTTCGGGCACAGCCATGACCAAAGACGCTTTGTGAAGGCCGGCGCCGGTAATCGCCGGCGCGCGACCACAGGAGTTGATGGATGCCAAAATTTCTCGACAACCGGACGGGGCTGCGCGCGCTGGCGCTTCTGGCCGTCGCGTTCGGTGCCTTGACGCTAAAGGAAGGGGGCGGCGTTCTGTTTGGCCCGGAAGCGACGCGCGCTGCGGCGGGTGACTACGTCCCGTTCGTTCTTTGGTCGAACTTCCTGCTGGGCTTTGCCTATGTGGCGGCCGGGCCCGGTCTCTGGCTGCGCCGGAGGTGGGGATTGCGGCTCGCGGCGCTGATCCTGGCCATCACGCTGGCGACGTTCGTGGCGTTTGCGGTTCACATCGCGCTGGGTGGCGCTCACGAGACGCGCACGCTGGTCGCCATGAGCCTGCGTACCCTGGTTTGGGGCTTCATCTTGCTGGCGGCCCGTGTGCTGATGCGCACCGTGAGCAGGCCCTCCACATCAAGTGAAAGCTAGGGCCATGCCCGCTCCCCCGGCGGCTGTTCCAGACGCCTGCCTTGGGGATGGGCTCAATCTATGGTCGCAACACACTGACTTTTCTTCGGAGATGGAGCGCGGGTCATGAAGCAGCGGCGTCGCCTCTATTAGTCGGCGGCCCAGCGGGCTGAAATCTGGAATCTCTGGAAGGCCGGCGAGTCGATGAGTTCGATCGGGCGACGGTTCGACCGGGAGTCCTCGTCGGCGTTCTCCGTGCTTTCGCCGACGGGCAGTATCCGGCCTGCGGAAGGGCGGTACCCCGTCAACCTGCTATGTATTGGCAGCCATCAGAGATCTGGACGGTCGCCATATGCCGCTGAGGGACGCACTCGGCGCGATGGCAGGCATGGGCAATGGCGTGTTCGTTTCGTGCATCCCGGGTCGGCCGGGCTTCTACGAAGACGCGGGCTTCAAGTTGTCCTGTCTACTGTCGAAATGAGTGCGGATGTCCACAATGATTTGGACACGGCCCTCGGCAAAATGCCGAAAGGCAGACCTACGTAGCCCGTCTGAATGTCGAGTTTCAGGCGTGCGGACAATGTCCGGTACTGGGACGAATTGAACTCTTCCAGAAGTGTTGGTCCTTCACCGCTCTTTGCCGTGATTTATGGGGAGCGCCCTATGGGTCGCGGAGCATTGCTTCACCGCTCCTGCCTTGACCGGACGGAGAGACGCCAATTCGAACTGGCGAGACTGGCCCGGTAGCGGCCGGCCACCCATTATTGGGTTGCGCGGAAATACCACAACGCTAACTTGAATGGCGTAGGTTGGGGGCGGTGATCAGTGCCAAGTCGAATTTATGTCACAGACACCGTGTTCGAAATCGGCGTCGGGCAGACCCTGAGTGTAGTAGACGACTGGATCGGTGTGGTTTTCCGGGACAGCTATGTCAACGATGGCCACCATCCGGTGGACGATGCGGGACCGGTTTTCGTCAATCGCGGCACCGTTAGCATAACCTCTGCGAGCGAGCGGTATTCGATCGACAACTGGGTCCGCGGCATCGACCACGAGCGCGGTGCCTTTTTCATGAACGCCGCCTTCGTGAATGCCGCCGACGCGACGTTTTCGGTCTCCCACACGTCCCTGACGGGAAAGGCGACGGGCTTTTATTCAGGCTCGTGGAGCGGCGATTTTACCAATCACGGGCTGTTCCGGGTCTCGTCGGCACATATCGCCATCGGTATCGAAAATTGGAACGGCAATTTTTTCGACCGGACTCATTCCAGATATTTCCACTTTGAAAACTCCGGCCAACTCAGCGTGGTTGGCGCAACCGCCGCCTACGGGGCGCTATTCTACAACGGTGCCTTTGCGACGAACTCCGGGTCGATCTCGGTGACTGGCGGACAACGTGCCTGGGGGGTCCTGCTGTTCGGGCACGCGCCCGAGTTGATCAATTCGGGATCGATCACGGCGACCACGACCGGTACCGAGGCCAGTGTCGGTGTGTACCTTTCAGGAGGTGTCTACGGCTCTCACCTGGTCAATTCCGGAACGATCTCGGCTGACGTCGCAATTCGCGAAAACGATTTCGACAGCCGGTTCGGTCGCAGTCAGGACTTGATTGAGAATTCCGGCCAGATTTTCGGACACATCCACCTGCTTCAGGGGCAGACGAGATCCGCAACAGCGGAGTGATTTACGGCGATGTCGTCTTCGGTGATCAGAACGACCTCTTTCTGGGCGCGCGCGGCCTGGTGTTCGGCACCCTGTCCATGGGTGGGGGCGACGATCGGGTCGAGGCCGGAAGCGGCAACGACCGGATAGATGGTGGGACCGGGCGCGACGAAATCGATGGTGGCGATGGTGCCGATACAATCGATGGCGGCGACGACGACGACCTGATCTTCGGCAATGACGGTGAAGACGTATTGCGTGGCGGTGCGGGCCAGGACTTCCTGTTCGGCGGCGCAGGCAATGACGTGCTCGAGGCCAGTGAGGGCGACGCCCTGGCCGGGGGAACGGGCAATGATCTGTATCGCCTGGGCGCAGGCCGGGACCTGATCATTCTCGAGATCGATGCCGGCGACGATGAGGTCATCGGCTTCGATCCGGGTATCGACCGTTTTGTCATGAGCGGGTGGCAGTTTCTTTCCGCGACTGTTGTAGGGTCGGATACCCGGCTGACACACACAGGCGGCACCATTCTGATCCGCGACACCAGCGGGCTAGCCCTGTCGCAATGGAACGCCCTGATCGATCCCACGGCGACGCTCTTCGGGCCGAACGGGATTTCGTTCATCGGCAGTTCCGGTGACGACGACCTGACCGGCGGCAGCGGCAATGACTTCCTCTATGGCGGCGCTGGGCATGATGTCCTGCGCGGCGGCGATGGCGACGACCGCCTGGTCGATCGCGAAGGCTCCGGGTCCTTCTACGGGGGGGCGGGCAATGACCTGCTGATCAGCGGCGACGATGACGTCCTTATGGATGGCGGCGACGGCGAGGACATTCTTCAGGCCGGTGCCGGCAACGATGTGCTTCACGGGGGAAGCGGTGCCGACACCATCTTCGGCGGCCGGGGCAATGACATCATCACCGGGGGGGGCGGGGGCCAACACCATCTATGGCGGTGATGGCGATGACCATATCACCGGCGGCGATGATGACGATATGATCTATGGCAATGCCGGGCGGGACATCATCCATGGCGGTGCGGGCAACGACGTCATCTACGATGGCGGCGACGACGACCTAATCTATGGCGGTGACGGTGACGACGAGATCCACGTGTTCGGTGACGGTCGGGCGTACGGCGGTGCCGGTGCGGACTGGATGCTCGCCGAGTTGGGTCGGGTGGAACTGTATGGCGAGGATGGAAACGACATTCTGTCAGGCGGCGCGACGATCGGGGCCCGACTTTATGGCGGCGACGGCGACGACCGGATAACAACCTCCCTGTTCGACGGTTACGCCTTTGGCGGCGCAGGCGACGACGTGCTGTCGTCATCGGACTATAATGCGATCCTGCAGGGCGGAGCCGGCAACGACACCCTCTATGGTTTGCGCAGCTACTGGGTTACCGCAGACTACAGCGACTCGGACGATTATGTGACCGTGGATCTCCGGATCACCTCCGCCCAGGATACTCATTCGCGGGGTTTTGACACCCTTCAGGGGATCGGCAACCTCAACGGCTCGGACTATGCGGACAGACTGACAGGGGACGGTTCCAGAAATATCCTGTCCGGCGGCCTCGGCGCGGACCTGCTGGACGGAGAGGGCGGCACGGACTGGTTGATCGGCGGCGGCGGGGACGACATCCTGAACGGCGGCGACGATGCCGACGTCCTGATCGGTGGGGACGGCGATGATCTCATTGACGGGGGCAACGGGAACGACTGCGCGATCTTCTCCGGCGCCCGCGCCCTCTACGCGATCTCTGTCGCTGGCGGGGTGACGACTGTCACCGGACCAGAGGGTATCGATCGATTGTCAAACGTCGAGTGGCTTCATTTTGCCGATGGTGTTTTCGCGGCCGATGGATCGATCCCGGTCGGCGCATTGGTCGGAACGGGCGGAGCGGATGCCCTGGTGGGCTCAACCGGCGACGACGTCATCGTCGGCGGTGACGGCGACGATTTCATCAGGCCGAACGGCGGACTCGACGCCATCGATGGAGGCGACGGCATCGACACCGTCATACTGCCCTATTCATTCGCCGAATATACTGTCTCGCAATTCGGTGGGGTCACCACCCTCATATCCGGGCCTCATCTGGTAACGCTCTCGGGAGTTGAGCGCCTTCAGTTTGATAACCGGACGATCCTGCTTGCGCCGAACGGCGGCGACTACATCACCGGGACCGACGGTAACGACTTTCTGATCGGCCAGGACATGAACGATCATCTTGTCGGCGGGGCCGGTGTTGACCGTCTGGAGGGCCGGGATGGCGACGATATCCTCAACGGTGGTGCGGGCGACGATACGATCATCGGCGGCGACGGCTGGGACGTCCTGCTGCTCAGTGGAAGCCGCGACGACTATCGGGTGCTGCGTTCCGGCGACGACTTCATTGTCAAGGGGCCGGACGGTCGGGGATTTGGTAACCGGCGTCGAGTTGCTTCGTTTCTCCGATGGAAGCGAAATCGATCTGGCGATGAGGTTCGGGCAGTAACCGCAGGTGTTGCCGGGCCTGATGGACGACAGTTTCCGGATGCATGGCGTCGATCTGGTGACTAGGGACGCATTCGGAGATGCCCGGGTCCTGCCTGTGTCGCCCGACAACGTTGACGGGTATGTCTCCGATTTAGCGGTGTTCGAGCACCAGATGGCGGCGGTATTCGTTGGCGGGGACAGGCTGACGGTCGGTGCCTGCCTATACCAGCCTCAGGCCCCGTGGGAGCCACGGTGACGACTTCGACCTGCTGGCCGGCTGACGTCTGAAGCCGGGTTTGGCAGCGCCCGTGCTGCCAGCCCAACGCCAGTTCGACCCTGCCGGGTCGAGCGAAAGCCGCCAACGGCTCGCGCGCGAACCGTTGGTATCTGGCGTCACTTGGCCCCTTTTTGACATCCGGCCACAATGAGAGTTTCCAGGTGTAGATGAGCCATTCCTCTGGAAGTCACCCAGCCCGGACCCACAGGGCTTCCCAGCGTTACGGCCTTTCCGCCGCTCGCCTGCCGGTATCCTGGTTAGAGTGCCATTGAAGAAAATGGTGCCGCTTAGGTGACTCGAACACCTGACCCCCGCATTACGAATGCGATGCTCTACCAGCTGAGCTAAAGCGGCCTCAGTGCGCGGACGACGGGGCCCGGCGCGAGGAGCGCTGTTTATACGGGCCGGACGGGGTTGCCAAGCGCCGCGAGCATCGAGTTTTCGGTCGGGCGGGTCGCGATGCGGATTTCGGCGAAGCCGGCCTGGGCCAGCGGCGCGGCGGCGGCGGCCGAAATCGCCACCAGCAGGCGATTGCGGGTGTCGGCCGGGGTCAGGCGGGCGGCGAGCGTCCGGGCCGCGCGCGGCGAGTGGATCAGCACGACATCAAGGTTTCCCGGCACGGCGACGCCGGTATCGACGGCGGCATACAGGGGCACGGCCCGCACCGTCACCCCGTCCGGCCAGCTGCCCGGTGAGGTCGCCGGCGGGTTCGCGCGCGCCGGGGGCCAGGATCAGGCCGCCGTCCGCGGGCCAGGCGGCGGCGATCAGGGCGACCAGATCGTCAATCGCCCCGTCGGCCGAACGCACCGCGGCAAATCCGGCGGCCCGGGCCGCCTCGGCGGTGGCGTCGCCGACGGTGAAGACCGGCCAGTCACGGCGCGCCGTCCGGGCGATGAAGGCGGCGACGCCGTTGCGGCTGGTGAAGGCCAGGCCGCCCACATCGCCCAGGTCGAGCGGCGTATCGAGCGGCACCAGGGCCATGACCGGCGCGCGGACCGGGGTGAAGCCCCGTGTCGTCAGGGCGGCGGCCGTCCGCTCGACCCCGGGCTCGGCCCGGGTGATCCAGACACGGGGCCCGGACTGGTCGGTGCCGGCCACGGTCAGAGGTCGACCCGCTGGTCGCCGGCGGCGTCCTGAATTTGGCGGCCGACGGCCAGACCCATGGCGTGGGCAGCGGAAGCGCCGTCCGCGGCTGTGACGTCACCCAGCTCGCCGGAGCGCCGCCAGCGGGCCGAGCCGTCGGGGCTGAGCAGTTCGGCGGTCAGCAGCAGCCGGCCGTCGGCCTGGACAGCATGGGCCCCGATGGCGGAGCGGCACGAGCCCTCCAGCGCCGTCATGGCTCCGCGTTCGGCGGCCACGGCCAGGGCGGTCAGCGGGTGGTCGAGGGCGGCGACCCAGGCAGCCGGGGTCTCGCCGGTCCGGGTCTGCAGGGCCAGGGCCCCCTGGCCGGGGGCGGGCAGGAATTCTGGTCGAGCGGCAGCCGTTCGCGGATCACATCAGCCCGGCCGAGGCGATTGAGGCCGGCGGCGGCCAGCAGGATGGCGTCGAAATCGCCCTCGGCCAGCCGCCGCAACCGGGTATCGACATTGCCGCGCAGCATCTCGATGCGCAGGTCCGGGCGCAGGGCCAGGGCCTGGGCCTGACGGCGCAGGCTGGCGGTGCCCAGCCGGGCCCCCTCGGGCAGTTCGGCGAGGCTGGCGAAGGCTTCGCTGATGAAGGCGTCGCGCGCATCCTCGCGCTCGGGCACGGCGGCGATACACAGGCCGGGCGGCTGTTCGGCCGGCACATCCTTCATTGAATGGACGGCGACGTCGACGCGGCCGTCGATCAGGGCCTCCTCGATCTCCTTGGTGAACAGCGTCTTGCCGCCGATCTCGAGCAGGCGGCGGTCCTGGATCCGGTCGCCGGTGGTGATGATCTCGACCAGCGGCACGGCGGTGGTGATGTCGGCCTCGGGCACGCCCATGGCCGCGGCGATGGCGCGCTGCATCATGCCCGACTGGGTCATGGCCAGGGCGGAACGTCGGGTGCCGATACGGATCGGGAAGGTCATGAGGCGTTGCGCACGGGGGAAGGGGTCGCTAGCTGGACCCGATGAACATGGTGGCGGACTATAGCAGCGAGGCAGGGCGGGCAACCGGACCGGCACGGGCGCTCATCGTGCTGGGGCTGGAAACCAGCTGTGACGAGACCGCCGCCGCCGTGGTGCGGCTGGATCCGGACGGGACGGCCACCGTCCTGTCGTCGATGGTGCACAGCCAGATCGACGACCATGCGGCCTTCGGCGGGGTCGTGCCCGAGATCGCCGCGCGCAGCCATGTCGAGATGATCGCCGGGGTGACGGGACGGGCCATGGCCGAGGCCGGGCTGGGCTATGACGGCCTCGACGGCGTCGCGGCCACGGCCGGTCCGGGCCTGGTCGGCGGAGTCATGGTGGGCCTGGGGTTCGGCAAGGCCGTCGCCCTGGCGCGGGGTCTGCCGCTGGTGGCGGTCAACCATCTGGAAGGGCATGCGGTGTCGGCGCGGCTGGGGCGCAACCTGGCCTATCCGTTCCTGCTGCTGCTGGCCTCGGGGGGGCACTGTCAGCTGCTGGAGGTGCGCGGCATCGGCGACATGAGCCGGCTGGGCTCGACCATCGACGACGCCGCCGGCGAGGCCTTCGACAAGATCGCCAAGGCGCTGGGGCTCGGCTATCCGGGCGGACCGGCGCTGGAGCGACTGGCCGAGACCGGCGACGGCAGCCGCTTCGATCTGCCGCGGGCCCTGCTGGGGCGCAAGGACTGCGACTTCTCGTTTTCCGGGCTCAAGACCGCCGCCTCGCGTCTGGCCCGGACCTGCGAGACCGACCAGGATCGGGCCGATCTGGCCGCTGCGGTCCAGAGCGCCATCGCCCGCCAGCTGGCCGAACGCTCGCACCGGGCCATGCAGGACTGGATCGACAGCCACGGCACGGGGGAGACCCGGCCGATGTTCGTGGTCGCCGGGGGGGTAGCGGCGAACCGGACCGTGCGGGCCGTGCTGGAAGCGGCGGCGGCGAAGAACGGCTTTGATTTTCTGGCCCCGCCGATGGCCTATTGCACCGACAATGCGGCGATGATCGCGCTGGCCGGGGCGGAACGTCTGCGGCAGGGGCTGGTTTCGGATATCGACACGGCAGCGCGTCCGCGATGGCCGCTGGATGAAAACAAGGCGCTCAGCGACCCGATGCACAAGCCGGGTCGCAAGGGGGCCAAGGCCTAGGGAAACGACCGATGGAATTTCGTACCGCAGGGGTGATCGGGGCCGGAGCCTGGGGCACGGCCCTGGCCCAGGTAACCGGCTGGGCCGGTCTGGACACGCTGTTGCACGCCCGCGAGTCCGAAGTGGTCGACAGCATTCGCGACCATCAGGTCAATGAGGCCTTCCTGCCGGGCGTCACCCTTGATGATCACGTGAAGGTAACCGGCGATCTGGCCGATCTGGGCGCGTGCGACGTGATCCTGGCCGTGCCTCCGGCGCAATATATGCGCGCCACCCTGACGGCCTTCGCCCCCTTTCACCGGGCCGGCGTGCCGGTGGTGCTGTGTGCCAAGGGCATCGAGCGCGGCTCGTTGAAGCTGATGACCGATGTGCTGGCCGAAACCCTGCCCGAGGCCCCGGCGGCGGTGCTGTCCGGTCCCAGTTTCGCCGGTGAGGTGGCCCGCGGCCTGCCCAGCGCCGTGACCCTGGCCTGTGCTGACGAGGCTCTGGGTCAGAAGCTGATGGTGGCCCTGTCGGCCCCGGCCTTCCGGCCTTATCTGGCCACCGACCTGATCGGGGCCGAGGTCGGGGGCGCGATCAAGAATGTGCTGGCCATCGCCTGCGGCATCAGCGAGGGCCGGGCCCTGGGGCGCAGCGCCCATGCGGCCCTGATCACGCGTGGCTTTGCCGAGATGACGCGGCTGGGTGTCGCGATGGGCGGACAGCCGGAGACGGTGGCAGGCCTGTGTGGCCTCGGCGACCTGGTGCTGACCTGTTCCAGCCCGCAGTCGCGCAACATGAGCCTGGGTCTGGCCCTGGGTCAGGGTCAGACGGTTGAACAGGCACGGGACGGCAAACGGTCCGTGGCCGAGGGCTATGAGAGCGCTCCGGCCGTGCGCCAGCTGGCGGCGAAGCTGGGGGTGGAGATGCCGATCTCGGAGGCGGTTGCCGCCCTGCTGAACGGCGAGACCACGGTGGACGCCATGATCGGCGACCTGCTGTCGCGTCCGCTGAAGGTCGAGCGACACTGATGGACGCGGCGATCCCGGCCGACCGCAAACGGGTCTGGAAGACGCCGCCCGGCGTGACCCTGTGCGCCGAGAGCGACATCGCCGACCCCGGATCGCGCGGCTTCGTGCTGCAGATCGGCGAGGCGTATTTTCACGGCTTCGTCGTGCGCAAACAGGGGCAGGTGGCGGGCTATGTGGACCGCTGTCCGCATCAGGGTCATCCGCTGGCGATCGAGCTGGATCGTTATCTGACGCCGGACGGCGATCTGATCCTGTGCGGCTGGCACGGGGCGGTGTTCACGCCCCTGACCGGTGCCTGCGTCGGTGGTCCCTGCGCCGGGGCGAAATTATCACCGTGGCCGGTGGTCGCCGACGGCGGTGTCATCCGCACGGCCTGAACCTGCCGGTTTAGCGTTTCAGGCGCTTGGCATTGGCCACGGCGGTGCGGTGGATCGGATCCAGCGCCTGGGCCTGGGCCTTGAGCAGTTCGGTGTTGAGCGTCAGCATCTGGCCGGTCGCCCGCCCCCACCAGCCGACCGCATAATTGTATTGCAGGGTGGCGAGGGTCGCCGGGTCGCTGGCGCTGGCCATGGCCGCGGCCGCGCGGCTGGCCAGATGCATCTCATTGGCGGCGGACCGGGTCAGCCGGTCCGACAGGCCGCCGAAATTGCGGGTGACCGTCGACGCCGACACCGACAGGGCCTCGACCTTTTCCGAACTCATCAGGGCGATTTCCGCAAGGTCGGTCTTGCCCGGGTCGGCCAGACCGGCGGCCATGATCTCCAGCCGGGCCGAGATGACCTCGCCGGAGGCCTGCAGCATCTCGCCTCCGGCAACGACGGTGTCGGTTGCGGACCGGCCGTTGCTGGCCAGGCGTCGGCCGTTGCGGACCGCTTTCTTGATATGAGTCATGGTCGAGCCTTGGGCCGCATTCGCGTTCGGGGCAAGCCCCGGACCCCGTCTAGGGCAGGACCTCGGCCGAGAAATCCGCCACGTCCTTGAGCAGGGCGGTGACCGAGGCGTCGATGATGCGCTGGCCCTTTTCCGGACTGGCCTGGGCCGGATCCGAGCCGATGCGGCCGTCGGGGAAGCGGGCGCGGTAGTCCAGCGCGTCGCGGATCGGGCCGACCGGAGCGATCTTCGGTGAATAGTCGGCGGTCTTAATGCGGTCCGGATAGGCGGCCTGGGTCACGGCGATCTCGGACGGGGTGGCGTGCATGCCGTGGCCGGTCGGGAAGATCGAGCTGCACAGATCGTGGACCCCGGGCAGGTCCCACCAGTTCTTCAGCTTGAGGACGAACGGGGGCCGTTCCTCGACGAAGCTCCATTCGGCATAGATCTCGGCGAAGGTGGCCTCGATGGTGGCGACATTGCCGCCGTGGCCGTTGAGGAAATAGATGCGCTCGAAGCCGTGGCGGTTCAGCGACGAGACCCAGTCGGTGATGGCGGCCATGAAGGTCGAGGGGCGCAGGGAGATGGTGCCGGCGAAGGCGAGGTGATGCTGGGCCATGCCGATGTTGAAGGTCGGGGCCACAATCAGGCTGTCGTCGGCCTTCTCGGCGGCGTTGGCGATGATCTCCGGGCACAGCCAGTCGGTGCCCAACAGGCCGGTCGGGCCATGCTGTTCGTTCGAGCCGATCGGCACCACCACGGTCTTTGTCGTCTTCAGACGGGCGTCGATTTCGGGCCAGGACGACAGATGGATCAGCATGGGTGGCAACTCCGGTACAGGGGACTGGGTCGCGTCCTACGCCGATCCGGGCCTGTCGCCAATCCGTTGTGGACCCGATCGGGTCAGTCAGGCGTGAAGGCGCGGATGAACCGGCGTGCGGGTCTCGCGGGCTCGTTCGGGAATCCGGTTACCATCCGGATGATCGACCCCGAGCAGGGTGCGCAGATGGCTGTGGCCCAGCGCCATGCCCGAGAACATCTCGGCCGCGAGATCCGGATCGGGCACGTGCAGCAGGCCGCGCCGGTTCTGGTCCGCCAGCCAGGTCGACAGGCGACGCAGGCTCTCGCCGGGGCCGCTGTCATAGATGGCCCCGGCGATGTCGGGGGCCTTGGGCGAGATCATGGCCAGCCCGCGCAGGGACGCGCCCGCCTCGCCGTGGACGATCTTTTCCAGCAGGGCGTGGGCATAGGCCGTCAGCACCGTCTCGGGGTCGCCCTCGGAGCGCAGCGGTGCGGTGACCGCGTCGGATCGCCGTGCAGCCAGGGCCCGGGCGATGTCCAGCTTGGAGCCGAAGCGGTTGTAGAGCGTCTGCTTCGACACCCCGGCGCGACGGGCGATCTCGTCCATGGTCGCCGCCGTCCCCTTTTCCCCGAACAGGTCGGTGGCAGCGTCGAGGATGGCCTCGCTCTTGCGGGGGTCGATCTGGCCGACAGCACGGGACATCAGTGAGCCTCCAGCGGCGGTGCGCCCGGGATTACTTTCACGGGCCGGGCGAACAGGGTGACGACAGCGGCCACGGCGCAGGCGATGGCCAGCATGGCGAAGGCGTCGCCGAAGGCCAGGGTGATGGCCTGTCGCTGCAGCATACCCCAGACCGCCTTGAGGGCCGCGCCGTCCGGGTCGATCGAGCCGGCGAACCGCTAACTCATCCCGGCCAGCATGGCCTGCATCTGCACACTGGACTGGCTGATCCGGCCGGTCAGCTCGCCCATATGCACGGCCGTATTCGTCGTCAGGGAGGTGTTGAGGAAGGCCAGGCCGAAGGCTCCGCCGACATTGCGCGACAGGTTGACCAGGCCGGAGGCGTTCTTGACCATGTGATCGGGCAGGGTCGACATCGTCACCTGCTGGGCGGCGATCATGGCCAGCATGACCCCGGCCCCGCGCATGGCCTGGACCCCGGCAAACTCCCAGTAGCCCCATTCCGAGGTCAGGGCCCGGGCGTCCCACATGCCCCAGGCGCACATGATGAAGCCGACGAACATCAGGAGGCGCAGGTCCAGCTTGCGCACCAGCCGGCCGGCGAAGGGGGCGGTGAGGAACATGGCCAGGCCCGACACCACCATGGTGGTACCGACCTCCGAGGGCGAATAGTCGAGCACCCGGCCGAGGAACAGCGGTAGCAGGAAGGTGCCGCCGAACAGGGCCGCGCCGACGATGAAGGTCATGATGACGCCGACGGTGAAATTACGGTTGGCGAAGGCGCGCAGTTCGACGATCGGATTGTAGTAGGTCAGCGAGCGCCAGATGAAGGCCGGGCCGGTGACGGCGGCGACGACGGCGAGCACCAGGATGGTGGTGTCGGCGAACCAGTCGTTCTTCGAGCCTTCCTCAAGCACGAACTGCATGCTCATCAGAAAGACCGCCATCAGGCCGAGTCCGAACCAGTCGAACCCCTTGGCCAACGAGAGATCACCCTTGTCGAAATTGGCGTAGCGACCGACCAGGAACAGCACCAGCAGGCCCGGAACCACATTGATGAAGAACAGCCAGCGCCAGCTGAGCCATTCGGTCAGATGCCCGCCCAGGGTCGGGCCGACGGTCGGGGCCAGGGTCACGATCAGCCCCATGACCACACTGGCCGTGACCCGCCTGTCGGGCGGGAAGGCGGTGAAGGCGACGGCGAAGACGGTCGGGATCATGGCCCCGCCGACAAAGCCCTGCAGGGCCCGGAACAGGATCATCATGTCGATCGAGGTCGACAGGCCGGTGGCCACGCTCATCACCAGGAAGCCGGTGCAGGAGACCAGAAACACCTTCTGCGTGCCCCACAGTCGCGACAGATAGCCCGAGAGGGGAATCATCACGACCTCGGGGATCAGATAGGCCGTCTGGATCCAGCTGATCTCGTCGGCCGAGGCCCCGATGCCGGCCTGGATCTGCGGCAGGGAGGCGGCGACGATCTGGATGTCGAGGATGGCCATGAACTGGCCGATCACCATCCCGGCGAAGCCGAGCAGCAGGAAGGTCCAGTTGATTTCGGGCGCGGTCGTTTCGGACGTGGGGGCCGGGACGGAGCCGTCGATGACGGCGGTGCTCATTGGTGGGCGGCCGGGACGGTTGCGGCCTGGGCCAGACGGGAGTCGTCACTGCCGACCTGGGCGAAGCTGGGTCCGCCGGCGCTCCGGAGGTCGACGCGAACCTCAACCGACAGTCCCGGACGCAGGGCCGTGGCACCGTGCCCGGCCCGGTCGACGACGATGCGCACCGGTACCCGCTGGGTAACCTTGGTGAAGTTCCCGGTGGCGTTCTCAACCGGGATCAGGGCGAATTCAGAGCCGGTCGCGGGCGCGAAACTGTCGATCCGGCCGCGAATGGGCTGGCCCGGGAAGGCGTCGGCCATGATCTCGACCGTCTGGCCCAGACGCAGACGGTCCAGCTGGGTTTCCTTGAAATTGGCCACGACAAAGGTGTCGCCCAACGGCACGATCGACAGCATCTGGGCCCCCGGATTGACGTACTGTCCGGCGCGCACGCCGCGCGCCCCGACCACGCCGGCGACCGGTGCGCGAACTATGGTGCGATCGAGGGCGGTGCGGGCCTGATCGACGGCGGCCCGGGCCTGCTGGACGGCGGCAACACTCTGTTGGCGGGTGGAGCCGAGTACGGCGGCTGTGCGCTGTTCGGCGACGAGCGCCGCCTCGGCCTGGGCGACCGCGGCCTGGGCCGTGACGGCACCGGCCTGTTCGGTCTGGATGCGCTGCTGCGAAACCCAGCCCTGCTCGGCCAGCCTGCCGTAGCGGTCGACCTGGGCGCGGGCCAGACCCGCCTGCGCCTGGGCCTGGGTCACGCCGGCGGCGCGCGAGGCGATCATGGCCTGTTCCTGGGCGGCCCGGGCATCGACGTTGCCGACGGCGGCGATCAGGGCCTGCAGATTGGCCTCGGCCTCGGCCAATTTGGCGCGGGCGTCGGCGTCATCGAGGCGGACCAGAATCTGGCCGGGCTCGACACGCTGATTGTCGGCGACCAGGACCTCGACGACATAGCCGCTGACCTGGGGGCTGACGAGGGTGGTGTCGGCCTGGACGAAGGCGTTGTCAGTGGTTTCCCAGCGCTGGTTGCCCAGCCACCAGACCGTGCCGCCGACGATGACGGCGAGGCCGACAATCACGGCGACGATCAGCGGCAGCCGCTGTTTGAGTGTGGGCGAGATAGTCATGATCAGCTCGAATCTGGGTCGGTGCCGGGGAGGCTGGTCGCTAAAATGGACTACAGTGTCTAAAAATCAATAACGCGATATGGGTCGCAGCAAACACGTCGTGTTTCAGCCCTTGTCGCCGGCCCCGGCTTGACCCGAACGGCGAGGACGGCGAAGGCCTTGGTCATGGCCGTGCCAAAAACCCGATCCCGCAAGACGGCTCTGCGCGCTCCGGCGTCCGGGGCCATGGTGTTCCCGCCTGATCCGGACCGGGTCGAGGCGATTTTCGCGCGGCTGGCGGCGATCATGCCCGAGCCGAAGACCGAGCTGCGTTTTCACGATGCCTATACGTTGACGGTGGCGGTGGCCCTGTCAGCCCAGGCGACCGATGTCGCGGTCAACAAGGCCACCGACACGCTGTTCGCGGTCGCGGACACGCCGGCAAAGATGCTGGCCCTGGGCGAGGCGGGGCTGACGCCCTACATCGCCTCGATCGGCCTGTACCGGAACAAGGCCCGCAACGTCATCGCCCTGAGCCGGATCGTTCTGGAGCGGCACGGCGGCGCGGTGCCCTTGAACCGCACCGACCTGCAGGCCCTGCCGGGGGTGGGGCGCAAGACCGCCAGCGTCGTCCTCAACGAACTGGGTATCGAACCGGCCATCGCCGTCGACACCCATGTGTTCCGGGTTTCGCACCGGCTGGGTCTGGCCAATGCCGCCACGCCGGACAAGGTCGAGGCCCAGCTGCACAGCGTCGTGCCGGAAGCGTACCTGGCCAAAGCCCATCACTGGCTGATCCTGCACGGGCGTTACACCTGCACCGCGCGCAAGCCCAACTGCGCCGGCTGTCCGGTCGCCGACCTGTGTCCGTCGCGGGCGGGATTGGCGGCACTGGGGGAGGCGCTGTAGCAGTCCTGCATCGCCACCGGTCCGGCGGACATGGGCCGCCGCGCGTGTTAGCCTAAAATCTTGGGGTGGAGGCGTAGCGAAATGGGCGAGTTGCCGTTCACCCGAGGCGAGTTCTTTGAAGTTTTCGCCGCCTACAACTCGGCCTGTTGGCCGGGGGCCATTTTGGCATATGCAGCGGCTATGGCGGTCATCGCGATCGTAGGACGACCGCACCCACAATCAGGTCGTATCGTTGCCGCTATCCTGGCCGGAATGTGGGTCTGGGTCGGTATCGTCTACCACGGTCTGTACTTCAGTCGGATCAATCCCGCCGCCTACCTTTTCGCCGGGGCCTTCGTCCTTCAGGGGGGTCTGTTCGCCGTTCACGCCCTGTTCGGGGGTGGCCCGCGGTTCGATCGCCCTGGGCGGCTGCGACAGGTCGTCGGTTGGCTGATGATCGCCTATGCGATGGTCGCCTATCCCATTATCGGTCTTCTGGCGGGGGAAGCCTATCCGGCATTGCCGCTGTTCGGCGTGACACCCTGCCCCCTGCTGATATTCACCTTTGGCGTGATGCTGATGGACCGCGGCACCCACTGGTGGCTATGGATCGTGCCTCTGGTCTGGAGCGCCATTGGCGGTAGCGCCGCCCTGCTTCTTTCCGTCCCCCAGGACTGGGCGCTCCTCGTGAGTGCCTTTGTCGTCCTCGCCCTCGTCGCCCGGGACCGGGTTGCGGATGACTCGGGCCGGGGTGGCTAGCGATCCCCTCGGCGAGCAGGCAAAATTACGGCTCTAGCTGCGCCTTCACTGCCGCCGCCAGGCCCGCGCCGCGAGCGGGGTCGTTGTCCAGATAGAGGTCCGGCTCGATCAGTTCGGCCTCCATCAGCAGCCAGTTGCCGTCAGCGTCCGGCACCATGTCGATGCGGGCGTACAACAGGGGTTCGTCGATGGCCGCCAGCACCTGCCTGGCCAGGGCCATCGCCCCGGCGGGCGGGTCGGCCACCGGTGTATAGCGCCCGCCGAACTGGACCTGGATACGGAACTCACCGCCGACCGGGCGTTTGTTGACCGCATGGCTGAAGACGCCGTCAAAGAACAGCAGGGAGGTCTCGCCCAGGGTTTCGATGGTGGGCAGATAGGGCTGGATCATGGCCGAACCCTCTGGCACCTCGCCGATGGGCTGGCCCGGCGACAGACGTAGTGTCCGCCACGCGCCGCCGGACACCGTCGGCTTGACGATCAGTTGGTCGGCACCGGTGCCCGCAAAGGCGGCGGCGACCGTATCGGCGGTGACCCCGTCGCTCCAGATGGTTTCGGGCATCGGCACGCCCCGTTCGGCAAGGCGGGCGAGGTAGGTCTTGTCCGAATTCCACGCCAGTACCGCCGCCGGGTTGGCCAGCGGCAGGTCCGCCGCCGTCCAGGTCGCACAGGCCTGCAGCCAGCGCCGGTGGTCACGGTGGTAGCCCCAGACGATCATCGGCAGGATCAGCGGGAAACCGGCCAGACCGGCGGCATCGGTCACATGGTCGGTCCACGATGTGGCCACGGCCTCGATCCCTTCCAGTGCCAGGGCCGCCGCCAGCCGGTCGCGCACGCCGGGCCACTGGCTGGCATAGGAGAGATCGGCGGGGTCGGGGGTCAGGACGGCGATACGGGTCATGGGGCGTTTCCTGACCCGAAAAATCCCGGTCCCGCAACCGTCCCGACTGGCCAATGGCGGGCGTGGCCGCTAAGGGGCGCGTCATGACCCAGACAAACACATCCGCTCCGACCGCCGCCCGCTTCGATGTCTGTGCCGTCGGCAATGCCATCGTCGACGTGCTTGCCCCGTGCACGCCAGAGTTCCTCAGCGCCCAGGGCCTGGCCCCCGGCTCGATGTCGCTGGTCGATGAGGCCCAGAGCGCGGCCCTGTATGATGCGATGGCCGCCGGGGTCGAGGCCTCGGGCGGTTCAGCCGGCAATACGGTGGCCGGTGTCGGCTCGTTCGGCGGTCGCGCCGCCTATCTGGGCAAGGTTGCCGACGACACCCTGGGCCAGGTCTTCACCCACGACATCCGCGCCGCCGGCGTGGCCTTCGACACCCCGGCCCTGACCGGCGGGGCCGGCACCGGCCGCTGCCTGATCAATGTCACCCCCGACGCCCAGCGCACCATGTCGACCTTCCTCGGTGCCGCCAACCAGCTGACCGTGGCCGACATCGATGCGGCGGTGATCGGCGACAGCGCCATCCTGTATCTGGAAGGCTATCTGTTCGATCCGACCCCGGCCCGCGCCGCCTTCGTGGCTGCCGCCGAGGCCGCCCACGCCGCCGGTCGCAAGGTGGCCATCACCCTGTCGGATTCCTTTGTCGTCGGACGCTGGCGCGCCGAACTGCTGGCCTTCATCAAGGCCTCGACCGACATCGTCCTGGCCAATGAGGATGAACTTCTGGCCCTGTTCGAAACCGACGATTTCGAGGCCGCCGCCGCCCGTCTGGGCGCGCTTGTCGAGGTCGCGGCCATCACCCGCAGCGCCGACGGCTCGGTCATCATGCGCGGCGACGAACGGGTCGTGGTCAAGGCAGCCCCGGTCGGCAAGGTCGTCGACACGACCGGGGCCGGTGATCAGTATGCGGCCGGCTTCCTGCTGGGCCTGGCGCGTGGCCTGACCCTGGCCGAGGCCGGTGCTCTGGGTTCTCTGGCGGCGGCCGAGGTCATCGCCCACTGGGGCCCGCGCCCGATGACGTCGCTGGAGCGGCTGGCTGTCGCGGCAGGGTTGAAGCTGACGGCCTAACCCGGCCGTTTGATCGTCACATACAGGGCCCCGTCACCGCCGTGGTGGCGGGCCGCGGCGGCATAGCCCGAGACCACGCCGCGCAGGGCCGGGCCGGTCAGCCATTCATGGACCGAGCCGCGGATCACCCCGGTGCCGCCGCGGCGGCCCTGGCCGGTGATGACCAGCACCGCGCGATAGCCACGCGCCTGGGCGGTGGTCAGGAAGGCGGTCAGGGCGTCCTGGGCCTGAAACCGACCATAGCCATGCAGGTCGATGCGTGCCTCGATCGGATCCCGTTCGCGCGACAGGCGCCGCTGCCGTCGCGGCTCCAGCAATTCCGGCACGCCACGGGCCGCCGACGGGCGAGTGGCTATGGGCGCAGTCGCCGCCGGGGCCACCGGACGGGGGGCCGGTCGTGGCATCGGCCGTAGCGGGGGCGGCGTCGCTCCGGGATCCGTGACCGGACCGGTGACGGCGATGCGCGGGGCCTTGACCGGTTTGGCCGGGCTGACCGAACCGGTGACCCGGGTCCAGATGCGCCGGTCCTCGGGCGTCAGGTCACCGCCGCGCCGCGTGGCCATCAGGCCTCGTCATCGTCGTCGAACCCGGGGGCCGCATCCTGCGGGCCCGGCTCAAAGACGACCAGATCACCCGGCTGGCAGTTCAGTTCGCGGCACAGGGCGTCCAGGGTGGTGAAGCGAACGGCGCGCGCCTTGCCGGTCTTGAGGATCGACAGATTGGCCAGGGTGACGCCCACGCGATCGGCCAGCTCGGTCAGCGACATACGCCGTTCGAGGAGGATGCGATCTAGCTGGATGCGGATGGCCATGAAACCTCTCTATCCCGCAGGGCCTGACGGGTCGAGCCGAAGGGAGGCGCGACATGCGAGGACAACGGAGCTATTCGAGCGCGCTGCCATGTCAGATCGTCAACTCGGATTCACGACGCAGACGGGCACCTTCGCGGAACACTTCGGCCAGCACGAACACCACGAGCACCGAGAAGACCGGCGTCAGCAGGTCGGTGAAACCCTGGGGATCCATGATCCCGGGGGCCAGGTGGTCGGCGACCAGACCCTGCGCCAGCCATTTGCCGCCGGTGACCACGGCCAGGATCAGGCCGATCTGGCGCAGACGGCGCACATTGGGGGGCTGGAACGGATCGCCCAGCGTCAGGGTACGGAAGATCATCCGCAAATTCCGCAGGATCAGCATGAAGCTGCCGAAAAAGGTGGCCAGGGCCCCCAGCCCGAACAGCAGCAGCGGGCGGGTCAAGGGTTGTTGCAGGCCGCCGGAGTCGTCGGACACGGTGAGATTGAGGTTGGCGAAGGGAATGAAGACCGCGGCGATCAGCATCAGGATCAGGCCGCCGGTGATGATGCCCAGCAGGACATAGGCGACGTCCAGCGCGATTTTCAGCAGGCTGGAGACCGAACCGGGTCCGAGAGTTTTCAGATTGGGGGCGCGCAGTCCCCTGTCCGCAAGGCGGGGCAGGTGGAACCCGAGAGATGAGATCGTCGGGCGGCGCATGAGGCAGACCTCAGGTCGGGGGCGGGGGCGCGATTACCGCGTGAGGTCCGACTGACCCTCACGCGGTATAGTCTTCGCGGGCTTTGGCGGCGGCGTCAAAGCGACGCCGATCAAAATGCCTGGACCAGGCAGGCGACCATGGCGGTCGGCAGGGCGGCCAGCAGGGCGGCATTAACGATCGCGTGGCCGACCTTTTCCATCCACAAAGAGGCGCTCATGGTATCCATCGTCTTTCTCCATCTGTTTGGTGAGGGTTGTTTTTACCCCTCATCCAGTGAACCGCTGCATGTCTGTTGCTCTTGTCGGCAATCAGGCGAACGGTGCGGCCTCCGTTCGTGAGAATGATAGATAGGCCATGCGTGTCGGAAAGTCATGTTACATATCGTTTAACGATATTAAACTTTGGCAAGGAAATGTTGCAGGGGCGTGATCAGAATAAATCTCAAATTAATCAAGGGAATGCGGCTGGTCGCGGCCACGCACAACCCCGGCAAGGCGCGGGAAATCGCCGCCCTGCTGGACGGAAATTACGAAATCGTCACGGCGGCGGCGCTGAACGTGCCTGAACCGGACGAGACCGAGAGCAGTTTTGCCGGCAATGCCATGCTGAAAGCCCGTCATGCGGCGGCGTTTTCCGGTCAGGTCAGCCTGGCGGACAACTCCGGCCTGTCGGTGGCGGCGCTGGACGGCGCCCCGGGCATCTTCTCGGCGCGCTGGGCCGGTCCGGACAGGGACTTCGCCGAAGCCATGGCCAAGGTCGAGGCGCGGCTGGAGGAGGTCGGGTCGCGCGATCGCAGTGCCTGGTTCACCTCGGCCCTGGCCGTGGCCTGGCCGAACGGCCCGTGTGTCGTGGTCGAGGGCCGGATCGACGGCCAGCTGACCTTCCCGCCGCGCGGCGAGCGGGGCTTCGGCTACGATCCGATCTTCATTCCCGAGGGTCACGAGATGACCTTCGGCGAGATGGACCCCGCCGCCAAGGACGCGATGAGCCACCGGGCCCGGGCCTTCGCGCTTCTGAAGGCGGCGCTGATTGACCCGGCGTAGACAGGGGCCTGTGGACGATTCCGGGGATAAGCTCGCGCTCTATGTGCACTGGCCGTATTGCGCGCGCATCTGCCCCTATTGCGACTTCAACGTCGTGCGCGACCGGGGGCGGGTCGAGGAGCAGGCGGGGCTGGCAGCGGCCATCCTGGCCGACATGGCGGCCCAGGCGGGCCTGACCGGGCCGCGGCGGCTGGCCTCGATCTTCTTCGGCGGCGGGACGCCGTCGCTGATGGACCCGGCGGCGGTGGCGGCGGTGATCGACCGGGCCAAGGCCCTGTTTCCGCCGCGCGGCGGGATCGAGATCAGTCTGGAGGCCAATCCGACCGACGCCGAGGCCGGCCGCTTCGCGGCCCTGGCCGGGGCCGGGGTCAACCGGCTGTCGATGGGGGTGCAGGCGCTGGATGACGCGGCGCTGCAATTCCTCGGCCGCAATCATTCGGCCGATGAGGCGCGGCGTGCCGTGGCCGTGGCGGCCCGGGCATTCGACCGGCTGTCGATCGACCTGATCTACGCCCGGCCGGCCCAGACGGTCGCCGACTGGACGGCCGAGCTGACCGAGGCGCTCGCTCTGGGGTTCGAGCATGTCTCGCCCTATCAGCTGACGATCGAGCCGACGACGGCCTTCGGTCGGGCCGTGGCGCGCGGCCGCTGGACCCCGCCGGACGAGGACCGCTCCGCCGCTCTTTATGAGACCACCCAGACGGTGCTCGAGAGAGCAGGCTTCGACGCCTATGAGGTGTCGAACCACGGGCGTGGCGTCGCGGCCCGCTCGGCCCATAATCTGCACGTCTGGCGCGGTGGTGACTATCTGGGCCTCGGCCCCGGGGCGCACGGGCGGCTGACGCTGGACGGGGCGCGTACCGCCACCGTCGCCCATCGCGACATAGCCGACTATGTCGCGGGCGTCGCGGCGGGCACGCCGTGGAGCGACCACGAGACCCTGGACCCGCGGGCGGCGGCCGAGGAGCGGGTGCTGCTGGGTCTGCGCACGGTCGAGGGGGCGGCGCTGGGCGATCTGGCGGTGCTGGGGCGGACCGAGGCGACCGAGCCGCTGGCCGGGTTGATCGCTGACGGGTTTCTGACCGTGGCGGCAGGGCGGGTCAGGGCGACGCGCGCCGGACGGCCGGTGCTGGATGGCGTGCTGCGGGCGCTGCTGGTGTGACGCCGTCTTGCCTCATTTCCCCGCGGGCGGGTCCTTTGCGTCGCGTTCGGCAATGCGGAACGTTTGCGGATCACTGCGATCAAGCGCGACCCCAACCGCCGAGACGATGATGGGCCGGAAGCGCAACAGGGCCACGGCGGCCCCGGACGGCGAGTAGACATGCGCCTCGGGATAGCGCTCCAACAGACGTTGGTTGAGGCTTTCGGCCACCGCGGGGTCGGTGATCTCGACAACATGACCGGCCATGGACAGGCCAGTGCTGCCGCCCCCGCTCCGCGACCGGATCGCGATCGAGGCGCGGGAATCGGCCTGCAGATTGACGAAAATTCTGGCTGGACCGGGCGATGGAGAAATAGAGGTCGAGACCCTCATTGTAGTAGCCGACCGTCGTCGCCTGCGGCCAGCCGTCGTCACGGATGACGGCGATGGTCATCACCCGTTCGCGGTTCAGCAATTCGACCACGGCCGCCTCGGCGCGACGGTGGAGTGGCGGTGGCGTCTCGGTCATCTCGGGCCCTCACTCGCATCGGTTGCCTTGCCCTTATAGCACTCGCCGGCCCTTCCGGCCCAACCCGTCCGGTGGTCGCGACCGGGAGTCCCGGGGGTTTCGCCGGGTTGACGAAAGCGACGGGCGAGCCCTTGAGCCGCCCGCCCCCCGCTGGCACGGTCCCGGCGATGTTCCCAGACTTCCGCCCAGATCCCGCGCCGTTTCCGCCGACCGCGCCGCCGCCGCGCCCCGTGGCGCCGGGCTTGTATCTGGTGGCGACGCCGATCGGGAATTTGCACGGCGAACGGCGTCGGACGCTCAGGGCGCTGGATGTGCTGGCGGCGGCGGATCTGGTGTTGGCCGAGGACGCGCGAAACGCGGAGAGAACTGCTGTCGGCCTATGGGAACAAGAGGCGAGGACCGAGCACTGAGAGCGGATTTAGTCCTCGGCCCGGGCGGCTGAAATCGCCATTGAGCGGCTGCGGGCGGGCGAGGTGGTGGCCCTGGTCTCAATCGAGATCTACACCGATGGTCGATGAACTGCGGCTTCGTCGTGGCCCGGGCGGTGATCGCGGCCGGCCTGCCGGTGCATCCGGGCAACGCCGCCTGGAAGCCTGCTGGCGGCCCCGTGTCATCGCCGGACTGCCGGCGAGCCGGGTGCTCTTCACCGGCTTCCTGCC
>JAUCCG010000040.1:0-51846 GCA_034676465.1 Brevundimonas sp. | reverse complement strand
CGCCTGGGGCGCGGCAAGGTCAAGGGCAAGACGGTCAAGGTGCGCGCGCTGACCGACTGAGGCGCTGGAAAAGCCCCTTGCCGGCGCGCGGCGATCTCGCTGCCAGATGGAGCCCATGCCGGATACCAAAGGAGAGCGCCATGCGCCGCATCGTCCCGTGCCTGATCCTGATCACGCCGGCGTCTGCGGGGGCAGGTGCAGGTGCCGATGGACGCGGCCCTGCGCATCGAGACCCGCTATTTCATCAAGACCCTGATGACGCCGCAGGCCCAGGCCATGATCCGCAGCCTGTTCCTGTCGAAACAGGAACTGGACAAGGGCGCCGTCCGTCCCGCCGGGATTCCCAGTCCGACCCGAAGAAGGTCACCGTCATCGGGGCCGGCATGATGGGCGCGGGCATCGCCTATGTGCAGGCCCTGGCCGGGATCGAGACCATCCTGATCGACCGCAGCCAGGAAGACGCCGACAAGGGCAAGGCTCACGTCGAGGGTCTGCTGAAGAAGCGCCTGTCGCGCGGCCAGATCACCCAGGAGAAGTTCGACGCCCTGCTGGGATCGGTCACCGCCACCACCGACTATGACCTGATCAAGGGGTCCGACCTGGTGATCGAGGCCGTGTTCGAAAGCCGCGACATCAAGGCCGATGTGACCAAGCGCGCCGAGGCCCAGCTGGCCCCGGGGGCGGTGTTCGGTTCCAACACATCGACCCTGCCGATCACCGGCCTGGCCGAGGCCAGCGTCCGGCCCGAGGACTTCATCGGCATCCATTTCTTCTCGCCCGTCGACAAGATGATGCTGGTCGAGATCATTCTCGGCGAAAAGACCGGTCAGGCGGCCATCGCCAAGTCGCTCGACTACGTGATGAAGATCCGCAAGACCCCGATCGTCGTCAACGACGGCCGCGGCTTCTACACCTCGCGCTGCTTCGGCACCTATGTGGCCGAGGGCATGGCCATGCTGGAAGAGGGCTATGCCCCCGCCCTGATCGACAACATCGGTCGCATGACCGGCATGCCGCGCGGCCCGCTGGAAATGCACGACGACGTGGCGCTGGACCTGTCGGTCAAGATCGCCAAACAGACGGCCGAGGATCTGGGCGACGAATACCAGCCGCTGCCGGGCTCGCACATCGTCCAGAAAATGGTCGAGGAACTGGGCCGCTACGGCCGCAAGAACGGCAAGGGCTTCTACGACTACGACCAACAAGCCCAAGGTCATCTGGCCCGGTCTGGCCGAGCTGGCCCCGGTCACCATCGATGACTCCACGCCGGAACTGGTCGCCGACCAGAAGCAGCGCCTGCTGTATCGCCAGGCCGTCGAGGTCGCGCGTTGCTGGGAAGAGGGCGTCATCGACGACCCGCGCGAGGCCGATGTCGGCGCCATCCTGGCCTGGGGCTTCGCGCCCTGGACCGGCGGCCCGATCACCATGATCGACCAGACCGGTCTGAAGGAATTCGTGGCCCAGGCCGACGACTACGCCGTCCGCTACGGCGACCGCTTCAAGGTGCCCCAACTGCTGCGCGACATGGCCGCCAAGGGCGAGACCTTCTACGGCAACTTCGCCGGAGCCAAAAAGGCCGCCTGATCCGATCCCGTCCTCCTCGCCGCGCTGCGGCGGGGAGGGGGGATGCTGCGGAGGCCCCCGTCTTGTGCAGGGAAGGCGCGGGGGCGGTGGATGGCTGGTTTCAGGGTTTTACCGAAACTCCGCTTTCGACCCATACTGATCAACAAGTCCGGCGGCGGCTGAAAAGGCGCTGACTGCGTGCTACTCGCGAAATCCCGTCCCTACGAAGCCATCAATCGCTTATTTTGCGCAGCGGGGCCAAATCGAGCCAAATAGGCCGATCAACGCAGGTCACCCGGACGTATGCGGGCGGTATGCGGCCCAAAGCCGACCTTTTCTTACCGTTTCGTGATCTCGTGCGGCCATTCGAGAATGGCCAAGACAGCGAGGCCTCCACCGTTCAAATCAGTATGAGCCTAGCGAGGGAAGCTAGGAATCAATCCATAAGCTGAGTGTTCGACAGACATTCGCGCTTCGAGGATGGCAACCCTTGACCGTCTTTGATTCCTGTCCACTCAAGAACCTGGTCTTAGCATCGACGTCCGTCACCCCTCAGGATTGCCGAGCCTAGCACGGAAAGGTCCGCTCACCACCCCGAACAGACCACGTTGATGCCGCTCCCGGCGCGCAATCCGATGTCCGTGTTTCCGGCGAGATGTCTTCGGCCGCCACGACCCGTTGCGGCGAAACGATTGACCATTGGCAGAGCGTGCCAGCGGCAGCTTCATTCGTCGAAATGTCTCTGCAAACGTTTCAGAACCTCCATCGCGATCCCACCTGACGTTCGCGGAAATGGTGGGGTGCGTCCAGGCTTTATTGCTGCCCGGCGATGAGTTCCACCACGATGGCCTCACCATTTGTCGTTCTAGCTATGGAGTTCTGAGGCTAACTTGCAGCGTATTTCAATCTCGGTCTCTAACCTCTGCGAATAGCGTTGAAAACTGCGTTATCCTAGCCGACATGGTCTCCGTCACCTTTGCCGCACCAAGGGATGGCTGGTTCCGGCCCACACGTCGTGGACAACGACCTGTTGGCCGGCGACCTCGATTTGGACCTCGTTGTCCGGAACGCTGCGCCGAGCTTTAGCGTCGAAAACAGGCTCCGGTGAAAGCAAGAACCCTACGGGTTGTGCACCGGCTCCAAAGGCGGCGCGATGGCGAAAGTCTGAGTTCGACAGACGCCATTGGCGGTGACCCGTGACAGGACGCCCTAAGTTCGAACTTCGGCGATGGCGTGATGAACTGGCTCGGGCTAATCAACTGCTGCAACCACCTGAGCACGCTAGGCGCGTCTTTGTCTGCTGACCACCCGCAAGGCGACATTCCAGCGATCCGCTTCCGGGCCCGCCCCCTGAGCACCGGCCACCGCCCGCTCCCCGCCCTCGCCCTAGATCACGTCCAGCGGCTGTTCCGACGTCGGCGGCGGGAAGGCCCGGTCGAGCGCCGCGATATCCTCGTCGTCCAGCCGGATTTCCAGGGCCGCGGCATTCAGCTCGACATGCTCGACGGTGGACGCCTTGGGGATGGCGATGATCCCCTCCTGACGCAGCACCATGGCCAGGGCGATCTGGGCCGGCGTGGCGTTGTGGCGGTCGGCGATCTGCTGCAGCACCGGTTCGTTCAGCAGCTTGCCGCGCCCCAGCGGGGAATAGGCCATCACCGGCATGTCGCGGGCCCGCGACCACGGCAGCAGGTCGAACTCGATACCGCGCGAGCCGGGGTGATACAGGACCTGGTTGGCCGCGCACTGGTCGCCGCCCTCCATCCGCATCATCTTGCGCATGGTCTTGAGGTCGATGTTGCTGACGCCCCAGCGCAGGATCATACCCTCGTCGACCAGCTCCTCGAAGGCGGCGATGGTCTCCTCCAGCGGGTGGCGACCCTCCCAGTGCAGCAGGTACAGGTCGAGACGGTCGGTCCCGAGCCGCTCCAGCGACTTCTCGCAGGCCAGCATCATCTTCATCTCGCTGGCGTTGTCCGGCTTGACCTTGGACACCAGAAACACCTCGTCGCGCCGTCCGGCGATGACCTCGCCGACCAGTTTCTCGGACAGGCCGTTGCCATAGATCTCGGCCGTGTCGACCAGGGTCAGGCCCAGGTCGAGGCCACGCGACAGGGCGCGCATCTCGGCGTCACGGGTTTCGGGATGGTCACCGATCTCCCACGTGCCTTGGCCAAGGATGGGAACGGCCGTACCGTCGGGCAGGGATGTCAGGCGGGTCATGATCGGCACAAATCACAATGCCGCGCCCGGCGCTACTCCCCCGGAGATCCATGCAGACGCGATCGTTGAAAACCGACGGCCTGACCCAGCAGATTCTCGAGGCCGGAACCGGCCCGCTGGTGCTGCTGATCCACGGCTTCCCGGAACTGGGCCTCAGCTGGCGGGCCCAGGTCGAGGCCCTGGCGGCGGCGGGCTATCACGCGGTGGCCCCCGACATGCGCGGCTACGGCGGCACCGACAAACCGGCCGGGGCGGAGACCTATACCGCCCTGCAACTGGTCGGCGACATGGTCGATCTGGTCCGGGCCCTGGGCGAGACGGAGTGTTTCGTCGTCGGCCATGACTGGGGCGCGCCGATCGCCTGGCACTGTGCCCTGCTGCGCCCCGATGTGTTCAGGGCGGTGGCCGGCCTGTCGGTGCCGTTCCAGCCGCGCCGCCCCAACGGCCCCCCGACCCCGGCCATGGCCGTGCTGTCCAAACGGGCCGGTCTGGGCGACCTCTATATCAACCGGCTGCAGGCCCCCGACGCCCATCAGCCGTTCGACGCCGACCCGGCCACGGCCCTGCGCAAGATGTTCTGGTCCTATGACGGGGCCACCTCGGACGCCGACCAGTCGACGGGCTTCCTGCCGCCGGGGGTGTCGATGCTGGAGCAGGTCCCCGACCGCGCCACCCTGCCGCCGTGGATGAGCGAGACCATTTCGCCGCCTATGTCGCGGCCTTCACCGCCAGCGGCTTCGAAGGGCCGGTCAACTGGTACCGGGCCATGGACCTGAACTGGTCGATGACCGCCTTCCTGCAGGGGCAGAAGATCCACCAGCCCGCCCTGTTCATCGTCGGTGAGCGGGACCCGGTGCGTCACTATTCCGGGGCCCATGAGGCGGGCATGGCGGACTGGCTGACCGACCTGCGCGACCGCATCGTCATCCGGGCGCGGGCCACTGGATCCAGCAGGAACGGCCCGACGCGGTCAACGCGGCCCTGCCCTCGATTTCTTCGCTCAGGTCCGGCGCGCGCGCGACTGACGCGGTCGAGTCACACCGGGGTGGGTCGGTTCCGGTTTGGTCACCGCCGGCGTCTCGGGCAGGGGGATGAACTCCTCGGCGTCATCCTTGGGCAGTTTCATTGACCGGCCTTCCAGTCCGCGCTGGCGGCGTCGAGCCGGGCCTGGGACGAGGCGACGAAATTCCACCAGATCAGCCGTTCCCCCACCGGCTCGCCGCCCATGACCATGACGGTCGACGGCACCAGCGCCTTGACGGTCGGCTCGGCGTGCGGCTCCAGCACGATCATCTGGCCGCGATGGAAGGTCTGGTCGCCGACCTCGATCATGCCCTTGGCGACATACAGGGCCCGTTCGCTCATGCCGCCCGTGCCGCGCCCCGGCGGCGGTGCGGTGCGGACCCCGGCCTGCATTTCCCAGTGAACATAGAACAGCGGCGACGTCGTCTTGACCGTCGCCCGCGTGCCATAGGCCTCACCGGCCACCAGACGCGCGAACAGGCCGTCATTCTCATAGGTCGGCTGGTCGGCCTCGCCGTGATGATAGAAGGCCGGGTCGCACTCCTCGGCCTCGTCGGGCAGGGCGATCCACGCCTGCATGCCGTGCATCGGGCCGCCGGTCGACCGCTTCAGCGGGTCGGTGCGCTCGGAATGGACGATGCCCTTGCCCGCCGTCATCCAGTTGACCTCGCCCGGGCGGATCGCCTGGGTGAAGCCCAGGTTGTCCCGGTGCATGATCTCGCCCTCGAACAGATAGGTCAGGGTCGACAGGCCGATATGCGGGTGCGGGCGGACGTTGACCGCCTCGGCCCCGGGCGCGAACTCGGCCGGCCCCATCTGGTCCAGGAAGATGAACGGGCCGACCATGCGCCGGGCATGAAGGGGCAGGATGCGCCCGACCTCGAATCCCCGAGGTCCTTGCGACGGGCGTCGATCACCATTTCGATCATGGGCGGGCCTTCATCTCAATCGAGTTGCAGTTGAACGATCAGGGCCGGCGCAGGCGGGCCCGCGCGCAGGCTACCATCGTCGGCGAAGTCACTCCACTGCGACCGCGCCACGAAAACCAGCCTGCCGCGATCTACGAGGCCGGTGGTGGGCTCATCCAGCGTCGGCAGGTTGGCCGCCAGGGTCGTGACCGCCGTCAGGCGGGTCCACTCCAAATCCGGGATCAGTTTCAGGATTCGCTGCGGGCGGGTGCCGTTCTGGATCGCATAGAGGGACCGGCCGTCGGTCGTCAGGCCGTCGATGCCGATCAGGCTGGCGTCGGCCGGGGCGGCGAGGGGGGTGGCGGCTCCGCGCCCAAGGTCGACGCGCCACAGGCCGGACGGAGAGTCGGCCACGATCAGGGCGCGGCCGTCCGGGGTCACCACCATACCCTGGGGCGACCCGAATGTGCCCGCCGCGACCAGGGTTTCCAGCGCCGCCGCGCCGGGCCGAAGGCGCAGGATCTCGCCCGCTGTGCCGTCGGCGATGAACAGGCTGCCGTCCGGGCCGCGCACCAGGTCGCCGAACGCCCGATCGCGGCCGTCTGCGGGGGCCGGCCAGGTCCCGGTTATGCGCCCGCTGGCCACGTCGATCCGCAGCAGGGCCGGGGCGGGGGTGGCTTCGGCCTGGCCGTGGGTGGCCGGCGGCAGGGCGGCGGTGGTGGCCCAGAGCGTCTCGCCGGACGGCTCCAGCGCCAGACCGAGGACACCGCTGACGCGCGGGTCCGGCCCCAGGAAGGGCGTGACCGTGCCCTGGTCATCGAGGGCGACGATGGTGCGTCCCGCCACCTGCGACACCAGCCAGCGCCCGCGGGCCGCGTCGCGGACCAAACTCTCGACCAGCACGGCCCCGGGCACAGTGGCCAGCGGCGACACACGATCCGCCCCCACCGGCTCGTGATTGCGCGCGATTCGCGTCGCGACCTCTGCATAGCCGGGTGTATCGACCAGCGCCGACAGGGCGGCGTCAGTGTCGAGGTCGAGGGTCAACCCGGCGCCGGCGTAGCGGGCCAGTTGGGCCACGGCGATGACCGGCTGGTCATCGGACGCGGCGACCCGGGCCCGCAGCAGCATCAGGCCGGGGTGATTGGCGATCAGGGCCTCCGCCTCGGCCAGTCGTGTCGCAGCCAGGGCCAGATCACCGTCATTGGCCGCGCTCACCGCCTGCGTTCGCAGGGACCGGAACTCGGCGACCGCTCCACCTGGGCCCGGACCGGGGCGCAACCGCCGGCGAGGATCAGCACCGCCAGACCGACGCGCAGGAGAGACGGGATCATGGCGCAACCTCCTGTCGTGTTCGCGGCGACCTCTGCCGCGCTTCGCACCTCAGGTCACATGCGGGGTGACGATGCCCAGCGGCAGGGCGGTCACATTCTTCACGCCGCGTGTGACGATATGGCTCTCGCAGTCGGACACGAGGCCCAGCGTCAGCAGTTTATTGCGCAGGAAGCTGTCGAACGCATGCATGTCGGAGGTGATGATCCGCAGCACATAGTCCTCGCGCCCGGTGATGGTCGCGCACTGGACCACCTCGGGCCAGCCGGCGACGGCGGTCTCGAACACATCCAGGTTCTCGCGTGTCGGCAGGCTCAGCTTGACGATGGCATAGACCTCGAAGTCCAGGCCCAGCATGGCGGCGTTGAGCAGCGTAACCCGCTTGCGTATCAGGCCGCTGTCCTCCAGTCTCTTGATCCGGCGCCAGCATGGCGATGCCGAGAGTCCGACGCGCTCGGCGACGTCAGCGACCGAAAGTCCAGCGTCCTGCTGCAGGATGTCGAGAATTCGGGCGTCAACGGGATCCAGTTCGTCCGCCAATGCGTTTCTCCTATTGATGTTCTGGCGCAATAAAATACCCGAAAACGGCCTTGTGCAAGGTCGAATTTGAGCGAGCCAACGGCGGCGTGCAGCTCATGCTAATGGGCGCCTTTGAGGAAAAAGCGGTCGGATCAACGGACGGCAGGACGCATGACCAGGAACAGCCAACCATTGTCGCTTCGGGTGCCGGAGCCTTCGGGCCGGCCGGGAGACCCGGTCGACTTTTCGCATCTGAAGCTGGACCCGGCCGGGGCCGTGGACCGGCCCGACGTATCGACCGCACCGTTCGAGATGCGTGACCACCCCTTCCATCTCGTCCGCGTGCTGGACGACGACGGCCAGGCGGTCGGTCCGTGGAACCCCAAGCTGGACCCCGAGACCCTGCGCAAGGGGCTCAAGGCCATGATCCTGACCCGCGCCTTCGACGACCGGATGCATCGCGCCCACCGCCAGGGCAGGAGGCCGCTTCTATGATGAAGTGCACGGGGGAAGAGGCCATCGCCGTGGCCCAGGGCATGATCCTGAGCCGCGAGGACATGGGCTTTCCGACCTATCGCCAGCAGGGCCTGCTGATCGCGCGCGGCTATCCGCTGGCCACGATGATGAACCAGATCTATTCGAACGCCGAAGACCCGATCAAGGGTCGCCAGCTGCCGATCATGTATTCGGCCAGGGACTACGGCTTCTTCACCATCAGCGGCAATCTGGGCACCCAGGTGCCCCAGGCCGTGGGCTGGGCCATGGCCAGCGCCTACAAGGGCGACGACAAGATCGCCATCAGCTGGATCGGCGACGGGGCCACGGCCGAGGGCGACTTCCACAACGCCCTGACCTTCGCCGCCGTCTATCGCGCGCCGGTGATCCTGAACATCGTCAACAACCAGTGGGCCATCAGCTCGTTCATGGGCATCGCCGGCGGGCTGGAGACGACCTTCGCCTCCAAGGCCATCGGCTACGGCCTGCCGGCCCTGCGCGTCGACGGCAATGACTTCCTCGCCGTCTGGGCCGCGACCCAGTGGGCCGAGGAACGCGCCCGCACCAACCAGGGCGCGACGGTGATCGAGCTGTTCACCTACCGCGGCGCGCCGCACTCGACCTCCGACGACCCCAGCCGCTACCGCCCGGCCGACGAGCACGACAGATGGCCGCTGGGCGATCCGATCGCCCGGCTGAAACAGCACCTGATCGCGCTCGGCGAATGGTCCGCCGATCAGCACACCGAGGCCGAGGCCGACGCCGTCGCCCAGGTCCGCGCCGCCGGCAAGGAGTCCGAGGCCATCGGCACCCTCGGCCAGTCGCGCCCAGTCGGTGAAGACAATGTTCGAGGAGGTGTATGCGACCGAGGACTGGCGTCTGGTGGAACAACGCCGCGAGGTCGGAGTCTGACCATGAGCGACAAAGCCAATAACGACAGAGACGGCCGCCGTGCAGCCCGATATCGCGCCCATGAACATGATCCAGGCGCTGAATTCGGCCCTGCACGTCAAGATGGCCGAGGATCCCGACGTCCTCAGCTTCGGCGAGGACGCCGGCTATTTCGGCGGCGTCTTCCGCGTCACCGACCAGCTGCAGCAGAAGCACGGCCTGACCCGCAGCTTCGACGCCCCGATCAGCGAATGCGGCATCGTCGCCGCCGCCATCGGCATGGGCAGCTACGGCCTGCGCCCGGTGGTCGAGATCCAGTTCGCCGACTACATCTATCCGGCCTATGACCAGATCGTCTCGGAAGCGGCCAAGCTGCGCTACCGCTCTGGCGGCCAGTTCACCGCCCCGATCGTGGTGCGCTCGCCCTACGGCGGCGGCATCTTCGGCGGCCAGACGCACTCACAGAGTCCCCGAGAGCCTGTTCACCCACATCGCCGGGCTCAAGGTCGTCATCCCGTCCAACCCCTATGACGCCAAGGGCCTGCTGATGGCGGCGATCGAGGACGATGACCCGGTCATCTTCTTCGAGCCCAAACGCCTCTACAACGGCCCGTTCGACGGCTGGCACGAAAAGCCCGTCAGCCCGTGGAAGACGCAAGCGCTCGCCCAGGTCCCAACCGGCAAATATATCGAGCCGATCGGCAAGGCCCGCATCATGCGCGAGGGCAATGACGTCACCATCCTCGCCTACGGCACCATGGTCTGGGTCAGCCTCGCTGGCGCCGAACACGCCGGCGTCGACGCCGAGGTCATCGACCTGCGCACCCTGGTGCCGCTGGACATCGAAACCATCGAGGCCAGCGTCAAGAAGACCGGCCGCTGCGTCATCGTCCACGAGGCCCCGAAAACCTCGGGCTTCGGCGGCGAGCTGTCGGCCCTGGTGCAGGAGCGCTGCTTCTATCATCTGGAGGCCCCGATCGGCCGCGTCACCGG
Source organism: Brevundimonas sp. (assembly GCA_034676465.1). Taxonomy (GTDB): domain Bacteria; phylum Pseudomonadota; class Alphaproteobacteria; order Caulobacterales; family Caulobacteraceae; genus Brevundimonas. The sequence continues at coordinate 41,899 of JAUCCG010000040.1, read as the reverse complement.
CTGGGACACCCCCTATCCGCACGCCTTCGAATGGGAATATTTCCCCGGCCCGCAACGGGTCGCGGATGCGCTGAAGTCTGTCATGTCTGGCCAAAGCACAGGGGCACGCTGAGATGGGTCGTTTCGTCTTCAAACTGCCCGACGTGGGTGAGGGCACCGCCGAGGCCGAACTGGTCGCCTGGCATGTGAAGGTCGGTGACGCGGTCGCCGAGGACCAGATCCTCGCCGACATCATGACCGATAAGGCCACCGTCGAACTGACCTCGCCCGTCGCCGGCAAGGTCACCGCCGCCCACGGTGAAATCGGCCAGCAACTGGCCGGTCGGTTCGCCCCTGGTCGAGTTCGAGGTCGAGGGCAGCGGCAACGCCTCCCCCCTCTCCCTCGAGGGGAGAGGGGCCGGGGGGAGGGTGATCACAAACCGCCGCCGCCGTCGAACCCACCAAGAACTCCGTCCGCGTCTTCGAAGTCGACCGGAACCGACCCTGCCTCCACCCCCACCCAACCCTCCCCCCTCGAGGGGGAGGGCTCCACTGGGTCAGCCTCCGCCGCCAACCACATCTACAAACTCCCCGACGTCGGCGAGGGCACGGCCGAGGCCGAACTGGTCGCCTGGCACATCAAGGTCGGCGACAGCGTCGCCGAGGACCAGATCGTCGCCGATGTGATGACCGACAAGGCCACCGTCGAACTGACCAGCCCCGTCAGCGGCACCGTCGTCGCCCTGCACGGCACCCCCGGCCAGCAACTCGCCGTCGGCGGCCCGCTGGTCAGCTTCAAGGTCGAGGGCAGGGGGAATGTGACGTCTGCTCCCTCTCCCCTCGAGGGGAGAGGGGCCGGGGGTGAGGGTGACAGTGCCGCCAAACGGCCCGCCGCTGCCCCCGCCGCCGCCAGCGCCAGACCGGCCACCACCGCCACCCCCCACCCCAACCCCTCCCCCATCAAGGGGGAGGGGCTCTGACCCCGCCCGCACCCTCTCCGACCGCAACCAGCGCCCGCTCGCCTCCCCGGCCGTGCGCAACCGCGCCCGCGATCTCGGCATCGAGCTGCAGTTCGTGCCCGGCTCCGGCCCGGCCGGACGCATCGAGCACGGCGACCTGGACCCCTTCGTCGCCTCGGGTGGCCGCGCACCGTCCGCATCCGGTGCCGCGACCGGCACGACCTTCGCCAAAGCCGAAGGCACCACCGAAACCCGCATCATCGGCATCCGGCGCAAGATCGCCGAGAAGATGGCCAAGTTCGTGCGCCGCATCCCCCACATCACCTATGTGGAGGAGATCGACGTCACCGCGCTCGAGGACCTGCGCGCCCACCTCAATGCCAACAAGGCGAAGGACCAGCCCAAGCTCAACGTCCTGCCCTTCCTCGCCCGCGCCATGGTCGTGGCCCTGCGCGACCAGCCGACCATCAACAGCCACTACGATGACGAGGCCGGGGTCCTGACGACCCACGCCGGCGTCCATATCGGCATCGCCGCCCAGACGCCGAACGGCCTGATGGTGCCGGTGGTCCGCCACGCCGAGGCCCGCGATCCGTGGGACACGGCGCTGGAGATCGGTCGCGTCTCGACCGCGGCCAAGGACGGCTCGGCCAAGCGCGAGGACCTGACCGGCTCGACCATCACCATCACCTCGCTGGGGACCCTGGGCGGGGTGATCCACACCCCGATCATCAACCACCCCGAGGTGGCCATCGTCGGCCCCAACAAGATCGCCGAACGGGTTGTCGTGAAAAACGGCCAGATGGTCGTGCGCAAGATGATGAACCTGTCGTCCAGCTTCGATCACCGCATCGTCGACGGCCACGACGCGGCGGTCTTCGTGCAGCGGATCAAGACCCTGCTGGAGAACCCGGCGACGCTCTGGATGGGGTGAGGGAATGAGGGCGGCACTGGCCATCGCGACGATGCTCATGTCTTCAGGAGCGGCCGCAGGGGCTCACGCCTGTTCACCGCCAGGCGATCCGGCCGAATGGGCCGATCAGCAGGAGAGGATCTATCTTTCCGAGGTCACTGGCATCTATGTCGGCACCATTCAGGACCTGACCGGGACCGTCGACAGCGGTGCGGCCTTTACGGTTTGGAGAACCTCCCGACATTTGGGGCGAGCCGGGAGCAGATCGGCTCCAACTCCATTACGAGGCCGGGGCCTGTTCAAACTATCTGGTTCTCTGGTTGGAGGACTTACCGGCCAGCCCCTTGAGGACGGCGTAGCGGTCCGGGTATTCGTGACACCCGCCGCGAAACTCGATCCCGCCCGCCTATACGTGGTGCCGGAGGGCGGAATCGCCGAAGGCATGATGGACCGCTGGCATGGCCACCGCTCCGATCATTAGTCAGACACAGATCGACTGAGAACATGACCCAGACCCTGAAAACCAAAGTCCTGATCATCGGCGCCGGCACCGGCGGCTATGTCGCGGGGATCCGCTGCGGCCAGCTGGGCCTCGAGACCGTGCTGGTCGACGGCGGCGACGGCCTCGGCGGCACCTGCCTCAACGTCGGCTGCATCCCGTCCAAGGCCATCATCCATGCCGCCTCGAAATTCGAGACCGTGTCCAAGGCCGCCGGCGGCGGGACCCTGGGCATCACCGCCGCCAAACCCGCCATCGACCTGGCCCAGACCACGGCGTGGAAGGACGGCATCGTCAAGAAGCTCAACGCCGGGGTCGCCGGCCTGCTGAAGCGGTCGAAGGTCAAGGTCATCAACGGCTGGGCCGAGTTCACCGACGCCAAGACCTGCACGGTCAGGACCGCCGACGGCGACATCATCATCACGCGCCGAACACGTCATCCTCGCCACCGGCTCCGAGCCGGTCGAACTGCCGTTCCTGAAATTCGGTGGTGACGTCCTGTCCTCGACCGAGGCCCTGTCGCTGTCCGAGGTCCCGATCAAGCTGGTCGTGGTCGGCGGCGGCTATATCGGGCTGGAACTGGGCATCGCCTTCCGCAAGCTCGGGGCCGAGGTCGCCATCGTCGAAATGGCTGACCGACTGCTGCCCCTCTACGACAAGGCCCTGACCGATCCGGTCCAGAAATGGCTCGAGAAACACGGCGTCGAACTGCATCTCGGGGCCAAGGCCGGGTCGTTCGAGAAGGGCGCGCTGAACGTCACCGACAAGGACGGCAAGGCCCTCAAGCTCAAGGCCGACAAGGTCCTTGTCACCGTCGGCCGCAAGCCGCGCACCCAGGGCTGGGGCCTGGAAAACATGGGCGTGGCCATGGCCGGCCCGTTCGTCAAGATCGACGACCGCTGCGCCACCTCTATGAAGAACGTCTGGGCCGTCGGCGACCTGACCGGCGAACCGATGCTGGCCCACAAGGGCTCGACCCAGGGCGAGATCGTCGCCGAACGCATCGCCGGCCACGACAAGGTGTTCAACCCGGTCACCATCGCCGCCGTCTGTTTCACCGAGCCCGAGATCGTCTCCGCCGGCCTGGGCCCGCTGGACGTCGAGGGCCGGGACGACGTCATCACCGCCGTCTTCCCGCTGATCGCCATCGGCCGCGCCCTGGCCATCGAGGCCGCCGACGACGGCGGCTTCGTGCGCGTGCTGGCGTCCAAAACCGACCACCGCCTGCTCGGCGTCCAGGCCGTCGGCCAGCATGTCTCCGAACTCAGCAACAGCTTCGCCCAGATGCTGGAAATGGGCGCGGTGCTGGAAGACGTCGCCGGCATCATCCACGTCCACCCCACCCTGGGCGAGGCCTTCCACGAGGCGTCCCTGCGGGCGCTGGGCCACGCCATTCATATCTGAGGGCGCTATCGCTCGCCGCGCGGCGGCTCGCTATTTGAGCGCGCCTGTCCAGGGCGCTACCGCTCGCGCCGCGGGCGCGCGCGGTTTGAGCGGGCACCGTGCCCGACTCAACCTCTTCGAACGCCCACCCTTCCGTTCATCCCCGCGAAGGCGGGGACCCAGGTTTTTGAGCCCCTCTCCCGGGGGAGAGGGGTTGGGGAGAGGGCGTACGGTGCGCAACATGATCGCACCGACCCTTCCTCCCCCGCTGTCGTCATCCTCCGGCCAGCCGCGCCTGCGCGGCGCGGACCGGGGGACCCGGCGGCGCGCGACAGCGCGATCTGTTCAGGCACGGTTTCAAGCCCCTCTCCCGGGGGAGAGGGGTTGGGGAGAGGGGGTACGGTGCCACCATAATCGCACCGTAACCCCTCACCCTTTCGCGCCAGAACCGCTCGCTGTGCTCGGGTGCGCTCAAGCCCTCTCCCGCCGGGAGAGGGAAACAATGCGAGGTGTTTGCCAAAAATCCCCCTATCTCCCCTACCCAAACCCCAATCCGTTCAACCCCTTACCCAAAACCACCCGCAAAAAACCCGCCCTAGTTCCGGCCGCGTGCCACAATACCCCCTGTCCCGTCGCCCGGGGGGGCTCGCTCGGCCGGCGATCCGTAGCGGCGGCGGGAGCGGATGGAGCGGGCGCAACCCGGAGCCAGACCCTGCGGGGTCGCTTGCCGAGGGGATGCGAGGTCGAGCCGGGTGCAAGGCCGGACGGCCCAGGGGCGGGGAGGAGTACCCGTACCGGTCCAGGAGATGGTCGCTGCCATCCCTGCCCGCCGCGTGCAGACGGACCGCTCGTTAAGAGCGAGGCTCAAGGTCTCGGCACGTGGAAGCCCGTCCGCGCGGAGCGTCTGACGTTCGCCGAAACATCTACCCCTACGGTCTCCCGGGCGAACGCCCGGCGCTCCGCCCAGGCTCCCCGTCCCCGCAGCCCCGCGTGCGGTCGCTGACGCACGCTCATCTTCCTTCTCCCCTCGTGGGAGAAGGTGGGCGGCGGAGCCGCCCGGATGAGGGGGGGCTCTGTCGGGGTCACCCTGACTGGAGTCGGCCGCCACCCACCGGTGACAGGGCGACGGCGGATCCATTCCCCTCATCCGTCACGCCTCGCATGACACCGTCTCCCGCAAGGGGCGGCGGATCAGGTCAGGCCCGCAGATCGGGCGGCGTCGCCTCTTCGCTCAGGATGCGGATCGCCTCCTCGACCGACACCACGGTCTGGGCCTGGGAGCCGAGGCGGCGGATGGCGACCTCGCCCTTTTCGGCCTCGTTGCGGCCGACCACGGCGATGACCGGGACCTTGCCGACCGAATGTTCACGCACCTTGTAGCCGACCTTCTCGTTGCGCAGATCGGTCTCGACGCGCAGGCCGGCCGCCCGGAACTTGGCCGTGACCTCGCGGGCATAGTCGTCGGCGTCCGAGGTGATGGTGGCGACCACGGCCTGGACCGGGGCCAGCCACAGCGGGAAGGCCCCGGCATAGTTCTCGATCATGATGCCGATGAAGCGCTCGAACGACCCCAGGATGGCCCGGTGCAGCATGACCGGCCGGTGCTTCTGGCCGTCCTCGCCGATATATTCGGCCCCCAGACGGTCGGGCAGCACATAGTCCAGCTGGATGGTGCCGCAGGTCCATTCCCGGCCGATCGCGTCCTTGACCACGAAGTCGAGCTTGGGCGCGTAGAAGGCCCCGTCGCCCTCGGTGACGACCGGCTCGGTCCCGGCGGCGCGGGCGGCCTCGGCCATCTGGGCCTCGGCCTTGTCCCAGAATTCGTCGGTCCCGGCGCGCACCTCGGGCCGGGTGCCCAGGCTGATATAGGCGGTCTCCATGCCCAGATCGGCATGGACGCTGCGGGCCAGGTCGATGAACCGCGACGTCTCCTCGACGATCTGGTCCTCGCGGCAGAAGATGTGGGCGTCGTCCTGGGTAAAGCCGCGCACCCGCATCAGGCCGTGCAGCGCCCCCGACGGCTCATAGCGGTGGCAGGCCCCGAACTCGGCCATGCGCAGCGGCAGCTCGCGGTACGAGCGCTGGCCCTGGTCGAAGATCTGCACGTGACCCGGGCAGTTCATCGGCTTCAGGCTCAGGGTCTCGCCCTCGACCGTCTCGCATACGAACATATTGGGCCGGTATTTCTCCCAGTGGCCGGACTTCTCCCAGAAGGTCCGGTCCAGCACCTGGGGCGTCTTGACCTCGACATAGCCGGCGACCTCCAGCCGGCGGCGCATATAGTCCTCCAGCACCCGCCACAGCACCCAGCCCTTGGGATGCCAGAACACCATGCCGCGGCCCTCTTCCTGCATGTGGAAGAGCTCCATCTGCCGGCCGATCTTGCGGTGGTCGCGCTTCTCGGCCTCCGCGACCCGCAGCAGATAGGCGTCGAGGTCGTCCTTGGAGGCCCAGGCCGTCGCATAGATGCGCTGCAGCTGGGCATTGCGATGGTCCCCGCGCCAGTAGGCTCCGGCCAGCTTGGTCAGTTTGAAGGCCTTGCCGACGAATTTGGTCGAGGGGAAATGCGGGCCCCGGCACAGGTCCTTCCAGTCGCCCTGGAAATAGACGCTGATGTCCTCGCCTTCGGGCAGGTCGCGGATGATCTCGGCCTTGTAGGTCTCGCCGATCAACTCGAAATGCCGGATCGCCTCGTCGCGCGGCCACACCTCGCGGCGGATCTTCTGATCGCGGTCGACGATCTCGGCCATCTTCTTCTCGATCCGGGCAAAGTCGTCGGTCGAGAACGGCTCGTCGCGGGCGAAGTCGTAATAGAAGCCGTCCTCGATGGCCGGGCCGATGGTGACCTGGGTGCCGGGGAACAGGGCCTGCACCGCCTCGGCCATCACATGGCTGGCGTCATGGCGCAGGGTCTCCAGCGCCGCCGGGTCGTCGCGCATCAGGATGCGCAGGTCGCCGGACCGGCCGACCGGGGCGTCGAGGTCCAGCAGCCTGCCGTCCAGCTCGATCAGCGCGGCCTTCTTGGCCAGCGACGGCGAGATCGAGGTCGCCACATCGCGGCCCGTGGCCTCGGCGGGATACTGGCGCACGGCACCGTCGGGAAATTTCAGTTCGATCATGGCTCAGTCTTTAACAGGCGGAACCGGGTCGTAACCCGATTTTCCGAAAGGATGGCATTTGCACAGGCGTTTGACGGTCAGCCAGCCGCCGCGTGCAGGTCCGTGTTCGATCAGGGCCTGGGCCGCATAGTCCGAACAGGTCGGCATGAAGCGGCACGATTGCCCGATCAGCGGGGACAGCGTCAGCTTGTAGCCCCGATGGGCCGCGCGCACGCTGCGTTCGTAAAGGGTTTTGCCGGTGGCCATGTCGAAGCGCTTATCCCTCGCGCGGCGGGATCGGGCAACCGGTCGTCAGGCCACACCGGCGAGCCGGGTTCGGGTGTCGGCGGCCCTGCGGGCGGCGGCGGCATGAACCGCCTCCAGCGTGGCCTCGATCGCCACCAGGGTCGAGGCGTGCCGGGCCGGATAGTCGGCCACCTGCTTCAGGGCCCGCAGGCCCTCGAACCGGCCGCGGGCCATCGCCGCCGGCCTTGAGCATGGCCAGGGTGGCGTCACGGGCGTCTTGGATCTCGGCGGCCGTGGCCCCGATCACGAACTCGCCCAGCACGCCGGCCGCGGCCTGACCGAGGGCGCAGGCCTTGATGTCCTGGGCGAAGGCGGCGATCCGGTCCTGATCGTCCAGCACCACGTCGACCACGGCTTTGGAACCGCACAGCTTGGCGACCCGCTCGCCGGTGCCGTCAGGCGCGGGCAGGCGTCCGGAATGCGGCAGATTGGCCGCCAGCCTCAGGATGTGGGCACTGTAGAGCGCGTCGATCATGCGACCAATATAGGCGATCAGGAGCCCTGGAGCGAGGTCCAGGTGCGCGCGGTCGTCGCGGCCGGTGTGACCGTCCCCGTGCGGTTGCGCAGCCAGGCGATGTTGCGGTCGGCCTGCTCCGGCGGCAGGTCGCGGCGCAGCATCTGTTCGGCCTCGGCGATCTTGTTCTGCAGCCCCATGGCCATGGCCAGGTTCAGTCGCACCTGCAGGCTGGCCCCCGGCTGGGCCACGGCCCGGCGCAGCAGGGTCTCGGCCGCGGCCGGATCCCGAGCGGTCACCCAGCCGATAGCGACATTGTTGAGGATGTCCGGATTGTCCGGCGACAGGCGCAGGCCCTCGTTCCAGGCGATGCGCGCATCCTCGGGACGGCGCACTTGCTGATAGGCGGCCCCCAGCAGCGACAACGGCCGCCAGTCGTCGGGACGCAGGGCGCGCGCCTGTTCCAGCGCGGCGATGCCGTAGAAGGCCTGACCGCGCGCGATATGGGCCCGGCCCAGCTCCAGCAGGGCGTCATAGTTGGCCGGCTGGGCCACCAGGGTCCTCGACGCGGCTTCGGCGGCCTGATCGTAGCGACCCAGTTCCCGCAGGGCCTGGGCCGCCTTGGGCCCGGCCACCGGATCAGCGGGATTGATTTCCATCTCACCGGTCCAGAACAGCGACCGGGCCAGCGGATCCATCCGCTCATAGCCGGCGCGGATCTCGGCCGGCGCGGGCGCGCGGGCGGCCGGGGCGGCCTGGGCCTGCGACGTGGCGGGGGCGGGATCACCGGCCAGGGCCGGGACGACGCCGAAAGTCAGCGCCAGAATGGCGGAGACGGTTGCGGCCTTGGCGAGGGTGGGCGACATGAGAGTCATCCATGAAAATTCCGGGCGGGTTCCAGAACTCGCGCGTTCACGTCAACCTTTGGTTAATCGGCCCGACATCGGGCCGGAAAGGCGTCACTGATGTCCGTCCTTCATCCTAAATCGCTGGTGACCCGAGCCGCGGGCAGCCTGCCGGTCCATATCGTCCGCAAGGATGGGCCGCTGGACAGTCTCGGCGACGCCGCGACCGCCGCCTGGGCCGGGGCCCACGATTTCACCGGCAAGACCGGTCAGCTGCTGGTCCTGCCGGGCGGGGACGGAAAGCTCGCGGGGGCCCTGTTGTTGGGGCCGGGGACAGCTTCGACCCGAGCTCGGCCCGGGGGCTGGCGGCGCGCCTGCCGGCCGGGCTGTGGCGGCTGGAGGGCGTGAACGGGGCCGAGGCCGAGGCGGCGGCCCTGGCCTTTGCCCTCGGCGGCTACCGCTTCGATCGCTACCGGGCCCGACCCGGGGAGGCGCGGCCGCAACTGGTCGCGCCGAAGGGGGATGGATGTGCCCGCCGCCCTGCGCATCGCCGCCGCCTGCGCCCTGGCTCGCGAGATGGTCGACACCCCGGCCGCCGACATGGGACCGCTGCAGATCGAGACCATCGCCCGCGAGATCGCCGGCGAGAGCAGGGCGAGCGTCGCCTCGCCGTGACCGAAGGCGAGGCCCTGCTGGAGGCCGACTATCCGGGCCATCCACGCCGTCGGCCGGGCCGCCTCGCCGGCGCGCCAGCCCCGCCTCATCGAGATCGGCTGGCAACTGGACCGCACCGACCTGCCGCTGGTGGCCCTGGTCGGCAAGGGTGTGGTGTTCAATTCCGGTGGCCTCAACATCAAGGGCGGGGCCGGCATCCGCAACATGAAGAAGGACATGGGCGGCGCGGCCCACGCCCTGGCGCTGGGGCGGCTGGTGATGCAATCGAAGCTGCCGGTACGGCTGGTGGTGCTGGTGGCGGCGGTCGACGAACGCCATTTCGGCGGATTCCTTCCGCCCCGGCGACGTGCTGAACAGTCGCAAGGGCCTGACTATCTAGATCGGCAATGCCGACGCCGAGGGCCGACTGATCCTGGCCGACGCCCTGTGCCGGGCGGGCGAGCATAGGCCCGATCTGACACTGGCCTTCGCCACCCTGACCGGCGCGGCACAAATCGCGCTCGGGCCGGACCTGCCGCCGCTGTACACCGATGACGACGCCCTGGCGGCAGAGTTGCTGGAGGCCAGCCGGGCCGTGCATGACCCGTTGTGGCGCATGCCCTGCTGTGGCCCGGCTATCGCGCGGCGCTCGACAGTGAACCCGCGGATGCCCGCAATGATCCGGCGGCCTGGGCCCAGGCCGGATCGGTCACCGCCGCCCTGTTCCTGCAACGCTTCGCGCCCGAAACCGGCGTCTGGGCCCACATGGACATTTTCGCCTTGGAACCCCCGGGCCCGGCCCGGCTGGGCCCGAGGGCGGCGCGGCCCAGGCGATGCGGGCCTGTCATGCCATGCTGACGCAACGCTATTCCGCCGGGCGTTAACGGGGTTTTCGGTTTCCCGAGTCAATACAAGGGTTCAACAGTACGGACCCCGGTTTGACCGTTTTCGCCGCCGCCTCGGATCCCCGCACAACGCTCGCCCGGCCCGATCTGGCCGAACAGGCGCTGGAAGGCCTCGTGCGCGCTGCAGCCTACCGGCCGGTGACCCCGATGCAGTGCGTCGTCGCCGTCAGCCCGATTCGGACAACGGCCGATGCCAACGGCGAACAGACGGACCAACTGGTCTTCGGTGAAGGCTTTGATGTCCTCGATCGCCAGAATGGCCAGGTCTGGGGCCGCGCCCGTCGCGACGGCGTCGTCGGCTGGGTCGACGTCGCCGTCCTGTCAGAAACCGTGACCGCTCCAACTCACCGCATCTGCACCCTGATCAGCCCGGTCTACGTCGCCGCGACCTCGGCCGACAGTGTCGCGTCCCTGCCGCTCAACGCTCTGGTCACGATGGGCGAGTCCGGTCACGGCCGTGTCGAGGTGCCGGGCGTCGGCTGGGTCGCCGTTCGCCATCTGGCCCCTCTGGACCGGTTCGATGCCGATCCGGGCGAGGCGGCCGAGCGATTCGTCGGCACGCCCTTCATGCCGGGTGGCCGGACCGCCCTGGGCACCAACGGCTCGGGCCTGGTGCAGCAGGCGCTCTATGCCTGCGGCCTGGGCGGACCGCGCTTCCGCGACGGCCAGTCCGATCTTGGCCAACCGGTCGCGCTCACGGCCGTGCGTCGCGGGGATCTGGTGATCTGGGCCGACCATTCCGGCGTGATGATCGACGGCGAACGGATCGTCCACGCAACCCGCCATCATGGTGCCGTGACGGTTGAAGCCCTGGCCGAGGCCGACGACCGCGAACGGGCGGCCGGCTCGGACGCCCCCTGTTCCGGCGGGTGACCCTCTAGATCAGCAAAAAGACGGCCCGTGAGGACCGCCTTTCTGAAACCTGGGCCCCGAATATGATCAGGGCGCGGTGGGCGCGACCTCGACGGCCGGCGTGTCGGCGGCACCGTCGGCCGGTGCTTCGGTTCCATCGGCCGGAGCCACAGCGGGTTCCTCCGCACCGGGAACCGGCGGCTGGCGTGCCGGGTCGGGCGCGGGAATTGGCAAGGGGGCCGAGTCCTGCGAGCGCAGGTAGGCGATCAGATTGACCCGTGTCGCCGTGTCGCGCAGGCCGGCGAACGACATCTTGGTCCCCGGAACATAGCGCCCCGGAGCGGTGATGAAATGGTCCAGGGCGTCCAGCGACCAGGTCGGATCGACCGAGGTGTGGCCCTTCATCGCATCGGAATAGGCGAACCCGGCATGACTGGCGACGGCGTTACCGACGACCCCGTACAGATTCGGACCAACACCGTTGGCACCGCCTGCGTTGATGGTATGGCAGGCCTGGCAGCGGGCGAAGGCGGCTTCACCGGCGGCGAGGTCAGCGGTCGGCAGGATCGTGCCCCAGTCCGGTGGCAATACCACTTCTGCAGCGCCGCCGGTCTCTTCCGGGGCGTCAACGAAATAGCCCATCTGTTCAGGGGCATCGGTCTTGTAGACCATACCGGCGACCTGCTGGACCACGAGGATGGCAAATACCGTCCCCAGGCCCGCGCCGAAAATCTTGTTCCACTTCAGATCGCCGCTCATAGCGTCGTCGCATCCCGTTTCTGGGCCCCTCCGGAAGATCGGTCACTGGCCGGTCCTGGGGGCTTATCCTTGCGTGGCCGTCTCTTACACGGTAGCGCGGCCTGCGCAAATGGCCCGAGCCTGTCCGGGCGTCGCAGGGTGAAAACAACCCCATGAACCCACTGGTCCTGATCCCTGCCCGGATGGCCGCAACCCGGCTTCCGGACAAGCCCCTGGCGGATATCGGCGGGGTGCCGATGATTGTGAGAGCATGGCGCCAGGCGGCGGCTTCGGGGCTGCCGGTCGCCGTGGCCGCGGGCGATCCCGAGATCGTCTCGGTGATTGAAGCCGCCGGAGGACGGGCTGTGCTGACCGATCCGGACCTGCCGTCGGGCTCGGACCGGATTCGCGCCGCGCTGGAGGCGATTGATTCGGAGGGGCGCTACGATGCGGTGATCAATCTGCAGGGGGACATGCCGTTCGCTGATCCGGGTCTGGCTACCGCCTGCGCCGCCCTGCTGAACGGCCAGCCGGACTGCGATATCGCGACGCTGATCGCGCCCGAGGTTGAGGTCGCTGACCGGTCGAACCCCGACGTCGTCAAGGCCGTCGTCGCCCTGGCCGAAGGGGAACACCACGGCCGGGCCCTGTATTTCACCCGCTCGACCCTGTTCGGCGAAGGGCCGGTGTGGCGCCATATCGGCCTGTACGGTTACCGGCGCGAGGCCCTGATTCGGTTCTGTGCCGCGCCGCCGTCGCCGCTGGAACGACGCGAAAAGCTGGAGCAGCTTCGGGCGCTGGAGATGGGGCTGTCGATCTGGGCGTCCGTCATCCCCGAGGCTCCCCTGTCGGTCGATAATGCCGACGATCTGGCCGCGGCGCGGGCGATGGCGGCCGGAACCTAGACCTCAAACCCGTCGACCCAGGCCTGCAGCAGGGTCCGGGCGATGGCCACGCGCGGCGGGGCCTTGATCGCCGGGTGGGTGCCGGCCAGAACGGCGCGGGCCTCGTCACGGGTCAGCCAGGCCACGGCTTCCAGTTCGGTCTGGTCCGGCGCGGCATTGTCGTCGGACACCTCGGCGATCAGGCCGATCATCAGTTGAGACGGAAACGGCCAGGGCTGGCTGGAATGGTAGCGGACCGCCGTCACCGTCAGACCGGCCTCTTCCTCGATCTCGCGGGCACACGCTTCCTCGATTGATTCGCCGGGCTCGAGGAAGCCGGCCAGGGCCGACATCCGGCCCTCGGGCCAGGCGGCCTGACGCCCCAGCAGGCAGCGGTCGCCCTCGGGCGACTTGAACACCGGCAGCATGATGGTGACCGGGTCGACGCGCGGGAAATGCTCGACGCCGCAAGCCGGGCAGACGCGTTTCCAGCCCCCACAGGCATTGTTGGATTCGATGCCACAGGCGGCGCAGAATCCGTGCCGCCGACGCCAGTCGAACAGGGATTTGGCCTCTCCGGCCATGGCCGCGTCGGGCCCGCTGAGCAGGGCGGCGGCCTCGCGCATCTCGGTGAATGCCCCGAGTCCGGAGGCCGGACCGGACGTCGGGTCGATCGAGCCCTCGAATTCAACGGCAAACACCGGGGCTCCCTTCCACAGTCCCAGAAACAGCTCCCGGTCAGGAACCAGATCGCGGGCATGGGGCAGGGCGAGCCAGGTCAGGCGCGGACCGTCGGGGTGATCCTCGACCAGGGGGCGGCCTTCCCATACGACCAGGGCCAGGGCGTCCGGCCGTTCGGCCTGTTCAGCCAGCCAGCGGGGGTCGTTACGCAGGTCTCCGGCCCGGTCGAGCGGATTGCCGGCGAAGGTGTTGGTGGCGGGAAGGGGCATGGTCCTACCCATAGCCTCAAGATGGAGTTGGCGGGAGGTGTCTTGATTCTGACCGCATGAACCGCGATATAGGCCTTGGAGATCGCGGGCGAAGGTTTCGCCAATCTGGTCAGGGCCGGAAGGCAGCAGCCACAACGAATTCCCCTTCGGGTCGCGGTCTCCACCTCCTCTCTTTTTTGGGCGCTACCGCACGCGACGCGGTCGCGTGCTGCTTGAGCGCAGATTTCGTTACCTGCGGCTCAGCCGGTATTTCGTCTCCTGGGCATGGACCTCAGGGGGCTGAAATTCGGAGTTCGGCGGAACCGACCGGGGCATCGGCCGCTTCGTCTGCTCAACGGTTCCGGAGCGACACAGTGAGTATTCTCGGCAAGATCATCGGCGGCATCTGGGATCGGGCCAGGGGCGGCCCCGGCTACAAGCCGGAAAAGCCGGCCCCGACCGCAGACCCCGGAACGGTCGCCGCCCCCTCGACGCCCCCGCCGCCGGTCGACGTCGACGGCATCCTCGATTTCATGAACCAGCAGCGCGACCAGAAGCTGAACTGGCGCACCTCCATCGTCGACCTGATGAAGTTGACGGGGATGGACAGCTCGCTGGCTGAGCGGAAAAAGTTGGCGCAGGAGCTGGGTTATACCGGCGACATGTCCGACAGCGCCGCGATGAACATCTGGCTGCACAAGCAGGTCATCCAGAAAATCCGCGACAATGGCGGCCAGATTTCGCGATCTGACCGACTGATCCCCGGTCACGACAGCGCGAGGGGGTGCGCGAGCGCCGTCTCTCGCTGTATGACCTAGGCATGACCGACGTCGACGCGAATCCCGATGGCCCTCCGTGGGAGGAGGACGCTCCCGAGCGGGACGACAATACCGACGACATGTTCGGCGCCCCGGCGGCTGCGCCGGAGTCCGGGCCCCCCACGACGGCGGTGCCGGCCATTGCCCCCGTGTCTGACGACGGACTGGCCGCCCATGTCGACGACGGGGCCGCCTATACGGTGCTGGCGCGCAAATACCGGCCGCGCACCTTCGAGGACCTGATCGGCCAGGAGGCCATGGTCCGCACCCTGACCAATGCCTTTTCCAGCGGACGGATCGCCCACGCCTTCATGCTGACCGGGGTGCGCGGGGTCGGCAAGACGACGACGGCGCGCCTGCTGGCCCGGGCATTCAACGTCGAGCGTGACGGAGTTGCGCGCCCATCGGTCAATTTGACGATGGATGGCCAGCATGACGTCGCCATCAGCGAAGGTCGGCACATGGACGTGCTGGAACTTGACGCGGCGACCAACACCCAGGTCGACAAGATGCGCGACCTGCTGGACAGCACCCACTACGGTCCAGTGCAGGCCAAGTACAAGGTCTACGTCATCGACGAAGTGCACATGCTGTCGCCCTCGTCGTTTGCGGCCCTGCTCAAGACGTTGGAAGAGCCGCCACCGCACTGCAAATTCATCCTCGCCACCACCGAGATCCGCAAGGTGCCGGTGACCATTCTCAGCCGCTGTCAGCGGTTCGATCTGCGCCGGGTCGAGCCCGAGATCCTCGTCGGCCATCTGGAGCGGATTTCCGCGCGCGAGGGCATGACCATCGAGTCCGACGCCCTGGCCCTGATCGCCCGCGCCGCCGAGGGCTCGGTGCGCGACGGCCTGTCGCTGCTGGACCAGGCCCTGGTGCAGGCCGAGCGCGGCGAGACGGTGAAGACCGAGACGGTGCGCGACATGCTGGGTCTGGCCGATCGCAGCCAGACCATCGCCCTGTTCGAAAGCATCATGGCCGGACGCACGCCCGAGGCGCTGGAGAATTTCCGCACCCTGTATGGCTACGGGGCCGACCCGGTGCAGGTGACCAACGACCTGCTGGAGCATTGCCACGCCGCCTCGGTGGCCAAGATGCTGGGCCCCAACGCCACCCGTCTGCCCAATGACCAGGCCCAGAAGCTGGCGGCACTGGGCGCGGCCCTGTCGGCCGGGACCCTGGCCCGGGTATGGCAGATGCTGCTGAAGGCGCTGGACGAGGTGCGGCGCGCGCCCAGCCCGGCCGATGCGGTCGAGATGGCCATCGTGCGGCTGGCCTATGCCGCTGATCTGCCCGGGCCGGAGGAGGCGCTGAAGGCGCTGCGCGACGGCGATCCGACCGCCGGTGGCGGTGGCGCGAGCCCACGCGGCGGCGGCGGCGGTGGTGGCGGGGTCTCGGCCCAGATGGCGGTACGTCAGGTCGTGGCCCCGGCCTTGCCCGACCCCCAGACCTTCGAGGCCACGGTCGCCCTGATCGGCGAGAAGCGCGAGATCAGCCTGCAGATGGACGTACAGCGCTACGTCAAGCCGGTGGCCTTCAAGCCGGGGGCCATCACCTATGAGAGCGCGCCGGGCGCGCCGTTCGATCTGGCGCGCCGCCTGGCCAGCCGTCTGAAGGAATGGACCGGCCGCACCTGGCTGATCGCCGCCAACGGCCAGGGCGGCGGCGAGACCCTGATCGAGGGCGAGAAGCGCGGCCGGGCCGAGGAACGGGCCGCGGTCGAGGCTGATCCCTTCGTCAAATCCGTGCTGGCCGCCTTCCCGGGGGCCGTGCTGGGCGAAGTTCGCACCCTGGCCCCGGCCGTCGAGATGCCCGCCATTCCGGATGACGGCGAGACCGACGAGGATTGAGCCGCCCCCTGTCGCTGACCGTTTCGAGGACCTATCTAGAGCCCATGACCGATCTCAACGCCCTGATGCAGCAGGCCCAGGCGATGCAGCAAAAGCTGCAGGACGCCCAAGCGAAAATGACCGAAACCACCGCCAGCGGGACCAGCGGCGGTGGTCTGGTGATCGTCGACCTGAAAGGACCCGGTGACATCACCTCGGTGATCATCGACGACAGTCTGATGGTGGCCGGCGAGAGCGAAATCCTGGCCGATCTGGTCATGGCCGCCCACGCTGACGCCAAGCGCAAGCTGGATGAGGCCAACAGCGCCCTGATGCGCGAGGCCGCCGGGCCGATGGCCGGGATGAACATCCCCGGCATGCCGAAACTGTTCTGACTTGGCCGCCTCGGCCGGGCCGGAAATCGAACGGCTGATCAGCCTGCTGGCCAAGCTGCCGGGGCTGGGTCCGCGTTCGGCCCGACGCGCGGCCCTGGCCCTGCTGAAGCGGCGCGAGCAGCTGCTGGTGCCGCTGGCGGCGGCGCTGCAGGAGACGGCCGACAAGGTCACCGCCTGTTCGGTGTGCGGCGCGCCCGACACCCGCGATCCCTGTTCCATCTGTTCCGACGGCGCGCGCGACAACGCCCTGATCTGTGTGGTCGAGGAGGCCGGGGCCCTGTGGGCCATGGAGCGGTCCGGGGCCTTTCGCGGCAAATACCATGTGCTGGGCGGGCTGTTGTCGGCCCTGGACGGGGTCGGGCCCGAGGCCCTGCGCATCGCCGAACTGAGCGGCCGGGTGCGCGGCGGCGAGGTGCGCGAGGTGGTGCTGGCCCTGCCGGCCACCGTCGATGGCCAGACCACGGCCCACTATATCGCCGAACGACTGACCGGGACCGGCAACCAGGTGGCGGTCACGTCGCTGGCCCGGGGCGTGCCGGTCGGCGGCGATCTGGACTGGCTGGACGACGGCACCATCGTCCAGGCGATGCGGGCAAGGCGGCCGGCCTGAGGGGCGGTAGCGTTCGCGACATCCCCGGGGCCTGCTTGGGCCCAGGGGATCGCGGAACCGCCGACCGGCGGTGATGGCGGGAAGCGTCTCGCGGTCGGGGTCAGATTTACGCCAGGAGCGGACATTAGGCTCCGGTCGAATTGCGGACGTCTCGTTTGGCTCTAGACGTTCCTCAATGCGTCGGTTTCGTCGACGTCGCGGGTGGGATGGCTTGCGAAACCCTCCTCGCTGAGACGCTTCGCCAAGCTATAGTCCAAAGAGACGTATCGTTTTGCGGACACTCTCAGGCGGGTCGAGCTTGATCACGCCCCCCATCGTTGGCTTACTCCCGCTTCGGGGGGCGCGATGTTCGGCTTTACAGACAAAGAGACGCCAGAGACGGCGCGCCTAATCTTCCTTCGGTCTCAAGAGATCGGGCGTCGGTTCCTTGGCCTGCCCTTCGAAGAAGCGGGCGAGCTGGTCAAACGGAACTTCACGCCCGAGCACTGCTATGTCTCCTCCGACCACATCGCCATCGTCTACGCGGACCTTCCCGACTTCTCCTTCGCCATCAATGGCTGGTTGGGAGACAACACCCTCACGATTTACGGCGGCGGCAAGTATGACGGCTTCTTGCTTCAACGGGACGCGGCCGGTGATCGCCTGAATATCAATGTAGAAAAGCCCCTGTCCCGCCCCCTCGGCCCCAAGGCGAAGCGCCTCGCTGACTTCTTCCAGAAGCAATACGGTGCGACAGATCCCCGCGAGACAATCATGCGTGCGTTTGGTCGGTAGGCATCGGCAGGTAGTGATGCTGCCTATGGGCGCGCGCCGACGGAGCGGATCAGCGCCGCCTAAGCGCCGAAGTGTTTGTGGGCGAGGCTCCGACAAGTTCCATCAAGGCCCGGAAAGAGCGAGCCATGGTGGATCCCCATTACGGCCAGGTCGTTGAGCGCAGCTTTCCTGTCGGTCACCGGGATGTCGATGGCGCGGAGATACTCCACCCCGCTCGCGGTCGTGGCCCTCGCAAAATACGCTTCGATGTCATCGACGTTCGTCAGCGTAACGCTGGCTTGTTGAGGAACCCAACGGGGGTTCGCCAGCGGCACAATCCGCACGAGCGAGACGTGCTGCGACGTGTAGGACAGGAGCGGCTGTTGAGGCAGGACGCTCCATGACTTCCAGTCGAACATGAAGATGCGCACGTGACCTTCCGGAGCTTCGTCCTGTCGTCGGCCTTCAAACGCGAAGTAAGCTGCGATGAAGGGCGAATGCGACCAGTCCAGAAGAGGAGTGGGGAAGCCGTGGTGCTGAAGAAGGTTGTAAAAGGCCCCGGTATGCTCCGGTTTGCTGAGGTCCAGGGCCATTGGTAGCAGCGGCGCAATCGTCGAGAAAACGTCAGCCGCGATCTCCTGCCGATACCGCGTAAGGTTCTTCAGCGGGGAGCGATGGAACGTGGTTCGGAGCCTCCACTCGCTGTTCGATTGGCCGCGATAGAGAAATCTGCCACGTTCAGGCGTGAATGCTGCTGCGCGGAAGTCATCCCAAGACATGGTGTGTGAAGGTGTCAGCGGCGGGCCGCTGTGGGCCTTCGTGGCGACCCCGCTTCCTCGGGAGCCGGGATAGTCGCCCGCAGGCGGTGTCGAATACTCGAATGCCACCCTCTCCCCGTTAAAGGTCAACGTCAGGTCAGCGGTCTTCGAAACCATCGCATTAGGAAAGTGCTGGCCGAGGTCATCGTGCCTGAACTCTGTGCCGTTGTGGGGGGCAAAAGGCGTCGTCAGCAGACTATTAAGAACAACGTGCGTCTGGCCTGGCTCCATAACGAAATCGACCGCAAGTGCGTTGAGTTCGGGATCGTCAGGGTAGTGGTATGCGACGCCGGCCAGGTGGTCCCCGTGCGGCTCCAGCTCAAGGGTCACCCAGCCCGGAGTGTCACCATCGGCTCTGCCGACCCATTGACCATCGTGTCTCACCACACCCTCCACCCGTGATCCCCACTTTGCGCGTGAGCGCACTTGCATCGAGAGGGAACAAACATGGAACATAGGCGCGATGCCCCGCCATGTCATCCTCCACCTCCGTCGCACACGCTACCTCCCGAAAGACGGAGGCGGCACCGTATTCTGCGTTATGACCCACACCGGAGATCACTTCGGCACTCTGGCTTACGTTCGTCCCGGCTCCTACCCCGAGTTCGACGGGGAAGAAGCGTGGTTTCGGGTGGAGTGGCACTCGCGGAAGCAGTTCAGGATCTTAGAGCAGGTCGCTGACCGGCGCGGTGCGGCGAGATAGCCGAGTTCATTCAACAAAAGAGCTGGGTTCGGAGAAGCGAGCTGCCGTGCCGCTTCGCGGTGTCACCCCAGTTCCCGAAGCGCCAACGCTTCTGCCATCCAGTCATCGACATGCGGATTACGATGGTTAGTGCCGTTCATGTGGACGATGAAATGCTGACACGCCTTGAAGGCTTCATGTAGCACAGGCGGCTCGCCAGCATGGAAAAGGCTGTCACGAGAGTAAATCTGGACGATCTCGTTGAACCAGGTGACTTCCTCACCCGTCAGCCGGAGACTGACTCCAGCGGGGAACAGTGGATAGGACCGCGGGCTGAACCAAAGCACCGCGACGTTAGGGGTAAACGCCGTCATCGCCATCGGCTGAAGGACCCGGTCCGGTGCGGGGTGGAAGTTGGTCATGAAACCGTCGCCGAAGAGGTAATCCCCCTCGCCCGCGATCAGGAAGACGGGCTTTCCACCGGAGCGAATGTCTCTGGCAAAGGGCACTTGGCACCGCCGCAGGTTTGCCCCCGCTGTTTCATGGAGGTTGCGAGGTTCAGGGAAGCCGAAATCCCTGACCTGATATTCGGCTGTCCATTTTTCAGAGAGGTAGCGAAGACGTGGGCTCCGGACGATCAGGGAGGCGAGGCATTCAGCCAGTTGCGCTCTGCGGTCATCGGGGATCCCCACGCCCCTCACGCGATCTCCGTCAGGGTGTCCCGAGCGGATTTCTTCAAGCCACCGGAGGACCCGCGGGAAGGCATTATCGGCTGCGTCGAAATCTGGTTCGAACGTCGAGTCCCAAGGGCTACCACCTTCCGACAGGATGTTGTGATTGTCGGGGGCGTAGCCCATCGCACTTGGGTGCCGTCTCTTGGAGACGTTCCGGCTGTTAGTTCTCCCCACAAGGCCGTCGTGATCAACCCAAGCCTTCGCCATGGCCTTGGGGAACCAGTGGTGTTTTTGACCGGGAATAGGCTTCCGCATCTGCCGATAATGGCAGCTGATCGACGCCCTGTTAAACTTGCGGAACGGCGTGACAAAGATCGTGGAAAAAACCGTAGAAAAACGCGCCCCGAACGGGGTTTAACTACTTGTTTTCAAGGAAAATCTCCGCGCTGGTAGTCCCTAGGGGAAGGACAACCGAGTTCCTCACGCACATTTTGGACGTACCCAACCGCCGCTTTGAGTTGAGGCTGTGTAAAAACGCGGCGAACTGGATTGGAGCAAGGGGGTGACGAGGTGCAGAGCGTCTTCTCCTCAGGCCCTGATCGCCTTGATCAGTGGTTTCGTTCCGAGCACCGCCATCACCCGTTTCATGTTGTAGGCCAGGATGTGGAGGCTGATCTCGGTCTTCACGTTGGGCAGGCGCTTCATGAGGAAGTGGGTGTGGCCCATCCAGGCCTTGATGGTCCCGAACGGGTGTTCGACCAGGCTTCGCCGTTCGCGCATGGCTCGGGGCCTTAGGTCCATTCGGGTCTGGAGCTTATCGATCACCGCTTCATGCTCCCAGCGCGTCACCTTTCGTTCGACAGCAGGCGTGCACTGAGCCTTGATGCTGCAGCCTGAGCAACTGGCTCGGTCCCAGTATCGATGCAACGTCATACCCTTCTCGACGACGGTCATGTGGTACGGAAGCAGGGAGCCAGCCGGGCACCGGTAGACGTCCTGGTCGGGCAGATAGACGAAGTCCTGCTTGCCGAAGCGGCCGTTCGCCTTTGCGCCTGACGTGAGCGGCTTGGGTACGAACGGCGTCACGCCCAAGGCCTCGCAGGCCAGGATCTCCTCGCCGGAGAAGTAGCCGCGATCCGCCAGCACATCGAGCGTCTCGACCCCCATCGCGTCACGGGCCTGACCGGCCATGTTCGCCAGCTGTTGCTTGTCCGAGCCGGTCATCACCACCTCGTGGGCGACGATCAGGTGATGCTCGCCTTCGACAGCGGACTGGACGTTGTAGCCGACGATCCCGCTGCCCCGACCGGACGTGGCCATGGACCGGGCGTCCGGGTCGGTCAGGGAGACCTGATTGTCGGATGCGGCCTCGACCTGCGCTTCCATGGTCTTCAGCTTGGCCATCTGGGCGCGGAGCAACTCGACCTTCTCCACCAGCCGACCGGATCGGGCCTCGGCGGCCTCGCCCTCCTGACGGTCCGCCGTGTCCAGGGCCTGGAGATAACCGGCGATGTGTTCGGCCACCTGTTCCATGCGCTTCTTCAGCTTGGTGACGGTGAAGTTCCTGTCGCGGGTGTTCACTGCCTTGAACTTCGAACCGTCGATGGCGACCAAGGCCGAGCCGAACAAGCCCAACTGGCGGCACAGCACCACGAACCGGGCGCACGCCGCCTGGATCGCCGGGCCGTTCTCGCGCCGGAAGTCCGCGATGGTCTTGTGATCCGGCACCAGCCTTCCCGTCAGCCACATCAGCTCGACATTGCGCTGTGCCTCTCGCTCCAGCCGCCGGCTGGACTGCACCTTGTTCAGGTAGCCGTAGACATAGAGCTTCAGCAGCATGGCCGGGTGATAAGCCGGTCGGCCCGTCGCCGCAGGCGTCATCCCCTCGAAGCCCAGACCTTTCAGATCCAGTTCGTCGACAAAGACATCGACTACCCGGACGGGATTATCCTCGACCACATAGTCGTCGAGACACTCGGGAAGCAGCGTCTGCTGCTGGCGATCTGCACCCTGAACGAAGCGGTTCATACCCACCTCCTGCTGACCTCAGGACGATAAGCTAATTCGCTCAAACGGAGAGTGTTTTCACACAGCCTCAGTCAGGACCGGTCACGCAGTTCGCTCCCCCCTGCGTCCAAACCTGACGCCCCCGCCCCGTACACTCTACCCGCTGCACCCCCGCGGTGCCGGCCGGGTCGCCGGTTTCGCGCCGGGCGATGTGGACTCAGTGGACTCAGTGGACCCTGTTTTTCAGTTCACCCTCGCCGGCGACTCCGGGTAAGGAACGGAGCATGAACGCCAATCTGATCCTTGCCGCCGCCGCCGCCGTTGTCGCCGTCATCGCCCTGGTCTGGGCCCTGATGGAGCGGCGTCGCGCCACGGCCGCCGAGACCCGAGCCTGGGAGCTGCGCGAACGCTATGCCGAGACCGAGGCCCGCATGCGCCTGTTCGAGGACCAGGCGGCAACCTCGACCGAACTGCTGCGCGCCCAGGCGGCCCAGTCCGCCAATACCGTGGCCGAGGAACTGCTGAAACGCACCGACGAGACCTTCCGCAATCGCGAACTGATGGCGCAGCAGCGCATGGAGGCCCAGCTGAAGCCGGTGGCCGAGACCCTGGCCAATTCCCAGGAACACGTCACCGCCCTGGAGAAGTCCCGCAACGAGGAGACCGGCGGGCTGAAGGAACAGCTGGCCCTGTTGATGACCGCCTCGACCGCCACCCGCGACGAGGCGCGGCGCCTGACCGAGGCCCTGCGCGGCAATACCGGGCGGCGCGGGCGCTGGGGCGAACAGACCTGCCGCAATGTGCTGGAGGCCGCGGGCATGGCCGGGCGCTTCGATTTCGAGGAACAGACCTCCTCGGCCAATGAGGAGGGGCGGCAGTCGCGGCCCGACTTCATCGTGCGCCTGCCGGGCGGCGGCATGTTCGTGATCGACGCCAAGGTGTCGCTGGCCTTCGTCGACGAGGCCGATGGCGACGACGAGGCCCAACGCACGGCGGCCTCGCTGCGCACGGCGACCAGCATGAAGACCCACGTGCGCCAGCTGTCGTCCAAGGCCTATCAGGATCAATTCAAGCCCAGCCCCGACTTCGTTGTCATGTTCGTGCCGGGCGACGCCTTCCTGGCCGCGGCGCTGGATCACGAGCCCGATCTGATGACCACGGCGATGAGCTCGCGCGTGGTCATCGTGACCCCGACGACCCTGTTCGCCCTGTGCAAGGCGGTGGCCTACGGCTGGCGCGCCGACGAGCAGGCCCGCAATGCCGAGGAAGTCGCGAAACTGGGCAAGGAGCTCTACAAACGCCTGTCGGTCATGGGCGGCCACGCCGCCGCCGTCGGCCGGGCGCTGGACACCGCCGTCGGCAAATACAACCAGTTCGTCGGCTCGCTGGAGAGCCAGGTGATGGTCTCGGCGCGCCGCTTCGAGGACCTGCAGGTCGATCACGAGGGCAAGGAGATGCCGGTCATGCCGACGCTGGACCAGACCCCGCGCAGCCTGAGTCGGCCTGAGCTGCTGGCGGGAGACGCTGAGTCCAAGTCGATCGGGCGGGGTCCGCAACAGGACTGATCCTTGAGATCGCACGTTTGTGGTGGACAAATGTTTGATGATTAGCTAAATAACGACCAACGGCTGTCGGCGCGCGGTTCCCTGGGGTCCTCGACCGGATAGTTCGCAATGTTCGTGTCAAGCAACCTTGCTTTTGTGACAAGATCGCTTGACATTGCGGGGCGATATTGTAAAACAGCCTTGTCAAACAGACAGGGGAGCTTGTCATGAATATCTCAACTGCCCTGGCCCGCCGACCCGTGGTTCGCTATGTCGCCGCCGCCATTGGTTGTGCCATCGGCGGCGCGATCGGGGCGGGCGTCGCGGTGGGCTTCGGCTCAACCAGCCCGGTCGGCCTTCTGATCGCGGCCAGCGGCGGCACGCTGGGTATGCTGATCGCGATCTGGGCGACCCTTCTCTGGTGGGGCACGCTCGATGAGGCCGCACGCGAGGCTCACAAATGGGCCTGGTGGTGGGGCAGCAACGGGGGCATCGCCTTCGGCGGTATCGCGGCCATCACCCTGTTCGGCACCGCGCGGAAGGGTCAGGCTCTGGCCTTTCTGGGCAGCGATCCCGTGGAGCTTCTGCTTCTCGGGGGGTTCACCTGCGCCATGTTCCAGGTCTTCGGCTACGCCCTCGCCTGGGCCGGCTGGTGGCTGGTCCGGCGGTAGAGGTGTGCCATGAACAACCGCCTCAAGGTACTGCGCGCCGAGCGCAACTGGAGCCAGGCTGACCTGGCCGAACAGCTCGGGGTCTCGCGCCAGACCGTCAATGCTCTGGAAACGGGCCGTTACGACCCGTCCCTGCCGCTGGCCTTCAAGATCGCCCGGGTCTTCGATCAGACGATCGAGTCTATCTTTTCCGAATAATCCCAACGCTCAACCGGCTTTTCGCCATCAATCTCAAACAGGACTTCACCATGACCTTCATGACCCGCCTCAAGACCTCCGCCAGCGACCTGGCCCGCACCACCGTGGGGGCCGCCCTGGGTGTCGCCCTGACCGCGGCCCTGGTCGGCGGCCTGCCCACGACCGCCCTCGCCCAGGCTCCGGCCGCCACCGTTACCACCCCGGCCCCCCGCGCCGAGGGGAACGGCCCGGCGTTGTGGGTCGTCCGGGATGCCGACTCGACCCTGTATCTGTTCGGGACGGTGCATGTGCTGCGGCCGACCACGGCCTGGGGCTCGGATCGCGTCGACGCGGCTTTTGACAGTGCCTCGAAGCTGATCCTCGAAGTGGCCAACCCCGATGATCAGGCCGCCGCCATGCCCTTGATCATGGAGCACGGCATTTCGCCCCAGACCCCCCTGTCGAGCTTGCTGACGGCGGAAGAGATGACAGAGCTTGATGCGGCCGCCCGGACCATGGGGATGTCGGCCGCGCAACTCGACCCGATGCGTCCCTGGCTGGCGGCCCTGACCCTGTCGGTCGCTCCGTTGACCAAGGCCGGTTATGATCCGACGTCGGGCGTCGATCTGTTGCTGAAGGCGCGCGCCGAGGCTGCCGGCAAGACGGTGACCGGGTTTGAAACCATCGACGAGCAAATCCGCATCCTGGCGGGTTTCCCCGAGGCCGGGCAGCTCGAATTCCTGCGCAGCACGCTCGAGGACTTCGAGGACGCGACGGTCGAGCTGGACAAGCTGGTGTCCGCCTGGGCGGACGGCGATGTCGAGGGCATCGAGACGATCGGTGTCGAGCCGATGCGCGACTCCAGCGAACTGCTGTACCAGTCGCTGCTGGTCAACCGGAACACCAACTGGGCCGGGCAGATCGAGACCCTGCTCGAGGGTACGGGCACGGTGTTCATCGCTGTCGGGGCCGCCCACCTGGCCGGGGATGACAGCGTCCAGTCGATTCTGGCCGCACGCGGTGTGACGGTCGAGCGCGTGCCGAACTAGCGTTTCGCCACGACCGACCTCGCCGGACCCGGTCGCCACCCGGCGGACGGGTCCGGCGAGGGCATCTACAGGGCGGCGGCTGCCGGATGGACGGAACCGGCGACGCCGCCTGCCGTTTTCAGGTCGGGGAATGCTATGGAGGCAGCGTGATATCAGACAGGAGTTCGACCATCCCCAGCACCGTTGCCGATCCTGCGCGCGACAGGGCCGCCGGGGGCGTGCGCGCGGCACTTGCCGATCCCGCCCGAAGCCCGGTTGTGACTTCCTTCTTTGATGAAGCGACCTTCACGATCAGCCATGTGGTCCGCGATCCGGGATCGAGCGCCTGCGCCGTTATCGACAGCGTGCTCGACTATGATGCGGCGGCCGGGCGGACCTCGACCGGTTCCGCCGACGCCCTGATCGACCATGTTCGCACTGAAGGATTGACGGTCGAATGGCTGCTGGAAACCCATGCCCACGCCGATCACCTGTCGGCCGCCCCCTATCTGCAAACGGCGCTCGGCGGCCAGATGGCGATCGGCGGCGAAATCGTCCAGGTGCAGCGGGCTTTCGGCGAGATCTTCAACGAGGATGCCGCCTTCCATCGTGACGGTAGCCAGTTCGACCGGTTGTTCCGGGACGGCGACAGCTTCACCATCGGCGGGCTGGAGGCGACGGTTCTGCATGTGCCCGGCCATACGCCGGCCTGTCTGGCCTATGTGATCGGTGACGCAGTCTTTCCCGGCGATACCCTGTTCATGCCGGACTACGGCACGGCGCGCTGTGATTTTCCCGGAGGCGATGCCCGCACCCTGTACCGATCGATCCATCGCTTGATCTCGCTGCCAGACGACGCGCGGGTGTTCCTGTGCCACGACTACATGGCTCCGCCCGGGCGGATGGCCTACGCTTGGGAGACCACCATCGGCGCCGAGCGTACCGGCAACATCCATATCCGCGACGGCGTCAGCGAGGACGCGTTCGTCGCCATGCGCACCGCCCGGGACGCGACCCTGTCGATGCCAAAGCTGATCCTGCCGTCGGTGCAGGTGAACATGAACGGCGGCCGGTTGCCGCCTCCTGAAGACAACGGCGTGCGCTATCTGAAGGTGCCGCTGAACCTGTTGTGACGCCCCGGCCCACCCGGCCCTGATGCCCAGAAGGAAGACGTTATGGATATTCGCAAGATCGACGACCGGCTGGATGCCGCGCCGCAGATCGCGCTCGAGGACATGAAGGCCATCGCCGGTCTCGGGTATCGCTCGCTCATCTCCAATCGGCTCGACGGCGAGGAGCCGGGCCAGCCGGATGCGGCGCAGGTCAAGGCGGCGGCCGAGGCCGAGGGACTGACCTTCCGGCATATTCCGGTCACCGGGGCGAGCATGGGACCCGAAGCGGTCGCGGCCATGCGCGCCGCCCTCGACGAACTGCCCGGGCCGGTACTGGGATTCTGTCGCAGCGGGACCCGCACCACCTGCCTGTGGGGGCTGGCCAATGCGGGAACACGTCCGGCACACGAGTTGATCGAGACGGCCCGCGCCGCGGGTTACGACCTGTCGCCACTGAAGCCGCGGCTTGAGAACGGCCCGGACTGAACATGGACGTCATGCCCTCTCTCAGCCTGGTCCAGTATCTGCTCGGGGCCGGGTCGGGGGGGCTGGTCGGTTTCTCGCTGGGCCTGGTGGGCGGCGGCGGCTCGATCCTGGCCGTGCCGCTGATCGTCTATGTGGTCGGGGTGCGCGACCCGCATCTGGCCATTGGCACCAGCGCCTTTGCCGTGGCCGCCAATGCCGCGGCCAATCTGGTCAACCATGCCCGGGGCGGCACGGTGAAATGGAAGATCGCCGGCCTGTTCGCCGTGGCCGGGGTGATCGGGGCGCTGGCGGGCTCTACCCTGGGCAAGGCCGTCGATGGTGAGGCCCTGCTGGCCCTGTTCGCCGGGTTGATGCTGGTGGTCGGGGTGATGATGCTGCGGGGGCGTGGCAGCGAAGGTGATCCAACCGTCGAACTGACCCCGGGCAATCGGCCGAAATTGATCGGCACCGGGGCCGCGACCGGCGTTTTGTCCGGCTTCTTCGGCATCGGTGGCGGGTTTCTCATCGTGCCCAGCCTGATGTGGGCGACGCGCATGCCGATCTACCACGCGATCGGCTCGTCGCTGGTGGGGGTCACGGCCTTTGGCCTGACCACGGCGCTGAACTATGCCGTGGCAGGCTGGGTCGACTGGCCGCTGGCCGGGGTGTTCGTGGCGGGGGGCGTGCTGGGTGGTCTGGCCGGGGCGCGGCTGGCCAAGGCCCTGGCCGACCGGCGCGGGGCGCTGACGATGGTGTTCGCGGCCCTGATCTTCGTGGTGGCCGTCTATATGCTGTACCGCAGCGCCGGGGCCGCAGGCCTGTTCTGAGGCCGGGCCTTAGAGCATGACCTCTTTTGACGGAATCGGGATTCCCAAATCGGTAGCGATCTGATTCATCATTCGTGCTGGATGGAGGCCAGCATGTATGACAGCTCCCTATTCGGTTGATCTTCGATCGCGTGCCTTGGCGCGCAAGGCGGCCGGCGAGACGCACCGGGAAATCGCGGCAGCTCTTCGGATCAGTCCGTCGTGTCTGTCGAAATGGGCGCGTCATGAACGCGAGACCGGGTCTCTGGAACCGGCCCGGATCGGCGGCTGCAAGCCCCGAACGCTTTCGGGCGAGGTGGCCGCGTGGCTGCGAGAGCGGATCGCCTCGGGCCCGATCACGCTGCGGGGGCTGACGGCCGAGTTGGCCGAGCGGGGGATCAAGACCCAGCCCCGCGCGGTGTGGGTGTTCCTGCATGCCGAGGGTTTCAGCTTCAAAAAAAACCCTGCTGCCCGAGGAGCAGACGCGGCCTGACGTGGCGCGTAAACGCACGCGCTGGAAGGCGTATCAGGGCCGGATCGACCCGTCCCGGTTGGTGTTTCTGGACGAGACCTGGGTCAAGACCAACATGGCCCCACTCCGAGGATGGGGTCCGCGCGGTCGTCGGCTGAAGGCCCACGCCCCCTTCGGCCACTGGAAGACCCAGACCTTCATCGCCGCCCTGCGTCACGACCGCATCGACGCGCCCTGGGTGATCGACGGGCCGATCAACGGCGAGCTGTTCCGGGTCTATGTCGAGGAAGTTCTGGCCCCAACCCTGAAGCCCGGCGACGTCGTCGTGCTCGACAATCTGGGCAGCCACAAGGGCAAGGCCGCGCGCGCCGCCGTCCGGGCCAGGGGAGCCCATCTGATCTTTCTGCCGCCCTACAGCCCGGACCTGAACCCGATCGAACAGGTCTTCGCCAAGCTCAAACACCTGATGCGAAAGGCCCAGCCCCGAGACGTCGAGGCCACATGGCGAAAGGTCGGTCAGCTCCTTGAGCTCTTCACACCCAACGAATGTGCCAGTTACCTCGTCAACTCTGGATATGGTTCCGTATGAACGAATCCCGCTCTAGCCCCAATTTCAACAGATGGTGGCGGCCCGGGGTCGAACCGGCACTCCTTTCGGAACTGGATTTTGAATCCAGCGCGTCTACCAATTCCACCACGCCCGCAGTGTCCACGCGCCATTGCGCCGGACCCGGCGGTGGTAGCCCGGTGAGTCCGATCCCGTCAACGCAGGATTGACGGATGACGCGGCGCGTCTGACCAAAGCTTAATCCGGCCGGTGCATCCGCAGGGCAAGGTCGGAGCCTCTTCCGGGTATCGCAGTCAACACCGGAAGGCCGTCATGTCCCGCAAACCCCCGCTCAGCGCCCTGGCCATCCTGATGGTCGTGGCCTCGTGCGCCGGGCCGACGCTGGTCATGGCGGAGACCGCCAGCCCGGATGTCCATCAGCCCAGCGGCGCGACCGTCTGTTCGATGGCCCCGAAGATCGAGTGGTGGGTGTCGTCCAGCATCTCGATCCGCACGGTGTCGCCGTGCTTGAGGAAGGGGGTCTCGGCCTTGCCGCGCAGGATGGTCTCGACGGTGCGGACCTCGGCGATGCAGGAATAGCCCTGGCCGCCGTCGGCGATCGGCTTGCCGGGGCCGCCATCGGTGTCGCGGTTGGAGACCGTGCCCGAGCCGATGATGGTGCCGGCGCACAGGGACCGCGTCCTGGCCAGATGGGCGATCAGCGTGCCGAAATCGAAGGTCATGTCGACGCCGGCGTCGGCCTTGCCGAACTCGGTGCCGTTGAGATGGACCGACAGGGTGCCGTGCAGCTTGCCGCCGTTCCAGCGCGGGCCGAGTTCATCGGGGGTGACGAACACCGGCGACAGGGCCGAGGCGGGCTTGGACTGGACGAAGCCGAAGCCCTTGGACAGTTCGCCGGGGATCAGGTTGCGCAGGGAGACGTCGTTGACCAGGCCGATCAGACGGACGTGGGTCAGGGCCGCCTCGGACGATACGCCCTGGGGCACATCATCGGTGACGACCACAATCTCGGCCTCGAGATCGCAGCCCCACGACTCGTCGGCCAGGGGGATGGGATCGCGCGGACCCAGCATGGAATCGGACGCGCCCTGGTACATCAGGGGATCGGTCCAGAAGCTGTCGGGCATTTCGGCGTTACGGGCCTGCCGCACCAGGGCGACGTGGTTCACATAGGCCGAGCCGTCGGCCCACTGATAGGCCCGGGGCAGGGGGGCGGCAGCCTCGCGCTCGTGGAAGCGGCCGCGCGGCACGGCCTCATGCTCGAGGCTCTCGGCCAGGACCCGCAGCTGGGGCTCGCAGCGCGCCCAGTCATCGAGCGCCGCCTGCAGGGTCGGAGCGATCAGGAAGGCGTCCGTGAACCAGTTCAGGTCCCGCGAAACAACAACGAGGCGGCCGTCCCGGCCGTGTTTGAGAGAGGCGAGTTTCATGCCTCAGGCTTAGGCGGTTTTGGACCGGGAGGGAACCGTTCGATGTCAGTGATGCGCGACGGATTTGAAGGGGGCCGTATGGCAGAGGGCGCGGCGCGCCCTGCGGAGCTCGCCAACGCGCAGGGCCCTGTGAGACCAATGGTCGTGGAAGGCCCCGATCGCGCTGCGCAAGGCGCTGGCCCGTTCTGCGTCGGTCATATCCCGGTCGGTCGCGGGCGGTGAAGACCGTGCCGAAATCGGCGGCCGGCGGGGCGGCACTGTCCTTACCCTCGACCACGATCTGGCTGTTCTGAAGGACAGTGAGATGGGGCGTGCAGGCCCCGCCGGCCGTCTTCGCAGCCCGCTCGTCAGTGGTCTTGCCCGTGATGGCCTTGTCGAGGACGGCCAGAGGTTTGTTGAAGTCACCGGTCAGGGTCAGTACCGGACCCAGTCGGGCGTTGATGGTCTCGCGCAGGGCCTTGGCCCGGGCCAGCAACTGGTCGCTGTTGGCCGCCATGGCGGATTGGCACGCCGCGTTGATCGCGGTCCAGATGACTTCGGCGGCGTCGGGATCGTTGCGGCCGAACAGGTCACGCGCGAACCAGGTCAGGACCATGACCAGGACCAGCAGCAACAGGAACCCGGCCACCAGCATCGGTGGCAGGCTGAAAAAAACGTCCGGCGTGACCGGTTCAAAACCGCCGCCACTCTGAAACTCTGACGGATATTGCGCCATGCAGCCGATGCCCCCCAGTTGTGCGACCGCATGTTGCCGCCACCGGACAGAATGGCAATCGAAAAGGTTAACGCGGGTCGGTGAACGGGGTCAGTCGGGCGGCGTGATCAGGGCCCGGGCCTCGGCCGTCTGCTGCCCGCCCGCCACGCGAACCTCGATTTCGACGGCGATCGCGCCCTGGGGCTCATGGGACCAGAGATAGCGACGCTCGATCTCGACTTCCCGGCCGGACGGGGCGAAGCCGGTGAAGGTGTCGCCCCAGGGGGTAATGCGTTTCAGCTCCGGCCATTTGAGGGCGCAGGCGGCGTCCAGCTCCTCGATGGCCATGCTGGACAGCTCGTCGTCAGCAACAAAGGCGGTCACAGCCACCTCCTGACCCGGTCGCAATAGGCCTGGTATTCCGCACCGAATTTGGCGCTCAGGTAGCGTTCCTCGCGGGCGATCACAAAGCGGTCGACAGCCAGCAGACAGGGGAACAGCAGGCCCAGCGCGAACCAGCTGTCCATGGCCACGGCCAGTCCGACATAGGTGATGGCGAAGCCGACGTAGATCGGATTACGGCTGGAGCGGTAGGGACCGTCCGTGACCAGGGTGGTCGACGGCTTCCATGGCTCGACCGCCGTGTTGCGGCGCCGGAACAGGCCGGCCGCCATGCCGTCGAGCATCAGACCGACGATGATCAGGCCGATGGCCAGACCGCGCCGGTACTCCAGGGGCAGGCCGAGGTCGGGACCTTTCAGCCAGACGTGCAGGCCCCAACCGATGGCGAGGAAGCCGAAATAGATCAGCGGCGGCGGCAGGGCGACGCCGGCATGGTCGCGTTGGGTCACGGTCGCAGGGCCTCATCACCATAAATCGCGACCTGGGCCGGATGCCCGGACGAGATCGCACCGCGATACATGCCGGAGGTGTTCATGGCGAAAACGGGTTGGCCATCCCGGTTCATGACGATCACGCCCCCTTCGCCGCCGAGTGCTCCAACCTCGGCGATCTCGGCCTCTGCCTGCGCCTGCCCCAGCGGGTGTGCCGGTACCACGCATATCGTGCCGTGTCGGTCTGTCGTGACTGGTGCGCAGTCCACCTCGTCCGGGTCGTATGACGCGAGTTCCGCGCGGTCGATCTCGTTGAATACGGCATAGGACCGCCCCATGCTCGCGCAGATGTCGCGCGCCACCGTGGCCCGGATGAAATACTCGCCAGACCCCGTCGCCGATACCGCACAGCCGTCGGTGTTGGAGGCGTAGGTTCCCGCGCCCAGCACCGGCACATCGCCGACCCGGCCCCAGCGTTTGGTGGTCATGCCGCCTGTCGAGGTTCCGGCCGCGAGCCGGCCCTGGCTGTCCAGCGCCACCGCCCCGACCGTGCCGAATTTGCGCTCGTTCAAAGGCGGGGCGGGCAGGGTATTCTCCGCCATCGGCCCCGGCGCGCCGACGGGCCGTTGCGGGGACGGGAAGGTTCTGTTGGCGCAGGGCGCGCTCCAGTCCGACCCAGCGACGTTCGGTGAAGAAGAAGGCCGGGTCGACCTGTTCCAGACCGACCGAGGCGGCGAAGGTGTCGGCCCCTTCGCCGATCAGCATGACGTGCGGCGACTGCTCCATCACCGCGCGGGCGGCGGCGATCGGGTGGCGGGTGGTGGTCAGGCCGGCGACGGCTCCGGCGTTCAGGTGCGACCCGTCCATCACGGCGGCGTCCAGTTCATTGCGCCCGGCGGCGGTGAAGACCGCGCCGCGTCCGGCGTTGAACAGCGGATCGTCTTCCATCAGTTCGATGGCGACCTGGATCGCGTCGAGCGAAGAGCCACCCGCGGCCAGCACGGCCGATCCGGCCTGCAGCGCGCGATGCAGGGCGGCGCGATAGGCGGCGTCCTGTTCCGGCGTCAGGCTGTCGCGCTCGATCACGCCGGCCCCGCCATGAATGGCGAAGGACCAGGCGGGCGCGTCCTGGGCGGTGGCGGCACCGGCCAACCCGGTGGCCAGACAGAAGGCGAGGATGGCGGACTTCATGACAGGCCCCTCCGGGCAGGACTGGTATGGCAGTGGATAGACGGGATCGTAGCGGCCTGTTGCAGCCGTTACGATCCCCCTCTGTTCCTAGGCGTCGACCTTGATGACGCCGCGCCGGATCTGGTCCAGCTCGATGGAGTCGAACAGGGCCTGGAAATTGCCCTCGCCGAAGGCCTGGTTGCCCTTGCGCTGGATGATCTCGAAGAAGATCGGCCCGAAGGTGTCCTGGGTGAAGATCTGCAGCAGCAGGCCGTCCTCGTCCGAGCCGTCGATCAGGATGCGGTTCTTGCGCATGCGGGCGACATCTTCGCCGTGGTTGGGCAGGCGTTTGTCGATCAGGTCGAAATAGGTCTCGATGGTGTCCTGGAAGGGGATGCCGCGCCGCTTCATCTCCTCGACGGTCTCGAAGATGTTGTCGGTGTGCAGGGCGATGTGCTGAATGCCCTCACCGTTGTAGCGGCGCAGGAATTCCTCGATCTGGGAATTGTCGTCCTGGCTCTCGTTGAGGGGGATGCGGATGGCCCTGTCGGGGGCGATCATGGCCTGGGACAGCAGGCCGGTCGCCTTGCCCTTGATGTTGAAATATTTCTGCTCCTCGAAGGCGAAGACGTCGCCGTAGAAGCTGGACCAGGTGCGCATCTGGCCGCGTTTGACGTTGTGGGTCAGGTGGTCGAGGCAATACAGGCCGACGTTGTTCTTGCGCTCGGCCTCTTCCCAGCCCTCGATTTCGTCCCAGCCGTCATACAGCGAGCCGGCGTCGCCATACTGGTCGACGATGTAGAGCAGCGAGCCGCCGATGCCCTGCAGGATCCAGGGATAGCCGCCGCCCAGCGCGCCGCCGTCGGCGCCTTCGGCCGGCTTGGCACCGCGCGACACCGCTCCTTCATACGCCGCCTTGGCGTCGTTGACCCGGAACGCCATGCCGTTGGCCGACGGGCCGTGGTCGCGGGCAAATTCAGCCGCCTGGCCCCTGGGCGTGCGATTGACCAGCAGGGTGATGTCGCCCTGTTTAAGGCGCACCGCCTCGGTCTTCGGATTCACATGGGTCTGGGTGAAACCCATCAGCTCCAGCCGGCTGACCATGGACTCGGGCTCGGGGCCGGTGAACTCGACGAACTCGAAGCCGTCGACACCGAGAGGGTTTTCCTGGTCGAGGCGGACGGCAGCATCGGATTGGGGCGCGTCATGCATGGGAGCGTCTCCTGAAAGGGGGCAGCGGCGCGACACCGCTCTGTGGCGCGGAACCTAGTCATCCGTAGCGCCTTCGCCAACCCGCCGACCGAACACGATCTTGAGGGTGCGTCCGTCGGCGACGCCTGCTAGAGGCGGGGTGACCATCGGAAAGGGCCTCATGCTTCGCAAGTTGTACGACCGGGTTTTCGCCCTTGCGCGAAGCCGCCACGCGACCCCGGCCCTGGCCGTCGTCTCGTTCGCCGAGAGTTCCTTCTTCCCAATTCCGCCTGATGTTATGCTGTGCCCGATGATCCTGGCACGTCCGGAGCGCGCCTATTTCTATGCCGGGGTCTGTACCGCAGCCTCGGTGCTGGGCGGCATCCTCGGCTATGCCATCGGCTATTTCCTGAACGACGTCGGGCTGTGGGTGCTGAGCCTGATGGGCCACGCGGACGGGCTGGAGCATTTCAAGAGCTGGTTCGCGGACTGGGGGCTGTGGGTCATCCTGATCAAGGGGCTGACGCCGATCCCCTACAAGCTGGTGACGATCGCCTCGGGTCTCGCGGCCTTCAGCTTCCCGGTCTTCATCGCTGCCTCGGTGGTGACGCGCGGCGGACGGTTCTTCCTTGAGGCCTGGATTCTCGAAATTCGGTCCGGCGATGCTGGCGGTGGTCGAGAAGCGGCTGGCCCTGTTCTCAATCATCGGCGTGATCCTGCTGGTCGCGTTGATCGCTGCGGTCAAGCTGCTGTAAGTTCCATCGACGGACCCCGCGCAGGCGTCTATTAAGAGGCCGATGACCGAACTCTTTCGTCTCCTGACCCGTTGGTGGACCGCTTTCGCGCTCGGCCTGTCGCTGGCGATGCTGGCGGCGGCCCACGCGTTTGAGCGCTTTGCCGGCCTGTCGCCGTGCAATCTGTGTCTGCGCCAGCGAGAGGTATTGTGGGGGGCGGTGGTCATCGCCCTGTCTGCGACGTTGTGGGCCCTGGTCAGCCGGGCCAGCCGCGGTACGCCGCGGATCGCGGCCTTCCTGCTGTTTCTGGTGTTCCTGACCGGCACGATTACGGCCGGCTTCCATGCGGGCGGCGAGTTGCACTGGTGGGAGTTGCCGGCGACCTGCGCGGCCGGAACCGGAGGCCTTGATCTCGAAGCCGCGCTGAACGCCCTCGCGCTCGGCAACGGTCCGGTCGCCCGGGTGGCGATGTGTGACGCCGTGGCATGGAGCTGGCTGGGCCTGTCCATGGCAGGATGGAATGCGCTGATATCGGCAGGTCTCACCATCATCAGCCTGCTGGCCGCCAAGCGGCCCAAGGATGCCCGTGGCCCCGCAAAATAACGCCGATAACCGCCGTATTCCCCTGGCCCGTCCGGGCCGGGGCGCGAAGTCGTGCGCGTCGGGCCGAGATCCTGAGGGTCGACCACGCGGGGGAGTATGCCGCCGTTCACATCTATCGCGCCCAGCAGGCCGTGTTCCAGGGGCGCGCCGGGCACGAAGCCGTGGCGGCCGACATGGAAGAGATGCGCGGGCAGGAAGCGGTGCATCTGGCCCGGTTCGACGCCTTGCTGAACGCCGAACGGGTGCGGCCGACGATCATGACGCCGGTCTGGCGGCTGGCGGCCCTGGGACTCGGTGCCGGCACTGCCCTGCTGGGCGAGAAGGCCGCCCACGCCTGTACCGAGGCGGTGGAGAGCGTGATCGAGGAGCACTACGCCGACCAGATCGCTGAACTGGCGGATCGGGACCCGGCGCTGGCCGCCGAGTTGACCCAGTTCCGCGACGAGGAGCTGGCCCATCATGACCACGCGGTTGCACAGGGCAGCCGCGACGCGCCGGGCCACCGGCTGCTGAGTGCGGTGATCAAGGCCGGCTGCCGGGTGGCGATCAAGGTCAGCGAACGGGTCTGAAGCGCCCCCCGCCCGACGGTCAGTGTCGGGCAACCTCGAGATCAAAGGCCAGCAACAGGGTTCGCTGCCGGTCGCTGAAATTATCGTCGGACAACAGATAGAGCCGCACCCCGCCGGGGGTGGCCACGGCGGCGATGCCTTCAAAATTGTCCGACAGTGCCGGGCTGTTTCAGTTCGATCAGGACCGGACCGGGGCTACCGTCCGGAGCCATGCGCCGCACGCGGGCACGGACGTCGGCGGGCGGTCGGAAACTGCGCTCGACCGCGAACCAGCCGTCCCCGGCCGGATCGCGGTCCAGGCCGGTGATCCGATAGTCAGTGTCGGCCAGCAAGATCTGCGGCGGTGCGACCACGGTGCGGCAACCGGTCGGGGAACAGTCCCAGATGCCGCCGGATTCCCCTGCCGCGCGCCAGCCACCCGGCGCGGCGCTGAGGCCCTCCATTCCGTCATTGGCCGGAAAGGCATAGTCGGGCGCGGCGACGGGGACGGGGTGTGTGTCCAACCGGGCAAGCGGCCCATAGTTCCAGATGCGGTGGTCGCGCTCGAAACTGATCAGCAGGTCGCCGGTGGCGGTCACGACCAGGCCTTCGGCATCGCCGTCGACCTTTTCGGTGATCGGGCGGCCGTCGGTCAGGGTCAGACGGCGAACGCGGGGCTGATCCAGACCGGCCAGGCGACCATGGTGGTCGAGCCTCAGCCGGGCCCGGACCAGGTCTCCGGCATCGGACACGCTGATCAGGTCGCCGTCGAGGATCTTCAGGTCCGACAGGCCGCGCAGGGGCGTGGTCCCGGTGCTGGTGACGACGATGCCGCCGGCGAAACGAACCCCCGCCGCCAGTTGGGCTCCGGGCAGCAGGCCGAGCCCGACCGGGCGGGTCTGGGCCGCAGCGGCAGTCCAGCCGTCACCGGCTGTCGGGAGCCAGGGTGCGGCCGGAACCGAGGCGCAGGCGACAAGGGCCAGGGCCGCAGCCAGGCCCCCGAAGCGTCTGAACGGATTCATGCGGCCCTCCGGGTGCGGGACCGGCCGGCGGTGCGCTCGACCGTCTTTGGCTTGGCGTCGAACAGCTCGGCCAGCTTTTCGATCATGACCCCGGCCAGTTGTTCGACATCGACGATGGTTACGGCGCGCCGGTACCAGCGGGTCACGTCATGGCCGATACCGATGGCGATCAGTTCGACCGGCGAGCGGGTCTCGATTTCCTCGATGACCTGACGGAGGTGCTTGTCCAGATAGAGGGCGGCGTTGGCGCTCTGGGTCGAGTCGTCGACCGGCGAGCCGTCGGAAATGACCATCAGGATGCGGCGCGCCTCGGGACGGGCGCAGAGCCGGTCGTGGGCCCAGGTCAGGGCCTCGCCGTCGATATTTTCCTTGAGCAGCCCCTCGCGCATCATCAGGCCCAGGTTCTTGCGCGACCGGCGCCACGGCGAATCGGCGGCCTTGTAGATGATGTGACGCAGGTCGTTCAGCCGGCCCGGCATGGACGGCTTGCCGGCGCTGATCCAGGCCTCGCGCGACTGGCCGCCCTTCCAGGCGCGGGTGGTGAAGCCCAGGATCTCGACCTTGACCCCGCACCGCTCCAGTGTGCGGGCCAGGATGTCGGCACAGACTGCGGCGACCATGATCGGTCGCCCGCGCATCGAGCCCGAATTGTCGAGCAGCAGGGTGACGACCGTGTCACGGAACGGGCTTTCGCTCTCGGCCTTGAAGGTCAGGGGGGGCGGTCGGGTCGGTAATGATGCGGGTCAGGCGGGCCGTATCCAGCACCCCCTCTTCCAGATCGAAGGACCAGCTGCGGTTCTGCTGGGCCATCAGGCGCCGCTGCAGTTTGTTGGCGAGGCGGGAGACGATGCTGCTGAGGGCCGTCAGCTGCTGGTCAAGCAGGGCCCGAAGCCGGTCCAGCTCCATCGGATCGCACAGGTCGGCCGCGTCGATGACCTCGTCATAGGCGGTGGTGAACACCTTGTAGGCGTCGATGGTCCGGCCGTCGTCGCCGGTCTGCTGGCGATTGGGCAGGGAGCCGTCGTCCAGTTCGGGCCCGTCTTCGGTCGCGTCGCCGTCGGGATCAGCCGGGCTGCCATCCGGACGGGCATCGCGGTCCTCTTCAGCCGATTGATCGTCGGCGGTGCCCTCCATCGACTGGCCACCCTCGCCGCCGGAGTCTTCCTCGTCATCCTGTTCGTCGGCGGCGTCCGGGTCCTGGGGATCGGGTTCCTCGTCGCCCTGGTCCTCTGACGCGTCGTCGCCGCGACCGTCGCCGGGGTCCATGTCCAGCGCCCGCAGCACGTCACGCAGTTTGAGGGCAAAGGCTTCCTGATCGTTGGCGCTGACCGCCAGGGCGTCCAGCTGGTCGCCGGCTCGGGATTCGATGTCCGTGCGGACCAGATCGACCATGCCCCGGGCCCCGTCGGGGGCGGGCAGGCCGGTCAGGCGTTCGCGCACCATCAGGGCCAGGGCCTCGGGCACGGAAACCTGTTCGGCGTCGGCGGCGCGCAGGGCCCCGCTCTTCTCCAGCCGGGTCAGCAGCGCCGCGCCCATATTGGCGCGGACCCCGGCCAGCGACCGGGAGCCGACGGCCTCGACCCGGGCCTGTTCGACGGCCTCGAACACCTCGGCGGCGCGACTGTCGGCGGGGCGCAGGCGGCTGTGCAGACCTTCGTCGTGGTTGGCCAGACGCAGGGCCAGCCGGTCGGCCTGACCCCGAAGGGTGGCGCTGTCAGGGCCGGACGGGTCGCGGGGCGGATGTGGCAGGGTCAGGATGCCGTTGGCCAGCCGCGGACCGTCGGAGCCGAAGGTCACCTCCAGCTCGGCCTGCTCCGCCAGCGCGCGCGCCGCATGGGCAAGCGCGCGCTTGAAGGATTTGGCAGGAGTATCGGCAGCGGCCATGGGCTTCGTTAGCGTGTCCTGCAGGAGGGGTGAAGACATGGTCGCGGGGGGGCGAGGGCTTATTCTCGTCCGGTGGTGGATTTGGCAGGGTTCTGGAAAAACGGGGTGCCAACCCTGCCAACCCCGCCAACCGGCCCTGGTGTCCGGCAACACCGGCCGCACTGCCAAATGCTACCCGCGGAATTGACCACACCGGACGCGGGCACCAGGTTCTGGACGGGATTTTTTATGAAAACCCGGCGAATTCAGACGGTTGTAACGGCCTCAGGTGCTGGAAGTCGGCAGGTTTTCCGCGCCGGGTCAGGCGGCGTTGGCCTCGATGGCGGCCTTCAGCTTGTCCTGGTGGGCGCGCATGCCCTCGACGATCAGTTCGGCGGCCTCGCCGGCGTCGCCCCAGCCCTTGACGGTGACCGACTTGTTCTTCTCCAGATCCTTGTAGCGGGTGAAGAAATGCTCGATCTGCTCGACCATGATGGCCGGCAACTGCCGGTAGCTGGCGATATCGGTATAATAGGGGTTCAGCTTGTCGACAGGCACGGCGAGGATCTTCTCATCGCCACCGGCTTCGTCCGCCATTTTCAGCACACCGATCGGGCGCGAGCGAATGATGCAGCCCGGCACCACCGGCGTCGGGTTCAGCACGATGACGTCGCAGGGGTCGC
This sequence comes from Brevundimonas sp., assembly GCA_034676465.1. Lineage (GTDB taxonomy): Bacteria > Pseudomonadota > Alphaproteobacteria > Caulobacterales > Caulobacteraceae > Brevundimonas. The sequence goes on along the minus strand of JAUCCG010000040.1, from coordinate 2,304 downwards.
CGTCGTCCGACAGGGTGTGCGGCACAAAGCCGTAATTGCCCGGATAGTACATGGCCGTGTGCAGGAAGCGGTCGACGAACAGGGCCCCCACTCCTTGTCCATCTCGTATTTGACCGGGAGACCCCCTTGCGGAATCTCGATGATCACATTCAGGTCCCACGGCGGATTTGGGCCGACGGGAATGGCATCGATGTTCATGGTTGAACCGTATTGCGCAACTGCGAAGGAGAGGCGGGCGTGATAGTCCGGCTCGGGCCGGTGAGCAAGGCTGACTTGCTCGTGAACGCATCCGGCGGCAGGACAATGGCGAAGCGCGTCGCCGGGAGTGGACAATGACGATTTCGGATATCGTGGCCCTGGCCCTCTTCATGGTGTGCTGGCTCGGCTACGGACCTCTGCTCGATGTGCTGGCACGGCGCAGCGGCACGCTGAACGACGGGACGGCCCTGGTCCGGCGTGCCTGGATGGGGTCATGGTCCACCGCGACGTCCGCATGGTCGATAGCCAGCTGATGGGCCATACGATCAATTCCTCGGCCTCGTTCTTCGCCTCGACCAACCTGCTGCTGATCGCGGCCGTCGGCGGCATATTGTTCGGTGGGGAGGGCGCGCTGCGGGGCGTGGCCGCCGTCGGGGCGGAATTGGTGTCCCTGCCGATCCTGGAGGGCAAGCTGGCGCTGATTTTGGTTTGTCTGGCCCGGGGCCTGCTGGATTTCATCTGGGCGATCCGTCAACGGACCTACACCCTGGCCCTGACAGGCGCGGCGCCCGAACTCGGTGATGACGGCGATCGCATCGCCCTGGGCGAGGCGGCGGCCGGCCCTGCCCAACCCGGCCCTGAGCGCCTTCAGCCAGGGGGTGCGCGGCTATTATTTCGCGCTGGCCTCGGCCGCCTGGCTGTTCGGGCCGTGGTGGCTGGCGGCCGGGGTCGCCTCGGCCTTCGCCCTGCTGATCTGGCGACAGTCCGGTCGCCGGCTGCCCGGGCGGTGCGCAGCGCCCGACGGCTGCTGGAGTTGAAATAGTCAGGCCGGGCGGGCTGATCCCGGGAGGTCAGGGCCGGCTGCACAGGCCGCAACAGGCTGTGATCGCAGGTGCGAGATGGGCTCTTGACGGATTGTGCGTTGGCACCCTAACTTTCCTGACGACGCCTCCGGGCGTCATGCCCTTTCTGGGCGTTTCCTCCCTATAGACTTCAACGCCGCGCCCTCGGGTGCGGCATTTTTTTATGTGTTACCCGCACCCAGACCGGCGATGACCCGCTGCAGACCGCTGACGCAGCGCGACCAGCCCGGTCCCGGCTCCCGGGTCGATTTTGTCAAAATAGAGGCCGCGGTTCAGTTCGATCTGGATGGCGCTGAAACCGTCGTCAGGCTTTCTGGAGATCCGCGTCGAATAGCCCCCGGGATAGGGTTGGTTCAGCGCCACCCGCCATCCCAGACGCTCGAAGGCGGTCCGCAGATCCCGGGTCAGGCGGGTGGCGCAGCTGGTGCCGTTGCGCTCACCCAGCACCACGTCAGGACCCGTCGGGCCACCGGCGGCCTGTGCCGGCATCGAATGCCAGTCAGTCAGGACAGCGCGGCCGTGACGGGCGTGGGCGGCCGCCATCAGCTCCGCCAAGCCCGTGCCATAAGGGGGTATGGATCCGCGCTGTCGCCGTTCCGGCCTTCCGGCAGCGACAGGCGGCGATCGTACAGGGCCAGGCCACCACCACCGAGGCGCGGCAGGACCCCGATTCTTGCGGCGACCTTGGCCGACAGGGGGGCATCCGGAACATCGTCGATCAGCCGGGGGTCCAGCTCGGACGGGTCCCGGTTCAGATCCACATAGCGGTGGCCCATCTGGCCGGCGATGATGGTGGCCCCATGGTCGGCTCCAGAATATGATCAGGCGGTCGACCAGGGCGTCCTCGGTGCCGTGAAGGGCACCCCATGCCAGGTCCGCCCGGGCCCCGAGGTCTGCCGGGCAGAGCCTGCCGGAGGTAGGCGAGGCGAAGACGAAGGGACCGGGGCGGTTCGGGGCGGCGTGATGCGGAACCCGCCCGGCAGGGTCGGCGCGGCGGGATCGCGGGCCTGGGCGGTCATCTTTGGGTCCATCGGCGGCATGTGTGCATCATTCCGCGGACCGTACACAGGCAGCGTACCGACATAATGCCGTTTTTCATGGCCGGTTTACCGTTCGGAGCCTAGCGTTCGGGTTAAAGATCAAGGGACGACCCGGGTATGGCGCGAATTCCGCCGGCTGAAGACGACGGTTCGCTGCGGGCATCTTCACGCGAAGCAATACGTACCTGGAGTTGAGGCCACAC
>JAUCCG010000039.1:0-32612 GCA_034676465.1 Brevundimonas sp. | reverse complement strand
GACACCCGGGCCGGCCAGCGTTCGGACAGATCAGCCACCACCGCGTCCAGGCATTCCACGTCGATGCGCAGGTCGCCTCCGCCGGCGAACATCAGGATAACCCGCCCGCCGGGCACCTCGCCCGGTTCAAAATCGATGGCCAGAAGTTCAAGCGCCGTTTCGGGACCGCGCGGCAGACGCCGGCTCTTGACCGCCAGCACATCGCCGAACTGCATCGCCGCCATTACCCGCGTGCCGCCACACTCCCAGCAGAACCGGCTCAAGGTGATGGTCACCGTGCGCGCGCCCGGCTCCCAGGTCACATCGGCCGGGCGCAGGATCGCATCCTGGAGGGCCGCCGACACGACTGCAGATCGATCGCATCCTCGGCCAGCAGTCTTAGCGGCGGCGGGGGCGTCGCAGGGACCGGGGAACAGCGTCAATGTTCATGGCCGTCTCCTCCGAGCCGGCGGGATATCGGCCCCGCAGGCGCTCAACTTCTCTTCCAGCCGTTCGAAGCCGCGGTCCAGGTGATAGACCCGCCCGACCGTCGTCTCGCCTTGCGCGGCCAACCCGGCAATGACCAGGCAGACCGACGCCCGCAGGTCGGTGGCCATCCAACGGACGCCGTGCAGCACCTCGACGCCGGTCACCCGGGCTTCCCCGGCATGGACCGAAATCTCGGCCCCAAGTCGCATCAGCTCGGGGCGTGCATGAACCGGTTCTCGAAAATGTTCTCGTGGATGACGCTCTCACCTTCGGCGAGGGTCATCAATGCCATGAACTGGGCCTGCAGATCGGTGGCGAAACCCGGATAGACCTCTGTGGTGACATTGACAGCCTTCAACCGCACGGCCGGATCACGCCGACAATGACGCCGTCCCCGGTCGGGATGACCTCCACCCCGGCCTCGATCATCCGCGCGGTCAGGGCCTCGATCAGTTCCGGCCGCGAGCGCGTCAGTCGCACCTCGCCTCCGGCCATGGCCGCCGCGACGGCGTAACTGCCCATCTCGATCCGGTCCGGGATCACCGACCAGGTCGTGCCGCCCAGCGAGGTCACGCCGGTGATGGTCAGCACATCGGTGTCATCGCCATCTTCGCCCCCATGGCCACCAGACAGCGGGCCAGATCGCCGATTTCCGGCTCCCTCGCGGCACGGCGCAGCACGGTCGTGCCCCTGGCCAGCACCGCGGCCAGCAGGGCATGTTCGGTGGCCCCGACCGACACGAACGGGAATTCAAATTCGGCCCCGGTCAGGCCGTCGGGTGCCGTGGCTGTGACATAACCCTCGTCGAGCTCGATCTCGGCCCCCAGGGCCGACAGGGCCTGCAGGTGCAGATCCACCGGCCGCGCGCCGATGGTACAGCCGCCGGGCAGCGAGACCTTGGCCTGACCGGCGCGCGCCGAGCAGCGGACCCAGCACATTCGACGAGGCCCGCATCTGGCGAACCAGATCATAGGGGGCGAAGGTCGAGGTGATCTCGCGGGCGTGGAACAGGGTCTCCTGGCCGTCGGCTCCATCCCGCTCGGTCACCTCGACACCGAACTGGCGCAGCAACTGGCCCAGGAATTTCGGTATCCGCCAGACGCGGCATGTTGGTCAGCAGCAGGGGCTGGTCGGTCAGGATCGACGCGGCCATCAGCTTGATGGCTGAATTGGCACCGCTGATGGGGATGGTCCCGTTCAGCTGATTGCCGCCCTGGATGGCGATACTGTCCATGTGGTCCTTGAGCTTGCCGCGGGGGCGCCGGGGGGCGGCTATCTAGCCCGGAGGCCGGTCAGAGTGAGTCCTCCCGCAACAGTGGCGATGACTTTCAGTTCCGTTCCTTGACGGGCCGGGGCGGTGCGGCTGCCTTGCGCCGGCGCAGATTGTCCCGCAGCGCCGCCGCCAACCGCGCATTCCGCGCGGACATGGCCGCAGACGGCGACGGTGCCGGGGTTTCGGCGGGGGTGACGGGCGGTTTCGACATGGTCGCTATCAGAGACCCGGCGAAACTTTTGTTCAAGCCTTGGAAAAGAAGGCTTCCCCCCCGGGATTGGTTTGGCTATACGGCCGCTTCCTCGTATTCGCCGCCGTAGCTCAGTGGTAGAGCGCATCCTTGGGAAGGCTGAGGTCGTGGGTTCTATTTCCCCCGGCGGCACCATCTGAAGCCATTGCGGGGCCTGGCAGTTTGTCAGGCCCCGTTTTGCTGTCTTCAGCCCGCTGCATGACATTTGCGCGCGACAGACGACATGCGGCCCTCATTTTCCAATCACTGTCTCGACACAGTTCACCGACCGATGATATAGCCGGTCCTGCGCAAAGGGCGCGAACTTCCGAGGAAGCTAACATGTTCAATACTTTCGCGCGCCGCGCGTTCATCACAGCTGCAGTCGCGGCCGTCGCCGTGGGAACCATGGGTTTCCAGTCGAATGACAACAACAACCGCCGGGCGCGAATTATCAACCAGACCGGCGTGACGATGACCCATTTCTATGCGTCCAACTCCGGTCAGAACGACTGGCAGGAAGACATCCGCCGGTCGGGACGTGCTCCGCCACAACGCGTCGGTGATGGTCAACATCGACGACGGTTCGGGTGCCTGCATCTACGACTTCAAGGCCCGTTTCGCGGATGGGGACGAACTGGAGCGGTATCGCATCAACGTCTGCCAGATCAGCGAATATCGCTACACCGCCGGCTGATCGCGCCGCCCGGCTCAACCGCCGGGCCACAGATCACAAGCAGAAGGGCCGCGCCTTACGGACGCGGCCCTTTTTCTGTAGCGGCCAGGCTCACCAGTCGCGGCGCGGGCGGACCGAAAAGTCAGGGTGTCGCCAGGGCGGAACGGTCGACCGCCGGTCCCGGAGTTCGATTTCGTCAGTGCCGTCGACGTGTTTGTCCGTCAGGGCAAAGGGCGCGTCGCTGAAATACGGATCCCCGTAGCCATAGTGGGTTCCATACCCATAGCGACTCATAGCCTGACCCGTAACCGTAGACAGGATAGCCGTTCTCGACCTGGCGGTAGCTGAGATTGAGCCGCCCCGTCTCACCCACCGGCAAGGAGACAGTGACGCCATAGTTGCGATAGTCGCCGGTACTCCGACGCCGACACTGAACTGGCTGTGCATCCGGCGATCATCGACCCGATTGTCCGCCGTTTCCTGGGCAAACGGCAGGGTCTCCGGCGAACGATCGTCGATCGAGCGGGCAATTCGGCGGGTCGGTGGTCAGGCCATGGGGGGCGGCGGCCTGGGCCGCGGCGGCGGGCGAAGCGGCCTCGGCATTTCCGTGGCATCCAGCTGGACCGTCGTGGCGGGGGCGGTTGCAACCACCCCGTCAGGGTCCGCACCTGCGAACAGGGCGGCGGTGGCGAACAGGCTGACCGTCAACATAGGCGAAACTCCCGGGTGCAGCCGCTATCCTAGCCCGGATCGCGGCCAAGGTCAGGGCGATACCGTCGCCGCGCGCCAGCGGGTCCGGCAAGGGCTCTCCGGCGACCACGAAGGTCAGGGCAACCGAGTTGATGCAGAAGCGGTCGCCGGTCGGCGGCGGTCCGTCCGGAAAGACGTGCCCCTGGTGACTGTCGCAGCGGGCACAGCGGGTTTCGGTGCGGACCATGCCGTGAGCGGTGTCCCGGACGGCACGCACATGATCGGGATCGACCGGTTCGGTGAAACTGGGCCAGCCGGTGCCGCTCTCGAACTTGGTGCCGGTGCGAAACAGCGGCAATCCGCACGCACGGCAGCAGAACACCCCGGTCCGCGTTTCGCCCAACAGGGTGCCGCAGAACGGAACCTCGGTGCCGTGGGCCAGCAATACCCGCTTTTCCTCGGGCGACAGATCGGCTTCCAGCGCGGCGCGCTCGACCGCGTCAGGCCGCGTCAGGTCGAATCCGGAGGCGGAACGGGGCGATGCGGGGGGCGTGGAGCTCTGGGTCATGCTCCACACATGGGAAGGGCCGGACAGGGCTTCCACCCCGTCCGGCCCGACTTTCGTAAACGCCTGCGCTCAAGCAGCGCGAAGCGCGGTAGCGCATCAACCAGGCGTGGCAGCGCTCCTAGAACAGCGTTCCGACCCAGGTCCGAACCGCAGCCTCATCCGCCGGGTTGCCGGTGAAGGTCAGACCCTCAGCCGGTTTGAAGGGCTGATGGCTGGGGCGCTGGCGCGAGGTCCAGGCCTTGTGGCCGTAGCTCAGGTCCGAATAGTTCGACGGCAGCCGCACGTCGGTCCGCTCGATGAAGATCGAATCGGTCGCCGTGGTGGCCCCGGCCAGACGCACGTTCGGCAGGCGCGTCAGCAGGTCCAGCGTGTCCAGGCAACCGCCCGAGCAACCGCTGTCGACCAGAACCACAACCTGGCCCTGGACCGGGTTCGGCGCGCCCGTGTCCTGGACGGCCGGACGGCCGGCCAGGGTGAACAGGGGCTGGTTGGCTTCAAGCGCGGCGTCGAAGGCCGCAATGATGGCCCGCGTCTCCTCGATCACCGGAGCGCTTTCCTGGACGAAGCGCGGATCGGCTTCCATCCGTGCCAGGGTCTCGACGAACCACTGACGGTTGCCCGCAGTGGCGCGGTAGGTGATCTCGCCGGCCGCCGGCTGGCGACTGACGGTGAACTCGGGCGTCCAGATGCGGTTGGCCAGGCCATAGCCGCGGGTGGTTGAACGGTACGACTGACCCGAGGCGCCGCGCAGATCCAGCACGAAGCCCTGGGGGCCGTGCAGCGAGGCAATGTCGCCCTCGATCTGGGCGTTGAAGGCGTCCCAGCCGGCACTGTCGGCGAACGAGTGAACATGGACCCACGGCCGGCCGTTGACCTGTTCGACGGCCAGCGGCGTCGCGCCGGGCATATAGACCGTCGCGCGATAGGCCGCCTCAATGGTGCCCGGCTCGATCGGCTGCGGACGCAGATCATAGTCGCGCGAACGACGGCCGTTCTTGAACTTGCAGGACCCCGGAACGCCGCCGGTCCACTGGTTGTTACGGTTCCACAGAAGATAGGGGGCGCTGCGCACGCGTCCGGCCTCGGTGGTCAGGTCGCCTTCCCAGCGGTCAAGGCGCGCCATGGCCATTTCCTCGGCGGTCTTGCCCTGGCATTCAACCAGCACCGCCCCGATCGGCGGCGCGCCGCGCAGGCCGGGCTGCACATAGGTCACCTCATAGGCACCATTGCGCCAGCCGGTCGTGAATCCGGGCCAGCCGGTCACGAAATAGGGGCCCAGCCCCTCGAAGGTCGGCGTGATGTCGATGTTGGAATCGCGGAATCCTGCACCGTAGTAGCGCATCAGATAGGCGTGGGCGTCGCCGCTGTTGACCTGCGCGGCCTTGGCCAGGGAATCAGCGAGACCGGCATCGAGCCAGTCGCGGAAAAACTGGCTGGCGGGCCCGGGCAGCACGGCTGCGGGATGGTTGTCACGCAGGGCGTCATGGGCGGCGGTCAGATCCTGACGCGCCAGGGCACGAAAGTCCTGGGCCACGGCCGCACCGGCACCAAGAACGAGCGCAAGGCCGGCAGCCGAGGCAGTGAGTAGGCGTTGCATCAATAAGGACTCCAGGAACCGTCTCAGGAAGGTAAGCGAGTTAAAGCCGATCCGGGGCAGGCTTGCCAACCCCGAACCCCGACGAAGCGAACACCCCGCTGTTGTTTACTCCCAAGCGAACGCGGCCTAATCGGGGCGGTCGCTTCACGCACAGATCACGTTCAGTTCAGAACGCGCTTCGGGCTTATGCATGTTTTCAAAGATTTTGATCGCCAATCGCGGCGAGATCGCCGTCCGTATTATCAAGACCGCCAAGCGCATGGGAATTCGCACCGTGCAGGTCTATTCCGAGGCTGACGCAGGCTCCCTGGCTGTGGAAATGGCCGACGAGACGATTCTGATCGGCCCCGCACCGGCGGCGCAGTCCTATCTGCTGGAGGACAGGATCGTCGACGCCGTGCGCCAGTCCGGAGCCGAGGCGGTCCACCCCGGATTCGGCTTCCTGTCAGAAAATTCCGGCTTCGCCCGACGTCTTGAATCCGAAAACATCTCCTTCATCGGCCCCAATCCCCCACGCCATCGAGGCGATGGGCGACAAGATCACCTCCAAGAAATTCGCCGCCGAAGCCGGCGTCTCGACCGTACCGGGTCACATGGGGCTGATCGACACGACCGACCATGCCGTCCAGATCGCCAACGAAATCGGCTATCCTGTGATGATCAAGGCCTCGGCCGGCGGCGGCGGCAAGGGCATCCGCGTCGCCCACTCTGATGACGACATGGCCGAGGGTTTCGCCGCTGTGAAGGCCGAGGCCCTGAACGCCTTCGGCGACGACCGCGTCTTCATCGAGAAATTCATCGTCAACCCGCGCCACATCGAGATCCAGGTGCTGGGCGACAAGCATGGCAACATCGTCCACCTGTTCGAGCGCGAGTGCTCAATCCAGCGCCGCAACCAGAAAGTCATCGAGGAGGCCCCCTCCCCGCTGCTCGACGCCAAGACCCGCCGCGCCATGGGCGAACAGGCCATCGCCCTGGCCCGGGCCGTCAACTACGACAGCGCCGGCACTGTCGAATTCGTCGCCGGTCAGGACAAATCCTTCTTCTTCCTCGAGATGAACACCCGTCTACAGGTCGAGCATCCGGTCACCGAACTGATCACCGGTATCGATCTGGTCGAGCAGATGATCCGCTCGGCCGCCGGCGAGAAGCTGGCCTTCGGTCAGGATGACCTGAAGATCGACGGCTGGGCCATCGAGAGCCGCATCTATGCCGAGGATCCCTATCGCGGCTTCCTGCCGTCGATCGGTCGCCTGATCCGCTACGAACAGCCCGAGGAAGGCCCCCAGGAGGGTCCCGAGGGGCCCTATGTGGTGCGCAACGATTCCGGCGTGCGCGAGGGTGACGAAATCTCGATGTTCTACGATCCGATGATCGCCAAGCTGTGCGCCTGGGCCCCGACCCGGGCCGGGGCCGTGGCCGGCATGTCGCGGGCGCTGGAGGACACCCATCTGGCCGGCGTCGGGCACAACGTCCCCTTCCTCGCCGCGGTGATGGACCAGGACCGGTTCCGCTCGGGCGAATTGTCGACCGCCTATATCAAGGATGAGTTCCCCGACGGTTTTCACGGGGTTCCGGCCGGACCGTTACAGCGCGACATCCTGGTCGCCACCGGCATGGCCCTGCACGAGATCGTCTCGGACCAGTCCGGCGATCCGTCGGATCGCATCCACTGGATCGTCCAGCTGGATCGCGAGCCCGTGTCCGTCAGCCTCGGCTATGACGACGACGAGGCGCTGGTCCTCGATGTCGACAACGGCGACCGTCTGCTGCGCCTCAGCGAGATCGACTGGCGGCCCGGCCTGGCCCAGTTCCGCGCGGTGCTGGACGACCAGCCCTTCACCGCCGAGATCAAGCGCGTCGCCGACGGCTGGGACATCCGCACCCGCGCCACGAAAGTCCGCGTCCGGGTCATGACCCCACGCATCGCCGACCTCTATGCCCGCCTGCCGGAGAAGGTCGCCGCCGACACGTCAAAGCTGGTGCTGTCGCCGATGCCCGGCCTGGTCGTCTCCATCGCGGTCGTCCCAGGTCAGGAGGTCAAGACCGGAGAAACCGTGGCCATCATCGAGGCCATGAAGATGCAGAACATCCTCAAGGCCGAGCGCGACGGCGTGGTCAAAGCCGTCAGCGCCAGGGCCGGCGACCCGGTCGCGGCAGACGATGTTCTGGTCGAGTTCGACTGACAGGGATCAGCGCGCGCACTCGATACAGCTGGTCACCGTGGCGTCCAGGCTCAGCCTCGGCAGCGGGATCGGCTCGCCGCAGCCCCCGCAATAGCCGAAGTCGTCGGTGGTGATCCGCTCAAGGGCGGCGGTGATCATCCGCGCCTCGTGCTGACGCCGGGCCTGGGCGGCAAAGCTCATCGCCTGACGCTGCATGGCGTCGACGCGCGACAGCCGGCCCACGCTCTGCTGATCCAGTTCGACCGGCTTGCGGTCGTCGTCGGACAGAGAGTCCGCAGCTTCGAGCTCGGCGAGGCGGCGCAGCAAGTCCTGCTTCAGTGCCTCCACCGTCGCGGCGGGAAGGTCGTCCATGGATCGTGCTCCTGTTCGCGGCCCCCAGCAGCCTAACCCCCGATCCGCGATATCGACACCTGGAACGGCCAGAGGACAGGTTCCCCGACCAGGATCGACCTGGACACGGTCGCCAATGGAGATGGCGGTGGTCCGCCCTGTCAGCCAGTAAATCTGAATTCTTCCAATCATTGCCGTACCGGGAGTCCCGTGTCACGCTCACCTCTGGATTGTGAGGCGCAATGGACTTTTTTAGCTTTTCCGGCCGATCCAACCGGATGGATTTCTGGCTGGCCATACTGGGCCTGGCGTTGGCCCAATTCGCGATTCTCGCCGTGTTCAGCCTGGTGGTCGAACCCATGATGCTGACGTCCCTGGCTCCAGAGAGCCAGGCAGTCGTGGGGACCGCTGTGGGCCTCTTCGTTCTTCTCGCCCCTTTGTGGCCGATCACCGCTGTCGCCGTTCGGCGCTCACACGACAGGAACCTGTCAGGCTGGTGGTACGGTGCCACTGTCATCCTGAGCCTCCTTCTGGAAGCCTGGAGTCAGTCTCCTCTACCGCGAACCGTCGCCCTGGGTGGTGATCCGGTGAATGTCGTCAACATTCTGGGCGTTGGGTCCAGAGTCCTGGGACTGCTCATCGTGATCGTACTCGGCTTCCTGCCGGGAACGCCCGGTCGCAACCGCTTCGGGCCCGCGCCGGGCAGTCGCCATCAGAACTATCGCGCTCCGATCATGGACCACCCTGACGATCCGACAATTCCGAACGAACCGGTCCTGCCGCGCTGATCTGTCTGCCGGGCATTCGTTCCTGCCCCTTCCCCGTCCGGTCCCCGCCGGGGCATGAACTCGTCCATGTCCTCCGATCTGCCGACCCGCCCCCGCTCGTCGACCTCTCCGCCGCCCGCGGTGCGGGGCGAGCCGGTCGGCTTCATCGGGGTAAGACTGAGTACGTCTCCAGGCCCATGAAGCCCTGACCCGGGCCGCCGACCGGATCGCTCCGCCGCGTCGACCGTGGGCGCGCGATCCGATCAACATCCTGGCGGTGTCCGGCGGGGCCGCGGGCGGGGCCTTCGGGGCAGGATTATTGGTCGGCCTGACCAGGGTTGGGCGACGGCCGGCCTTTGCCGTGGTCACCGGCATCAGTACCGGGGCCCTGATCGCCCCCTTCGCCTTTCTCGGTCCCGACTGGGACGACCGTCTGGCCGACGCCTTCACCGGCGGGCTGGCCCAGCGTCGCCTGAGCCTGTTCGGCCTTCTGCCCGGACGGCGCGCGGGCCTGTATCCGGTCGCGGCGCTCGACGGTTTGATCGAACCCTTCATCGACGCGGACCTGTTGAAGGCGGTCGCCGAGGCCCATGACCAGGGACGGCGATTGTTTGTCGGCACCACCGATCTCGACCGCCAGCAAGCCAGTATCTGGGACATGGGGGCCATCGCCAGCCAGGGGCAGGCGGAAGGCAAGGGTGAAGCGGCGCTGGACCTGTTCCGTACCGTGCTGGCCGCCTCGGCCAGTCTGCCGGGTCTGTTCCCGCCACGGCTGATCGCCTGCGAGAGTGGTGGCGAAATCTACCACGAAATGCATGTCGACGGCGGGGTAGCCACGCCGCTGTTTGTGCTGCCCGACGCCCTGCTGCGCTGGAAACAGGTCGGGCGGCGGCTGCGCGGTGGTCGCGTCTACATCATCGTCAACATGGTGCTGGCACCCGGGCCACAGTCGACGCCGGACAAGGCCGCGGCCGTGGCCATTCGCAGCTTCGACACCATGCTGCGCTTTTCCTACCGCCAGGCCATCAGCGCCGCAGCGGCCTTCTGTGCCGGGGCCGGTCTGCCGCTGGACGTGGCCTCGGTGCCGGCCCGATCGACTATCGGCAATGGCCTGAGCTTCGACACCGTAACGATGCGCGCCACTTTCGACGATGCGGTCGAGAGTGCCGCCAATCCGGATGTCTGGGTCGCCGCAACCCCCTCGCCCCTGAGCCTGGCCGACCTGCTGACCTGGCCGTTCGGCGGACAGGACGACGAAGACGATCGCGAGTAGGCCAGCTGGCGAGGCTCGGGATACGCCAATCCGGCCGGGGCTAGCCGACCTCGCGTATCGGCTCCGCCGCGGCGGTCAGGGCGGCGTCGATCCCCCTCCAGCAGGGACAGGGCGGTGATCGGTTTTGGCAGGTGCAGGTCGGCCCCGGCGGCCAGCAAGTCCTGTCGATGCCGGACCATGGCATTGGCGCTCAGCATGATCAGCGCCGCGCGCGGTGCGCGCGGTCGATTCTGTTCCAGTGCCCGGATGGCGCGCGTCGCCGCCAGTCCGTCCATCACCGGCATCTGCATGTCCATCAGCACCAGGTCGAAATCCTCGCGTTCAAACGCCGCGACCGCCTCGGCGCCATTGTCGACCGTGACCAGGGTGGCGACCCGTCCGGCGAGAATGAGCTGCACGACCCGCTGATTGACCGGGTGGTCCTCGGCCAGAAGGACCCGCGGTCCGTCGGCGCAGACCGGCATGGCCTCTGCCGTGACCAGCGCGTCCCGCGCCAGACCGCGACGGGCATCATACTCTTCCAGCGAACGGATGCGTGACATCGGCAGGGTCACACGGAACAGACTGCCCTGACCCGGCTCGGAACTGGCCTCGATATCGCCACCCATCAGTTCGACCAGCGAGCGACAGATCGACAACCCCAGGCCGGTCCCGCCGAAGCGTCGGGTAATGGTGCCGTCGGCCTGGCTGAAGCGCTGGAACATGCTCGCGGCAAACTCGGGACCGAACCCGACGCCGGAATCCTCGACCTCAAGCGTCAGCAGCGACGTCCCGTCCCAGGGATGATTGTCCTGGATCGTCATGGCGACCCGGACCCGGCCGGTCTCGGTGAATTTGACGGCGTTGGACAGCAGATTGCCCAGGACCTGCTTGATCCGGGTGCTGTCGCCGAGAAAATCACCGCGCGCCGTCTCGCCGCGCTCGACGACGAACTCCAGCCCCTTGGCCTCGGCCCGACCCCGCATCAGGTCGACGACCACGTCGACCTCAGCGGTCAGATCCATCTCGTGAATCTCGATATCCAGCTGGCCGGCCTCGACCTTGGAGACGTCCAGAATGTCCGACACCAGACGCTCCAGCGTGACACCGGACTGTTCGATCAAACCGACCATCTCGCGCTGGCCCTCGGTCAGGCCGGTCCGCTCCAGCGCCGCCGCGATGCCGATGATCCCGTTCAGTGGCGTGCGAATCTCGTGGCTCATATTGGCCAGGAACTCGCTCTTGGCCAGGCTGGCCGCCTCCGCCGCCTCCCGCGCCGCGGCCATTTCCCGCTCAATGGCCTGGCGTTCGGTCACATCGCGCGCCACGGCGAAGACCCGGTCATTGGCGCGGCGTGCCCGCCACTCCAGCTGCCGGTAGCTGCCGTCGGCATGGCGATAGCGATTGATGAACCCGATGACCTCGCCGTCCGGCTCCTGCTGTTCCAGGCGCTGCATATGGGCCAACGTCGCCTCGACATCGCCCGGATGGACCAGCGGTAGTAGCGGTCGACCCTCCAGCTGATCCAACGGGTAGCCCAGCATCGCCTCCCAGGCCCGGTTCAGTTTGACGAACCGGCCCGACAGGTCGCGAATGCACAACAGGTCCAGCGACACATCGAAAAAGCTGGCCATATCCAGTGACAGCCCCTCCCGGTCCCCCGGCACGGCCGGAACCTCGTCGTCCGCCGGCCTTGCGGTGACGGGATCGGTCGAGGGCGGCCTATGGATCAAGGGAACTACTCCGGCGAAGTCGGGCTGCAGACGAGTTACCCTGTAGCGGCGACGGTTAACCCCTCCCTTCCGGCCGGCGGATTTTGTGAATTTGTCCCCATCCGGCTCAGATTGGTGGATGTTCCGAAGCCAGCGCGCCGAAAATGCGCGCGGCTGATGTCTTCAGCGCCGCGTCGGCGTCGTCGAGGGTCGCCAGCACGCCCAGATCGACCAGGCTGGTAACCCCGTGCTCCGCGATCCCGCACGGCACGATGCCGCTGAAATGGGCAAGATCCGGCTCCACGTTCAGACTGACACCGTGAAAGCTGATCCATTTCCGGACCTTGACCCCGATGGCGGCGATCTTGTCCTCGCGGCCCCAGCCCGGGCCGCGGCGTTCGACCCAGACCCCGACCCGGCCGTCACGCGCGCCCGCCTCGACCCCGAACTCTGCCAGCGCCCCGATCAGCCACTGCTCCAGGCCCCGCACGAAGGCCCGGACGTCCCGCCCCCGCTGGTTCAGGTCCAGCATGACATAGGCCACGCGCTGTCCGGGTCCATGATAGGTGAACTGCCCGCCCCGCCCCGTCCGGTGCACCGGAAACCGCCCCGCATCGAGCAGGTCGACATCCCGGCTGGAGACCCCCGCCGTATAGAGGGGGGGGGTGTTCCAGGAGCCAGATCAACTCGGAAGCCTCGCCCGCAGCGATCGCCGCCACCCGGGTCTCCATCGCCTGTACGGCGGCTGGATAGTCGACCAGGGCGGTCGACACCGCCCAGCCGACCGGCTGGCCATCTGAACGAATCAGGGGGGACGTCGCAGGATTTAACGTGTGGGAAAGCATGACGCTTCAATGTGACTCCTGAGGGCCCCATGCAAGATCAACCGTCCGCCCAGACCGCAGTATCAGAGTACGTTTTGAGCCAGATCGAAGCCGTCGATGTCGAGATCTCCGTCGTTCTGGGCCGCTCGGTCCTGCCGATGAGCCAGCTGCTGCGCATGGGTCGGGGGGCCGTGATCCCGCTCGACGCCTCGGAACATGACGAGGTCTGGATCCTGGCCAACAACCATCCGGTCGCCCGGGGCGAGATCGAAATCCGCGAGGATCGCATCGCCATCACCGTGACCCGAACCGCCGATGTCTATGATTTCATGGCCGGTGCCGCCTGAGCGCCGGTCGGCGTGCAAAAGCCTGCGCCTTTTCAGCCTGACCTGACCGATGCCCACGAATTCCCGGGCATGGGCCGTCAGGTGGATTGTCCTCTTCCCTTTCGCTGATCTCTCCGCTATTGCCCCCGCTCCGATGCGAGCGGTCGTGGCGGAATTGGTAGACGCGCAGCGTTGAGGTCGCTGTGGGGCAACCCGTGGAAGTTCGAGTTTCTCGACCGCACCATCTGGCTAAACAGGACGAGTCACCGGCTGGATCAGGCTGTACCAATCAGGGAGGCAGACACGTGAAAAACACGGACTCCGCCACCTTGAGCCGGATCAGGGACAGTGACCCCCTCGTCGAGGACCATGCGGCCCTCGACGAGGACTACGTCCTGACGGCCACCTTCGTCGAAAAGGTCGTCGACGCCGCTGACGACGGCGACGGCCAGCGGCTGCGCTCCCTGCTTGAAGACCTGCATCCGGCCGACGTGGCCGATCTGATGGGCTTCCTGACCGCCGAACACCGCGGAGTTGTGGTGTTGTGGCTGCCGTCCGAGCTCCTGGCCGAGACCCTGCCCGAACTCGATGATGGCATCCGCGAGGAGGTGCTGGAACGCGTCCCGCACCTGATCCTGGCCGAGGCCCTGCAGGAACTGGATTCCGACGACGCCGCGGCGGTGGTCGAGGATCTCGAGGACGACCAGCGCGAACGCGTTCTGGCCGCCATGCCCGAGAACGAACGCGCCGCGATCGAGTCCTCGCTCGGCTATGCCGAGGATTTTGCCGGCCGCCTGATGCAGCGCGAGGTGATGGCCGCGCCCCAGTTCTGGACCGTCGGCGACACCATCGATCACGTCCGCGGCCAGACCGACGACCTGCCTGAGCTGTTTTTCGACATCTATGTCGTCGACCCGTTGAACCGTCCGGTCGGCGGCGTGCCGATCAGCTGGCTGCTGCGCGCCAAACGCAACGTGAAACTGCTGGAATTGATGGAGCCGATCAACGAGATCGCCGTCGATACCGACCAGGAGGAAGTCGCCTACATCTTTGAGAAATACCACCTGATCTCGGCCCCGGTCATCGACGAGGCCGGGCGGCTGGTCGGCCAGATCACCGTCGATGACATCGTCAACATCATCCAGGAAGAGAACCGCGAGGACATCCTGCGTCTGGCCGGGGTCAGCGACGAAGGCCGCGACGGCAGCGTGATGGACATCGTGCGCTCGCGCATTCCCTGGCTGATCATCAACCTCGGCACGGCCGTGGTCGCCTCCTCGGTGATCGGCCTGTTCCAGCGCCAGATCGAGACCCTGGTGGCGCTGGCTGTGCTGATGCCGATCGTCGCCTCCATCGGTGGCAATGCCGGGACCCAGGCCCTGACCGTCGCCGTGCGCTCACTGGCGGCGCGCGAGCT
Source organism: Brevundimonas sp. (assembly GCA_034676465.1). Classification (GTDB taxonomy): domain Bacteria; phylum Pseudomonadota; class Alphaproteobacteria; order Caulobacterales; family Caulobacteraceae; genus Brevundimonas. Next base: position 18,297 of record JAUCCG010000039.1, on the reverse strand, counting down.
GACCGCCGCCAACGCCCTGCGCATCGTGCGCCGCGAGGTCGTGGTCGGACTGACCAACGGCGTCACCCTGGCGGTTCTGCTGGCCGGAATCGCCGCCATCTGGTTCGGTAAACCCATGCTGTCGCTGGTCATCGGCCTGTCGGTGATCGTGAACCTGTTCGCGGCTTCTCTGGCCGGGACGCTGATCCCGCTGGCGCTCGACAGGCTCGACCGTGACCCCGCCGTTTCGTCCCCGGTTTTCGTCAGCTGGATCACCGATACTGTGGGCTTTTTCGTCTTCCTCGGCCTCGCCGCCCTGGTCCTGATCTAGAACGAACGCTGCGCGGCCCGCCGCTTGCTGGTTCCCCGGTTGGGCGAATGCGCCCGTCTCGATTTGGGTCAGTCTGTTGTCCGAAGTGACCACGAAACACATGAAAGTCTCCCGTGAGGGCGTCGTCCTCATCAAGAGTTTTGCCGGCTTCCGCTCCAGGGCGGTTCGCGGTGACGACGGGCGTTGGGTGATCGGCTATGGCCATACGGCCTCGGCCCGCGAAGGGCTGACTGTCGCTGAGCCCGATGCCGAACTGCTGCTGCAGTACGACCTCCTGCCGGTGGTCAAGGCGCTCAATCGCGGTATCGCGCGCTCGGTCAACCAGCACCAGTTCGATGCGCTCGCCAGCTTCGCCCTGTCCATTGGCGTTGACCGCTTTCTCGGCTCGGATGTTTTGCAGCGCCTGAACGACGGCCTGCCGACCGAGGCGGCCGACGCCCTGATTGGCTGGCCGGCACCGGTGCCGCTGGATGCCGCCACCCGGCGCCGGGTCGCCGAACGGGCACTGTTCAACGCCGACCCGGACCTCCCCGTTCAACTCGCCGATCTGTTGATCGCTCCCCTGTCTCCGCAGGCCGCGGACTCCGGGACGATCGAGGCTCCCGTCGCCGCTGTCGCCGCCCGTGCCGCCGCGGTCGCCACACTGCTGGGCGAGCCGACCGAAGCCGACGAGCCCCCGGTTGCTACCGAGACTCCAGTCCAGGCCACAGAGTCCGCGCCGGAAGCCCCTGCGCCTGAACCCGCTGCCCCCGGGCCGGACGCGACGACGGCCCCGGACACGCCAACATCGACACCGACATCGTTCGAAACTGAGACTCAGGCGCCGCCCTTCCCGTCCAGCCTGCATCTCCAGCGCTATCTGCCCTATGCGGCCGGGATCGTCGGCCCCCTGCCCGGCCTGGCACCGCCTGCCCGGACTCCGGTCGTTCTGACGGATCCGGAGCAGCCGGCCGCGCCGACCACAGGTGCGCCCCCGGAGGCAGCCGTCTCGACGGTCGCGATGAGCATCCGGATGGAGATGGTCGTCGAACAGGATGTGTCGACAGCGGAATCCCTGATCGTCGCCGAGCCCGTCGCCGAACCGGCTGCCGGCGACGCCGTCCCGTTCGCCGGTCCGGCTACAGAGACAGTGGACACGGGAGCAGCGCCTGAAGCGACGCTCGTTACGCCGTTCGCTGCCCCTGCCGCCGCGCCGATCGTGGCCCCGGCCCTGGTGCTGACCGCCGCGCCGACGGACCCTGCACCGGCCGACGACCGGCCCGCCTGGCCCGATACCCAGCGCCCGGAGTCGACAGCAAGCCAGGAACCCCTGTTCGTGGAGGAGCCGGCCGCGCCGGTCCTGCGCCATGAGATCGAGCCGGAGACACCGGCCCGGTTCGAGAAAAGTCAGACCGGAGCCTTCCTGATCATGGGCGGCGTCGGTCTGCTGGCCAGCGCCTTCTCCGCGGCAGCGTTCCGGCTGGCCCTGGAAGAACCGTCGCCGATGGGCGAGACGACCGTCGTCGCCTGGACCCTGGCTGTGATCGGCGGTGTCTGCGTCATCGTATCCTCGCTGAACCTCTATATGCGCTGGGGTCGCGCCAATCAGGATGGAACCGAGCCGGGTTAGGGTTTTGCACCGGCTCCCCGCTGGTGCTACGCCCGCCTGATGAGCATCCCGAACGCCCCCCAATCGATGGAATTCGGCCTTGGCGAGACCGCCGACGCCATTCGCGACACCACGGCCCGCTGGGCCGGTGACCGGCTGGCCCCGATGGCCGCTGAAATTGATGAAACCAACACCTTCCCCCGCCACCTGTGGCCCGAGATGGGCGAACTGGGCCTGCACGGCATCACGGTCGAGGAAGAGTTCGGCGGCCTCGGCCTCGGCTATCTCGAACATGTGGTGGCGATGGAAGAGGTCTCGCGCGCCTCGGCCTCGGTCGGTCTCAGCTACGGAGCCCACTCCAATCTGTGCGTGAACCAGATCCGCCGCTGGGGCACCGAGGAGCAGAAGCGGAAATACCTGCCGAAATTGATCTCGGGCGAGCACGTTGGGTCGCTGGCCATGTCGGAGGCGGGATCGGGCTCGGACGTCATGTCGATGCGGACCCAGGCCGTAAAGACGGGCGACCGTTACGTCCTGAACGGAACCAAATTCTGGATCACCAACGCGCCTTCGGCTGATACGCTCGTCGTCTATGCGAAAACCGATCCCGAGGCGGGTTCAAGGGGCTGCACCGCCTTCCTGATTGAACGCGGCATGAAGGGCTTCAGTGTATCCAGCAAGCTCGACAAGATGGGTATGCGTGGCTCCGACACCGCGGAGCTGGTGTTCGAGGACTGCGAAGTCCCGGCAGAGAACGTGATGGGTCCGGTCGGCGGCGGTGCCGGCGTGCTGATGAGCGGCCTCGACTATGAGCGGGCCGTGCTATCGGCGGGCCCGCTGGGTATCATGCAGGCGGCGCTGGACGTGGTCCTGCCCTACGTCCGTGAACGCAAACAGTTCGGCAAGCCGATCGGCTCCTTCCAGTTGATGCAGGCCAAGGTGGCGGACATGTACGTCGCCCTGAACAGCGCCCGGGCCTATGTCTATGCCGTGGCCCGCGCCTGCGACCAGGGCAAGACCACCCGCTACGACGCCGCCGGTGCCATCCTGCTGGCCAGCGAGAATGCGGTTAAGGTGTCGCTGGAGGCCGTTCAGGCGCTGGGCGGGGCCGGTTACACCAGGGAATGGCCGGTCGAGCGGCTGGTCCGTGACGCCAAGCTGTACGACATCGGCGCGGGGACCAACGAGATCCGCCGCTTCCTGATCGGTCGCGAGCTACTGGGAAGCTGAGGAACCCGCCGGCGATTCGGCGGTTTCCTCACCGAAGGAGCCTCGCGAGGCCTGCACGATCCGCCTCCCGGCAGAACGCTGCCGCAATCCCGCGTCACAACGTGGCCGAGCACACGGATCGCGATTGATTCCCGCGTTCCCGTCAATTCATCGGGCTGTCCTGTAGCGCCGAAGGCTCGCGCGCCCTACCTGTTGCACCGGCCTTTGCGGCCAGGACCCTTCGCTTGACCATGACGTCTCTTTCCATCCTGTCGCCTGACGCCAAGCGAACGCTTTCCGAGGTGATCGAGAGCCTGGGCTATGGTGACGACCCCAAGCTGACTCTCGCCGAGGTTGTCGAGGCCTTCGGGGAACGGGCGTTCGGGGCACTGATCCTGATGCTGGCCCTGATGTCGTTGTTGCCCTGGCCTCCCGGGGGCAAGGCGGTATTCAGCGTGCCGATCATGCTCCTGTCGCTGGAACTGGCCATCCAGCGTCAGACCGTGTGGCTTCCGCGCTGGCTGTTGCGCGTCTCGGTCAGCCGGGCGGCCTATCGCAAGGCCAGTGGCGGGCGGGTACTGCGGGCCATTCGCGCGATTGAGCGCTTGACCCGCCCGCGCCTGCCCATACTGACCGGCGAAGTGGCCGACGTGATCACCGGAATTGTCTGTTTCGTCCTGGCGGTGATGCTGGCCTTGCCGGTTCCACTGGGCGACATGCTGCCGGCCCTGACAATCGCCGTCTTTGGCCTGGCCATCACCCAGCGCGACGGTCTTGCCGTGTTGATCGGTGCCGTCGGCACCGTGATCTGCGGCGTGTATCTGGTTCTTGTCTGGGCGACGGTGGTGGCGGTTGTCACAGGCCTTCTGAACTGGCTCAACCACCTGCTCTGATCCCCAGACGGAAGCGCCGGAGGGGTTTCCCCCTCCGGCGCTTGTTTGGACCTGAACGCGTTAGTTGCGGAACAGCGACAGAACCAGCTGTGGCGACTGATTGGCGATTCCCAGGGCCTGAACTCCGAGTTGCTGCTTCGTCTGCAGCGCCTGGAGCTTGGCACTTTCCTTCGCCAGGTCGGCATCGACCAGGTTTCCCACCCCCGCTTCCAGAGCGTCCGTCAGCTTGCCAACGAACGTATTATGGGTCGTGAGCGCTTTCGAGGAGGTCCCCAGACGCGCAAGGGCACCGGAAACAGCATCGATGGAAGCGTTCACGGCGGTTAGGGAAGCCGCGGCGGTCGTCAAGGTGGCGATCGCCTGAGTGGTCGCAACGGAGACGTTGGTCGATCCCAGAGCCATGACCTCAGCGGCCACGGTCAGGGTGGATGTACCGCTCACATTGGCCAGGGCGCCGAACCCACTCGCGCCGGTTTCCAACAGATTGACCCCGTTGAAATCGGCGTTCGAAGTTACGCTGGCGATCTGGTCGCGAAGGGCCTTGAAATCCTCGTTCAACGCGGCCCGTGCCGCAGTCTTCAGCGACGCGTCGGTCGCTGCCAGAGCCTTCTCCTTCATCTGGAGCAAGAGGTCAGAGACCGTCTCGCCCGCCGCCAGCGCCACATCGACCGCGGCAACGCCACGATCGAGCGACTGTCTCACCGCGCCCAACGCGCCGATGTCGGCCCGTTGGCCCTGGGCGATTGCCCAGATGGCCCCGTTATCCTTGGCACTGGCAACCTTTTTGCCGGTGTTGATCCGGCTCTGGGTAATTTCCAGCTGTGCGTTGGTCGCGTTCAGGTTCTGGAGCGCAATCATTGCGCCCACGTTGGTATTCACCGACGTCATCGGCGGCTCCTTCCATTCTGGAGGTGGAAAACGGGCTTCTGGCCGGCGAACCGGTTCTGGTTCGGGAGGGTCCAACGCAAGAAAAGGGCCGACACCAACGGCGTCGACCCTGTTTAATTTCAATAACTTATAGACGAGCCCCGCCTGGCCCGGCAACTCCGACCCGGCTCCAGAGACCGTGTTTGCCTAGTCGTGCGGATCGGTCAGGCGGCCGCCTGCTCGGGGCCTGCCAGACCCTGCATGACCATGCGATTGATATCGATCAGCGTCTGGAAGTCATCGTCACCCCGCATGATCACCGACGAATGCCGGCCGACGAACAGGCTGATCGAGATGATCTGCGCCCGCAGCGGCTTGGCCATCGCATTGCCAGGATCGCTGCAATCCGTGGCCAGCGTCGACCAGAGCCGCCGGTTCCAGTCGAGGGCGTCGATCCGCGTCTTGATGTCCGAGGCATCGACCGTCGCCGCGTGCATCAGGGCACGCGTGACCTGGCCGAACAGCCGGTACTCCATCGCCCGGGGAACTCAGCCCTCGTCGAGGCTGTCTTCTTGTACGCTTGAAGGGACATTGCCCAACCTCTGCTCTTCGTAATCAACCAGTTTTCGCGTCGCCATCAGGGCCTTGTAGTATTCCCGCGCCAGGACATGCCGCGACGCCGCGATACAGTCCGACATGACCTCCGGGTTCTGGGTGGCACTGATGAATTCCCGACAGTCTTTGGGCGAACTCATCAAAGAATTTGGGTGCCGACATTTCATCCAGGTACATCATCATGACCGGGAAATAGATGCGCTTTGCCGGTGTGGTGACCTCACTGGATTGCATGATGTCCTTCTCGCGAAGGACGCTTGCCTTGTTCTGCAGGATCAGAACCCCCCGACGATCGCCGTTCTGGACGACGGCCCCGTTGAGCACGAACTTTTCGCCGGGCTTGAGCGACAGTTTGAGCGGCATTTCCGGGAAATCTCCAACTGGCCCGCATGAGGACGCTAGGGGCACGGGTAACAACAGACGTTAAACAGCCGTGGTTAACCATCCCTTGTGAAACGCTCAATCAGTTCCGGAACGTCGCACGGCCGCCACGCGTTGATTTCCTGAACAGGAGGCAGTGATGGCCGGCCCGGAATACGAACCCGACGCCCAGGATCAGTCCGAGATCTTTGACGAAACCCATATCGACGACGAGGGTGACGGCGACCTGCTGCTCGACGAAGCCGGTCCGGTGCTGGACGTAACCCGCGCCAAAGGTGACGGTGCCGACTATGACCGGCCACCCGGAGCGGACACCGGTGATTCCGAACGGCGCTATGCTTCGGACGTGATCGAGGCCGAGGCCGACGCCCTGCTGGGTCGTCCGACCCGGTCCGGCGACGACAGCGACGAGGATGGCGATCCATCCGGTCCGGGTGAAATCGAGCTGGTCTACACTGGTCTGATGCGTGAGGTGCGTGGTGCCCAGGCCAGCGCCGCCCACTGGGAGGCCAAACGCCTGTCCGATGATGACATCGCCGATCTTGGGTACGGCCCCGATCCGACCGACACCGATCTCTCCCACAAAGGAAAACGTCCATGACCGACAAACGCGACCGTAGCGAAACCGATGTCGACGCTCCTTCCAGCCGCCCGGCGCAACGCCGAGCACGGCAAGCCCGATCAGTTGCGCGAAGGGGAACGCAAGGCGGAAAACCGTCAGGAGGCCCTGATTGATGAGGCGGTCGAAGAGACCTTCCCCGCCAGTGACCCGCCGACCCCCAAGCACATCACCTGAGCGCACGATTTAAACTGATCGTTGTTAACCCGGGGGCGGATCGGCTAGGCCTCTCTCCAGATTGAGCGGAGCATCCGATGAAGCGGCCCACCGAGCGGTTCGAAGGCACGTCGAACTATATCGCCACCGACGACCTGAAGATCGCGGTCAATGCCGCCGTCGCCCTCGAACGGCCGCTGCTGATCAAGGGCGAACCGGGCACCGGCAAGACCGTTCTGGCCTATGAGATGGCCGAGGCCCTGAACGCGCCCCTGATCACCTGGCACATCAAGTCCACGACCAAGGCGCACAACGGCCTCTATGAGTACGACGCCGTGTCCCGCCTGCGCGACAGCCAGCTGGGCGAGGAGCGCGTCCATGATGTCCGCAACTATCTGAAGCCGGGCAAGCTGTGGGAGGCCTTCACCAGCCCCGTGCGCCCGGTCCTGCTGATCGACGAGATCGACAAGGCCGATATCGAATTCCCCAACGACCTGCTCCAGGAACTGGATCGGATGGAATTCTTTGTCCACGAGACCGGCGAGACCATCCGTGCCGCCGTTCGTCCGGTCGTGGTCATCACCTCGAACAACGAGAAGGAACTGCCTGACGCCTTTTTGCGTCGATGCTTCTTCCACTTCATCCGTTTCCCCGACGATCAGACCATGAAGGCCATCGTCGACGTCCATTTCCCCGGCATCAAACCGCGGCTGGTGTCCGAGGCGCTGAAGACCTTCTACGAAATCCGTGACACCCCGGGCCTGAAGAAGAAGCCGTCGACCTCCGAATTGCTGGACTGGCTGAAACTGCTGCTCGTCGATGATGTCGATCCCGAAACCCTGCGCGAAAAGACGCCCAACAAGTTGATCCCGCCCCTGCACGGGGCCCTGCTGAAGAACGAGCAGGACGTGCATCTGTTCGAACGCCTCGCCTTCCTCAATCGCCGCGAGGGTGTCCGCCCCGGGACCTGAGCAGGCCCGACGCAGCAGAGAAATTACCGCGATTTCACTGGATTGCCGGCGGAAAGAGGCCACGATGGCGGCATGAACAGGAACCGGCGACAATGACACGTCCCCTCTTCGTCATGATCTGCGCGCTGGCCGCCCTCACCGCGGCCTGTGACGGCGAACGCACCATCCGGATTTCGAGTACGCACACCGGCCAGGACGGACCGCACGGCGTGCTCAAGGTCGTCGATGCCCTGCAATGCCCCCAGACCATGGGCAGCCTGACCCGCAAGGGCACCGCGCATGCCGGCGGCAGCGTCTGTACCTATGTCGGGGCCAAGGGCGCTGAGGTCAGCCTCCATCTGATCCAGCTCGACGGCACCTCGGTCGATACGGTGCTCGAGGCTTTCCAGACCCGTCTTTCGCAGGAAATGCCGCTGACCATCGCCCGGCTACGTGCCGCCGAGGAAACCGCCGCTGCGGAGGCTGTCCGCGCCGATGGCGACGCGGCCCAGGCTGACGCCGAAGCCGCCCGGGCCGACGCCGCAGCGGCCGAGGAGTCCACCACGGTCCAGATGCCCGGCGTCCACATCGAGACCCACGGCGACAATGCCGACGTGAAATTGCCGGGTATCAACATCCAGTCGCACGGCGACCGGTCCCACGTGCGGATCGGCGGCATCAATATCCAGTCCAGCGATGGCTCGGGACAGGTCAATATCCAGTCGGGCGAGGATCGCGTCAGCATCCAGTCGCACGCCGACAGCACCGAGGTTCGCACCAGCACGGGCGGTGACGCAACTCGCATCACCTGGGTTCTGAACGACCCCGAGGCCTCGGAGTTCGGCTGGCGTCTGGTCGGCTATGAGGCACGCGGGCCCAAGGGCGGCCCGATCGTCGTCGCCACCGTCCGTTCCAGGGACAGTGAGCGCGGTCGGGTGTTCGCCGATGCCCGGGACCTGGTGACGCTGAACGTCGGGCGTTAGACCGATTATATTTCCGGTCGAAATCAACCTGACTCCGGCCAAGGGTTCTGGTTCAAACCGGACGAGTTTTCGACGCACACCCTTGATCGTGCGACGCGGATGCGTCACCTGACCCTGCCCAACCGAGCAGGATTCCCGACCTTGGCCGAGCGCCCCAGAGCCACCCCCTCCAGCAAGGCCCCCGTGCCTGGCAGCGGATGCTGTCCGGACGTCGCCTCGACCTGCTGGACCCGTCACCGTTCGATATCGAGATCGAGGACATCGCCCACGGCCTGGCCCGGGTGGCGCGCTGGAACGGTCAGACCATCGGCGAGAATGCCTTTTCGGTGGCCCAGCACTCCTGCGTCGTCGAGGAGATCGCGGCCCACATCAAACCGGGTCTCGAACCGAAATGGCGGCTGGCGGCCCTGCTCCACGATGCCTCGGAATATGTGATCGGCGACATGATCTCTCCGTTCAAATCGGCCCTGGGCGTCAACTACAAGGCCTTCGAGGCCCGGCTGGAAAGCGCCATCCACGTCCGCTTCGGCCTGCCGCCGAAAAGCCCTGTGGCCATCAAGACCCTGATCAAGAAGGCCGACCGTGCCTGCGCCTTCTTCGAGGCGACCCAGTTGGCCGGCTTCGAAAGGGCCGAGTCCCTGCGTCTGTTCGGGACCCCGCCCCCGGGATATGATCTGATCATTGACCCCCTGCCTGCCTCGGTGGCCCAGGCCCGCTATCTGGAGCGCTACCGCGTCCTGGCCGAGGCGGTCGGCATCCTGCCGGCCCCTGACGCCTGGCATACGGAGTAGGCGGATGCCGGTCGGCGAACAGGGTGTGCGAATCAGCCTTTCCGCCGTCGTCATCGCCCTGCGCGACCGTCGCGCCTGCGTGCTGACGACCGAGGGTGAAAACGGCACCGCCGCCCTGCCGTTCGGCCCGTTCGCCCCGGCCCGGGACCGGACCTTCGAGCTGGCGTTGCGGGCCTTCGTCACGGCCCAGACCGGCTTCCACCTGGGCTTTGTCGAACAGCTCTACACCTTCGGTGACGCCGGGCGGGATTCCCCGCGCGCCACGCCCGGACCCGATCGTCGCCGCGAGGTGTCGATCGGCTATCTGGCCCTGACCGCACCAATTCTGCCGCCGCCCCTGCCGCCGATGCCCGCTGGACCCCTGTGCTGGACATCTTTCCCTGGGAAGACCGACGCCAGGAAGATCCGGCCGCGACCGACGCGCTCGTCGCCGGCCTGCGCGCCTGGGCCGGCGACGACGCCCGCCGGCAGGCGCGCAGTGACAGCCTGTTCGCCCTGACCCCGGCCCACCGCTGGAACGAGGGTCGGGTGCTGGAACGCTATGAGCTGCTCTATGAGGCCGGACTGGTGGCCGAGGCGGCCCGCGACCAGGAGCGTCCGGTACCCACGGCGGCCCCGGGTCGGCCAATGGTGTCCGACCACCGCCGCATCCTGGCCACCGGTCTCGGCCGTCTGCGCAGCAAGCTGAAATACCGCCCGGTACTGTTCGACCTGATGCCGCCGCTGTTCACCCTGTCCGATCTCCAGGCCGCCGCCGAGGCCATTGCCGGCCTGACCCTGCACAAGCAGAATTTCCGCCGCGGCGTGGAACGTACCGGCCTGGTCGAGGCGACCGGCCGCCTGTCGACCGGCACCGGCGGTCGCCCCGCCGAATTGTTCCGCGTTTCCCGCGCCGAGGCCCAGGGCGGGGAAGCCATGGGCCTGTCGCTGCCCGCCCAGCGCTGACCGCGACGCTTTTCTTGCCCTGCCCGCTTGCAGCCCGGCTCCGCGCCCATTAGAGAAGCCCCTCGCTCGACCAAGCGACTTACGACCTCGCGGAGAGGTGGCAGAGTGGTCGAATGTACCGCACTCGAAATGCGGCGTGCCTGTGAGGGTACCGTGGGTTCGAAATCCCACCCTCTCCGCCACACACCCCCGTAACTCGTCTCTGATCTGACGCGGCACCGGCAAGGGCCCGTACTGTCGGGGCTATTCGCCGCCAAACTCCCCTGACATCGCCCGTTCCAGCCCGTTCGGAGCGCGCGTTCGGGCGGCCATGGCCCGCCAGTCTCCGCTCGAACCGTATCTGGTGGAGTTTCCCTGTTATTGCCCGAAACAGGGAATTCGAGTGTTTTTCGGGCCGACGATTTTGCCGCCCTGAATACCCCTTGGCCCGCAAAGCCTGTCAGGGCGGGCCGCAGGTGCCTTGCCGACCAGGCGATCCCGCCGAAATTAACAGGGAACATTATCGCACCGGAACAGGGATCATTATTCGACGAAACAGGGATCAATATTCCGGGGATCAGGGATCATTTTTCCTCGAAACAGAACATCCGGCGCTGCGCCGCCCAGTCCGCCGGGATTCGGGCGCGCGACAGTTGGTCGAAGTCAGGGCCGGCGGCTGCCGGCCTTCCATAATGGCCCGCTGGATGTCCGGAGCCAGGAATACCAGCGCCCAAAGACGGCGATCGTAACTGCTCCTGGGGACGCCGCTGGTGCCTTCGAACGCGCCGTCGCGGGCGCGCCAGCCAAGACCCGCCGCGATCCGGTGGGCCTGCCGCAGGCCCTTGATCAGGACCGGATCACGCCGGGCCTTGCGGACCGCAGTCCTGGAGGTCGGCGTCAGTACGGTCGTGCGGCCACCTCGCGCCTGGCATCGGACCGGCACGGTGAGTACGACGCGGTCCGGATGCGTCTCACAGCGCGCAAGCCGCGCCCGAAGGTCGCGCGGAAGTGCTCTGGCCTCGAACGCGATCCGCAGGTCCTGGGGCAGGACGTCCACACGCCGGACCGGCTTGAGCAGGACGGCCAGGGTCGAGGCTGGCTCGGCACCGCCGAAGGTCGCCAGTTGCTCCCGGACCGCGTCTTCGAGCGCCTCGGCTGACACCCGCCGCAGCACCCCTTCACGCTCGACCACCTGGCGGCCCTGCTGCAGCGGGGCCGAGACATAGTAGCGATAGACCCGCCCGCCTCGCCCGTAGCCGAATGACGGGCTCATCGGATGGCCATCGGCGTCGAACACCAGCCCGCGCAGGGCAAGCCGGGCTGATCGAAGCGGTCTCGCGCTGCGCGCACGGGTATTGGCGGCGAGCTGGACCTGGACCCTGGCGAACAGGTCATCGTCGACAATGGCCGGATGACAGTTGGCTACGCTGGCATCGCCGTGGACGATCTGGCCGAGATAGACCCGGTTGCGCAGCATGTGGAACAGCGCACCGCGGCTGAGGGCTACGCCGCCGGATCGCTTACCCCTGGCACTGACCCAGACCTTGGAGCGCGCACCATCATGCGCCAGCCTGGCCTCCAGCGCCGAGACCGAGCCAAGCTCCAGGTAGAGGTTGAAGATCGACCGGACCTGCACCGCCTCGACGTCATTGCGGACCAGGGCACGGGTCGTCTTGTCGGTCGGCGGGTCATATCCCAGCGGCGGCAGGCCGCCCATCCACATGCCCTTGGCCTTTGACGCCGCGATCTTGTCGCGGATGCGCTCGCCGGTGACCTCGCGCTCGAACTGGGCAAAGGAGAGCAGGACGTTCAGCGTCAGACGGCCCATGGAGGTGGTGGTGTTGAACGACTGGGTCACCGACACAAACGACGCCTCGGCCTTGTCGAGTCGGTCGACGATGCGGGCGAAGTCTGCGAGCGAGCGGGTCAGTCGGTCGATCTTGTAGACGACGATCGTATCCACGCGGCCGGCATCGATATCATCAAGCAGCCGCTTCAGCGCCGGCCGTTCGATGTTGCCGCCGGAGTAGCCGCCGTCGTCATAGACCGCGGGCAAGGCCTTCCAGCCTTCGCTGGCTTGGCTCAGAACATAGGCTTCGCAGGCCTCGCGCTGGGCATGCAGGCTGTTGAAGGCCTGGTCGAGCCCCTCCTCGCTGCTCTTCCTCGTATAGATGGCACATCGCACCAGGGGCCGGTTCGCGCTCGTCATGCTGCCCCCTCCCCCCGTCCCGCAGGCCAAAAAAGCGCGGCCCGTTCCAGCGCGAGCCGGTGATCTTGCGCGCGATCTGGGAGAGACTTTTGCAGGCCTCCCCATCGTGCCGCAGCCGGCCGTCGGGCTCCACCACCACCTCATGACGGACGCCCTGCCACTCCCGGGTCAGGCGGGTCCCCGGTGTCAGGGAGGTCAGGGGCTTGGCTACCCCCGGCTGGCGAATGGCGCGGCGCAGTTCGGCGTCCAGGCCACCGTATCGTTGGGCCTGCAGTCGCCAGCCCAGCATCAACCGCAGCACTTCAGGCGAGCGGATGGCGGGCGCAGCGCCGAACCGCTCGCGCCAAAGCGCTCGCAGCGGCTCCAGGCCGAGCGCCTCCAGCGCTGCGGGATCAATCTCCGGGGTCGTAGGGGTCATGGGATCTCCAGCTGACGGAGCATGCATCGCCCCGCACCGGGACAAGCCCGGCTGGCCGGGCGTGCAGTCACTACCGCTCCGTTCCGGCCCACAGTCCAGACGTTGCGGACGCAGAGTTCCGGGGGCATCGAGCTCAAAAAGAACAAAACTGGAACATTGCTCAGGAATCAGCTACAGTGCTTCCGTGACAGATCGCGCTCCTCCTCGAAGCATCGAGGCCCGTCCGCCGTCAGAGCTCCGGCCCTACAGCCGGAACGCCCGAACTCATTCCCGAAAACAGATCCGGCAGATCGCTGACAGCATCGAACGGTTCGGGTTCACCAACCCGGTACTGGTCAGTGATGACGGCGAGATCATCGCCGGCCATGGCCGGGTCGAGGCCGCCAAACTTCTGGGCCTGGCCAGCGTCCCGACCCTGCGGCTCTCACACCTCAGTACCGAAGAACGCCGGGCCTATGTTCTGGCCGACAACAAGCTGGCGCTGAACGCGGGCTGGGATCAGGACATTCTTGCCATCGAGCTGCAGGCGCTGATCGACCTGGACTTCGATGTCACCCTGACGGGGTTCTCCCTGGCCGAGGTGGACCTCACCCTTGATGCGGCGCGCGAGCGCGATCCCGACGCGCCACCCGGGGTCGAGGACGAGATCCCCGCGCTCCAGGCCGAGGCAGTGACCCGCACGGGTGACATCTGGAAGTTGGGCCGACACCGCCTGATCTGCGGCGACGCCCGCGATCCACAGGACTATGCCCGGCTGCTCGGCGACGAGCGCGTCGACCTAGTGTTCACTGACCCGCCCTACAATGTACCGATCGATGGTCACGTCTGCGGCTCGGGCCGCATCCGCCATCGCGAGTTCGCTATGGGGGTCGGCGAGATGAGCCAGGACGCCTTCACCGCGTTCCTGGCCGATGCGCTCAAGCCCATGGCCGCGACCTGTCGTGACGGCGCGATCGCCTTCGTCTGTATGGACTGGCGGCACATGACCGAGCTGCTCAATGCGGGAGCCCAGGTCTTCGCCGAGCTGAAGAACCTGTGCGTCTGGAACAAGACCAATGGCGGCATGGGGACCTTCTACCGGTCCAAGCATGAGCTGGTGTTCGTCTACAAGGTCGGGACCGCGCCCCACACCAACACCTTCGGCTTGGGTGACAGCGGCCGCTACCGGACCAATGTCTGGGACTATGCCGGGATCAGCAGCATGGGTGCCGGCCGCACGGAAGCGCTGGAGATGCACCCGACGGTCAAACCGACCGCCATGGTGGCCGACGCCATCCGCGATTGCTCCAGACGTGGCGATATCGTGCTCGACGGGTTCGGTGGCTCGGGCACCACCCTGATCGCGGCCGAGATCTGCGGTCGTTCAGCCCGGTTGATCGAGTTCGATCCCCACTACTGCGATGTGATCATCCGGCGGTTCGAACGGCTGACCGGCAAGCAGGCCGTGCTGCAGGAGAGCGGCGCCCTGTTCGACGATGTGGCGGTCCAACGGCGTGAGGGGATCGCAGCGTGAGCGACAGCCCCTCTCCGCCCGAACCCGGCACGGCCCTGGTGGGCTACGGCGCACCGCCGGTTCAGCACCGGTTCCAGAAAGGGCGCTCCGGCAACCCGCGCGGCCGGCCACGCAAACAGCCTCTGGACCGGCCTGCCGTGGACCCGCTGCTCTCCCATCACCTGGCTGACCTGGTGCTGTTCGAAGCCGTTCGACCGATCCAGATTTGCGAGAACGACCAGATCATCGAACTGCCTTTTATCCAGGCGGTGATCCGCAGCCTGGGTGTCGCAGCCCTCAAGGGCAGCCACCGGGCCCAGATCGCCATCACCGGTATGGTCAAGGCGGTGCAGGACAAGACGCTGGAAGAGCGGGCCTTCGTCTACAGGGCAGCGATGGAGTACAAAAAAGCTGGGAGCTTGAGTTCAAACGCTGTGACGACCGCGGCGAGCCCCGGCCCGAACCCGTGCCCCATCCGCATGAAATCGCCATCGATACCAAGACCCTTGTGGTGACCTACAACGGACCCGAAACCGATGACGAAAAGAAGGAGTGGGACCGGATGCACGACCGTCGGGCTGCTGCTCTGGAGGAGGTCGCAGAGTTCAAAGCCCTGCTCAAGCGGAAGTCCAGGCACAGCGACTTCTTCCGGGAGGAAATGGAGCGCGAGCAGAGAATGGCAGACATGATCGGTGCCGTACTTCCGGACCAGAATATCCGCAGGATGCCTGGGTTCAACATGAAGCGGTGGCGCGAGCAGCAGGAAGCGTTGGCCAAGATCAAGCTAGTGCAGAAGAAGGATGGCGCTCGGCCGTGAGGGCGAAAAGGGTCTGAATTGCGCCAGAAGCGGTCATTCGGACGAATCCAAGAACACGACACGCAGGCACCCGAGATGTCCTGTTCCTGACAGGCTCTGCGACCACTCCAACTGCCTTTCACGGTGCCGCCCAGAACGATAGCCTCAACGTCCGGGTTGGGGGGTGGCCTCAACTGATCGCTGCAACACACTCGGCGAAGGTCTCTGCTGGCGTGCGATAGAGCAAGGTCTTTCTGGGCCGCTCGTTGAGCTGTCGGGCGATGGCGCTGAGCTGGGCCTGGCTGTGCAGGGACAGGTCGGTCCCGTGGGGCAGGTACTGGCGCAGCAGCCGGTTGGTGTTCTCGTTCGAGCCGCGCTGCCACGGTGATCGGGGATCGCAGAAGTAGACCGCGACGTCCGAGGCGAGGGCCAGACGCTTGTGATCGGCGAGCTCCTTGCCGCGGTCCCACGTCAGGGACTGATAGAGTTCGCCGGGTAGTTTCTTCGACTGTTTGATCAGGGCGGTGACGACGCTTTCGGTGTCCTTGTTGGCGACCTTGACCAGCATGACGTAGCGCGAGTGACGCTCGACCAGAGTGGCGACGTAGCTGTTCCGGGATCCGCCGATCAGATCGCCTTCCCAATGGCCGGGGACGGCGCGATCCTCGACGGAAGCAGGCCTCTCGCTGATGGAGACGGCGTCCTTGATCTGGCCGAGGCCGTTCCGCTTCAGGGTGGCGTGCCTCGAGCGGCGGATCGTCCGCCTGGCCCTGAGGTGGTCGAGCAGCTCCTTCTTCAACACCCCGCGGGTCTGGATAAACAGGCTGCGATAGATGGTTTCGTGCGACACCTGATTGTGCGGCTCCCCGGGCCAGGTACGCTTGAGCCAGCCGGCGATCTGCTCGGGCGACCAGTTCCGCCGCAGCTTGGCCGATACTGTCCGGGCCAGGGCCGGTCGGCAAGCCAGCTTGCACGGCTTCGGACGCAAGGCCCGGTCCCACGCCGCCTGATCGGAGCGTGCCGCCCGATACCGTTCGGCCCCGCCGTTGCGCCGGACCTCGCGACTGATCGTCGATGCTGACCGACCCAATGACCGGGCAATCCTGCGCAGCGAGCAGCGGGTGCTGAGCCCCCGGGAGATTTCCTCCCGCTCGCCCAGACTGAGCGCCCCGGCCGCCCGCCGCCGATCCGGAGGCCGGATGCCGCCCGTCGGCGACAGCACCGAAAACACCGACGAGGACTCGCGATCAAACCGCCGTCCAATCGAACTCATCGACTCGCCGGCCTTCCAGCGATCCCATATCTCAGCCCGTTGGGCCGCCGAGTAGTAGATGCGACGCCGCTGTTTCATGACCCACGCTCCATCTCCGAAGAAAAGTTAGCGTGTTGCGGTCACCGGTTGAGCCCACCGGCCAATAGCCAGCTGCTAACTGTGGCGTTCGACTGCCGCAGGGCCCCAGAAGCCTTCTACTCTTGAATTTGGCGCGTCCCATCCATCAGAGAAACTACCGCAAGCGAGTAGATTAAACGCGGATTGCGCACGCATGACGCGTCTGAAAGAGTTATTGCGTCGAGACGGAACGGCTATCTGCACATCGCGCCTGGCACACTGGAAACACGGAGCATCTGTATGGGCGTCGCTGATCAGCACCCGGATCTCGGCACCCTGACAGACGATCTGCTGAATTCTCAGCAATTTCTACTATCCGGAACCCACCGGAAGCGCGCCGCCGATCGCCGATCTGTCATTCTGGGCGGCGGAACAGGGGTTGGAGCCGCACGTCCTGACCGCGCGCCCCAGCTATCCCGAAAATCGTGTCCTGAAGGGTTTTGAAAAGGGCCAGAGGGATCGGGAACTGTATCGCGGCGTCGCCGTGCGCCGGGTCCCCACCATCGTTCCCAAGTCCAGAGGCATGGCCGGCCGCCTGGTGGCCGAGTTGAGCTTCGTGGTCAGCGCGGTGCTGGCGCGGCGACGGCGCTTCAACAGCGTGATCTGCGTCTGCCCCTCGGTGTTCGTCGTGCTCGTCGCCCCGCTGTTCCGCAAACGCGGCGGCCGGGTGATCGCCATTGTCCACGACATCCAGTCAGGCCTCGCCCAGTCGTTGAATTTTGTCGGTGAAGGCCGGATGATCCGAGCGCTGCGTCGTCTGGAAGCCTGGTCCCTAAATCGCTGCGACGCCGTCGTCGCCCTGACCGGGGGCATGGCCGGCGAGCTGCGGGCCATCGGCGTCACCGCCCCGATCACCGTCATTCCGCCCCAGGTCGATGTCGGAGAAATCATCCCGCTTGCCGAACCGGCCGAGGGCCCGCCGCTGCTGGTCTATTCCGGCAACCTCGGCCGCAAGCAGGGCCTGGACCAGGTGCTGGCCCTGGCCGCAGAGCTGCAGCGGCGCAACAGCCCGGCCCGGCTGCTGATCCGCGGCCAGGGGTCGGAGCGCGCCGAGCTCGAGGCCCAGGCCCGGGCCGACGGCCTGGACAACCTGACCTTCGCCGACCTGGCCCCACGCGAGGCACTCAGTCTGGCCCTGGGGGACGCCACCCTGCATCTAGTGCCCCAGAGCCCGGGCGGGGCCAATTTCGCCCTGCCCAGCAAGATCTTCTCGATCATGGCCGCCCGGCGCGCCTATGTCGCCACGGCCGAGCCGGGCACGCCGCTGGAGGTGGCCACCCGGGCGTCCGGCGGCGGAGTCTGTGTGTCACCGGGCGACGGGACGGCGTTCGCGGAGGCCGTGGAGGCCCTGCTGGCCGACGGCCCGCGCCGCGACCGCCTGGGCGCGGCGGGCCGCGCCTATGTCGAGACCGTGGTCGATCGACAAGTGGTGTGTCGGGACCTATGCCTTCTGGCCGTTGGATAGAAGGACCAGACTGGGATGTTGCCGACCGTGACGAAATCCGTACAGGATCTCAGGGCTCGCCCTCGAACCTGGAACGGGGCGGCATTTTTTTGCCTATCCACACCCGTCAGGTTAGATTTCGCGCGCCAGATGCAACTTGCGGAGGGCGGAGGTTCAGGATCAGGTCTACACTGGCGACACTATCGGCGAAATTGTCGAGCGGCTGAACAATTTCCCGGCCGAGGGCATGCAGGAGGCATCC
>JAUCCG010000038.1:0-35745 GCA_034676465.1 Brevundimonas sp. | reverse complement strand
TGCTGGATCTGTTCAGCCGCTATTTCCGCGCCCTCGCTGACAGTGATCGGCCGGTGCTTATCTATTTCGTGCGGCCGGCAAGGACCGCACCGGGATGCTGGCGGCCCTGACCCATCACCTGCTGGGGGGTCGAGGCCGACGACATGCTCGAGGACTACCTGCTGACCAATGCCGCGGTCGATCTGGAGACGCGCGGCGCCGGCCATCGCCCGGCAGATGGAGGCCACTGACCGGCCGCCCCGCCGCCCATGACGCCGTGGTGGCCTTTATGGGGGTGGAGCCCGCCTATCTGGAGGCCGCCTGGGCCGCGATCCGATGACCGTTATGGCTCGACCGACGCCTATCTGGCCCAGGCCCTGGGGGTCGATGCGGCGCTGCGCGACCGAATTGGCGCGCGCCTGTCGACATGACCGCCCCTGCTCCACGTCCGGCATACGCGCGACCTGCCGTGGAGTGAGCCGCTGGCGGTGGCCTACCGGTCTGCGGATCGGGACGGGGCCCTGGCCCTGCTGTCGGACGGCGGGCCGCTGGGGCGCTGGTCGTGGGTCGCGTGTGAGCCCGACCGGATCCATATCGGACCGGTCGATGTTGGCTGCGCCGTTCGCAGCCCTGCGAAGATCCGAATTCGCCACCGGGACCGTGGGTCTGGTCAGCTATGACGCGGGCGCCCGTCCGGCGACGGGCGCGCGCACCGGGATCTGGCCCGATCTGATGCTGGCCCGCTATCCGGCGATGCTGGGCTTCGATCATCAGACACGACGGGTGCAGGTCGTCGGTCGCGGCGTTGACGCGGCCGCTGCGCGCAGGGCCGCCGATATGGCCGAGGGCTGGCTGGCGACCGCGGTCGCGGTGCCGGCACCGGTCGCCCCGGCGCTGACCTTCGTGGCTGAAGCCCCGGATCCGCACTATCGCGCTGCGGTGGCCGATGTAATCGCCCGGATCGCCGCCGGGGGAACTGTTCCAGGCCAATATCGCCCGGGCCTGGCACGGCGAATTGGCGGCCGCAGCCGAGCCGTTCGATGTCATGCTGCGCCTGGCCGGGGCCCGGGCCGCCGCCTACGGGGCCTACTGGCGGCTGGGGGAGCGGGCGCTGGTGTCGAACTCGCCTGAACTGTTTCTGGCTTTTGAGGCGCGGACCGGGCGTATCGAGACGCGGCCGATCAAGGGGACCCGGTCACGCGATGCCGACCCGGACCGCGACGCCGCGCTGGCCCGGGACCTGCAGGCCAGCGCCAAGGACCGGGCCGAAAACCTGATGATCGTCGACCTGATGCGAAACGACCTGTCCCGCGTGGCCCGGCCCGGCACGGTGCGGGTCGAGCGGCTGTTCGAGATCGAAACCCTGCCGACGGTGCACCATCTGGTGTCGACGGTGACCGGTACGGCACGTCCGGGCGTCAACGCCGCTGATTTGCTGGAGGCGACCTTCCCGCCGGGCTCGATCACCGGGGCACCGAAATTTCAGGCGATGAAGGTGATCGCCGGTCACGAGCCGCCGCGTGGCCCCTGGTGCGGGTCGCTGTTCCTGATCGATGACGAGGGCGGGTTGACCGCCGTCCTGATCCGGACCGCGGGTTTCGAGCGGCGCGAGGGCAGCTGGCACTATCGGACCCTGGCCGGCGCCGGCATCGTCGCGGACAGCGAGCCCGAGGCTGAGTTGCAGGAAACCAGCGTCAAGATCCGGGCCCTGCGCGAGGCCCTGACCGGCGATCAGTTGGTGTAGGTGATCCTGTCCACCGTTCGCGGACGCAGATAGTAGGTCTGGCTGAAGCGGGTGATCATGGCATCAGATAGTCGACCGGCGAGTTATAGTCATAGGTCGCTTCGGTCATGATCACGCTCTCGCCGTTTTCGATCAGGCCGTCGGGAATGACCACCGTGCTGCCGGTGCTGGCGGCCATGCCTACACCCTGACTCCAGTCGACCTTGACGATACCGTTGGCGTCGCGGGTCAGGCTGGAAGCGCGCTGATGCAGGGGCGTGCTGGAAAAAGGCTGCATCACCAGGTCACCGATCCGGAACATGTCGGTCATCTGGCTGGATTGGATCGTATCGCTCTGGGCTACCAGGTCGGCGACCACAGCCGAGACATGGCCCATTCGCTTCTGGGCCATATAGCCCTGGCAGAATTCGGCGAGGCCGAAGAGAAGGCGATCATCACCGGGGCCAGCAGGGCGAATTGACCGCCGAGACGCCGCGCGGATCGTCGCGGAGTTGGCCAAGCAGGGATTTGCGCGGGACGGCCATCAGTTGAACGGCTCGTTGCGGTAGACGGCGGTGGTGGTGAGGTAGGCCGAGCCGTCCTTCAGGCGCGACAGCCCCTCGTTCATGAAGGGCGTGACCAGGGGCTGTTTGTACCAGACCCGGATCAGCATGATGCTGCCGGCGGAGCCGTCGTCATAGCCCAGATCACCGGTCTGGAAGGTGCCCGAGGCCATCGGGTCGGGCGGGTCGGCGTGCTGAAATTGGGAATGACCCGGACATCGACGGTCGCCCGGGCGCTGCAGTCGGCCTGGAAGATGCTCATCCGCCCACACAGGGTGGTCTTGAACTGGTCGGCCGTCATCGCCGAGTTCTCGGCCCGACCGGTCCGGATCAGGCGGGATGTCTCGGCCGTGGCGTTCTCAAGAACCGAGTCGATGACGAAGACGAGGCCCAGTTCCAGGATGGCGAACATCATGAAGAAGAAGGGCAGGGCGACCATGGCGAATTCAACCGCGGTCGACCCGTCCCGGGCACGCCAGAAGCCGGTGCGCCGGCGACGGCCGGATCGGGACGGGGCGGTCGGACGGGTCATGGAGACGGGGGCTCCGGCGTTCAGGGCGACGGTGTCGCGCGCACCGACGGGGAGCAGGACGAGGCGCAGGCCATCTCGGTAGCCTGACCGCCGCGCCAGACGCGGACCTGGCCGGCCCCGCTGCCGGCGGTGACGACCACCTGGCTCTGGAAGACGGTGCGCCCGATCGTGTCGACAGCAACGATCTCGGTCACGCCATAGCCCTTGCCGGTGATGTAGAGGGTGTTGGCGTCGACAACGGTGACGTCGGCGATCTGCGGATTGCCGACGATGACCGATCCGGCCGGGCCGCTCAGCTGAATCCGGGTCGACTGGTCGATGCCGACGTTCAGTGGCTGCGCCTGGGCCAGGGCGATCCCGGGCAGGGCAAGGACGGCGACGGCCAGAACGGCCAGCCGGGCGAGGGGGCGTGTGGCGACGGATCGGGACATGGCGGCGGTGTTCCACTTTATCGAGGGCGCGCGCGAGGCGACGCGGACGAAGGTGCCTGCCAAACCTCAACAAAGTCTGAAATGGCCAGCCGGTATAGTAAACGCAGCGTTACTGAAAATATCTTGAGGTTTCGCGCTCACTTTACTCGACTTTAATCAAGGGCGTGCATTGTCAGGATGTAAGAAGGGGTCAAGCGGGCAAACCGATGACCCTCCTGGTGGAAATCGACTGCTCGCTCAAAGAAGGATACTGACCATGACCAATTTCGTTTCGCGCTTCATTTCGGATGAATCCGGTGCCACGGCCATCGAGTATGGTCTGATCGCCGCCCTGATCGCCGTTGTGATCATTTCGGCCGTGACCGCTCTGGGCTCGACCATCAAGACCAAGTTCAATGCCGTTGTGACCGGCATGGGCGGAACCGCCGGCGCCTGAGGCACCGTCCATCGTCTTGAAACCGGAGGGCCGGAGCGGAAACGCTCCGGCCCTTTTGTTTGTCCGGTTCGGCGGCAATTTCAAGTAAACGCGCAGTAACCACGCCTGGCGACCCGACCTTAACCCACATGGGTGATGGTGATCCTGCGTTTTGGGGTCAAGCGGGCTACCGGCTCCCCCGCCAACGGCTCGCTTCACTTCCACCAAGAGGAAAATCCAGATGACCAAATTTGTTTCGCGCTTCATGTCTGACGAATCCGGTGCCACGGCCATCGAGTATGGCCTGATCGCCGCCCTGATCGCCGTCGTGATCATTTCGGCCGTGACGGCGCTCGGCTCGACCATCAAGGAAAAGTTCAACGCCGTCGTGACCGGCATGGGCGGAACCGCCGGCGCCTAAGGCACCGTCCATCGTCTTGAAACCGGGAGGGCCGGAGCGGAAACGCTCCGGCCCTTTTGGTGTCCGGCGTCGCGCCGTCGGCGTCCGGAGCGAAACCCCCGTTTTAACCGGCGCGCGTGCACAACCGTCTCATGGACACCCTGACCCTGATCCTGCTCAGCATTCTTCCGGCCCTGGCCATCACGGCCGGGTTGAAGGACCTGATCAGCATGACCATCCCGAACTGGATTTCGGGCGTCCTGGTGGTCAGCTTCTTTCCTGCGGCCCTGGCCGTCGGCCTGGCCCCGGTCGCCATGGCGGCTCACGTCGGCGTGGCGATCGCGGCCCTGTTTGTCGGAGCCGGTATGTTCGCCCTGCGCTGGATCGGTGGGGGTGACGCCAAACTGATCGCGGCGGCCTGCCTGTGGCTGGGGGTGACCGGGTCCGGCATGTTCCTGTTGTGGACCGGCCTGGTCGGGGGGCTGTTCTGTGTGGTTCTGATCTTCGCCCGCTTCTATTCTCGCCCCTATCTGATGGGGGCACCCGGCTGGGTGGTCCATCTGATGGAGCCCCGCGGTGACATCCCCTATGGCGTCGCCATCGCGATTGGAGCCCTGATGGCCTATCCGTCCAGCGCGTTGCTCGAGAGCTTTTCAGCCGGTCTGTGATGCCGGTGCCGCCCGGTTTTCGGGCTCGTGCTGGCTTAGGGGCGCGTTAACCCGCGCACTTCATGATCATTAACGGCAGGGGCCGGAACCCAAATCCGCGTCCGGGCGCGCCTGCCGGAGACCTTCGATGAAGCCCGCCCGTATCGTCGTCATCTGTATCGCCGCCGTTTCGGCTATCGGCCTCGCCCTCGTGGTGCGGTCGATGGGGTCCGGCGCGCCGACCGCCGTCGCCACCGCTGCGCCGGTGGTTGAAACCGTGCCGATGGCCAAGGTCCTGGTCGCCGCCCGCAATCTGGAGCCCGGTCGCCGGCTGGCCGATGCGGATCTGGCGTGGAAGGACTGGCCCGCCGCCGACGTCAATCCGATGTTCATCACCGACGGCACCGTCGCGGTACCCGGGGGTGAGGCTCCGGCGGACAAGCCCGAGGGCGCCGTCGCCAGCGTCACCCGCGCCGCCACCAATCTGGCCACCGGCGGTGCCAAGGCGGACTATGTCGGTTCGGTCGTGCGTGAGCCGATCCTGGCCGGCGAACCGATTGTCGGCCGCAAGATCGTTCGTGCCGGCGACAGTGGCTATATGGCCGCCTATCTGGAGCCCGGCATGCGGGCCATGGCGATCCGCGTGACCGTGGAAACCGCCGCCGGTGGCTTCATCCTGCCGGGCGACCGCGTTGATGTGCTGCTGACCCGCGAGACCAATCTTTCCAACGTCGGCACCAGTGAAGGTGATCGTTCCAAATTCACCTCCGCGACTGTGATGCAGAACGTCAAGGTCCTGGCGATCGACCAGTCGACCCGCGCCGGAGACGATGAACAGGCCGTGGTCGGGGCGACCGCCACCCTGGAACTGGGTCCGCGCGACGCCGAGGCCCTGGCCCTGGCCAAGTCCGAAGGCGAGCTGTCGCTGGTGCTGCGTTCCTATGCCGACACCGCCGGTCCGTCCGGCGGCGTCGGTCTGGTCGCCCGACAATCCCAGGCCGTCCGCGTCTATCGTGGCGGTGCCCCTGAAGTGGTGGTGGTCCAATGATGCGCCTGACCCTGCCCCGTATCGTCACGGCCGCCTGCGCGGCCGTTCTGGCCCTGGGCGTGCTTACGCCCGCGCCCGCCATGGCCCAGACCCGCTCGACCGTGGCGATGGGTGCGGCCCCGCAACTGATCAACCTGCCGCGCGGCTCGTCGATGGCCATCGACCTGCCCAGCGACGCCCGCGACGTGATCGTACCCAATCCGGTCGTCGCCGAAGCCATGCTGCATTCGCCGCGGCGGATCACCATCATCGGCCTGCAGCCGGGCGAGACCGACGCGGTCATCCTCGACACCACCGGCCGCACCATCCTGTCGCTGCGTATCCGCGTCGACGCCGGGGTCTCGGCGTTGCAGGACACGCTGGACCGGGTCCTGCCCGGGTCCAATGTCCACGCCGAGGCGGTCAATGACAGCATCATCCTGACCGGGTCGGTCACCAGTCCGGGCGAGGCGGACCGGGTGACCCAGATCGCACGCGCCTTCGTGGCGGCACCCGAGAAGGTGCTGAACATGATGACGATCGCCGGTTCAGATCAGGTCATGGTCAAGGCCCGGGTGGTCGAGGTGCAGCGCACGGCCATCAAGCAACTGGGCCTCGACGTCAGCGCCGTGCTCAATAATGTCGGTGACGGCCTGTCCTTCGCCCAGGCGGCCACCTTCGGTGTCGCCGGCAGTCAACTGGGTGGCGGCGTCGCCACCTATACGGACAATTCCGGCGACGGAAACACCCTGAGCGGCACGCTGCGGGCGTTCGAGCGCGCCGGCCTGGTGCGCATCCTGGCCGAGCCCAACCTGACCTCGGTCAATGGCGAGAACGCCGAATTCCTGGCCGGCGGTGAGTTTCCGGTTCCGGTCGGTCGCGATGATCGCGGCAATATCCTGATCGAGTTCAAACCGTTCGGTGTGCGTCTGGCATTCCGGCCGATCGTGCTCTCGCAGGGACGAATCTCGCTGCAACTGTCGACCGAGGTTTCGGAGCTGACCACCTCGGGGGCCTTCACCCTGGGTGGCACCGCCAGCAACGCCCTGGTCGTGCCCGCGCTGAACGTGCGCCGCGCCTCGAGCACTGTCGAGCTGCCGTCGGGCGGGTCGCTGATGATCGCCGGCCTGCTGCGCGAGGACACTCGTCAGAACATCGACCAGATACCCGGTGCCGGCGACCTGCCCATTCTGGGCGCGCTGTTCCGCTCGCGCGACTATCTGTCGGGCGAGACCGAACTGGTGATCATCGTCGAGGCCTATATCGTTTCACCGACCTCGCCCGGCCGCCTGCAGACCCCGGCCGACGGTCTGCAGACTGCCAATGACGCCCAGACCATCCTGTTCGGCCAGCTGAACCAGCAATACGGCCGCGCCGCCGATGCCGCCCCCGCCACCGCCCAGTCCGGCTGGCAGGGCCCCGTGGGCTATGTGATCGAATGAGGACGCCCGTGACCATCGCCAGATCCCCTGTGACCGTCGCGGCCAGCGTTGCCGCCGTTCTCGCCGCCGGCCTGGTCGTAACCGGGTGTGGCGGCCTCGCCACGGATGGGGCGGCCATGCCGCTGACCCCGATCTCGCGCTATTCGCTGCAGGTCGAGCCCGGTCTGGACCGGATCGCCCTGGCCGTACACGAGAGCGGCCTGTCCGGAACGCAGCGCGCCGCCCTGACCGCCCTGGCCGGGCGCTTCAACGCCGCCGGGGCCGACCATATCCGCATTGAGGCCCCCTCGGGCGATGATCCGGTCTCGAGCGAAGCGGCCTGGGGCGCGCGCGCGGCCCTCGAACAGGCCGGTGTCCCCGGCAATCGTATCCGCGTCGTCGCCTATGCCGCCCCCGATCCGCGGGCCCCGGTCCTGGCCGGGTTTGAGACCTTTACGGCCCAGGTGCCCAACTGTGCCAACCGGCAGGGCGATTTGAGCGGACGTTTCTCGAACCAGTCATCGGCCGGCCTCGGCTGCGCCATCACCGCCAATATGGCGGCCCAGATCGCCGATCCGCGGGACATCGTGGCCCCGCGGGCTATGATTCCGTCCAACTCGGGCCGGGCCGCCGTGGTCTTCGACAATTACCGCAGCGGCCAGCCGACCTCGGCTCCCCAGGATTCTCTGGTGGCCGGGCGGATCGCCCGAGCGGTGGAATAGCGACACCATGAGCAGCGCCTTCGCTCCCACCCCTTTTGACGTTTCGGACGATGAGTTCGACCTCGATATGGATTTCGCGGCCGATGCGGCCGGAACTCCGGTCGGGGTCTTTCCCGACGAGTTTGTCGGCGACATCAATCCGCGCGAGCCGCTGCAGTTCACCAGCCCGGCCGAGACGACCGCCGTACCGGCCGCAGGCGGGTTCAATCCGGTCGGCGAGCTGGTGGCCGGGGCGTCGGCGGCCTTTTCGGCCCCGGTTCCGTCCGCTCCGGCGGGGGCACCGAGCATCGGCGAGGTATCGGTGCCGCGCATCGCCATCCACGTCTTCGCGGAACGCCAGGACACCCTGGCCGCCGCCGAGCGCGCCGGTCAGGATCGACGCCTGTCGCGCGCCACGACCCAGATCCGCATCGGCGGCGTCGCCGCCGCGATCGAGGCCTATCAGCACGAGCCGACACCGCCGCTGATCATCGTCGAATGCCTGACCGATCCGGCGACCCTGCTGCATGAAGTCGACCTGCTGGCCCAGGTCTGCAACTCCGGCACCAAGGTCGTGGTCATCGGCGCGACCAATGACATCCTGCTGTTCCGCGAGCTGATGCGGCGCGGGGTCAGTGAATATCTGGTGGCCCCGGTCCAGCCGCTGCAGCTGATCTCGGCCATCGGCGGCCTGTTCGCCGACCCGGCCCAGCCGTTCATCGGCCGTTCGATCGCCTTCGTCGGCGCGCGCGGCGGCACCGGCTCGTCGACCGTCGCCCACAATACCGCCTATGCGATGAGCGAGCGGATCGGGGCCAATACGGTGATCGTCGATTTCGACCTGCCGTTCGGCACTGCCGGGCTGGATTTCAACCAGGACCCGCTGAACGGTGTGGCCGACGCCCTGAGCCAGCCGGACCGGCTGGATTCGGTGCTGCTGGACCGCATGATGGTCCGCTGCACCGACAAGCTGAGCCTGTTCGCCGCCCCCGCGACCCTGGACACCGACTGGGACATCACCCCCGAGGCCTTCGAGGAGGTCACGACGCGGATTCGCTCGACCGCCCCGTTCGTGGTGCTGGATCTGCCGCATACCTGGAACGCCTGGATGCGTCGCAGCCTGATCGCCGCCGACGAGGTGGTGGTTGTGGCGACGCCCGATCTGGCCTCGCTGCGCAATGCCAAGAACATGATCGACCTGATCCGCACCGGCCGACCGAATGACGCTCCGCCGCGTCTGGTCCTGAACCAGGTCGGCGTGCCGGGTCGGCCGGAAATTCCCGCCAAGGATTTCGGAGCCGCCCTGGGTGTGCATCCCAGCCTGATCATTCCGTTCGAGCCCAAGGTGTTCGGGGCCGCCGCCAACAACGGCCAGATGATCCTCGAACTCCGGGGGCAAGTCCAGGGCGGGCGAAGCCTTCCAGACCCTGGCCCAGATCGTTTCACGGCGCGAGCTTCCGCTCGTCGCCGGGCCCAGGGGCAAGGGCGGGGCTGCGCGCTCCGGCTCGCTCTTCGGCAAGATGTTCAAGAAGCGCTGACGGGATCGCGAGTGTTCGGTAAACGCACAGCCCAGCCCGGGGGAGCCCCCCCGCACCGCGTCCGGCACCGAAGCCGGCTGCGGCGGCGCAGCCGGCGGCCGGAATCCAGACCGAACCGTTCGGTTTCGGCGACGACGACGCCGCCCCCGAACAACAGGCTCCCGCCAGTGCGGCCGCGGCTAGCTCGGCCGCCGCCTATGCCGCCAAGCCATCATCCCCGGCGGCGGATCGCCTCGACGCCCTGGCTGCCCGCCCGAAAACGGCCCGGCCCGAGGCCAGTGTCGGCGGCCCAGGTCCGAAGGCCACGCCGGGCTTTGAACAGCTGAAGAAGGCCCAGGCGGTCGAGGTCGTCCGCGAGCAGTCCGACTATTATCACGCGACGAAGACCACGATTTTCAACGCGTTGATGAACACCATCGACCTGGCCCAGCTGGCGCAGCTGGACACCAAGGCTGCTTCGGAAGAAATCCGTGACATCGTCGCCGAGCTGGTGGCGATCAAGAACGTCTCGATGTCGGTGGCCGAGCAGGAGCATCTGGTCCAGGACATCGTCAATGACGTCCTCGGTTACGGGCCGCTGGAGCCGCTGCTGGCCCGCGACGACATCGCCGACATCATGGTCAACGGGGCCGGCCGGGTGTTCATCGAGGTCAACGGCAAGGTCCAGCTGACCAATGTCCGCTTTCGCGACAACACCCAGCTGATGAACATCTGTCAGCGGATTGTGTCGCAGGTCGGCCGCCGCGTCGACGAGAGTTCGCCGATCTGCGACGCCCGCCTGCCGGACGGGTCGCGCGTCAACGTCATCGCGCCGCCGCTGGCCATCGACGGTGCGACGTTGACGATCCGGAAGTTCAAGAAGGACAAGCTGACGATGCGTAATCTGGTGGAGTACAACTCCATCAGTCCCGAAGGGGCGCGCGTGCTCGGCGTCATCGGGGCCTCGCGTTGTAATCTGGTGATCTCGGGCGGTACCGGTTCCGGCAAGACCACCCTGCTGAACACCCTGACCGCCTTTATTGATCCGACCGAGCGGGTCATCACCTGCGAGGACGCGGCCGAACTTCAGCTGCAACAGCCGCATGTGGTGCGTCTGGAGACCCGTCCGCCCAATCTCGAGGGCCAGGGCATGATCACCATGCGGGATCTGGTCAAGAACTGCCTGCGCATGCGTCCCGAGCGGATCATCGTCGGTGAGGTGCGTGGCCCGGAGGCCTTCGACCTGCTGCAGGCGATGAACACCGGCCACGACGGTTCGATGGGCACCCTGCACGCCAACAGCCCGCGCGAGGCCATCAGCCGGATGGAATCGATGATCACCATGGGCGGCTACGGCCTGCCGTCGAAGACCATCCGCGAGATGATCGTCGGCTCGGTCGACGTCATCATCCAGGCCGCCCGCCTGCGTGACGGCAGCCGCCGCATCACCCACATCACCGAGGTGGTGGGCCTGGAAGGCGATGTGATCGTGACCCAGGACCTGTTCGTCTACGAAATCACCGGCGAGGACGAGAACGGCAAGATCATCGGCCGTCACCGTTCGACCGGCATTGCCCGGCCGCGCTTCTGGGACCGGGCCCGCTACTACGGCCTCGAGCGTGAGCTGGCCGAAGCCCTCGACGCGGCGGAGTAGCAGCATGTTGCCGATCCTCGCCGCCGTCCTGGCCTTCATCACCATCGGCAGCCTCGGCTGGGTCTTCGTCGGCGGCGACGATTCCAGCGGCGAGGCCGTGAAGCGGGCGCAAAGCTTCGGTGCCCCCAAGGTGACCAACGCGCGCAAGGCGGCTACGGCGGTCAACACGCCGGAGGCGCGCCGCAAACAGATCATGACGCAGCTTCAGGAGGTCGAGCGCAAGGAGCGCAAGGCCCGCATGACCATGGCGGCCAAGTTGAAGCACGCCGGGCTGGCCTTGAGCATCCGCACCTTCTGGATGGTCAGCGGCGGTCTGGGGATCAGCGCCCTGCTGCTGGTCCTGCTGTTCACCTCCAATCTGTTGCTGGCCCTGGGGGCCGGAATTGTCCTGGGTCTGGGCCTGCCACGCTGGATGGTCGGCTTCCTGGGCAAGCGGCGGATGAAGAAATTCTCGCCGAATTTGCCAACGCCGTCGACGTCATCGTGCGCGGTATCAAGTCGGGCCTGCCGGTTCACGACTGTTTCAAGATCATCGGTCGCGAGAGCCCCGCCCCGCTGGGTCCGGAATTCCAGCATCTGGTCGAGGGCATGGGCGTCGGCCTGACCCTGCCCCAGGCCCTGGACAAGATGTACGAGCGGATGCCGACGCCGGAGCTGAAATTCTTCGCCATCGTCATCTCGATCCAGCAAAAGACCGGCGGCAACCTGGCCGAGGCCCTGTCCAATCTTTCGGCGGTGCTGCGGGCCCGGCGGATGATGGGTGAGAAGATCAAGGCCCTGTCGTCGGAGGCGACGGCATCTGCCGGCATCATCGGCTCGCTGCCGCCGGCGGTGATGATCCTGGTGACCATGACCACCCCCGCCTACATGATGGTGCTGTTCACCGACCCGCGCGGCCAGTTCATGCTGTTCGTGGCCGCCTCAATGATGGGCCTGGGCGTCTTCGTGATGAAGAAGATGATCGCGTTCAAATTCTGATGGGCAGGTCTTCGACATGATCGCGTTTGTTACCGACCCCCGGAACCTGTTGAGCCTGGGCGTGGCCCTGGCCGTGTTCGCGACCCTGGTCAGTCTGCTCGGTTCGTTGGGCGGCGAGGTCAAGCTGGAAAGTCGGATGAAGGCCGTCGCCCTGCGCCGCGACGAGCTGAAGCGCCGGTCGCGTCAGGCCATTGCCGCGGGGCCCGGTGGCCTGCGGCATACCGACGACGGCTTCAAGAAGCGGGTCGTCGACCGGCTGAACCTGAGCAAATTGATCGAG
This sequence comes from Brevundimonas sp., assembly GCA_034676465.1. Taxonomy (GTDB): domain Bacteria; phylum Pseudomonadota; class Alphaproteobacteria; order Caulobacterales; family Caulobacteraceae; genus Brevundimonas. The sequence goes on along the minus strand of JAUCCG010000038.1, from coordinate 23,477 downwards.
GATCCCAAGGTCGCCGAACAGATGGCCCAGGCCGGCTATCGTGGACCCAAGCCGCTGACGACCTTCTATTTCTTCCGTTTCTCCATGCCGTTCGCCTTCATGGCCTTCACCGCCTTCTACCTGTTCGTGTTCAACGATTTCGGCCTGCCGACGATGACCCGGGTGACGGCGGTCATGGCCTCGGCCCTGGCCGGCTTCTATGCGCCGAACATGTATATCTCGAACCGGATCTCGCAGCGCCGCACCTCGATCATGCAGGCGTTCCCCGACGCGCTGGACCTGCTGCTGATCTGCGTCGAGGCGGGCATGTCGATCGAGGCCGCCATTCAGAAAGTCAGCCAGGAAATCGGCGGTTCGTCGATCGATCTGGCCGAGGAACTGACCCTGCTGTCGGCCGAGCTCAGCTATCTGCCGGACCGGCGCATGGCCTATGAGGGCCTGGCCAAACGCACCAACCATCCCGGCGTCCGGTCGGTGGCCACCGCCATGACCCAGGCCGAAACCTACGGCACGCCGCTGGGTACCGCCCTCAGGACCATGGCCAAGGAGAAGCCGCGACCTGCGCCTGTCCGCGGCCGAGAAGAAGGCGGCGGCCCTGCCGGCCAAGCTGACGGTGCCGATGATCCTGTTCTTCCTGCCGGTGCTGTTCATCGTCATCCTGACCCCGGCGATCATCAACATCCAGGACACGATGGCCAAGGGCGGCTGACGGACGGCTGACCGGGGATCAGTCGCCGGCCAGGGCTTCGCGGCGCAGACCCTCGGCCACCGCCTCGCAGGCCGTGCGCAGGGTCTTGCGGTGCCTGTCGTGGAACAGTTCGCCGCGCAGGCCGCTGAAGATGAAGCCGTTGGCGACAATACAGCTGCCGGGCACCAGCTCCTCGATCTCGAAATAGCGGATCACATTGAAGGCCCAGCCGCGCTTCTCGGCCCAGATCAGCTGCGCATAGGGTTGCCAGTCGGCGATGCGCACGATGGTCGGCCGCTCGATCAGGCCGGGCACGGATTCGGTCAGGCTGAGCTGGCCGCCGAAGGCGATGGCCCCCTCCAGGCCGGTCTCCACCGGATTCCAGCGATTCCAGCCGGGCAGGTCGGACAGGACGTCCCAAAGCCGCTCGCTGCTGGCCTGGACTCCGACGCGTTTCTCGATCTTGGCAGTCTCCATGGTCGGGGTTTCGCATGGCTCCGTTGTGGAAGGAAGATGCTCAGCGGTTGCCTTCCGGACCCGGCTGGGAAGCCGGCGGGGTCGCGGACGCGGTGCGGTGCGGACGCTCGCTTGCGGCCAGGGACATGCGGCGCAGTTGCGGGCTGGTGAAACAGACGATGAAGGCGATCGCCAGCAGCAGGCTGTTAGCCAGGAACGGGGCGGGCATCGCCAGCTGATACAGGGCCACGCCGATCACCGGCGGGCCGAGGAAACTGAGACCGGCGACCGACATCATCAGCCCGGCCACGGACCCCTGCTCATGCGCCTCGACCGCCAGCGACGATCCGGCGGTGAAGCCGGGGCGGGCAAAGCCGATCCCCATCGAGATCACCGCATAGCCGACCACCGCGCCGAAATAGCCGGGCGCGGCGACGCTGAGCAGATTGCCGAGCAGGGCGATGGCCGCCCCCCAGCGCATCAGCGAATGCGGTTGCAGTTTCAGCAGCGGGATCAGGCCCCACTGCACCATCAGGGTGCCCAGCGCTCCGGCGAACATGGCCAGACCGATGTAGGGCTGGGCCGCGGCGACGCTGGCCCCGGTGCGAGCCATCTCGTCGATGACGTTGAAGCCCAGCACCGAGATGTTCACCGCCTGGGTGCCGGTGACCAGAAGACCGTAGATCAGAAAGTCGCGGACCCGACGGTCCTTCCACAGACCGCGACCGGCCGTGTGACGCGGCGCGCCGCTGGGCGAGGGGATGCGGACGACCTCGCCGCTGGGCAGCTTGCGCCAGACCAGAAACAGCACGCCGGCTCCCAGCGCCGCGAAGGCGTACATGGGCCCGGCCAGACCAATCAGGGGCAGCACGAAGAACGGGGCCAGAACCGGCCCGGCGACGGTGCCCAGTCCCTGGGCCGAGGCCAGCAGCGACATGGCCTGGGTGCGGTCCTCCGGTCCGGTCCGGTCGGCGACATAGGCCTGGGAGGCAATCGGGGCGGCCGAGCCGAACACGCCATAGATGGTCCGGGCCAGGGCCATCAGCACGAAGGCCACGCCGACGCCGAGCCAGCCCTCGATCCCCGAGGTCGCCGCCAGGCCGAACCCGGCCATCGAGGCGGCAAAGCCGGCCAGGCCGATCATGATCACCCGCTTGCGGCCCAGACTGTCCGACAGCCGGGCCCAGAACGGCGAGAACAGGGTCCACATCAGGGCCGAGATGGCGAAGGCGGCGGCGACGAGGGTGTCGGCCAGGCCGAACTCACGGCCGATGGCGGGCAGGACCGACTGCAGGCCCATATTGCCGGCCGCCGCGACCAGGCTGACCGCGAACAGGATCATGAAGGCGGGTGAGCGGGCGCTCAGGCGCTTTGAGACCGCGGGGATCGTCATCCGGCGGCGCTGTCGATGATCAGCACGGGCCCGGGCCTGCGGTCATCGTCGAGCCCCAGCCGGGCCGCGACCTCGGACAGATCTGACCCTGGCGGGACGATCAGCAATTTGTCCGGTCGGGCCGCATTGACGGCGACGACCGCAGTTTTCGGACAGATGTCGAAACAGGGGGTATGGACCACAGCCAGTGTCGCCTTTCGGCCCTTGCCGGCCTTCAGATGTTTCCGAAGCGCCGTCTTCAACGTGTGGTTCCCTTTGCGGCCAAAGCCGCCGTCCAGCTTTTTCGTGCATTCGCGGCAAACCAGCACGACGTTGCGCAGTCTGGTTTTCGCGGACTTGATGGCCATGCGCCCAAGATCGGCGTTCAGTCCGCCTTGCACAAGGGATCGCGTGCGGCCCATCATCGACCCGAACCGGGAGAGGTCGATGTCCATTCGCCAGATGATCACCGGGACCGCGCTCGCGCTGGTCCTGTCCGCCGGAGCCGTGCAGGCTCAAACGACAAGTCCGGCCGTTGATGCCACTGCCGTCGCCGGTGCCGTTGACGCCGTGATGCCCGAGGTGGTGAACTGGCGCCGCGACTTCCACCGTCACCCCGAACTGGGTTTCGCCGAAACCCGCACCGCCGCGATCATCGCCGCCCATCTGGAGTCGCTGGGACTGGAGGTCCGCACCGGGGTCGGGCGTACCGGCGTGGTCGGCATCCTCAGGGGCGCGCGGCCGGGCCGTACCGTGGCGCTGCGCGCCGATATGGACGCCCTGCCGGTGCTGGAGGCCACGGGCCTGCCCTTCGCCTCGACCGACACCGGCCAGTATATGGGCCAGACCGTTCCGGTGGCGCATGCCTGTGGTCACGACGCCCATATGGCCATGCTGATGGGGGCGGCCGAGGTGCTGGCCGGGATGAAGGACCAGATCTCCGGCACGGTGGTGTTCATCTTCCAGCCGGCCGAGGAGGGCGCGCCTCCGGGTGAGCCGATGGGCGGGGCCGCCCTGATGATCGCCGAGGGAGCCCTGGCCGATCCGCAGCCCGAGGCCATCTTCGGCCTGCATGTGGTGCCGGGCCGACCGGGCACGATCTTCTACAAGCCCCAGGGCTTCATGGCCGCCTCGGACCGGATCGATATCCGCCTGCACGGCAGGCAGACGCATGGGGCCTGGCCTTGGCGCGGCATCGACGTCATCGCCGTGGCCGGACAGGTGGTCGAGACGCTGAACACCCTGACGGCCCGCACCGTCGACCCGACCACGACGCCGACCGTCCTGACCATCGCCACCATCAACGCCGGGGTGCGCTACAACATCATTCCCGATGAGGCGGTGCTGTCGGGGACGCTGCGCACCTTCGACATCGCCCAGCGCGACGCCCTTGTGGCCCGGGCTTCGGCGGCGGTCGGCCATGTCGCAGAGGCCTATGGGGCGACGGCCGAGTTCGCGGTGAAACAGAACGCGGCCCTGGTCTACAACGACCCGGACCTGTCGGCCTGGATCGCGCCGGTGCTGGTCGAGGCGGCCGGTGCGGGCCAGGTCAATCCGGCCAGCCCGCCGACCACGGTGGCCGAGGATTTCAGCTATTTCCAGCACGAGATCCCGGGCGTGTTCTGGCATCTGGGGGCCAGTCCCGACGGGGTCGATCCGGCCACCTCGGCCCCGAACCATTCGCCGCAGTTCGACGTCAATGAAAAGGTCCTGGCCGTCGGCGTCCGCGCCCATGTGCTGACGGCGCTGCGGTTTCTCGAACGCTAGCGCAATCGCTCCAACACGGTGCTGATCACGCGCTGATAGACCTCGGTCAGGGTCTCGATCTCGGCCACCGGCACCCGTTCGTCGATCTGGTGCATGGTCTGGCCGACGAGACCCAGTTCCAGCACCGGACACATGGCGCGGATGAAGCGGGCGTCGGAGGTGCCGCCGACGGTCGAGGCCTCGGGCCGGTGACCGCAGACCGCCTCGACCGCATCCTGCACGGCGTTGATGAAGGGGCCCGGCTCGGTCAGGAACGCATCGCCCGAGCACAGATGCTCCAGCTCGATCCGCTGGCCCGAAGCGACCTGGGCCAGGCCGGCCTGCACGTTGAGCCAGGCGATCAGCTCATCGCCGGTATGGGTCGGGTTGAAGCGGATGTTGAGCCGGGCCCTGGCCTCGGCCGGAATGACATTGCTGGCATCATTGTCGATGCTGATGTTGGTGATCTCGAGGTTCGACGGCGGGAATTTGGGATAGCCCTCGTCCAGCACGTGATCGTTCAGCTGGGTCAGAAGTCTGACCAGCACCGGGGCCGGATTGGCGGCCCGCTCGGGATAGGCGACGTGACCCTGTTTGCCGTGGACCGTGATCCAGCTGTTCAGCGAGCCGCGGCGGCCGATCTTGATCATGTCGCCCAGATGCATTGACGACGACGGCTCGCCGACGACACAGGCGTCGAGGGGTTCGCCCTCGGCCATCAACGTCTGCACCACCCGCTTGGTGCCGTGCAGGGCCGGGCCCTCCTCGTCGCCGGTGATCAGGAAGGACAGCGAGCCGGCCGGCTCCCCCTCGGCCAGAACCCGCGAGACGGCGGCGATCCAGGCGGCGATACCGCCCTTCATGTCGACGGCTCCGCGACCATAGAGGATGCCGTCGTGGACCTCGGCGTCGAACGGGGCGGCGGTCCAGGCGGCGGCCGTACCCGTCGGCACCACATCGGTATGGCCGGCGAAACACAGGTTGGGCGAGGCGGTGCCGCGCCGGGCGTACAGGTTCTCGACGCCCTCAAAAGCCATGCGGCGGCAGTGGAAGCCGAGGCCGGTCAGCAGGAACTCGATCATGTCCATGGTCCCGGCGTCGACGGGCGTCACCGACGGTCGGCGGATCAGGTCGCGGGTCAGGTCGACGGGATCGATCAGGGCAGGGGGTGCGTCGCTCATGGTCCTATGCTTTAGGGACAACGGACCAGCGCGAGAAGGGGTGACCCGACATGCCGAAGATCGAGATCGAGGCCGCACCGACGGTGAACGGCACCACCTACCCCGAGGCATTCGCCGGGCCGTGCAAGCCGCGTCGCCGGCAGCGGCTGGGGGATGCGGTCGGGCTGGACCAGTTCGGGGTCAATCTGCTGCGCCTGCCGGCCGGGGCCTGGTCGAGCCAGCGGCACTGGCATGAAGGCGAGGACGAGTTCGTCTGGGTGCTGACGGGTGAGGTGGTGCTGGTCGAGGACGACGGCGAGACCGTGCTGACGGCGGGCGACTGCGCCGGCTGGAAGGCCGGGGTGGCCAACGGTCACGTGCTGCAGAACCGTTCGGATATCGAGGCCGTCCTGCTGGAGGTCGGCTCGCGCACGCCCGGCGGTAACTCGGGCGTCTATAGCGATATCGACATGGTGTTCCGCCCCGGCGGCTATTTCCATCGCGACGGAACCCCCTATCCCCAACATGACCGACGCAGCTGAGCCGGCCCCGCCGGGGGCATCCGGCAGCGATCCGTGGAAGCTGCGCGACTTTCGTCTGTTGTGGCTGGGGCGACTGGCGGCCGTGTTCGGCATCCAGGTCCAGTCGTCAGCCCTGTTGTGGCAGGTCTATGAGATCGCCCGGCGCGACCATCCGATCGAACAGGCCAGCCTGTATCTGGGGCTGGTCGGGCTGGTGGAATTCCTGCCGATGCTGGCCCTGACCCTGCCGGCGGGCGAGATGGCCGACCGTCGCGACCGGCGTATGACGGTGGTCGCCTCCATCGCGGTCGAGGGGGCCTGCGCCGTCGCCTTCCTGGCCATGGCCATCCATGGGTCGCCGCCGCTGTGGGGGCTGCTGACGGTGGCCTGTGTGTTCGGGGCGGCGCGCGCCTTCCTGGCCCCGGCCAGTCAGGCCTTCCTGCCGATGGTGGTGGGGATGAAGGCCCTGCCCAAGGCCATCGTCGCCCAGTCGCTGGCCTTCCAGACCGGGGCCATTGCCGGGCCGGCCTTCGGCGGGGTTATCGTCGGTATCTCGACACCGCTGGCCTATGGGGTGTCGCTGGGCATGTTCGTGGTCGGGCTGGTGGCCATGCTGCTGATCCGCACCAGTGGTCGCCCGGTGCGGGTGAACGGCCTGATCCGGCGCTGGGCCGCGGTGAAGGAGGGGCTGCAATATGTCTGGTCGACGCGCATCGTGCTGGGCGCGATTTCGCTGGACCTGATCGTCGTTCTGCTGGCCGGGGTGGCGCTGCTGACCCCGGTGTTCGCGCGCGACATATTGATGATCGGGCCTGAGGGCTTCGGCCTGCTGCGCGCGTCGTTCGGGGTCGGGGCCCTGGCCATGGCCCTGTATCTGGGGCGGTTTCCGATCCTGCGGCGCGGCGGGGTGTGGATGTTCGGGGCGGTGGCGGTGTTCGGCCTTTGCACCCTGATCTTCGGCCTGTCGAAGGTCGCCTGGCTCAGCGTCCTGGTGCTGTTCATCGGCGGGGCCGCCGACATGATCAGCGTCAACATCCGCCAGACCCTGATCCAGATCGCCACCCCCGATCATATGCGTGGCCGGGTGTCGTCGGTGTCGATGCTGTTCATCGGGGCCTCAAATGAACTGGGCGAGGCCTATTCCGGGGTCATGGTGCGGCTGCTCGGGCCGGTCGGGGCGGCGGTGTTCGGCGGGGCGGCGGCCCTGGGGGCGACCGGCCTGTGGGCCAAGCTGTTCCCGGGCCTGAGAAGGCCGACCGGCTGGAATAGCCGGGTGCAGGCGGCTGACCGTCAGACCGGGGCACCGGGTCCGGTGATCGCCACGACCCGGGAATCGGTCGTCAGGATCGCGCCGATCAAGGCGACACACAACATAACAGCCCATGGCCAGCCATCTAGGAGGCCGCTGAGCATCTCACGAGCAGGAACAGGCCGGCGACCGCGCCGATGGCCGGTTGGCTGACAGCAGGACGCAAGGCAGGCCCGCTTGGGAATGTGGCGCAAGGCGATCATCTCCAGCGAATAGGGCAGGGCGCTGGACACCAGCGCCACGCCCAGACCCAGCAGCAGGACGGGACCAGCAGGGTCGTGCCGGCGCTGATGACGCCGAACGGCAGGATGACCACCGCGGCGGTGCTCATGCCCAGGGCGACCGACTGTCCGGCATGCATGTGCGACAGCCGTTGCCCGAAGATGATGTACAGGGCCCAAAAGGCCCGCCGTCGCCGCGAAGGCGATTCCGACGGGATCCAGCGCATACAGGCCCCCGCGCAGCGGCAGCAGCAGCCCCAGGCCGGTGACGGCAAAGGTGATCCAGAACGAAACGAAATTCCAGCGCCGGGCATGGACCAGCGCCAGGGTCAGCGGTCCGGCGATTTCGATGGCTGATGGCCGGCCCCAGCGGAATGGTCCGCAGCGACATGTAGAAGCTCAGGTTCATCAGCCCCAGAACCAGGCCGTACATCAGCACCCGCCTGGCATCGACGCGGCTCAGTCTGAACCGCCAGGGTCGCCACAGAGCGACCAGCACCAGCGCCGACAGCCCGACCCGCAGCGTGGATGTCCCCGCCGCGCCGATGACCGGAAACAGCTGTTTGGACCCGCTCGTCCCGACCGAGATCGACACGATCCCGACCAGCAACGCCAGATAGGGCAGGGCCGCCAGAACGGGCTGGGTCAGGACAGGGTGGAGCGCGATGGCGACATGGGCCCCGATATAGCGGGCCGAACGGGCGTTGCACTGCAGAAATCAGCCCTCGGTTATCCGACGACGCTGCCGGATGCCCAACGCTCACCAGGGCCGGAAATGCTTGCTCAGCTTCAGGCTGGCTCTGGTAGTGGCTGCCGCCCTCGCCGTAGAGGCGGGTCGGGCGTTCGATGAGCGGCTCATAGACCAGCCGGGCGACGATCTGGCCGTGTTCCAGCAGGAAGGGGGCGTCTGGTGGGGGGGCGCGCACTTCCAGCACGCCCTTGGAGCCTGCGCCGTGGGCCTCGTCGGTGCCGAAGCCGGGGTCGATGAAGCCGGCGTAGTGGACGCGGAACTCGCCGACCGAGGGGTCGATCGGGGTCATTTCGGCGGCCTGGTCGACCGGGATCTCGACGTCGTCGCTGGACGCCAGGATATACAATTCACCCGGATCCAGCAGCAACTGACCGGCGCGCTTTAGGGACAGCGGCTCCCAGAAGTCGCGGTGGGTCGTGGCCGTCGATATGATCGAGGTCGATGCGATGCCGGCGTGACGACGGCCGCGGAAGCCGTACGATTCCGCCGTTGGTGTGCTGTCCAGATCGACGCCGACGCTGCGGGTCTCCAGCTTGGGCGGTTCGCCGGCCTTGAGTTGCAGCTGGTTCAGCCGGGTACCTGGCCACGAGGATCGAGAAGGTCTGCGGCGCGATCTCCAGATACAGGGGGCCGTCATAGCCCTCGGCCACATAGTCGAACCGGGCCCCGGAGTCGGTCAACACCCGCACCAACACATCGACCCGGCCGGTCGAGCTCTTGGGGATTGGCGCGGGCGATCAGGCCCTTGGGCAGGGTCAGCCGCTCCTGGAGACGGGCGATATAGACGCAGCCCTTTTCCAGCACGAAGCCGCCGGACAGGTCGATGGGTATGCATTGAGACTCGGCGATCCGGTCCTCGACCTTGCGCAGGCCGGGCAGGAAGGAGGCGCGCACGCGCCATGCCTGGTCCGACAGGCGCAGGTCCAGACTGGCCGGCTGGACCTGATCGGCGTCGAACGGCGTGTCCGAGGTGATCGCGCCACCGGGATGGGCCTCGATCGACTGGCAGGGCAGGATGCCCGGGCGGGGAGTTTTCAGGGAACTGCATAGGCTCTGATTACACGTTTTTGCTGCGAATCTAACCCCCGGGGTCTTACGGCGGCCCCGGTTGCGGGACCATGGGCTCATGTATGACAGCCAAGCCTATGAAGCCGAGACCGACGGGATCATCGTCCGGGTCCGTCCGTCCTATCTGGCGGGCCAGTCTGACCCCAACTCGGGCGCTGGGTCTGGGCCTATCAGGTCGAGATCGAGAATCGCGGCGCGGGCGGCGGTGCAACTGATCGCGCGGCACTGGATCATCACCGACGCCCGCGGCCAGATCGAGGATGTGCGCGGCCCCGGCGTGGTCGGGGAACAGCCGACCATCCCGCCCGGCGACAGCTATTCCTACACCTCGGGCTGTCCGCTCGGCACGGCCTCGGGGTCGATGGCCGGCAGCTACCAGATCAACGATCTCAGGGGCGCACCTTTGAGGCCACCATTCCCGCCTTCAGCCTGGACGTGCCGGGCGAGCGGCGGGTGCTGAACTAGAGCATGACCTTTTTTGACGGAATCGGGATCCCCAAATCGGTAGCGATCTGATTCATCATTCTCGTGCTGGATGGAGGCCAGCATGTATGACAGCTCCCTATTCGGTTGATCTTCGATCGCGTGCCTTGGCGCGCAAGGCGGCCGGCGAGACGCACCGGGAAATCGCGGCAGCTCTTCGGATGAGTCCGTCGTGTCTGTCGAAATGGGCGCGTCATGAACGCGAGACCGGGTCTCTGGAACCGGCCCGGATCGGCGGCTGCAAGCCCCGAACGCTTTCGGGCGAGGTGGCCGCGTGGCTGCGAGAGCGGATCGCCTCGGGCCCGATCACGCTGCGGGGGCTGACGGCCGAGTTGGCCAGCGGGGGATCAAGACCCAGCCCCGCGCGGTGTGGGTGTTCCTGCATGCCGAGGGTTTCAGCTTCAAAAAAAACCCTGCTGCCCGAGGAGCAGACGCGGCCTGACGTGGCGCGTAAACGCACGCGCTGGAAGGCGTATCAGGGCCGGATCGACCCGTCCCGGTTGGTGTTTCTGGACGAGACCTGGGTCAAGACCAACATGGCCCCACTCCGAGGATGGGGTCCGCGCGGTCGTCGGCTGAAGGCCCACGCCCCCTTCGGCCACTGGAAGACCCAGACCTTCATCGCCGCCCTGCGTCACGACCGCATCGACGCGCCCTGGGTGATGGACGGGCCGATCAACGGCGAGCTGTTCCGGGTCTATGTCGAGGAAGTTCTGGCCCCAACCCTGAAGCCCGGCGACGTCGTCGTGCTCGACAATCTGGGCAGCCACAAGGGCAAGGCCGCGCGCGCCGCCGTCCGGGCCAGGGGAGCCCATCTGATCTTTCTGCCGCCCTACAGCCCGGACCTTAACCCGATTGAACAGGTCTTCGCCAAGCTCAAACACCTGATGCGAAAGGCCCAGCCCCGAGACGTCGAGGCCACATGGCGAAAGGTCGGTCAGCTCCTTGAGCTCTTCACACCCAACGAATGTGCCAGTTACCTCGTCAACTCTGGATATGGTTCCGTGTTGAACAGTCCCGCTCTAGGCCCGGGCCGCAGGAAGCAAGCTTCGGCCTCAAGCAGCCCGAAGGGCGACAGGCCAAAATCAGAGTGAGCCCCGAAGGGGCGAGGGTGAGGGGCTGCGTCAACCCGGAAAAGCGCAGCCCCGCCCCTGCACTCGAGGCCGCATTCGCATGCGGCCTCGAGGCGGACGGCGGCTCTCTACGAGCCGTTCATCACAGCCGTATGGCTGAAGGGGGTCAGATATACCGCCGCAGGCTGCGGGCCAGTTGGTGGCGCCGTCCTTGTTGCCGCGGCGAACCTGGGGCTGGTAGGCGACCCGGGCGTGCTCGATACAATAGACGCCTTCCGAGGCGCGACGGCCGCAGAAGCTGAACTCGGTCGACGACGGATCGCCGATCGGCCATTTGCACATGTGGGCCCCCAGGGTCATCACCGTGGCGGTGCCGGGCATTTCCGGCGGACGCTCGGGCGTCGGCGGCACCGGAACGTTCGGCCGCAGCTGGGCTGTCTCGATGCGGCGCGGTGCCGATGGCTGGGCCGGGGCGGCGGGCCGCGGACGGGCGGCGCGGAAGGTGGTGCGGGCAGGCTGCGACGGTGCGGCGCGACCCACAGTCCCAGACGGTGCACCTTGCCGATTACGGCGTTGCGGGTGACGCCGCCGCCCAGTTGTTTGGCGATCTGGCTGGCCGACTGGCCCTCGAGCCAGAGCTTCTTCAGCGCGCCTACGCGGTCTTCAGTCCAGCCTGCGGTCATGCCACCCCCTCCCCCGGGGTAATCAGATCAATATGTAGTGTGTCGGCTCCGTTTTTCTGGGGCCAGCACCTACCACTGCTTGTAAACGAGACGTTAACAGACGCAATATCTGCGAATCAGTGTGTCCACAGAAACCACATGTTAAATCGTCGGTATGTGAAACGCCCTGTGGACGAGCCCGCCTTGCGCCCGGGCTTCGCCGGGGGCATCTGGCGGGGATGACTGATCTCTCGTCCATGAATGAACTGGGTCGCCCCGCCGGCCTGCCGCAGCCCCGTCGTTTCCATGGCGTCAACTGGGTCGGACTGCGGACCCTTTATTTCCGCGAGGTGCGACGCTTCTGGAAGGTGGGCGGGCAGACGGTGGCCGCCCCGGTGGTGACGACCCTGCTCTATATGCTGGTGTTCGTGGTGGCCCTGAAGGATGCACGGCCGCCGCTGCACGGCACGTCCTTCGCCGAGTTCGTGGCCCCGGGCCTGATCATGATGGCCATCCTCAACAATGCCTTCGCCAACGCCGCCTCCAGCCTGACCCAGGCCAAGATCATGGGCACGGCCACCGACTTCCTGACCCCGCCGCTAAGTCCGCTGGAGCTGACCATCGGCTTTTCGCTGGGCGCGGCGACGCGCGGTATCGTGGTCGGGGTGGTCACGGCCGTCTGTGTGCTGCCGTTCGCCAGGCTGGGCGTGGCCAATCTGTTCGCCATCCTGTGGTTCGGGATCGTCGCCTCGCTGCTGATGGGCATGATCGGCGTCCTGGCCGGCCTGTGGTCCGAGAAGTTCGACCATCTGTCAGCGGTGCAGAATTTCGTGGTCATGCCGATGACCTTTCTGAGCGGCACCTTCTATCCGATCGACCGCCTGCCCGAACCGTTCGTGACCATCAGCCATTTCAACCCCTTCTTCTATCTGATCGACGGTTTCCGGGCGGGCTTCATCGGTCGTGCCGACGGCAGTTTGCCGATCGGGGTGGCGGTCAGCGCCTTGCTGACCGTGGCCCTGGCCGTCGCCTGCTGGCTGGTGTTCAAATCGGGCTGGCGCTTGAAGAGCTAAATCCGGCTGCGCCGGGTTAGCGGTTCCTTAGCGCAGGGCGCTCAATCTGACGCGACGCCACGAGAGCCGAGACGATCATTACCGACCCAATGTCCAACCCGGCCATGGCCGCCCTCGCCGTGCTCGCCATGGCCACGGCAGGCGTATGCCTGGCCGCCCTCTGGCTGACCCGCGCTCAGAGGAGGCCGGCTGATCCGCCGCGCCGGCTGGCGTGGGTCGGGGGGCTGGGGCTGATCGCGATCTGGGGTTTTCTGGTCCCGATCAATGTCTGGAGTCACCTGAGTGGTGACCATGACGCGTGGATTTTCGGTGCAGAAACCTTTGACGGCGGCATCGTCGAAAACCTGACCGTCCTGTTCTACGGGCTGGCCATCGTCGTCAGTGGCCTGGTGTTTATCCGGGCGTCGCGGCTGTACGGCCCGGCCTCGGGCGGACTCTGGCGCGGTCTGTTGGTGGTGATGATCGTCTGTTTCGCCGCGATGATCGGCGAGGAAATGAGCTGGGGTCAGCACCTGATCGGGTTCCAGACCCCGGCGGAGCTGGCCGCGGTCAATCTGCAGGGTGAGTCCAACCTGCACAATCTGGTTTCACCGCGCCTCTATGACCTGGTCTACCAGGGACTGGGTTTCGCCCTGATCCTGCTGCCCCCGGTCGCCTGGTTCGCGATGCGGGGCCCGGCCCTGCCCAGTCCGGTGCTGTTTCTTCAGGACCTCTATATCAACCCCTGGGCCTACAGCCTGCTGGCCTCGGCCGGGGTGCTGCTGCAGCACGAGGTGTTCGAGGAGCTGGCCGAGATGGTGCTGGCCTTCGCCATTCTGTATGCGCTGGCCACGCTGGCCGTCCGGGCCGGGCGTGCCCCCCTGTCGCCGACGTCCTGATGCCGCTTTCCGGCCGGACCCGGTGTTGACTAACCCCGATGCGGGGTCGACAAGGAGGCACCCTTTTTCAGCGGTCCCGGCGCATCCTGCGGCGGGGCCGTCTCTCTTTTGGAGGTCCTGCCGTGTCCAGCCATCTCATGGGTGTCTATAATCGTGCTCCGGTCGAGGTCGAGCGCGGCGAGGGGGCCCGGCTGTATGCGGCGGACGGTACCGTCTATCTGGACTGCGTCTCCGGCATCTCGACCAATGCGCTGGGCCATGCCTATCCGAAACTGGTCCAGGCGCTGAAGGACCAGGCCGACAAGATCTGGCACGTCTCCAACATCTTCAAGATCCCGGGCCAGGAAGCCCTGGCGGACCGGCTGTGCGCAAACAGCTTCGCCGACGTGGTGTTCTTCACCAACTCCGGCTCGGAGTTCGATTGAATGTGCCCTGAAGACCGCGCGCAAGTATCATTCGGCCAACGGCCAGCCCGAGCGGATCGACATCTACGGCTTCGACGGCTCGTTCCACGGCCGCACCTACGGGGCCATCAACGCCGCCGGCAACCCGGCCTATGTCGAGGGCTTCGGTCCGCGTCTGCCCGGCTACAGCCAGCTGGTCTGGGGCGACCGCCCGGCGCTGGAAGCCGCCTTCAAGAGCCCGACCACGGCCGCTGTCATCATCGAGCCGGTCCAGGGCGAGGGTGGCGCGCGCGCCATTCCCGAGGAAGACCTGCGCTGGATGCGCGAGATGGCCGATGCCAATGGCGTGCTGATCATCTTTGACGAGGTCCAGTGCGGCATGGGCCGGACCGGCAAGCTGTGGGCCCACGAATGGGCCGGCATGACGCCTGACATCATGGCCCTGGCCAAGGCCCTGGGCGGCGGCTTCCCGGTCGGGGCCTGTCTGGCCACGGCCGAGGCGGCCAAGGGCATGACGGTCGGCGTGCACGGCTCGACCTTCGGCGGCAACCCGCTGGCCATGGCCGTCGGCATCGCCGCCTTCGACGAGATTTCGAAGCCCGAGACCCTGGCCAACGTCAACGAGATCGCCGGTTATCTGAAGCAGCAGCTGCACGGGCTGAAGGAACGCTTCCCGGACGTCATCGCCGACGTGCGCGGCAAGGGGCTGCTGATCGGCATCAAGATGGTTCCGAACAACCGCGAATTCATGGGCTGGGCCCGCGACGAGAACCAGCTGCTGGTGGCCGGGGGCGGCGACAACTGCGTGCGTCTGCTGCCGCCGCTGATCCTGACCCGCGACGAGGCGGCCGACGCGATCGCCCGCTTCGAGAAGACCTGCGAGTTCGCGCGCGGCAAGCTGGCAGGCTAGCGGATGGTGCGCCACTTTCTCGATATCCATCGGCTGTCGGCCGAAGACCTGCGCGGCATCCTTGATGACGCCCATGCCCGCAAGGCGGCCCGCAAGGGCTGGCCCAGGGGACGGATCGACGCCGATGCGCCGGCGGCCGACCATGTGCTGGCGATGATCTTCGAGAAGAATTCGACCCGCACCCGGTTCAGCTTCGACGCCGCCATCCGCCAGCTGGGCGGGGATGCGATCATCGCCAATGCCGGGGACATGCAGCTGGGCCGGGGCGAGCCGGTCGAGGATACGGCTCGCGTGCTGTCGCGCATGGTCGATGCGGTGATGATCCGCGCCAACAGCCATGACGATGTCGAGCGGTTCGCGCGGGTTTCCACGGTGCCGGTGATCAACGGCCTGACCGACCGCAGCCATCCGTGCCAGATCCTGGCCGATCTGCAGACCATCGAGGAACAGCGCGGACCGATCGCCGGCAAGACCCTGGCCTGGGTCGGGGACGGCAACAACGTCTGCCACAGCTTCATGCACGCGGCCCCGAAATTCGGGTTCAAGTTCAATGTCGCCTGCCCGGCTGACTATCATCCGGACCTGCGCGATCTGGCGCGGGGTGGCGACCACGTGACCCTGACCAGCGATCCGCGCGAGGCGGTGGCCGGGGCCGATGTGGTGATTACCGACACCTGGGTGTCGATGGGCGACGGTGACTATGAGGACCGGCTGGCGGCGTTCGAGGCCTATACGGTCGACGACGCCCTGATGGCCACGGCCGCCTCCGACGCCGTCTTCCTGCACTGCCTGCCGGCCCACCGCGGCGAGGAGGTCACCGATGCGGTGATCGACGGCCCGCAGTCGCTGGTCTGGGACGAGGCCGAGAATCGTATCCACGCCCAGAAGGCCGTTCTGGCCTGGTGCCTGGCGGGCGATTGATCCTGCTCTGCAGTCAGTAGGGCCGCTGCGGCACGCCGAGTTCGGTGCCGAGATGGATCGCCAGGATGAACACCGTCGCCGCCGACAGCAGCATGATGAAGCGCCACGGGACCATGCGCACGCCGCGGCGCGGATCCCAGGGGCGAGCGCCGCGCCAGCCGGAGAAGACGGTCATCGCCACGGCGGCGGCCAGCAGGATCAGGGTCAGGGTCAGGTTCACGCGCCAGCAGATGGCGGTGCCCGCATCCGGACGCAAGGGCTGCATTCCTTGCCAGACGGTTAATCTTCACGTTCGGTTAACCATGATCGGGAGAGAAATCGGCGGGGCGGGAGCGCTGTCCACAGGAACATGGGGTGCCCCCTACATCTTGGGGTTAACCATGCGTTTACACCCCTGATCTGGGCGTCTAGCGTCCAGACTACAGGTCGGGAGTGGAATCAGTGAGCGCAGCCGCGCCGTGGAGCGTGAAGGGTATCGAACCCAAGGCGCGTGAGATCGCCAAGGATCTCGCGCGGCGCTCGGGTATGACGCTCGGCGAGTGGCTGAACACGATGATCCTCGAAGACGATGACGACGGGGTCGTGCCCCTGTCGCGTCGCGACCATGCCGCTGAAACCATTGATCGTCGGGGCCGCTACCGGCGCGTCGATGACGCCTACGGCACCGAGGACGCGCCGTGGGACCGGCTGAGTGCGTCGGTCGACGCCATCGCCGCCCGACTGGAAGCCTCCGAGCGCCGCTCGACCGTGGCCATCCAGGGCGTCGACCAGGCGGTGACCGGACTGGTTCGCCGGCTGGAAAACCAGGATCAGAAGAGCGACGCCGCCGGCCGCCGGATCGACGACATCGCCGAGGAGCTGCGCGAGGGTCACAAGCGGCTGCGCCGGTTCGAACAGGAGGTCGGGCCACGCACGGTCGAGACCTTCAGCAAGGTCGAGACCACCCTCGGAAGCCTGGCCGGTCGTCTGTATGACATCGAGGAGCGCCAGCGCTCGGGCGTGAACGAACTGCGCCAGCGCATGGATGCGGTCGAAAAGTTCGCCGGTCCCGGTGCCGGCACGGACGTCATGGCCGCCGTGGCCGCCCGTCTGGATGCGGCCCAGGCCTCGACCGGCGAGGCCCTGCGCGGCCTGGAAAGGGCCTTTGCCGGTCTCGATCAGCGGCTGCGCGCGGCCGAAACCCGGGGCGGGCCGGACAATTCCCGCGAGGCCGCCCGGTTCGAGAAATTGGCCGAGACCCTGTCGCGTCAGGTCGAGACCAATCGCGCCGAGATGATGCGCCGGCTGGACACGGCCGAGAGCGAAAACCGTATGGCGCGGATCGAGCAGACGGTCCTGTCGGTCGGCGAACAGGCCAGGACCGCCGAGCAGCGCTCGGCCCAGGCCGTCGAGGCCATGGGGCGTGAGGTGCTGCGGATCGCCCAGAACCTGAACGGCCGGGTCAGCGCGATCGAGACCGACGTCCCGGCGCGGCTGGAGCGGCTCGGGACCACACTCAATCAGAAGGTCGAGCAGGACATCGGCCGTTATGCCCAGGCCGTGGACCACAAGCTGGTCGCCGCCGAGGACCGTCATGTTCTGGCGCTGGAGAAGCTGGGCGGCGAGATCACCCGCATCTCGGACCGGCTGAGTGACCGTATCGCCCAGTCCGAGCGCCGCTCGTCCCAGGCGCTGGACGATATCGCCAAACGCCTGACCGACAGCACCGCGACCGTCGAGCAGCGCTTTGAACGCACCTCGGGTGAACTGGCCGAACGCGTGCGGCTCAGCGAGCAGCGTACCGCCCAGCTCCTGACCGACGCGCGCGACAGCCTCGAGCAGCGGACAGCCGCGGCCGCCGGGAAGACGCCGGCCGCTCGCCCCGACTGGCGCGCCACCGCTTTCCAGGACGATGATTTCTCCGGCGGATTCGAGGATGACGCCGCCTGGTCTGACGCCGCCATCACCGGCGAACCGGAGGCGGAGTCCACGCCGTTCCCCGCGCCGTTCATGGCCTCCGCAGACGCGCCTGCAGCCGACCTGGCGCCGGCCCCGACCGCCGCCGCCGTGGCCGCCGACGTGGTGCGCGAGGCTGTGCTGCGCGCCCCGGAGCCCGATCCGGTCGTCACGGCTGAACCCGAGCCCGTCAATATGCCCTTCGGTCGACCGACCGCCACGCCGCCGATGGCCAGTTTCGGTGGTGCGGACGTGTCCGACGCCCTGGAGGCGACGGCCGCAGCTTCAGCCGGGTCGGACATCGAGACGGACGATTTCGCCGCCGAGACCGAATTTGTTGACCCCCGGGCCCTGCGCGTCGCCGCTGCCGCCGGACGGGCCAGCACGACCCGCCAGGCCATCCAGGCCGCGCGCGCCGCCATGGCCCCGGCTGAACCCGAAGCTCCGGCCCGAACCGGCTTCGGCCTGAAACGGGGCGGCAAGTCCCGGCTGCAGGAACGGCTCGACAAACAGGCCGCCCGCGACGGCGGGACGATCCGCAAGGCCCTGGGTGCCTCGGTCGCCGCGGTCTGCCTGATGGTCGGTGGCACCTATGCCTATGATCAGCTGACGGGCGAGGGCGGACTGTCGCAGCTCCCGTTCGGCGGCCTGGGTGGCGGATTCGGTGACAACGCCGCCGCGGGACCGCTGCTGTCCATGGCCACCAGCCCGACCACCGACCTGCCACCTCCGCCATCCGGCCCGGCGTCGGAAGCCGAGACCCTGTATGCTGATGCGCGGGAACAGCTGGATGCCGGCGACGTGCTGGGAATCGAGACCCTGACCCGGGCCGCCAGCCTGGGCCATGCGCCGGCCCAGCTGCATCTGGCAGGCCTGTTCCAGACCGGCGACAACGGCGTGGCCGTGAACCTGGAAGAAAGCCGCCTGTGGGCCCGGCGCGCCGCCGAAAGCGGCGATCCGCGCGGCATGCATGCCTATGGCATGTATCTATTTGACGGTGTCGGCGGCCCGCGCAATCGCGTTGAAGCCCTCAACTGGTTGCTGAAGGCGGCCGACCGCGGCCTGATCGACAGCCAGTACAACGTCGCCCGCATCTACGAAAACGGCGATGAGGGCGTGGCTGCCAACATCGGCGAAGCCTATAAATGGTACCTGATCGCGGCGCGTGCCGGTGACGATGACGCCCGCGCCGCCGCCGATCGCCTGGGCGTTTCCGTCCCGGTCCCGGCCCGTCGCGTGGCCCGCGCCGCTGCGGAAAATTTCGAGGCGGCGCCCCTGGCCTAGGTTTCGACCGAATATTGATCGATGACACCCACCTGTGGCGTGCATCGGGTGGCGACCAGGCTCCCGGACCGCTAAGAGGTTTTCACCGTCGCCTTTCCGGCGCCTAGCGTTCGTTCCAGCCGAAGGCGCGTCCTTTGGATATCTATCTTCCGATCGCCGAGGTTTCGGTGAACTGGCCCTTCCTGGTGATCCTGGGGGCGGTCGTTGGATTCGTGTCCGGTCTGTTCGGGATCGGGGGCGGGTTTCTGATGGCCCCGATCCTGGTGTTCATGGGCATCCCGCCGACCGTGGCCGTCGCCAGTCAGGCCAGCCACGTCGTCGCCTCCTCGACTTCGGGCGTGATCAGCTATTCTGGTCAGGGTCTGGTCGACTATCGCATCGGTGGAATCATGGCCGGCGGCGGAGCGCTGGGCGCGCTGCTGGGCGTCGAGATGTTCCGCTATATGCGCCTGCTCGGCCAGGCCGACCTGGTGGTGGCTGTCTCCTACCTGTTGTTCCTCGGTGTCATCGGCTCGCTGATGTTGAACGAGAGCCTGACCGAGATCATGCGGCGGCGGCGCGGCGAGACGCCACCGCGCAAGGTGCGGCGCCGCCCGATGTGGCTGTATGGCCTGCCGTTCCGCATGCGTTTTCCGCGCTCGGGCCTCTACATCAGCGTGATTCCGCTCGTCGCCCTGGGCGGGTTCGTCGGCATCCTGTCGGCCATCATGGGGGTCGGCGGCGGCTTCATCCTGATTCCGGTCATGCTGTATGTGCTGCGCATGCGGGCCAGTGTGGTGGTCGGCACCAGCCTGTTCCAGATCATCATCACCACCGCCATCACCACCGTGCTCCAGGCGGGGCGCAACCAGACCGTCGACATCGTCCTGTCGTCCCTGCTGTTGTTCGGGGGTGTTGTCGGCGCCCAGTACGGCGCGCGGCTGTCCGGCCGGTTCCGGGCCGAGTCCCTGCGTGCGGCCCTTGGATTCATCGTCCTCGCCGTCGGCGTCTATATGGGGCTGGAGCTGTTCGTGCGCCCCGGGGATCTGTTCAGCCTGGCCCCGGGGGTGGCGGACTGATGATGCAGCTGCCCCCACCGCCGCCCGCCTATGAAGCCCCTGCGCCCGAACGGTCCGTGGCGACCCAGGATGACCTGCGGGTCGCGGCTGCCCTGACCGAGGCCCGGGTTCGGGTCGACTCCAGCTTCAGCGGGGCGTCGATCGTCCTGTACGGCGCGGTGTTCAACCCCAGCGACCGGCCCGCCGATGTGGTGGTGGTGGTGCGCGGACCCGACGCCCCGGTGCGTCTGGTCAGGAAAACGCGGAACCTCGGTGTCTGGCTCAACAGCCGCCCGGTTCTGTTTGAGGGGGCCCCGGGCTTCTACATGACGGCCTCGACCCGGCCGCTGAGTGATATCGCCGACTTCGGCCAGCTGCGCCGGCTCGGCGTCGGTGTCGATCACCTGCGTATCGACGCCCCCGAGGAAGCCAGCACCGTGACCCGCTACGGCGTGCGCGACGTGGTCATCAGCCGGCTGGGCGAGGACTATCTGGACTGGCGCCGGGCCGTGATCCGGCTGCGCGAGGCGGCGGCCCTGTACAATACCGATCCGGACGGGGTCCAGTTCGTCGACAAGGGGCTGTTCCGGGCCGAGGTCGAACTGCCGACCGTGGCCCCGACAGGCCAGTATTTCGCCGAGGTCTGGCTGTTCCAGGACGGGGCCCCGGTCTCGGTTTCCAACCTGACCCTGACGGTGGAGAAGGTCGGGTTCGAGCGGGACCTCTATGAGTTCGCGCATCGCAGTCCGTGGCTCTACGGGATTCTGTGCGTGCTGCTGGCTGCCTTCACCGGCTGGGCCGCGAGCCGGATCTTCCGGCGGAACTGAGCCCGTCCGCGCCTGTCAGCCGGATCAATTCAGCCGCTCTGCGAGAGCAGTTGCCAGGTCGCCGTGTTCGACCACCTCGACCCGGTCCAGACCCAGCCACCGGCTCATCAGGTCCAGTTCTGCGGCCAGCGCCTCGGGCGTTTCGGCATTGGTGTCGGCCTCTCGCCAGGCAGCCTGCACGCGCAGGACACCGGCCTTGCGATCCGCCTTCAGGTCGACCCGGGCGGTGATGGCCTCGTCCTGCAGGAAGGGCAGCACATAGTAACCGTGCACCCGCTTGTGCGCCGGGGTGTAGATCTCCAGTCGCACGCGGACACCGAACAGCCGTTCAGTACGCTCGCGAAACCAGATCAGATTGTCGAACGGCGACAGCAGGGCCCGGGCAGCGATGCGCCGCGGCTTGCGACAGGCGGGGGGTCTATGAAGGCCGGCCTGTCCCAGCCCTCGACCTTGACCGGCAGCAGTTCGCCGCTCTCGACCAGTTCGCCGATGCGGGCCCGGACGTCGGCCGGTGGCAGGCGAAAATAGTCGCGCAGGTCGGCGGCGGTGGCCACACCCATGGCCCGGGCTGACAGACGCACCAGATCGCGCTGGGCCTCGGCCGGGTCCGGGGTCGGGCGGTCGACGATGGCGGCGGGCAGTACCCGCTCGGTCAGGTCATAGACGCGCTCGAACCCGCGTCGCGTCGCCGTGGTGATCCTGCCGGACCAGAACAGCCACTCCAGCGCCCGCTTGCCGTCGGACCACGACCACCAGCCCGGCGCGCCGCGCGGGCCGGTGGCGAAGTCACCGCCGGTGACGGGACCGCGCTTCTCGATCTCGGACAGGATGCCGTCGATATAGGCGCGCCGCTCGCGCCCGAAACTGGCCGTGCCGCTCCACAGACCCTGACCGGCCTCGGCCCGGGCCATGCGCCAGCGGAACAGCGGCTGGCTCTCCAGCGGCAGCAGCGAGGCTTCATGACCCCAGTATTCGAACAGGCTGGGCGTCTTGCCCCAGGCCTCGGCCTCCAGCGTCTCGCGTGGATAGTGGCCCAGACGCGAGAAGGCCGGCAGATAGTGGGTGCGGCTGACGACATTGACGCTGTCGATCTGGATCACACCCAGGTCGCGCGCCGTCTTGCGCAGGTGACGGGTCCCGGCCATGTCGGGCCGGGCCACGCCGAACCCCTGGGCCGCCAGGGCGATGCGCCGCGCCTGGGCGACCGAGAGACGCGCCGGCCCGGTCATGCCGGGGCTAGCGGGCCGCGAACTCGCTGAGCGCGTCGATCACCGCCCGGTTCTGGTCCTCGGTGCCGACGGTGATGCGCAGGCAGTCGGGCAGCCCATAGCTGCCGACCGGCCGGACGATGATGCCCTTGCTGTTCAGATCTACCGGCGGCCGTGGCGTTGCGCGTCTCGTCCGGGAAGCGGACCAGCACGAAATTGCCGGCGCTGGGCATGACCTCGAAGCCGAAGCCGCGGATGGCCTGGGTCAGGCGCGGTCGCCAGATCTGGACCAGGTCGCGCGAGGCCTTCTGGTGGGCCTCGTCGCCGAGGGCGGCCGTGGCGGCCTCGAGCCCGGGCACCGAGACGTTGAACGGCAGGCGGATCCGGTCGACCGCCTCGGCCACCTTCAGCGGGGCATAGCCGAAGCCATGCGCAGACCACCCAGGCCGTGGATCTTGGAGAAGGTGCGGGTGACCACGATGTTGGCGGCATCGCGGGCCAGCGGGAAGGCGGTCTCCCAGTCCGGCTCGACCACATATTCGGCATAAGCCTCGTCGACCACCAGCAGCACGTGGGCGGGCAGGGCCGCGTGCAGGCGACGGATCTCCTCGCCGCTGTTGTAGCTGCCGGTCGGGTTGGACGGGTTGGAGACATAGACGATGCGGGTGCGGTCATCGACCTGTTCCAGCAGGGCGTCGACCTGGCCTTGTAGCCGGGCTCGGGCGCCAGCTTGACCTCGGCCGGGTTGGCCTTGGCGCTGATACGATAGGCGAGGAAACCGTACTGGCCGGTGACGATGTTGTCGCCCGCGGTCAGATAGGTCTGGTTCAGCAGGGCAAACACCTCGTCCGAGCCGTTGCCGAAGATCAGGCGCTCGGGCTCCAGTCCGTGATGCCCGGCCACGGCGGCGCGCAGCCTGGCGGCCCGGCCGTCCGGATACAGGTGGATGTTGCCGACGGCGGCGGCATAGGCCTCGCGGGCCTTCTCTCCAGCCCCCAGCGCATTCTCGTTCGACGACAGCTTCATCGGCTCGGCGATGCCGGCGATGGCGGACTTGCCCCCGACATAGGGGGCGATGTCGAGGATACCGGGCTTGGCGACCGGACCCTCGGCGGCGGCAGTGGTCGTATCGTCGGTCATGCGGGAATTCCCGGATTTCTAGAATACGGGGGCCGCACCGATGATGCCGGTGAGGCTGCCCGGAGCGCCGGTCAGGCGCGGATCGTCTGCCTGCACATAGCCCGCCAGCATGAACAGCTTCAAGCCGCCTGTGGCGATCAGGGGCGAGGCGACCAGCCCGGCGGCCTCTAGGGCGGCGACAATTTTCGTGTCGGCGAGCGGGCTGTCACTGACCCAGAAGGTACGGTCGTCACCGGTGGGGCCGCACGGGAACGCGGGCTCGATCATCAGCGCCAGGGGGCGGCGGTGACGGTCATCCGGCAGGGCCCCGGTGACGAGGAGTTGAACGGTTGAAGAGACGCGTATAAAAA
>JAUCCG010000037.1:0-18763 GCA_034676465.1 Brevundimonas sp. | reverse complement strand
TGACCGCGGCGGTGAACACCCCGACAGGCTCTCGCCGACGATCAGGCCCGAGGCCCAGCAATACGCCCAGTCGCCCGCGCCACCGCCGCATATGGCGAGGACGCCACCAGGCCGTTGTAGATACGGCCGGCGACGGCCCCCGACCACGACGGTCGAGACCACGGAAAACGGCAGATAGATGCCCAGGGTCACCGCCAGCGGATGCAGCCGGGCCCGGGTCCGGGCCCCCGAAATCTCGTCGATCACGATGATGGCGGCGCCCCAGGGCGATACCCCGATGAGTGATGAAATTCCACGGCAGGTCGCCGTCGATGACGCCGCGCGCCAGCGACGCGATCAGGGTCGCCTGGGGGGCGGGCAGGGGCTGGGCCCCGACCACCGTGGCCGCCGGGCCGCCGACGAAGCCATAGGCCCCGTTCAGCAGGTCGAGGATCGGCGGAATGACCAGCGATCCGGCGACGACGCCGACGATCAGCGCCAGCTGCTGGCGCCACGGCGTCGCCTCGACCAGACTAGGCCGGTCTTCAGGTCCTGCAGATTGTCATTGGCGATCACGGCGATGGCAAAGACCACGGCGGTGACCAGCAGGGCATAGGCGATGACCGACGGATCGGCCGGAATATTGGCCAGTCGCATGGCCGCCACCATCATCAGGGTGGCGACGATCACCGCCAGGATGCCGACGCCCGACACCGGGCTGTTCGACGATCCGATCAGTCCGGCCATATAGCCGCACACCGAGGCCACGACGAAACCGATCACGATCACATACAACAGGCCGCCGACGACCAGCATCGGCGCATGCGGGGCCAGCGGCGTCCCGGCGGTAAAGCTCCACAGCAGAACCCCGATGGCGGCGACCGCGGCCAGCGACACCAGTCCGACCAGACCGATCGGAATGTCCTGTTCGACCCGTCTGGGCCGTGGCCCGTTTGGCCTGGGCGGCCAGCGCCGCGGTCAGTCCCGCCACCAGCGGTCGCACCAGCTTGGTCAGGGTCCACAGGGCGGCCACGCCGATGGCCCCGGCCCCGATGAAGCGCACCTGGTTCAGCCACACATCCATCGCCGCCGCCTCGGCCGCGCCGGGCGTGTTCTGCATCGCGGTCAGCAACGGCACGGCCACGCCCCAGGCGATGACCAGCCCGGCCAGCATCGACAGGCCGACGGCCATGCCGATCAGGTGGCCGGCCCCCAGCAGCGCCAGCGAGACGCCGCCGCCCATGCCGGTGGCTCCGCCGCCCAGCGACGTCGGCAGGCGGAAATAGGTCACCGCCTCGGCGGTGAAGACCCGCGCCGAGGCGAGAAAGGCCAATGCGGTCGAGACCACGGCCCCGACGATCACGGTGATCAGCCCGGCCTTGTTCTCGCGCACCGCCGCTTCGGTCTGGTCCTCGCCGCGTGAGCCGACCTTCAGCACCTCGGCGGCGGCGACGCCCTCGGGATAGGGCAGGTCGGTATTGACCACCAGCGCCCGGCGCAGCGGGATCGACAGGGTCACCCCCAGCACCCCGCCGAAGGCGCAGATCATGAACGAGGTCCAGAACGGGAAGGAGGTCCACCAGCCGACCATGACCAGCGTCGGCAGCACAAAGATGATCGCCCCCATGGCGCCGCCGACCGAGGCCACCGTCTGGACCGTCATATTCTCCCAGATGGTCGAGGACCGGAATGCCCGCAGCACCGCCATCGAGATCACCGCCGCGGGAATGGCCGAGGCAAAGGTCAGGCCGACCCGCAGGCCCAGATAGACATTGGCCGCCGTGAACACGAGCGCCAGCAGCGACCCCAGAACCAGGGCGCGCAGGGTCAGCTCCAGCCGTTTTGCCGGTCGTGCCGGGGTATCAGTCATGGTGGGGTCGTCTCCGTGTGCAGGTGGACCTAAGCTGGAAACGGCAAAAGAGGCTAGTGAGATAGTGAGTAGGGCTTAGGGGGTAGGAAGAAGCACCGACCTGTCCCCGCCCCAAGCCCCAAGCCCCAAGCCCCAAGCCCCAAGCCCCAAGCCCCAAGCCCCAAGCCCTAGCCTCCGACCCCCATGCCTGAACTGCCCGAAGTCGAAACCGTCCGCCGTGGCCTCGAGCCCGTCCTCGTCGGCGCGCGGCTGACCGCCGTGCGCCAGAACCGGCCCGACCTGCGCTTTCCCTTTCCCGAACGGTTCATCGCGCGGCTGGACGGGGCCACCGTCCTGCGCCTCGACCGACGCGCCAAATACCTGCTGGCGGCCCTGTCGACCGGCGAGACCTGGGTCACCCATCTGGGCATGACCGGACGCTTTACCCTTGGCGGGACCGCGCCGGGGGATTTCGTCCACGCCGCCCCGGTCACCGGCAAGCATGAGCATATGAGTTTGGACGCCGTCTCCGGCACCACCGTCACCCGGGTCGGTTACACCGACGCCCGGCGTTTCGGCTTCATGGGATTGATCGCCGCCGAGGGTCTTGAGACCCATCCATGGTTCGCCGGCCTCGGTCCCGAACCGCTCGGCAACGGCTTCTCCGGCGCGCATCTGGCCGAGGCCTTCGCCGGCCGCAAACCGTCGATCAAGGTCAGCCTGCTGGATCAGCGCCATGTCGCCGGTCTGGGCAATATCTATGTGTGCGAGGCCCTGTACCGCGCCCGCATCTCGCCCCGGCTCGCCGCGGGCCGGGTCAGCCGCCCGCGTCTGGAACGGCTGGCGGCCGTGGTCCGCGACGTGCTGACCGAGGCCATCGCCGCCGGTGGCTCGACGCTCAAGGACTTCGCCAATGCCGAGGGCGGCCAGGGCTATTTCCAGCATCGCTTCGACGTCTATGGCCGCGAGGGTCAGCCCTGCCTGACCGACGGCTGCCCCGGCACCGTCGCCCGCATCGTCCAGGGTGGCCGCTCGACCTTCTTCTGTCCGCTCTGCCAGAAGGGCTGAAACCATGCGCCAGCGCATCTGCCTGCTGCGCGGCGTCAATGTCGGCGGGGTCAAGGTTCTGATGACCGAGCTGAAGGCGGTGGCCGCGGATCTCGGCCTGGCCAACCCCCGCACCCTGCTGGCCAGCGGCAATCTGGTCGTCGACAGCGCCGCCGATCCGGCCGATCTGGAAGCCCGGCTGGAAGCGGGCATCGCCGCCCGTTTCGGCCGCCCCGTAGAGGTAATGGTGCGCACGCCCGATCAATGGGCGGCCCTGATCGCCGCCAACCCCTTTCCGGAGCAGGCCGCCACCGACGGCAGCCGGCTGCTGGTCATGGTGATGAAGGCCGGCGTCGCGGACGGGGCGCTTGAAACCCTTCAGGGTCACGCCGTCGGCGACGAACGGGCCGCCGTCGTCGACGGGTCTCTTCTATCTCTGGTGCGCCGACGGTATCGGCCGGTCGAAGATGGCGGAAAAGGCCGTACCGCGCCTGACCGGCAGCGGCACCGGGCGCAACTGGAACACCGTCCTCAAGCTGGCGAGGATCGTCGATGTTTGAAAAATCGGACAGAATGTAAAAAATACTAGACACAATGTCTGCCGTGTGCGACACGATCCTTGTTCTGGAAATGAGGGAAGCCGATGTCGTTCAAGGAAAAGCTGTCGTGGTCTGCGCTGGTGACCACCATTGGGGTCTGGGGCTTCTATTTCATCCGGCTCGCGCAGATGGCGGGTGATGGCACCCTGACGGCGGACGGGTCGCGCTGGATGTTGTTTGTCTGTGTCATCGTGCTGGTGATCAGCCACGCCATCGGCGCGATTGTCGCCGCCCGCAGTGGCCCCAGCGCCGAAATGTCGGTTCACGACGAGCGCGAACAGGCCATCGCCCTGAAGGCCAGCAACGCGGCCTTTCTGGTCCTCAGCGCGCTCCTCGGCGGCCTGTCGGCCTTCGCCTATGTCTATTCGATCAAACAGCCGGACCTGCTGGGCTCCGAACCGCTGTCGACCGCCGCGCTCATCGCCGTCAATGGAGTCGTGCTGACCCTGGCCGTGGCCGAGGCTGTCCGGCACCTGGTTTCGGTCGTCCTGTCCCGGCGGGTCGGCTGATGGTCAAGGCCCCGCCACCGATCCGCAACCGCATCCGTGAGCTGCGCTTTCATGCCGGGGAAATGACCCAGGCGGATCTGGCCGCCCGGATCGGCATGACCCGCCAGACCATCGTCGCGATGGAGCAGGGCAAATACTCGCCGTCGCTGGAAGCCGCCTTCCGGATCGCCGCTGTGTTCGCTGTCGATATCGGTGAGGTGTTCCAGTGGGACGGGTGACGCGCTAGAGGTCGCGCCGACACAGAGGAGCACCATCATGTCTGACAGCTATTCCACCCTGCTGATCGAACGCCATGCCGACGGCTATGCGCTGGTGACCCTGAACCGGCCCGAGGCGCTGAATGCGCTGAACTCGACCCTGTTCGCCGAACTGGCCGCCTTCCTCGACGCGGTCGAGCACGACGACAGCGTCCGTTGTCTGATCCTGACCGGCTCGGGTCCCAAGGCGTTCGCCGCCGGGGCCGACATCAAGGAGATGGCCGACCAGACCTATGCCCAGATGTATACGGGCAATTTCTTCGCCCTCGGCCACGACCGCATCACCCGTTTCCGCAAGCCGATCATCGCCGCGGTCAACGGCTTCGCCCTCGGCGGCGGCTGCGAACTGGCCATGCTGTGTGACTTCATCCTTGCCTCGGACAAGGCCCGGTTCGGCCAGCCCGAGATCAACCTCGGGGTCGCCCCGGGTATCGGCGGCTCGCAGCGCCTGACCCGCGCCGTCGGCAAGTCCAAGGCGATGGAGATGGTCCTGACCGGCCGGATGATGGATGCGGACGAGGCCGAGCGCGCCGGTCTCGTGTCGCGCGTCGTCCCCGCCGACACCCTGCTGGACGAGGCCCGCGCCGTGGCCGCGAAGATCGCCGCCCAGTCGCTTCTCGCCGTGATGGCCAACAAGGAGATGGTCGGGGCCGCCTTCGAGACCACCCTGACCCAGGGCGTCCAGTTCGAGCGCCGCCTGTTCCATTCCCTGTTCGCCTTCGAGGATCAGAAGGAGGGCATGTCGGCCTTCGTCGAAAAGCGGAAGCCGAATTTCACGGGGCGCTGACTCGCGTTGACCCTCCCCACCCTTTCAGCTATATCCGCGCGCTCTTGAGATTTCACGCCGTGGACGCTTGGTCTGCGGCGTTTTCCGTTGAAGGTTTTTTCAGATGGCTAACAACCCCGGCGCCCGGAAGGCGGTCCGCAAGATCGCGGCCCGTACCGAGGTCAACAAGGCACGACGCACGCGTGTTCGTACCTTCCTCCGCAAGTTCCAGGAAGCGATCACCTCGGGTGACGCCACCGCCGCCAAGGGTGCCTTCATCGAGGCCCAGTCCGAGCTGATGCGCGCGGTCTCCAAGGGCGTGGTTCACAAGAACACCGGTTCGCGGAAAGTGTCCCGTCTGGCCGCCCAGCTGAAGAAGCTGTCGGCCGCTTGACATAAGGCATCTGCGGACGGCTCTTTATCGAGCCGCCGTGAGAAAATTTATGAATTTCAACGGCGAGGGCGCAACCGCTCCCTCGCCGTTTCCATGTCCGCAGGTAAGTCCCCCACGCGAATTCGGCGCTCGCCCGATCGGGAATTCAGGTTTTTCTCAACGCTGCTTTGGCTTTAGCGGAGTCAAACAATTTACTTGCTGTTCGAGTCGCGAATCAGCGTTGACCCAACCGGCCGTGAGGGTAAGTTTTGGGCTCTAACGCACCGGCATCCGGAAACGGATGAAGGCAGCGCGGAACCTGTGTATCGCGTCGGCGTAAGACGTCATTTCGAGAGTATGACCCCGCCTGCAAAGCGCCACGCTTTGCGGGACAGGAGAAGTCGTCCTCGGTTCTGGCGACGGTGAAGTGCTGTCTGTTGTTGGTTTTAGTTGGTGGATGATTGATATGGCGGGGGGCGTGGCAATGGCGGGCATGACGGATCCGGATCGCATCTGGACCGAGGCAGCGGGTCGTCTGCGCACTGAAATTGGCGAAGGCCCGTTCAGCTCCTACATCGCCCCCTCGGCCGTCCGGGTCGACGGCGCCGGCCAGCTGATCCTGGTCACCCCGACCGCCTATGCCCGTGACTGGGTGCGCAAGAACGCCCTGCGTCGCATGAACGAGCTGTGGCTCGGGCTCGACGGCCTGTCGCGTCGCCTCGACGTGCGCTGCCGCGCCGAGATGAGTTCGACCCCGCCCGCCTCGGCCGTCAGCGCCGCCCGCGGCGAGCTGGCCGCCGTGATGCCGATGCCGCGTCCGACCGTCGGGCCCGTGGCCGACGGGGCCCGCGCCGTGCGCGCCGCCGGCCTGCAGGACCGCCTGACCTTCGACAGTTTCGTCGAGGGCCAGGGCAATGCCTTCGCCCTCGCCATCGCCCGCCAGGCCGCCGGCTGGGCCGACGGTCATTTCAACCCGATCTTCTTCTGCGGCCCCTACGGCTACGGCAAGACCCACCTGCTCAACGCCATCGCCTGGGAGGCCCAGCGCCTGCGCCCGGACGCCAGGGTGGTCTATCTGACCGCCGAACGTTTCCTGTCGACCTTCGTGCGCGCCATGCAGGACCGCTCGACTGCCGCCTTCAAGGACAGTCTGCGCAGCGCCGACATGCTGCTGATCGACGACGTCCAGTTCGTCGGCGGCAAGGCCTCGACCCAGGAAGAGCTGCTGTCGACCCTGACCGCCCTGATCGAGGACGGCAAACGCATCGTCCTGTCCGCCGACCGGCCGCCGATGGCCCTGACCGAGGTCGAGCCGCGCCTGCGCAGCCACCTGGCCTCGGGCCTGACCTGCCCGGTCGAACCGGCCGACCGCGTGCTCAAGCTCGCCGTGGCCCGCAATCGTCTGGCCGCGCTGGGCCGGCTCGGCGTCGTGTCCGGCGACGTCCAGCCCGAGGTGCTCGAACATCTGGTCGATCGCACCCCCGGTTCGATGCGCGAGCTCGAGGGGGCCGTGAACACCCTGGCCGCCGTCGCCGGGGCCCGCCTGTCGGCCCTGACCGTCGAGGAGGCCCAGGTCCTGCTGGGGGCCGCCCTGCGCGGCGGACCCGAGCGCCGTATCACCGTCGACGAGATCCAGAAGACGGTGGCCGAGCATTTCAACATGAAACAGGCCGATCTGCTCAGCGAGCGCCGCACCCGTTCGGTGGCCCGGCCGCGCCAGATCGCCATGTGGCTGTGCAAGCAGCACACCACCCGCTCCTATCCCGACATCGGGCGCCGCTTCGGCGGGCGTGATCACACCACCGTCCTGCACGGCGTACGCAAGATCGAGGAACTGATGCCGCAGGACGACCAGATCGCCCGCGACGTCGAGGCCCTGACCCGCAAGCTCAGGGGGTAGTGGGTAGTGAGTAGGGCTTGGGTCTTGGGTCTTGGGGCGTGCATTCCGGGTCGTTCACGCGATTATCCCCATCTGCCGCTCAGTCGCCCCTAAGCCCTAAGCCCTAAGCCCTACAGGGTTCCTTGCCCCACGCCACCAATCCGCTAGTGTCCAAGCCCTTCTATTCGCAGCGACGATCCTGAGTCGTCGCACCCCGGGCGAGACGACATGCAGCTGACCATCGAACGATCCGCGCTTCTGAAGGCCCTTGGCCATGTGCAGAGTGTGGTCGAACGCCGAAACACCATTCCGATCCTGTCGAACGTCCTGCTCAGCGCCGGGCGCGACAAGCTGGCCTTCGCCGCCACCGACCTCGACATGGAGATGGTCGACGAGGCCGAGGCCGTGGTCCAGGTCGAGGGGCAGATCACCGCCCCGGCCCACACCCTGTACGAGATCATCCGCAAACTGCCCGAAGGGGCCGAGGTCTCGCTGACCTACAACAGCGACGATCCGCGCCTGACGGTCTCGGCCGGGCGTTCGAAATTCAACCTGCCGGTGCTGCCGGCCGGCGACTTCCCGGTCATGTCGACCGACACCGGCGGCACCCGCTACGCCGTGGCCAAGGACGACCTGGCCCGGCTGATCGACAAGACCCGGTTCGCCGTCTCGACCGAAGAGACGCGCTACTATCTGAACGGCCTGTATCTGCACACGGTGGCCGAGGCCGGCGTGCCGCTGCTGCGCGCCGTGGCCACCGACGGCCATCGTCTGGCCCTGGCCGAGACCCCGGCCCCCGACGGCGCCGCCGGCGGTCCCGGTGTGATCGTGCCGCGCAAGACCATCGACCAGGTCCGCCGCCTGCTCGACGACGGTTCCGGCCCGGTCGAGGTCCAGGTCAGCCCGCAGAAGACTCCGCTTTGAGTTCGGCCAGGCCTCCCTGACCTCCAAGGTCATCGACGGGGCCTTCCCCGACTATATGCGCGTCATTCCCAAGGGGAACGACAAGCGCGCCGACATCGACAACGCCACCTTCAAGAACGCCGTCGACCGCGTCGCCACCATCTCGGCCGAGAAGAGCCGCTCGGTGAAACTGGCCTTCGAGCTGGATCGCGTCACCCTGACCGTGCGCAACATGGAGGCCGGCCAGGGCGTCGAGGAGGTCGAGATCGGCTATTCCGAGGAACCGTTCGAGATCGGCTTCAACGCCCGCTACCTGCTCGACGTCGCCGGCCAGATCACCGGCGAGAACGCCACCTTCATGTTCGCCGACCCGGCCAGCCCGACCCTCGTCCTCGATCCGGGTGATCCCGGCGTCCAGTATGTGCTGATGCCGTTGCGGGTGTGAGCGCGGCCTTGAACGCCAGCCCCGAACGTCAGGTCCTGAAGGCCTCCCGTCCGGGGATCCTGCTGGCCGGACTGGCCTGTGTTCTGGCCGCCTTCCTCGGCATCTGGTTCATGGGCCAGACCGACGATGCCGTGATGATCGCCTGGAGCGGCATCGGCGTCTTCGTTCTGGGTGCCGCGGCGCTGCTGGCCCTGTATCAGCTGTGGCGACCGGTTCGGGTCATCCTGACGCCCGACGGCTTCGCCGTGACCGGCCTGGTCCGCACCGGCGTCGTGCCGTGGCGCGAGGTCGAGGCCTTTCTCGTCTACGAGGAACCGATGACCGAGGACGGCGGCGTGCCGCCTCACGCCGCCTGGCGGCTCAGGGACCGCTCAGCGGCGGCCGAGGGTCTGGCCACGCGGCTGAACCGCGCCGGCGGCCTGCCGATCGACGGCAGCCTGCCGCGCAATCTGGGTCTGTCGCCCGAGGCCCTGGTGGCCTTGCTCGAAAGCTGGCGGGCCCGATACGGCGGACTCTAGTGGCCTGGAACCTTCACCGGTGATCACCGCCCTGACCCTGACCGACTTCCGCTCCTATGCGAGCGCCACCCTGCCGGTTCCGGCGGGACCGGTGGTGCTGTACGGGCCCAACGGGGCGGGCAAGACCAATCTGCTCGAGGCGCTCAGCCTGTTCACCCCCGGGCGCGGCCTGCGCGCCGCCACGGCGGTCGAGATGGGCCGGCGCGAACCGGGCGAGGCCGGCGGCCGCGCCTGGGCCGTGGCCCTGACCCTCGACGCCGGCGACGGCGACGACGTCCGCCTCGGCACCGGGGTCCAGTCGGCCGGGGCCGCCCGCCGCATCGTCCGCATCGACGGCGAGACGGCCCAGCCGGGGCGTTTGCTCGACTATCTGCGCCCGGTCTGGGCCACGCCGGAACAGGACCGGCTGTTCTCCGATGCCCGCGCCGGGCGGCTCAAATTCTTCGATCGGCTGGTGTTCGCCGCCGTGCCCGATCATGCGGCGGTGGTGGCCGGCTATGAAAAGGCCCTGCGCGAGAGGCTGCGCCTGCTGACCGACGGCGCCGCCAATTCTGAAAAGGACGGCCGTGACGCCGACCCCCTGTGGCTGGATGCGCTGGAGCTGCGGCTGGGCGAGGCCGGGGCCCGGGCCGCCCTGGCCCGCGTCGCCGCCCTGGGCGTGCTCCAGGCCGGGATCGACGCCCGCGGCGACCGCCCCTTCCCCCAGGCCGATCTGGGCCTGACCGGCCAGGCCGAGGCCATGGCCGTCGCCGGGGCTGACATGGACACCATCGCCGCCGCCATCCGCGAGGGGCTGCAGCGATCCCGGGCCCGCGACGCCGCCGCCGGCCGCTCCCTGTTCGGTCCGCACCGTTCGGACCTGACCGCCCTGCACCGCGAGAAGAACCGCCCCGCCGCCGAGGGCTCGTCGGGCGAGCAGAAGGCCCTGGTGCTGAACCTGATCCTGGCCCAGGTGACCCGGCTGCGCACCGTCTCGGCCGTGCCCCCGGTCCTGCTGCTGGACGAAGCCCCGGCCCACCTCGACGCCCGCCGCCGCGCCGCCCTGTTCGAGGAAATCGTCGCCCTCGGCCACCAGGCCTTCCTGACCGGCACCGAGTCCGACCTGTTCACCGACCTGACCGGCCACGCCACCTTCGTCCGCGTCGAGGCCGGCGGGTTCGGGTAGGAAAAATAAGCCCCTCTCCCGTGGGGAGCCATCGGTTGGGATGTGGGCGTACGGTCTCGCCATGATCGCACCGTAACCCCTCACCCTTTGACGCTTCGCGCCGCCCTTCGGGTCGCGCCGGTGCTCCCCCTGCCGTCGTCATCCTCCGGCAAGCCGCGCCTGCGCGGCGCAGACCGGGGGACCCGGCGGCGCGCGGAGCGCGATCTGTTCAGCCACGGTGCGACGGACAGATTTCGCGATCGCTGACGCGACCGCGCCGCTGGGTCCCCCGGTCTCGGCTACGCCTCGCCGGAGGATGACGACAGCAGCGGGATGCGACCTGTTTGCCAAAAACCCCCCTATCTCCCCTACCCAAACCCCAATCCGATCAAAGCCTTGCTCAAATCCTCCCGCAAAAAACCCGCCCCCCTTCCGACCTGCCGCATACTGCCCCGGTCCCGTCGCAAGGAAGGGCCGCCTGGCCTGCGACCTGGTGTGCGGCGGGAGTGGAGAAGCGGGGGCCCGGTTCCGGTCTGCCGGCGAAAGGCAGGCGACGCCCGGGGTCTGATCGGGATGATTGGATGTCAGGGATGCGGGGGATACGCATCCGGTCCGGGGACCGTGTCGCAAGAACGGCCCGCCCGTCAGGGGCGCTGCGGTAAGGCGCTAAACATCGCCACCCGACGCAAGCTTCTGAAAACTCTCCACGCGGAGCGTCAGCCTTCGTCGAAACGGTATTTTTTGATTTCTCCGGGCGAAGGCCCGGCGCTCCGCCCGCCCTTCCATACCGCCGCCGGACCGGCGCGCGGGGCTTGCGGCTGCCCGCCGCCGCCCGAACCGGGTTTCCCGCCCGAAATCCCCGTATCCGCTCGCTTTTGCCGTGCGAAATTCCTATATAAACACCACAGCGGAACGACCGGAATCGGTCGCCTTCCAAAAGCATGAAACAGCGGGCCGGGTCAGCCCTTTCAGACCCCCCAGCCGCCCGCGCCTCCGGACGATTGAATGACCGACCAGAACGATACGGCGCGCAACGCAGACACCGCCGAGGAAGCCGCCTACGGCGCCGAATCCATCAAGGTTCTCAAGGGGCTGGATGCCGTCCGCAAACGGCCCGGCATGTATATCGGCGACACCGACGACGGCTCGGGCCTGCATCACATGGTCTATGAGGTGGTCGACAACGCCATCGACGAGGCCCTGGCCGGTCACGCCGACCTCGTCCAGGTCATCCTCAATGCCGACGGATCGGTCACCGTGACCGACAACGGCCGCGGCATTCCGACCGACATTCACGAGGGCGAGGGCGTCTCGGCGGCCGAGGTCATCATGACCCAGCTGCACGCCGGCGGTAAATTCGACCAGGAATTCCTACAAGGTCTCCGGCGGCTTGCACGGCGTCGGCGTCTCGGTGGTCAACGCCCTGTCCGACTGGCTGGAACTGAAGATCTACCGCAACGGCAAGGCCCACCACATGCGCTTCGAGCGCGGCGACACCGTCACGCCCCTGCGCGTGATCGGCGACGCCCCGATGCGCGACAACGGCAAGGTGCTGTCCGGGACCGAGGTCAGCTTCTATCCGTCGGTCAGCACCTTCGCCCATATCGATTTCGACCTGAAGACTCTGGAGCACCGGCTGCGTGAGCTGGCCTTCCTCAACTCGGGTGTGGTCATCCGGCTGGCCGACCTGCGCGGGGCCGAACCGGTCGAGCAGACCCTGCATTACGAGGGCGGGGTCGAGGCCTTCGTGCGCCACCTGGACAAGTCCAAGACGCCGATCCTCAAGGACGTCATCGTCATCCGGGGCAAGAAGGAAAACATCGAGATCGACCTCGCCCTGTGGTGGAACGATTCCTACCACGAGACGATGTTGTGCTTCACCAACAACATCCCCCAGCGCGACGGCGGCACCCATCTGTCGGCCTTCCGGGCCTCCCTGACCCGGGTCATGGGGGCCTATATCGAGAGCTCCGGCGCGGCCAAGCGCGAGAAGATCTCCTTCACCGGCGAGGACGCCCGCGAGGGCCTGACCTGCGTGCTGTCGGTCAAGGTGCCCGATCCCAAATTCTCGTCCCAGACCAAGGACAAGCTGGTCTCGTCCGAGGTCCGTCCGGCGGTCGAGGGCCTGTGTACCGAGGGCCTGTCACAATGGTTCGAGGAGCATCCGCTCGAGGCCAAACAGATCGTCAGCAAGATCATCGAGGCCGCCTCGGCCCGCGAGGCCGCACGCAAGGCGCGCGACCTGACCCGGCGCAAGTCGGCGCTGGAAATCAGCTCCCTGCCGGGCAAGCTGGCCGACTGTCAGGAACGCGATCCGGCCAAGTCCGAACTGTTCATCGTCGAGGGCGATTCCGCCGGCGGCTCGGCCAAACAGGCCCGCAACCGCGAGAACCAGGCCGTCCTGCCGCTGCGCGGCAAGATCCTCAACGTCGAACGCGCCCGCTTCGACCGCATGCTGTCGTCAGAACTGATCGGCACCCTGATCCTGGCGCTCGGCACCGGCATCGGCCGTGACGACTTCGACGCCGACAAATTGCGCTATCACAAGATCATCCTGATGGCCGACGCCGACGTCGACGGGGCCCACATCCGCACCCTGCTGCTGACCTTCTTCTACCGGCAGATGCCGGAACTGATCACCCGTGGTCACGTCTATATCGCCCAGCCACCCCTCTATAAGGTCTCCAAGGGCAAGCAGAGCCGCTACCTGAAGGACCAGGCCGAGATGGATTCCTACCTCATCGAGGAAGGGTCATCCGAGGCCGAGCTGGACCTGCCGACCGGCGAGCGCCGGACCGGCCTCGACCTGCAATCCCTCGTGCGCGAGGCCAAGGCCTTCAAGGCCGGCGTCGATCGTCTCAGCCAGCGCGCCCCGGTGTTCGCCATCGAACAGTCGGCCCTGGCCGGCCTGTTCACCGATGACGGCGTCGACATGGCGACCAAGGCCGCTGCCGCCGCCGTGCGCCTGAACCTTTATGCCGAAGAGGGCGACGGTGACTGGTCGGGCGTGCCCGGCGAGCAGGGCGCGGTCGTGTTCGAGCGTGTGCGCCGCGCCGTGTCCGAACGGGTCGTGCTGGAAGAGGCCCTGATCCGGTCCCTCGACGCCCGCCCGTCTGGCCGAACGGGCCACGGCCTTCGAGGGCCTGTTCGACGCCCCCGGCCCTGTACCGGCGCAAGGACAAGACCACGACGGTGCGCGGTCCGCTGGACCTGCTCAATGCCGTGCTCGAGGCGGGCAAGAAGGGCCTCGCCGTCCAGCGTTACAAGGGTCTGGGCGAGATGAACCCGGAACAGCTGTGGGAGACCACCCTCGACGCCAACGCCCGCACCCTGCTCAAGGTCGAGGTCGCACACGAGGAGGAGGCCAATCACCTGTTCGCCAAATTGATGGGCGACGTGGTCGAGCCGCGCCGCGAGTTCATCCAGGAAAATGCCCTCGACGCCGCCGTCGACGTCTAGGCCGAAACCGGTCGCGCCCTAGCGCCGGCTGCTGTCCACATAGGCGGTGATCGACGGCCACGAGCCTTCGCTCGACCGTTCCCCGTCGCAGGCGATACCCTTGAGGAAGTCCAGATAGCTGTCGCGGACGACCTCATCCCACGGAGCCTCGGAATCGTCGAACCGGTCGATCTCGCTACCGTCGGCTCCGAAGTCGATCGACAGGATCGAGCGCACCTGGCGGGCTCCGCAGCGGAAGGTGAACAGGTCGACCGAATGGGTATAGTCGCCGGCCGCCCCCGAGCGCGGCACCTTGGCGGTGCGGATGGAGGTCACATCGCCCTCCACCCCGATGCTGTCGACATCCGCCAGATAGGCCGTCGTGCCGCTGTACGAGGAAATTTGTGCCAGTTTTCGGCCGCCGCCGGTCCGGCGACCAGCGTCACGGCGGCGAGCGCCAGCGATAGCAGGGTTTTCATCGGATCCTCCCCAAACGAAGTTCCGCCCATGATCGCTCTCGGACGGAAATTCGCAAGGGCTTACCGTTCCCGCCCCGGGGTTAGCCGCCCAACGCCTGCAGCACGGCCTTGCCGTACCGGTCCAGCTTGGTTCTGGCCAACGCGCCGGAGTATGGGCGAGGCGCGGTTGCGGAGACTGGCCGGTTCGGCCGAGGGCCATCTCCCAGCAGGGTCCGGCTGCCTGGAAGATGACATAGGGCGGCACCCTCTGCTGGGCCGCCCGCTCCCGACCGCCAGGCCCGCAGCAGCTCGAACCGGGCCGCAGACGTCGTCGTCCATGGCCTTGACACCCCGCATTGCACCCGGTCCGCGGGCCGCTCCCGTCGGGGCACCGGTGCCGCGCCGGCGTCTACCGCAACCTCGATCGGCCCGGCTCGCCCCGAGTAGACGCCACGCACCTGCCTCCGCCTCACCCAGCCGACGATCAGCGGCTTGCTGCTTTGTTGGGGATCCTCAACCAGCAACCCCTCGAACAGCAGAGGGTCCATCACGTCCCGCCACTGCCGGTCGTGCAGGTCGGCCCAATCGCCCAGGTCGACAGGGCCCGTTTCCACCCTGCGGGTCCCTGGTCCCGCCCAGCAGGGGCCATCGATCACCCAAGTTGCGCCCGAACGGTTCGCCCAGCCTCTGCACGACCGCCAGGGCCTTCTCGGCCGGCACCTGTTGGCGTCCACCAGGGCCGGCGGGCGATCGCCCTGCAGATGTCCCTGCAGACCCCACGGCCCCGCGTCGCCATGTCTCGCCGAGATAGCGGCGCACCCCGTCTGGGGCCGGCACACCGCCCCGTCCAGCATGGCGAACAGCTGGCGCGCCTTGCGCACCTGCACCGCCTTGACCGCCTTGTCCATCGGCCGGCTGTCCAGTCGCTTCAGCGTCCAGGCGATGTCCGACGGTCCGTACAGGGTGATGCCCTCGGCCGGCTCGCCGTCGCGCCCGGCCCGGCCGATCTCCTGCCAGTAGGCCTCCAGCGACCCGGGCGGATCGGCATGGATGACGAAGCGGACGTCGGCCTTGTCGACCCCCATGCCGAAGGCGATCGTCGCCACCATCACCGCCCCGTCCTCGGCCAGGAACCGCGCCAGCAGGCGGTCGCGCTCCCGGGCATCCATCCCGGCGTGATAGGCGATGGCATTGGTCCCGGCATCCCGCAGCGCCCCGGCCACCCGTTCGCAGCCGTCGCGCGAGCCGCAATAGACCACGCCCGACTTGCCGCGCCGCTCACGGACCAGGGCGATCACATGGGCGTCGGTCCGCGCCCGCCAGGCCAACTCCTTGCGCTCGGCCGACAGCTGCAGATTGGGTCGGGCGAAGCTGTCGACGAAGACCCGGGCGTCGTCCAGCCGCAGGGATTTGACGATGTCCTCGCGGGTCCGGGCGTCGGCCGTGGCCGTCACGGCGATGCGCGGCACACCGGGGAACAGCTCGGCCAGACGACCCAGGGTCCGGTAGTCGGGACGGAAATCATGACCCCACTGGCTGACGCAGTGGGCCTCGTCGATGGCGATCAGGCTCAACGGCAGCTCGTGCAGCCGGTCGATCAGATGCGGCTGGGCCAGCCCCTCCGGCGACACGTAGAGCAAATCCAGCTCTCCGGCCCGGGCCTGCCGCCAGATCGCCGACCGGTCGTCCATCGACACGCCGGAATCCAGCCGCGCCGCGGCCGCGCCCTGCTGTTTCAGCGCCTCGACCTGGTGGAGTCATCAGCGCGATCAGCGGCGACACGACCAGACCCATGCCGGGCCGCAGCATGGCCGGAATCTGGTAGCAGACGCTCTTGCCCCCGCCGGTCGGCAGCACCGCCAGCACGTCACGCCCGGCCATGATCTCGGCCACGACCTCGGCCTGCAGACCGCGGAAATCCGCATGCCCCCAGACCCGCTCCAGCGTCGCGCGGGCCGTCTCCAGCAGGGCGGTATCCGTGGCGGGCGGGGCAGTGGGCCAGTCGGCGAGCATGGCCGGGTTGTGCCCGATCTGTTCCGGGGTGTCACACGCCTTCTGACGGCTTCACCTAGATCGGTGTGCCGGACCGTAGCGGTTCGGCGCGGGGCGGCCCTTGCGCAAGCCGATGTGGATAAAATCCCCACACATACAAGGCAAAGCCCGCCAGCACCGCGATCGCCGTGGCGATGAAACCCGGTGACGACGGGTCCCCGTGCAAACCTCCCGTCCGGACGAACAGGACGCCGGAGAAGGCCAGCGGCGATGAGTAGATCACCAACCACCAGCCGCTCCGGTTGCGATCATGCAGGCGGCGAACGCCGAGGGCGATGCTGGCGATATAGACGAACAGGATCGGAATCAGCCCGATCAGGACGGTCCACTTGGGCAGGGGGCTAAATAGAAGCGTCATCGAGATGACGGGGCCCAGGAGCAGGATCAGGGCCAGGGGGCGTTGCGCCCGCCAATAGGTGGTCACCCCGGTGCGTCCGGTGAAATCGAGTGATCTGGTGACATAACCGCCCATGATGATCTCCACCGTGGAGACCATCATAGGTGGTATCTGCCGTCAATCCCGCAGCAGCTCATTGACCCCGGTCTTGGCCCGGGTCTGGGCGTCGACGCGTTTGACGATCACCGCGCAATACAGCGACGGGCCACCCTTCGGATCGGGCAGGGCCCCGGGCACCACCACGGAATAGGCCGGCACCTCGCCACGGAACACCTCGCCGGTGGCGCGGTCGACGATCCGGGTCGAGCCCGACAGATAGACGCCCATGGCCAGCACGGCCCCCTCGCGCACGATCACGCCCTCGGCCACCTCGGCCCGCGCTCCGATGAAGCAGCCATCCTCGATGATGGTCGGATTGGCCTGCAGCGGCTCGAGCACCCCGCCGATCCCGGCCCCGCCCGACAGATGCACATTCTTGCCGATCTGGGCGCAGGACCCGACCGTGGCCCAGGCGTCGACCATCGACCCCTCGTCGACGAAGGCCCCGATGTTCACGAAGCTGGGCATCAGCACCACGTTGCGGCCGATGAAGGCCCCCTGGCGCACGATCGCTCCCGGCACGGCGCGGGAAGCCGGCGCTCCGGAAATCCGCCGCGCCCCAGTCGCCCAATTTGTTGGGCACCTTGTCCCAGAACGGACCCAGCCCGGCGGCATGGTCCGACGACAGCGGGCTGGCCGGGCCGCGCTCATCCGTGCGCATGATCCGGTTGTCATTGAGCCGGAACGACAGCAGCACCGCCTTTTTCAGCCACTGATGTGTGGTCCAGACGCCGTCCGTGCCGCGCGAGGCGACGCGGGCCCGGCCGGAATCCAGCAGGGCCAGGGCAGCCTCGACGGCGTGGCGCACCTCGCCCCGGGTGGCCGGTGACGCGTCTGCGCGGGCCTCCCACGCGGCCTCGATGACGGCTTCCAGATGGGTGCGATCGGTCAGGTCGGTCATGGGACGATGTCTCCTGGTGTCAGGATGGCTGTGGCGAGAAAGGTGTCGAGCGTCCGGGTGCGATGGTCGACAAAGTCGGCCTCGAT
Source organism: Brevundimonas sp. (assembly GCA_034676465.1). Taxonomy (GTDB): domain Bacteria; phylum Pseudomonadota; class Alphaproteobacteria; order Caulobacterales; family Caulobacteraceae; genus Brevundimonas. The sequence goes on along the minus strand of JAUCCG010000037.1, from coordinate 1,064 downwards.
GTCGAAGGCATGCGCGCCGACCAGGATGGTGGTCATGCCGACGGCCTTGGCCGGGACGAGGTTGCGGACCGTGTCCTCGAAGAAGGCGGCACCGGTCGGGTCGACCCCGAACCGTTCGGTCATCCGCGCGAACGTCCGCGGGTCCGGCTTGGGTATCAGGTCGGCGTCCTCGAGCGCGAACAGGCCGTCGAACAGATCGCTCAGTTCCAGCCGCTCCAGCACCCGCTCGGCATGGGCGAGCGAGCCGTTGGTGAAAATCAGCCGTGGCCCCTCCAGCCGCTCCAGTCCGGCCCGCATGCCGGGGTCCGGAACCAGGGCGTCCAGCGGCACATCGTGGACCTCGGCCAGAAAGTCGTGCGGGTCGACGCGGTAGTTGGCCATCAGTCCGGCCAGCGAAGTGCCATAGTCGCGCAGATAGCCCTTCTGAACGAGCATCGCGGCGTCCGATGCCATGCCGGATGTGCGCACGACGTACTGGTTGATGCGCGTCTCGACCAGTTTCATGAACTGGCTCTCGGGCGGATACAGGGTGTTGTCGAGGTCGAAAATCCAGCTGCGGATATGGCTGAGGTCCGCGCCGATCCCGGGTGACGTGATCGCTTGCCGGGCCGTCGCTGTCGTCACGCCTGCACCAGGGTACCGGCCCCGTGCTCGGTGAACAGTTCGACCAGCATGGCATGCGGCCGCCGGCCGTCAAGAATGACGACCGCCTCGACCCCCGGCCCGAACAGCCGCGACGGCGGTCTGCAGCTTCGGGATCATGCCGCCGGTCGCCGTGCCGTCGCGGATCAGCGCCTCCGCCTCGTCGACGTTCATCTGGCGGATGATCTGGCCGTCCTTGCCCTTCACGCCGGGCACGTCGGTCAGCAGCAGCATGCGTTTTGCGCTCAGCGACCCGGCGATCGCCCCGGCCACCGTGTCGGCGTTGACGTTATAGGTCAGGCCGTCCTCGGCCACCCCGATCGGGGCGATGACCGGCACCCAGTCGGCATCACTGTCGATCAGCCGCACGATCAGCTTGGCATCGACCCGGGTCGGCTCGCCGACAAAGCCGAGATCGACCT
>JAUCCG010000036.1:0-84022 GCA_034676465.1 Brevundimonas sp. | reverse complement strand
CGTCGGGTAGGTCCTCGCCGTGCTTCGGCGCGAGCAGAATCTCGAGGCCGCGGTCCTCGACGGGGTCCTGACCGCGACCATGCAGTTGGACGGCCTCAGGGTCGGCGACCGGCTGGAGTTCGCCTATTCGGTGACATCGAGAATGCCGGTGCTCGGCTCCCATGCGGAGTTCTTTGCCGCCGGCGCCTTCCCGGCGATCGTCGACCAGTACTATCTGCACGGGTCCTGGCCCACCGCGATCGGGCTTCGCCTGAAGACGTCCGATGACTGGGCCACTCCTGTGGTTCGCCGGCGAGGTCGTCTGTCCGAAATCGAGATTTCGGAGACCGCTCTTGAGCCGCTCCAGGTACCGGACGATGTCCCGCTTCGGTATCGCCGTATCCGCCAGATCGAGGGATCGGACTATGGGTCTTGGGCTGACCTGGCGGCTGTGTTCGCGCCTCTTTACGCGGACGCCTCCACGCTCGCGGCGGACTCGCCGTTGCGGGCGCAGGCGGCGCTTTTTCGTGAGGCTCATCCGACGACAGCGGGCCAGGTCCTGGCCGCCCTGCGGCTGGTTCAGGACGAGGTGCGTTATCTGGCGCTGGCGATGGACGAGGGCGGGCTGGTTCCGGCCACCGCCGACCAGACCTGGGAACGGCGTCTCGGCGACTGCAAGGGCAAGACGGCCTTGCTGCTGGCGCTACTCAGGGAATTGGGAGTCGAGGCACGTGCGGTGCTGGCCAATTCGTTCGACGATGCGCTGGATCAGCGTCTTCCTTCCGTGTCCGCATTCAACCACGTTTTCGTACAGGCAGAAGTCGACGGCCAGACCGTTTGGCTTGACGGCACGGGCAGCGGTGACCGCACCCTGATCGCACCCGCCCCGCTGGACTACGGCTGGGTGCTGCCCGTTTCCCGCAACGGGGCGAACCTTGTCCGCATGCCGACCCCGCTCCCGGCCGAGCCGCTGCGTGAAACCCGCGTCGAGATCGACCTGTCGAACGGCATATACGTCGCTGGTCCGGTTTCGGGGGAAATGACCTACCGCGGGGATCAAGCCGCCCTTCTGCAGATGCAGTTTGCGGTCGCGTCCCCCGCCCAGCGCGAAACCTACATGCGCACGATGTGGCAGGGCCATCTCCGCGGACTCGATATCAGTAGCGTGACATCAGCTTACGACGCCGACTGGAACCTGTTCCAGATGACGGTGCAGGGTGAGATCAAGCTGGACTGGGCCTCCGGGGGTACGCGGCGGATAGAGATTCCGACCTCGCGCGTGTCCTGGAGTGCGGGGGCCAGACGGGAGGGCGGTCCGTTCCAGGATCTGCCACGAACCACCAACTATCCCGCGTTCACGCGGTTCAGGACCACAATCATCCTCCCCGGGGACGGCGAGGGCTTTTCCGTCGATGCGGTCGATATCGACGAAGAGGCCGCAGCCTACCATCACCGCAGGCGCACGACCCTGGACGGGGCACGCGTGGTCATGGAGCGCGAAACGCTGGCGCTGCGGTCGGAGGTGACCGAGGCCGAACGCGCGGCGGCCGTGGAGCCGTTGCGACGCATCGGGCGGCTGAAGGCCGAGGTCTTGGTCCCGGCCGGCTATGAGGCCACATTCAGTGACCTGAACGCCCTGGAGTCGGACGAACCCACGACCGCGCGGGCCTGGATCAACCGGGGCCTGGCCCTGGCCGACACGAAACAACCGGTCGAAGCGATTGCAGCGTTCGACCGCGCCATTGCGCTTGATCCGTCCAACGCCAACGCCTGGGCCAACCGGGGCATCGTCCGGTTCTGGCGCGGTGAGTTCGAACAGGCCGCTGCCGACTTCGACAAGGCCCTCGACCTGGACTCTGAAGAACGCGTGGCGCTGAACGGACGCGGCCTTATCGCGCTTCAGGAAGAGCGCTACCTCGATGCCGTGGTCGAGTTCTCGATGTTGCTTCGGTCATGGCCCGATGACTATTTCGCCATGGATTACCGCGCCCATGCCTATGCCGGGATGAAGGAATGGGACAAGGCCCTGATCGATGTCAGACGCACCCGGGAACTGAACCCCCAGCAGGCTGATCTGGAAATGAGAGAGGTTTCCATCCTGATCTCGGCCGAGCGTTTCGATGAGGCGAGTGCGGCGATAGACGCCATGATCGTGCGTGAACCGACCTCGGTACAGGCGTTGCAGGCCCAGGCCACCTTGCGCGAAACGCGCGGTAACTTTGCCGGTGCCGAAGCCTCGTTGACCCGGGCGCTCGAGCTTGAACCCGATCATCCAGTCATCCTCACCGATCGGGCGGTTCAACAATTCAGACTGCACAACAACGACGGCGCGCGGGCGGATCTGGCGGCGGTTCGCCCGATAGCGGATCGAAGCGCGGGCCTGCTCAACAATCTCTGCTGGGCCCAGGCGGTCGCCGGTGTCGATCTCGAACAGGCCTTGGCGGACTGCGATGCGGCCCTGGCCCTGCGACCGGAGTCCGCTGGAATTTTCGATAGTCGCGCGATGGTCCTGCTCCAGCTCGGTCGTTTGCCCGAGGCGCTCGCCCTCTACGACCGCGCGTTGACATTGGAGCCGGGCCAGGCCGCCTCCCTCTACGGTCGCGGGCTGGTCCGGGAAGCGCTGGGGCACAGCGATGAGGGGCAGGCGGACAAGGACGCCGCACGCCGCCTCGCGCCGGACGTGGCAGAGACCTTCCAGGTCTATAAATCGCGGCTGGCGAACTCCAACGCGCCCCTCTGACCGACCACGAAAAAGGCCCCGGCGGATCCCGCCGGGGCCTTGATCAATTGGGGTGATCCGGAAGGATCAGCTTTCGACGGCGGGCTTTTCGGCCTTGCCGGTTTCCGGCACGGAAACGGCCTTCTTGTCCGGGCGCACGGTCTGCTTCTCGGCGATCCGGGCCGACTTTGCCGCGACGGTCGCGCAGGTAATAGAGCTTGGCGCGCCGCACGACGCCGCGACGCTTGACCTCGATGGACTCGATCATCGGCGAGACCAGCGGGAAGACGCGCTCGACGCCCTCACCGAAGCTGATCTTGCGGACGGTGAAATTCTCGTTGATGCCGCCGCCGGCGCGGGCGATGCAGACGCCTTCGAAGGCCTGGACGCGCTCGCGCTCGCCTTCCTTGATCCTGACGTTGACGCGCAGGGTGTCGCCGGGCTGGAAGGCCGGGATCGGACGGATGTCGGTCAGACGGGCTTTTTCTTCAGCCGCGATCTGCTGGATGATGTTCATGGCTACTTCTCCTCGAGCTTTGCGCTCTTTACCTGTGATTTGGCGGGGTCATGCCCCGCGGTCGTCTGTGCGAGATGCGCCGCCCAGAGGTCCGGCCGTCGCTCCCGCGTGGTCTCTTCCCGCTGCACCTGACGCCATTGCGCGACCTTTTTATGGTCGCCCGACAGCAGCACCTCGGGAATCTCCAGCCCCTCGAACGTCCGCGGTCGCGTGTACTGCGGATGTTCCAGAAGGCCGTCCTCGAAGCTCTCGGACGACAGGCTTTCGGCCTGGCCCAGAACACCGGGGATCAGTCGTACGCACGCCTCGATCACCACCATCGCCGCCGCCTCGCCACCGGCCAGGACCGCGTCGCCGACGGCGACCTCCTCGAACCCGCGCGCGTCGAGCACGCGCTGGTCCACCCCCTCGAACCGGCCACAGAGAACGGTGATCCCGTCCGCCTGGGCCCACTCCTTGACGCGTGCCTGGGTCAGGGGCCGACCCCGGGCACTCATGTACAAAAGCGGCCGTTGCGATCCTGAGACACTGTCGAGCGCCCGGGCCACCACGTCCGCTTTAAGCACGGCTCCCGGGCCGCCACCCGCGGGGGTGTCGTCCAGGAAGCCGCGCTTATCTTCGGAAAACGCGCGAATGTCCACCGTCTCGAGCGCCCACAGGTTCCGCTCGCGCCAGGCGGTGCCGATCAGCGACACGCCGAGCGGGCCGGGAAAGGCCTCGGGGAACATGGTCAGGACGGTGGCGGTAAAGGGCATGGCGGCGGCTCATACAGGAAAGGCGAGCCGGCGGCGAGACGATCCCGCCGCGCCGGGACTGACGACGAGGGGCGATCAGTGATTGACCTTCACGGCCGGGACACTCAAATCGACTCTCGATCGCCAGGAGTCTCCATGCGCCCTCAGTTGCTTCCGTTCGCCCTGCTGGCCCTGTCCGCCTGCGTCGGCGGCCCTTCAGTCCATCAGGCGACGATGCCGCTCGAGATCTTCCGGGATTCAGGGAATCCGCCCCGGATGGGTGAGGCGGTCCTGAGGGCAGGGAGCAACACACCGGATTCGCTCTACTCCCTGAGCGTCTTTTTCGACAGCGACGGTACCGAGCTCGGCGCACCACGCTCGGTGGGATGGACAGTCAAGCTCGGAACCTATTGCCGGAACCGCGATAGCTGGGTTCAGTCCGTGATGATCGGTCCCGCCGGTCAGGTCTGGCGGGGCTTCCGTACGAGCGTTCCGGCCGGACCCGACCGGAGTCAGGACTGGTCCACGGGTTCCACGGGAGCCAGAGGACCCGGAGCGGTGGCCACGCCGGGCCTGTTGGAGGCCATGGCGGCCGGCGGTCGCTTCGTCCTGGCGCTTGAAGACGACACCGGGCAACGCTGGAACGAAGCGGCCATCGACACCCTGACGCGTGCCCGGCGCGAGCAATTGTTCGCCGCCAACCGCGTGGCCTACGCGGCGGTCGATCCGGCGACGGTGCCCGTGAAATCCGAGATGATGATGGTCGTGCAGCAGGCCCCCTTCTCCCCGCCGTCACCACCGCGATCCTGCCCGCCACCCTCCTAGTCGAGCAGGGCGCGCTGCCATCTCTCAAGACAGCGTGCCGGTGTCAGCGCGCGGGCGCGCCGCCGCCCGCCGCGATCCAGGCGTCGACCTGGTCTTCCAGTACCTCCAGCGGCACCGAGCCGGAGCCCAGCACCACGGCGTGGAAGTCGCGGATATCGAAGCGGTCGCCGAGGGCGGCGCGGGCGCGGGACCGCAGTTCCAGGATCTTCAGCTCGCCGATCTTGTAGCTGGTCGCCTGGCCCGGGTTGGTGATGTAGCGCTCGACCTCCTTGACGATGTCGCGTTCGGACAGCAGCGAGTTTTCGCGGAAATAGGCGATCGCCTGTTCGCGGCTCCAGCGTTTGGCGTGCAGGCCGGTGTCGGTCACCAGACGCACCGCGCGCCACAGTTCGGTCGAGAGTCGGCCGAAGTTGGAATAGGGGTCCTGATAGAAGCCCATCTCCCTGCCCAGTTGCTCGGCATAGAGTCCCCAGCCCTCGGCATAGGCGCCATAGCCGCCGAAACGACGGAAGCGAGGCAGGTCCTCCATCTCCTGGGCAAAGGCGATCTGGAAATGGTGGCCCGGCGCGCCCTCGTGATAGCTTATGCCCTCGATCTGGGGCTTCAGCACCTGGGTCATGTCGGACAGGTTGACGTAGTAGATGCCCGGACGCGAACCGTCCGGGGCCGGGGGAGTTGTAGAAGGCGATCGAGGCGGTGGCTTCGCGCCACGGCTCGACGGCCCGGACCTCGAGCGCCGATTCCGGCAGGTCGCTGAACCACTGCGGCGCGGCGTCCATCACCTGGGCGATGAAGGCGCGGGCGTCGGTCAGATACTGTTCCTTGCCCTCGGGCGTGTTCGGATACTGGAACTGCGGGTCGGTCTTGAGCAGGGTGAAGAACGCCTGCAGCGAGCCGGTGAAGCCGACCTGGTCCATGACCGTCTGCATCTCGCCCTGGAGTCGGGCGACCTCGCCCAGGCCGATGTCGTGAATCTGGTCGGCGGTCAGGTCGGTGGTGGTCGAGAGCTGGAGGCGGGCATTGTAATAGGCCTCGCCGTCCGGCAGCCGCCAGACACCGGCGCTGTTGTCGGGCATGGCGGCGGCCCGGGCCCCGACCTCGGTCAGAGCGGCCAGCACACCGGTGTAGCCACGCTGCCACGGACCGGTCAGGGCGGCCCGTCCCTCGCCCATCAGCCGGGCCCTGGTGGCCCCGTCAGTATCGAGGGCCTCGACCTTCTTGCGGAAATCGGCCCAGACCGGATTGTCCGGCCCGTCGTCAAACGGGGCCCCGGTGATGACGGCGCGGGTGTCGTCGATCGAGGGCGCGAACACGAAGTCCGGCGAGACCACCCCTTTGGCCGCGCGGGCCCGCAATGTGGTCGAAATCTCGCCCATGACCCGTTCGGCCTCGATCAGGCGCGCGACATAGGCGTCGGCGTCGGCGACGCTGTCGACGCGGTGGTTGTTGATCATGAACACCGGCAGTCGGGTCGTCGGATTGCCGTTGGCGGCGAACTGGAAGCCCCAGTCGCGCCACTGGTTCGACAGGCGCGCCTGCTCGACCCCGTATTCGAACAGACGCCACGACAGCCGGCTGCCCTCGCTCAGCGTCTGCGGATTGAATTCGTCGTTCAGGCGCGCCAGCTGGCGCTCGGCCAGGGCCAGCTGGCGATCGGCGGCCGCGTCCGTGGTGTCGTCGAGCCGGTCGTAATCCGTCTTGATGCCGAGCGAGGTCATCGTCTGCGGGCTGAGCGCGATCCGTTCCATGAAGGCCTGTTCGAAAAAGGCGTTCAGACGGGCGTCCTCGCTCGCGGCCGGAGCGACGACCGGGTCGATGGCGGGGGGCACGGCCACGGCGACGCCGGCGCTGGCGGCCAGAAGCAGGACGGAAACAGACGAAATCAGGACGCGGCGCATGGGACCCCCGGTAAAAGCAGCGGCGACCATCCCTGCTCACCCGCGGCGGCGCAACCCCTGGCGCGGGCCTAGTTGACCCAGGTGATGCGGCAGTCGCTGACGGTCCAGCCGGCGAAACCCGAGCGGACGCGGCACTGGATGCCGTTGCCGGCGAGCGGGCCATGCATGATGGCGCTGTCGATCCGCGCGCCCTGCCCGTCATAGCGCGGCTGTTTGAACTGGACCCAGCGCAGTGGCTGGCTCGTCGAGGCCGGGGTCCGGGCGGGGTCGTGGATTTCGGGGAGGTGGAGACCGTGGCGGCCCCAGTCACAGCGCGGAGCCCAGCCACTGCCCTCACCGTCCAGCCACAGCGGCGGCGGCAGGCTGTCCGTGGTGTTGAACCTGTAGTGTTCGCGCGCGACGGCGGCGATCACGGCGCAATCGTTGCCGCTATCGACCATGGGCGCGCCGCGGGGGCCGGGCACCGTCGACGTGGCGCAGGCGGCGAGCAAGGCGGACGAAGCGAGCACAACGGGCAGGACGCGCATGGCGGCTCCTATTTTGAGCGCAGGCCGGTGATGGTGCGGTTGGGCGCGATATCCTCGGCCGAAGTCAGCAGATGAACGAGCGCGGGGCGGCCTGCGTTCCGCGCCGCAGCGAGGGCGGCCGGGAAGGCCTCGGTCGTCTCGCAGCGCACACCGAAGGCCCCGAAAGCTTCGGCGTATTTGACGAAGTCGGGATTCTTTCAGATCGGTGGCGATGACCCGTTCCGCTCCCGGATAGTGGCCTTCCTGGTGCATGCGGATGGTGCCGAAGGTGCCGTTGTCGACGACCACGACCACGACATTGATGCCGTACTGGACCGCCGTGGCGATCTCCTGCCCGGTCATCAGATAGTCGCCGTCGCCGGCGATGCAGATGACGTCGCGGTCGGGGTGCACGCTCTTGGCCGCGAGGGCGGCGGGGTAGCCGTAGCCCATGGCCCCCGAGGTCGGGGCCAGCTGGGTGCGGCAGGCGCGGTGGCGATAGAAGCGGTGCAGCCAGGCGGCGAAATTGCCCGCGCCGTTGGTGACGATGGCGGTCGGCGGCAGCACCTCGCCGAGGTGGGCCATGCAGTCACTCATATTGACCGCGCCGGTGACCGGTACCGGGGTCGAGAAGGCCTGGTAGTCGGCGTGGGCGGCGGCGGCCTGATCCTGCCAGTCGCGGCCCGGATCGATCGACGACAGGGCCAGGGCCGCCAGCGAATTGTCGGCGGTGGCACTCATCAGCGGCGTCCAGACCCGGCCCAGTTCCTCGGCCCCGGGGTGGATGTGGATCAGTCGTTCGGCGGTCTGTTCGCGGGTGAACAGGGTGTAGCCCTGGGTCGGATTCTCGCCGAGGCGGGCCCCGATGGCGAGGATCAGGTCGGCCGATTTGGCCCGCGCCGTCAGCTTTGGATTGCAGCCGAGACCGAGGTCGCCGGCGTAGTTGGGGCGGGCGTTGGACAACAGGTCCTTGCGCCGGAACGACAGGCTGACCGGCAGGCCGATGCGCTCGGCCCAGTCACCGATGGCTGTGGCGGCCTCTTCGCTCCAGCCCGAGCCGCCCAACACCAGCAGCGGGCGTTCCGCCCTGGCCAGTCGCGCGCGCACCGCTTCGACAAACGCCGGGTCCAGCGCCGCCTTTGCAGGCGTCACCGGCCGGATCGGGGCGGGGCCGCCGTCGGCGTGCAGGATGTCCTCGGGCAGGGCGATGACCACGGGGCCCATCCGGCCCTGCAGGGCGGTGGCGAAGGCGCGCTCGACCACCTCGACGGTGCGCTCGGGGCTTTCGATCTCGGTCGCCCATTTGGCCAGGCCGCCGAACACCTCGCGATAGTCGACCTCCTGGAAGGCCCCGCGCCCGCGGTCGGTCAGGGCGATCTGGCCGACGAACAGGATCATCGGCGTCGAGTCCTGATGCGCCGTGTGCACCCCGATCGCGGCGTGGGTGGCACCGGGTCCGCGGGTGACCATGCAGACGCCGGGCTTGCCGGTCAGCTTGCCATAGGCCTCGGCCATGTTGGCGGCCCCGGCCTCATGGCGACAGGCGATGACCTGGATCTTGTCACGCACATCGGCGAGGGCGTCGAGCACGGCCAGATAGCTTTCGCCGGGCACGCAGAAGACGCGGTCGATGCCGTTCATGACGAGGGTATCGACGATGCGGCGGGCGGCGGTGTGGGCGGGCTGGGTCATAGGGGGCTGCTAGCAGATTGACCCCGCTTCTGGCTATGCGGCGGAAGGCGCGGCCGGCGGGTCATAGGCGACCCCGGTCAGATACAGGCCGTCCGGCGGGGCCACCGGGCCGCAGGCGGCGCGGTCGCGGGCGGCCAGGGCGGCGGCGACGTCATCCACTCTCCAGCGGCCGAGCCCGACCTGAACCAGGGTTCCGGTCATCGAGCGGACCTGGCTGTGCAGGAAGCTGCGCGCCTCGAACTCAAGATGGACCTCGTCCGCGACCCGGGTGACCCGGGCGATGTCGAGCGTGCGCAGCGGCGATTTGGCCTGACAGCCGATGTCGCGAAAGGTGGTGAAGTCGTGCAGCCCGACCAGGGTCAGGGCCGCGGCCTGCATGCGGTCGGCGTCCAGCGGCTTTTTCACATGCCAGACCCGGCCCGCGTCGAGCACCGGCGGGGCGGGACGGTTGAGCAGGCGAAACAGATAGCGGCGGCCGGTGGCCGAGAAGCGCGCGTGCCAGTCGTCGGCAACCACCACGCAGTCGAGCACCGCCACGGCCTCGCGCATCAGCCAGGCGTTGAGGGCATTCATCACCGTGACCGCGGGCCAGGCCTTGTCGAGATCCAGATGGATCACCTGGCCGGTGGCGTGAACCCCGGTGTCGGTGCGGCCGGCGGCGGCGATGCGCACGCTCTGGCCACTGAAGCCGGTGATCGCCGTCTCGATCGCCCCCTGGACCGTCGGCAGACCGTCCTGGGCCTGAAAGCCGTGATAGGCGCGACCGTCATATTCGAGGGTCAGACGGTAGCGGGGCATTCTGGCTTCCCTATCGCTCGCCGCGCGTCCCCGCCTGCGCGGGGATGACAGGATCGCTGTCTGAGGGCGACAACCGCGTTCCGGCCGGCAGGGCGAAGCCGCGCAGGAATTCGTCGGGGGCCTGGGCCGCCTTTCCTTCACGCTGGACCCGCAACAACCGTACAGCGCCGTCGCCGCAGGCCACGGTCAGACCGTCATCCAGCACCGTGCCGGGCGCGCCCTCGCCGCTCGCCGGGGTCGACATCAGCACCTTGACCCGCACCGTCCCGTCGGGGCCGGGGGCGTGGAACCAGGCCCCGGGAAAGGGCGACAGGCCGCGGATATGGGCGTCGACCGTCGCGGCCGGTCGGGTCCAGTCGATCCTGGCCTCGGTCGGGATGATCTTTTTCGCATAGGTGGGTTCGCCGGTCTGGGGCGTGGTGACCCCGCCGCGATCGATGGCCCCCAGGGCGCGCGGCCACAGACCGGCCCCGACCGTGGCCATACGCTCCGACAGGGTGGCGGCGGTGTCGTCGGGCCGGATGGTCAGGGTCTCGGACAGCAGGATGTCGCCCTCGTCCAGGCCCTCGGACATGCGCATGATCTGGACACCGGTCTCGGCGTCACCGGCCATGATGGCGCGCTGGATCGGGGCGGCCCCGCGCCAGCGCGGCAGCAGGGAGCCGTGCAGGTTGAAACAGCCCAGTCGCGGGGCCTCGAGCACGTCGCGTTTGAGGATCTGGCCATAGGCGACGACGCAGGCGGCATCGAGGTCCAGCGCCTGAAAGGCGGCGATCGCCTCGGGTGCCTTCATCGACTCCGGCGTGAACACCGGCAGGCCCATGATCTCGGCAAAGGCCTGGACCGGCGACGGGGTCAATTTCTGGCCGCGGCCCCGCGGACGGGGCGGCTGTGACCAGACGCCCACGACCTCATGGCCGGAGGCAATGATCTCGGCCAGTGACGGCACGGCGAATTCGGGGGTACCCATGAAGGCGAGGCGCATGACCCGCCCTTTAGCCGGGGTTGCGGCCTACTGCCAGCGTGTGTCGACGCCGCCGCCCTCATCCCACTCGCCACCGACGTCGAGGGCGGAGTTGAAATTGAGCATCCGGTCCAGCAGCAGGCCGGCGACCAGACCCAGTACCCCGACCCCGACGAGGGTCACGACACTGCCGATACCGACCTTTTCCGACCGGGTCAGACGCCGACGACCGGCGGGATCGATGATCCGGGACTTTCCGCCGCGACGGGCCATCAGGCGGCCATCCTGGCCAGTTTCTTGACCTTGGCCACCGCCCGCTCGCGCTTCAGGCGCGACAGGTGATCGATGAACAGTACACCCTCGAGGTGATCCATCTCATGCTGGATGCAGACGGCATAGAGGCCCTCGACCTCTTCCTCGACGGTCTTGCCGTTGTAGTCGAGATAGCGGAGCCGCACCTTGCCCGGGCGTTCGACCTCGTCGAAATATTCCGGCACCGACAGGCAGCCTTCCTCGTAGGCGTAGATCTCGTCCGAGGCCCACAGGATCTCGGGATTGACGAAATAGCGCGGGTTGCGGCGCGAATGATCCTCGGCCTCGCCCTCGACCGGCTCGGGGGCGACGTCTTCGCCCTCCAGCACCCGATCGTTCAGATCCATGACGATGACGCGGCGGACATCGCCGACCTGAACGGCGGCCAGACCGATGCCGGGCGCGGCATACATGGTCTCGAGCATGTCATCCATCAGGGCGCGCACGTCGTCGTCGACCTCGGCCACGGGGGCGGAAATCTGCTTGAGCACTGCCGTATCGGCAGCGTTATCGACGGTCAGGATGCGACGAATGGCCATGGTCTGCAGGTAGGTGGCGCGGGGCCAAACGTCAAGATTTCACGCCTGCTCGCCGAAGTCGGCGTGTCAGCCCTCGGCCGGGAGGAGACGCGGTTTGCGGTCGGCACCGATGGCCACATAGGTGAACACTCCGTCAGTGACGCGAACCGACTCGGCCAGATGCTGGCCCCGGGTGCGTTTCCACGCCTCGACCTTGACCCGGATCGAGGTGCGGCCGGTGTGGACCACCCGGGCATAGATGCTGACCTCGTCGCCGACCGAGACCGGCTGCAGGAAGACCATACCGTCAACGGCGATGGTGGCGCATCGGCCCTGGGCGCGCTCGAAAGCCGGCGTCGCACCGCACAGATCCATATGGGCCAGCAGCCAGCCGCCGAAGATGTCCCCCTCGGGATTGGTGTCGGCCGGCATGGCGATGACCCGTCCGACCGGCTGGCCTTCGGGGCGGAATTGGGCGGTGGCGGGATCGGTCACGACGTTACGACTTAGCATGATCTGGGGTCCGCTTCATTACGTCGCGGAAGGGGCTTTGTCCCGGCCGTTGGAAGATGGTAGCCGGGACCGAACGAATTTTGCCATACGGGCTCAATAGGCCCCTCATAACCGGCAGGGTCCACCACCCTCGCCCCGAAATCTGGATTTTGTTTGCATGACGGCTGCCGCGTTTTTGCCCTCGAGCCTCGCCCATTGGGACGAGATTGATCGCGGCAAGTTCCGTGACGAGCATGAGGCCGTGGCCGAGCTGCTGGCCAGGGTGCCGCTGACGCCGGCCGAGCGCGAGTCGGTGGCCGCCGAGGCCGTCGAGCTGGTCGAGCGGGCCCGCAAGGACAACCATCGCCAGGGCGTGATCGAGAGCTTCCTGCAGGAGTTCTCGCTGGGCACCCGCGAGGGTCTGGCCCTGATGTGTATGGCCGAGGCCCTGCTGCGCATTCCCGACGAGGAGACGCGCGACCGGCTGATTTCGGAGAAGATTTGTTCGGCCCACTGGGCCAAGCATCTGGGCCAGTCCGAAAGCCTGTTCGTCAACGCCTCGACCTGGGGGTTGATGCTGACCGGAAAGCTGGTCGAGGTCGACGAGGACGCCAAGCGCGACCTGCCCAGCTTCCTGCGTCGTGTGGCGGGCCGGATCGGCGAGCCGGTGATCCGCCAGGCCGTGGCCGCGGCGGTGCGGATGATGGGCGAACAGTTCGTTGTCGGCCGTACCATCAAGGGGGCGCTGAAGCGTTCGGCCCGTGAAGGCTGGCTGTGCAGTTTCGACATGCTGGGCGAAGGGGCCCGCACCAGCGAGGACGCCGTTCGCTACGAGAAGATCTATGCCGAGGCCATCGAGGCCGTCGGCCAGGTGCGGCGCGACACCGACAGCATGCGCGGCCCGCAGACGGGTCACGGCGTGTCGGTCAAGCTGTCGGCCCTGTGCCCGCGCTATGAGGCGACCCAGGAAGCCCGGGTCTGGGACGAGCTGTATCCGCGGGTCAAGCGGCTGGCCCTGATCGCCGCCAAATACGACATCAATTTCCGCATGGACGCCGAGGAAGCCGACCGGCTGGCCCTGTCGCTGAAGCTGCTGGACCGGCTGGCCAACGACCCCGAGCTGGGCGAGTGGAAGGGGCTGGGCCTGGCGGTGCAGGCCTATCAGAAGCGCGCGCCCGAGGTCATCGCCCGGGTCACCGCCCTGGCCAAACAGTCCGGCCGCCGGATCATGGTCCGGCTGGTCAAGGGCGCTTACTGGGACACCGAGATCAAGCGCGCCCAGATCGCCGGCCGCCCCGACTATCCGGTGTTCACGACCAAGGTCGCCACCGACGTCAACTATCTGGTGTGCGCCCGCGCCCTGATCGATGCCGCACCACATCTGTACGGCCAGTTCGCCACCCACAACGCCGTGTCACTGGCGGCGGTGCACCGGATGGCCAGGGCGGCCGACGTCAAGATCGAGTTCCAGCGCCTGCACGGCATGGGCGAGCCCCTGTACGATGCGGCCGAAGCGGTCTGGGAACTCGAGGACATGTCGATCCGCGCCTATGCGCCGGTCGGCGGTCATGAGGAACTGCTGCCCTATCTGGTGCGTCGCCTGCTTGAAAACGGGGCCAATTCCCTCGTTCGTTCACGCCCTGCTCGACGAGCGGGTGCCGGCCACCAACGTCGCCTTCGATCCCGTCACCGAGCTGGAAGCCCAGCCCGGTCCTCACCCCGCGAAATTCCGGTCCCCCAGCATATGTACGGAAATCGTCTGAACTCCCTCGGCCGTGACTATTCCCAGGTCGACGAACGCGAACGCCACGCCGTGGCCCTGGAGCTGATCGACCGCGAGAAGCTCAACTCCGGCCCGATCATCAGCGGCGTGTTGCGCGCCGGTCAAAATCCCTCCGACGTGATCAGCCCGTCGGACTGCAACAGCGTGCTCGGCTATGTGTCCGAGGCCACCGACACCGAGATCCACCAGGCCATCGAACTGGGCGCGCGCGCCCACATCGTCTGGGACCGGGCCGGCGGCGCGGCGCGGGCCATCGTGCTGCGCAACATGGCCGACGCCCTCGAGGCCGACATGGACCGACTGGTCGCCCTGCTGGCGCGCGAAGCCGGCAAGACGCTGAATGACGGCGTCGCCGAGGTGCGCGAGGCCGCCGACTTCTGCCGCTACTACGCGATGCTGGCCGAGACCCAGTTCGCCGGACCCGAGGTCCTGACCGGGCCGGTCGGCGAGACCAACCAGCTGATGCTGCACGGTCGCGGCGTGTTCGCCTGCATCAGCCCGTGGAACTTCCCGCTGGCCATCTTCACCGGCCAGATCGCCGCCGCCCTGGCGGCCGGTAATGCGGTACTGGCCAAGCCGGCCGAGCAGACCCCGCTGATCGCCGCCGAAGCCGTGCGCCTGTTCCTCAAGGCCGGACTGCAGCCGGAGCTGATCGCCCTGATTCCCGGTCGCGGCGAGACCGTGGGCGCGGCCCTGGTCAACCATCCGGGCATCGACGGGATCGCCTTCACCGGCGGCACCAATACCGCCCGTGCCATCAATATCGCCCTGGCCAACCGTCCCGGGGCGATCATCCCCTTCGTCGCCGAAACCGGCGGACTGAACGCGATGTTCGTCGACACCACCGCCCTGCGCGAACAGGTACTGGACGATGTGATCAACTCGGCCTTCGGCAGCGCCGGTCAACGCTGCTCGGCCCTGCGCATCCTGTATGTGCCCAAGGACTTGGCCAAGGGGCTGATCGAGGGGCTGAAGGGCGCGCTGGCGACCCTGGTGGTCGGCGACCCGGCCGACCCGTCCACCGACGTCGGCCCGGTCATCGACGCCGAGTTGCGCGAAGTGCTGGAGGCTCACCTGGTACGGCTGGAAAAGGAGGCCAAGGTTCTGGCCCGGGCCGAATTCGCCGACAGCGCCAACTGCGGCCACGGCACCGGCGAATATTTCGCGCCGACCATCGCCGAAATTCCGACGCCCGACTTCCTCGAGTCCGAGGTGTTCGGCCCGATCCTGCACATCTATCGCTACGACCCCGAGGACCTGATCACCGTCGCCGGCAAGCTGGCCGGGCGCGGCTACGGTCTGACGCTGGGCGTGCACAGCCGCATCGAGGCCTTTGCCGATGATGTGGTCCGGCTGGTGCCGGCGGGCAACGTCTATGTGAACCGCAGCATCACCGGGGCCGTTGTCGGGGTCCAGCCGTTCGGCGGCGAGGGTTTGTCGGGCACCGGACCCAAGGCCGGCGGTCCCAACAGCCTGATCCGCTACGCCTCGGAACAGGCGATCAGCGTCAATATCGCGGCCCAGGGCGGCGATCCGGCCCTGCTGAATCTCTAGAAGACCATTGCTCCCGGTGCCTCAGGGCACCGGGACGTAGTCAGTTGGCGGATGCGGCTTGAGCCCGCTGTCCAGCAGTGCCTGCCAGGCTCCTTCGGCAGTTTCGGCGAAGCGGAACAGGTCAAGGTCGGACGCGGCAATCAGCCCGGCCTCGGCCAGGGCGTCGAAGCCGACGACGGCACGCCAGTGCGCCTCGTCGACCAGCACCACCGGGATCGGTTGAGACTTTTCCGTCTGGCGCAGGGTCAGGATCTCGAACAATTCATCGAGCGTGCCGAAGCCGCCGGGAAAGATGACCAGCGCATTGGCCCGCATCGCCAGATGCATCTTGCGCATCGCGAAATAATGGAAGCGGAAGGTCAGGTCCGGCGTCGACCAGGGGTTGGGCTCCTGCTCATGCGGCAGGGTGATGTTGAAGCCGATCGACGGGGCACCGACCTCGGTCGCGCCGCGGTTGGCGGCGGCCATGATGCCGGGGCCGCCACCGGTGGCGATGACATTGTCGCGCACCTGGCCGATATCGCGCATGGCCCCGCCGAGCTGTGAGGCCAGGGCCCCGAAGCGACGCGCCTCGGCGTACCAGCGGGCATGACCGGGCGGTCCGTCCTCGTGCACCCGGGCACTGCCGAACACCACCACGGTCGAGCGCACGCCCCAGGCCCGCAACGCCAGATCAGCCTTGGCGAACTCCAGCTGGAACCGCACCGCGCGCATGGAGTCGCCGAGCAGGAAGTCCGTATCGAGCGCCGGAAGCCGGTAGGACGGCGACGCCTGCTGGGCGGCGTTGGACGGGGTGTCAGTCATGGGCCGGCTCCTGGGGGTTGGTGACGACTGGCGGCTTCAGCAGGGCCGCCTTCATCGCCGCGATGACAGCCAGGCGCCGGTCGTCGTCGGGGAGGGCCTGCAGCGCCTCGTTCATCGTGCTGAGCAGATCGGCCCGGGCATTGTACCAGTCGGCCCGGGTCGCCGCCCCGGGCAGAATTCGGGCCGCCCGACCCTCGATCCGCGTCGCCGTGGCGCCGGTCAGGGCGAAGGTCTGGTCCAGTTCCGGCGCGATCACGGCATCGGCCGCAATCCCGGCCTCGACCAGACGACCGGTCAGGGCGAGCACGGCGTCGGGCTCACCGTGGGCGAGGAAGACCTTGCCGGTGACCGGTGCGCGGGCCTGGAGCCAGGACACCAGGGTCGTAGCGTCAGCATGGCCGGAATAGAGGTCCAGTGTCCGGATACGCGCATGAACCCGGACGTCGGCGCCCTGGATGCGCACATGGCGAGGTGAGCTCATCAGCAGACGACCCAGGGTCCCGGCTGCCTGGAAGCCGGTAATCAGCAGGGTGGTTTCGCGTCGCCACAGCAGCCGCTTCAGATGTTTGCGGATCCGGCCCGCATCACACATCCCGCTACCGGCGAGGATAATATGCCAGTCGCGCAGCCGGTCCAGACGGTCACTTTCCTGGGGCCGCATCAGATAGTGCAGCCGCGGCGCATGGCGAAGCGCGCTGTAAGGGTTTTCCGCAGCGTCGATGTTCCAGCCACGCTGCAGGAAGACGTCGGTGGCCTCGATGGCCAGCGGCGAATCGAGGAAGATTTCACCGGTCAGTTCGGGCTCGGCCTCCATCACCGCCAGCAGGTCGAGGATCAGCTCCTGGGCCCGACCGACGGCGAAGCTCGGCATCAGCAGCGGCCCCCCGGCGGCCCTGGCCAGGCGCAGTTCCTCAGCCAGGGCCGCGCGACGTTCGGGGAGATCAAGATCATTGCGATCGCGGTCGCCATAGGTGGACTCCATCACCAGGTGGTCGACGCCGACGGGGCCGTCCGGGATCGGCAGGAAGGGCTGGTGACCCGAACCGAGGTCGCCGGAGAACAGCAACCGCACCGGCACCCCGTCATCCTCGACGATCAGTTCGACCGAGGCGGCTCCCAGCAAATGTCCGGCGGGCCAGTAGCGTGCCGTGATCCCCGGCACGACCTCGACCGCTTCATTGAATTTCATGGTCTCGAACAGGCGCAGGGTCGGCTCGACATCGGCGGTGGAATAGATGGGTTCAACCCGGGGGAGACCGCGACGCTCGTTGCGGCGGTTCAGGTGGGCGACATCCCCCTCCTGAATCCCGGCCAAGTCCTCGAGCATGACCGCGCACAGGTCCCGTGTTGGCCGGGTGGCATAGATGGGCCCGCGATAGCCGGCGCGAACCAGCTTCGGCAGCAGACCGGAATGGTCGATGTGGGCATGGGTCAGGAAGACCCCGTCAATGTCGCGGGCCTCGAAAGGAAATTCGCCGTGGTTCAGCGCCTTCAGCGTCTTGGGGCCCTGGAACAGGCCGCAGTCGACGAGGAAGCGGCCGTGGTCGGTCTGCAGCAGGGCACAGAAGCCGGTGACACAGCCGGCGGCGCCGTGGAAGGTCAGGAACAGGCTCATGGGGCAGACATTTCAGCCGGACCGCCGTGGGCGAAGGCCACCCAGACGGCCGCGGCGGCAAGGCCGAACGCCAGGCCCCAACGCATGATGTTCCGGCCCCGGGCCGACAGGCGCGCGGCCGCACCATCGGCCCCGAACACGATCGACAGGTGCACGACGATGCTGATCAGGATGTGGGTCCCGCCCAGAATTGTCATCTGGGTCCGGGTCGATGCGAAGCCGGAACGGATGAAGCCCGGCAGCAGCACCACATAGAACAGGGCCGCCTTGGGGTTGAGGATGTTGGCGATGATCCCGCGCAGCACCTGGCGGCCGCCGGCGAAGGGGACAATCGGCACCGCCGGACCGGTCGTGCGCCTGGGCAACACGGCTTCGAGCGCCAGCCACAGCATATAGCCGACACCCGCCCATTTGAGGCCCCACAGCACCGTCGGCGAGGCCAGCGGCGTCCCGGTCAGGCCGTAGATCGACACCGCCAGATAGAGGCTGAGGCCGATGGTGATCCCGACCACGGTCAGCGCGCCGGCCTTGCGACCGCGCGCCGTCGAAACCAGGGCGAGATAGCCCATGTTGGGGCCCGGGGTGAGTTCGATCAGCACCATGGCCAGCAGGAAGGCCGGCAGGATAAGCGGGTCGACGGGCCAGTAGGACGGGTCAGGCATCAGTGGGCGAGCAACAGGCTGGGGCCGTCGGCGTCATCGAGGAAGGCGCGGGTCGCCCCGCCGAAGATCGCCTGCCTGAGCCGCGAATGCCCCCAGGCCCCGGCCACGAGCAGGCCGACATCATGGTCCCGCGCACCCTGGACCAGGGCCGCTTCCACCGAGGGACCGGTCACCGGAACCGGTCGCCCGGGACCCGCGCCGTGCAGGTGCAGCCAGCTGTTCAGCCGGTCGATGCCTGTGGCCCCGTCCGCCGCAAGCTCGCCGCGCCCGGATTGCAGCAGGATCAGGTCCGACCCCCTCGCGATCAGCGGCAGGGCCCCGTGCACGGCGCGGCCGGCCTCGACGCTGCCGTTCCAGGCGATGGCAATACGGCCCGTGAGTTGCTCCGGCTGACCGCGGGCGATCAATACAGGCACGCGCTGGTCCAGCAGGACCTGACCCAGAACCCGGCCGTCGCGCCCCGGGCCGCGCAGATAGCCCTGACCGATGACCACCAGATCGGCCAGCACGAGTGCCCGCGCCAGGTCCTCGACCGGCATGGTGCTGTGCGGGTGGACGATCATCCGGGGCCCGTCCGCGCCGTCACCGAAGGCCAGATCAACAGCACCGGCGGCGGCCCGGGCGGCCGTGTCGATCCGCGCCTGGCAGTGGCTCTGGGCCTCGGACAGGCTCTGTTGCATCTCGGGCGAGAGCACGGTTCCCAGCGTCATGCCCAGGGCGATCAGATCGACGGCGGCGTCCGGGTGAATCGGCAACACCTGGACCACGGCCCCGTGCTGCACCGCCAGGGCGGCGGCGAAGGTCAGGGTCTCGGCATCTTCGGGCCCGCCACCGGCCAGGGCCATGATGAGTTTGTAGCTCAAGAGATTGCTCCCGGGTTTGCAGCGGCTGTCCGGACGTCCGCTGCGTCACACTGGCCCGCCGGACCGGGGATGGCCTTGATCCAGATCAGCGCCGGTCGCGCCACCCAGCGGACCGACCCCCAGTCCAGAGTGACACCCGGTCGGGCGGGACGCCGTCCAACCCGGCCGGTTTCGCCCTAGAACAGCCGCGACACCCCGTCCGGACCGGCGACGTCGCGGGTGCCTCCGCCGACCGCGAAGATCTGCGGACGGCTGCGGCCGTCGGCCACGGCCACGGGGGCGATGATCAGCGGGGCCACATGGATGACGGCGACCGAGTCACCCACTGGGACAATAGACGTTCACATCGGGATAGCGGGCCGCGACCAGGCGGTTGATGCCTTCGATCAGGAACGGGTCCTTGACCTCGGTGGCCTCGCCCGCCAGCGACAGGCCAACGGCGTCGCCCTGGCCGGCCTCACTGCGAATGGCGATCGAGACGCGCGGATCGATCAGGATATTGGCCAGCTTCTGACTGTCACGGGCGACGGTCATATAGATGTTGAGGCCGTCATTGACGTAGCCGACCGTAGTCACCTGGGGCCAGCCGTCGGGACGGTTGACCCCCAGCGTCAGCAGGCGCTGGGAATCCATCAGGGCCACGATCGCGGCCACGGCCCCACTATGAATGGGCGTGATTTCGGTCGTCATCGGTGCATCTCCGTCTGGCAAATGGGGGCCGGTCAGGCCCCCGGGGTGTCCGGTGCATCCGGAGTTACAGGTTCGGGCCGGGACTCGCCCTCGTCGCCCTCGTCAAACAGATGGAACTCGTGCCAGAGGCCGTTCAGGATTCCGAAGGCGACCGCCAGGCCAAGGCCGAGAATCCAGGCAAAATACCACATCAGGTCAGCTCCTCGGCTCGGTCAGTACAGGTCGGGATTGGTCTTGAAGTCAGCGATGGTGCTCCGGCCCCACAGCACCTTGTAGACCCACGAGGTGTAGATCAGGATCAGCGGCAGGAAGACGATGGTCACCCCCAGCATGATGAACAGGGTCAGATGGGTAGAGGATGAGTTCCACACCGTCAGGCTGGACGACGGGTCGATCGTGCTGGGCAGGATGAACGGGAACATCGACAGGCCGACGGTGGAGATGATGCCGATCACCGACACTCCGGACCCGCCGAAGGTCAACGGCTCGGACCGGAACCACAGGCCGATCAGGGCCGCGACGATCCCGATCAGGCCCATCACGGGCGCAGCGATCATCCACGGATAGAGGCTGTAGTTGTCGAGCCAGGCTCCGGGGGCGGCGACCACGGCAGTTCGCAAGGGGTTGGACATCCCTGACGGATCCACCGCCCCGACGATGCGGAAGCCCAGGTCGCCATAGGCCACGAACAGACCACCGGCGATGAACAGGGCGATACCCAGCAAGCCGGCCACGGTGCCGAAGGTCCGGGCGCGGGCGGCGACCGGGCCCCGTTCGGCCTTGAGGCCCAGCCAGGCCGCGCCGTGCAGCACCAGCATGGCCACTGACAGCAGGCCGCACAGCAGGCTGAACGGCGTGAACAGCCCCAGGAATGAGCCCTCGTAAAAACTGCGCAGGTCGCTGTCGAGGCGGAATTCCGCCCCGGTCATGACGTTGCCGACCGCGACACCGAACACCAGGGCCGGCACGAAGCCGCCGACGAACAGGGCCCAGTCCCAGAAGTTGCGCCAGGCCCTCGCGGGGCGTTTGGAACGGTATTTGAACGCCACCGGTCGCAGGATCAGCGCTCCCAGCACCACGAACATGGCCATGTAGAAGCTCGAGAAACTGATCGCATAGACGAAGGGCCAGGCCGCGAAGATCGACCCGCCGGCGAGCACGAACCAGACCTGGTTGCCTTCCCATGTGGCCCCGATGGTGTTGATGACCATGCGGCGCTCGTCATCGTTCCTGGCGATGAAGGGCAGCAGGGCTCCGACGCCCAGGTCAAAGCCGTCGGTCAGGGCGAAGGCGATCAGCAGGACGCCCAGCAGTCCCCACCAGATCAGGCGGAGGGTGGCATAGTCGATGGGAAGTTCCATGTTCGGTATCCTGGAAATCGACGATCAGGCGACGACAGGCGCGGGGGTCGGGGTGTCAGATTCGGCGAAGGCTTCCTGTTCGGCGAACGGCCCCTTCTTGATCGCGTGCAGGATCAGCCCGACCTCGACCACCGCCAGTGCGCCGTAGAGGACGGTGAAGCCGATGATGGTGCCCCACAGCTGGGAGACGCTGAGACTGGAGGTCCCGAGGAAGGTGGGCAGGACCCCCTCCACGGCCCAGGGCTGACGCCCGACCTCGGCCAGGATCCAGCCCAGTTCGGTCGAGATCCACGGCAGGGGGATGGCCAGCACCGCCAGCCACAGGAACCAGCGGGTGTCATGCTTGCGCAGGGTGCAAAGCACAAAGGCGGTGGCGAACAGGCCGATCATCAGGAAGCCGATACCGGCCATGATGCGAAAGGCCCAGAACAGCAGCGGCACATTGGGCACGGTGCTCCAGGCGGCCTGGACCACCTGTTCGGGCGTGGCTTCACGCGGATCGGCGACGAAGCGTTTCAGCAACAGGGCATAGCCGAGGTCGTTGCGATGAACCTCGAAATCGGCGCGAGCGGTCATGTCGGACGGATCGGCCTTGATCCGCTCGACCGCGTCATAGGCGAGAATGCCGCGCTCGATCCGGGTTTCGGCCGTGGCCACCAGCTGGAGGATGCCCTCGACCGGCTTGTCGATACTGCGGGTCGAGATCAGGCCGAGCACATAGGGAATTTTGACCTCGAAATGGGTCTTGTGATCCTTGAGGCTGGGAATACCGAAGGCGGTCAGGCCGGCCGGGGCGGGCTCGGTCTCCCACATGGCCTCGAGCGCGGCCAGCTTCATTTTCTGGTTGTCGGTCAGGGCGTAGCCACTCTCGTCGCCGAGCACGACCACCGACAGGGAGGCGGCCAGGCCGAACGCGGCAGCGACGGTCATCGACCGTTTGGCGAAGCCGATATGACGACCCTTCAACATGTAGAAGGCCGAGACGCCCAGCACGAAGACCGCGGCGATCACATAGCCGGCACTGACCGTATGAACGAATTTGGCCTGGGCGACCGGGTTGAACAGCACGGTCATGAAGTCCGTGACCTCCATCCGCATCGTGTCCGGATTGAAGGCGGCACCGACCGGGTTCTGCATCCAGCCGTTGGCGATCAGGATCCACAGGGCCGAGAGATTGGTGCCGAGAGCGACCAGGAAGGTGACGAACAGATGGCCGACCCGGCTCAGCTTGTCCCAGCCGAAGAACATCAGTCCGACGAAGGTGGCCTCGAGGAAGAAGGCCATCAGGCCCTCGATCGCCAGCGGCGCTCCGAAGATGTCGCCGACATAGTGCGAGTAGTACGCCCAGTTCATGCCGAACTGGAATTCCATGGTGATGCCGGTGGCCACGCCGAGGGCGAAATTGATCCCGAACAGCACGCCCCAGAAGCGGGTGATGGTCCGCCAGATCGGCCGACGCGTCATCACATAGATGCTCTCCATGATGACCAGCATGAAGGACAGGCCGAGTGTCAGGGGCACGAACAGAAAATGGTACAGCGCCGTCAACGCGAACTGCAGGCGGGACAGATCGACGACCGCGAGGTCAATCATGGGACAGGTCTCCTGGGTGCCGGTTCGGCCGACCGGTTGACGCCCCGGCCGGGGGGCGCCTTAGGTCTGAACCTTGATCCTGATCAAGGTTTATACTGACACAGGCCCCTAGCGACAGTCGATGAGTACCGCCGATGTAAACCCGACCACCGAACCGACGCGCTGGCTGGCGGAAATTGCCCGGCCGTGGCGGCGTCTGAACGGACTGGCCGCAGGCCTCGTGATCGCCGATGTCCTGCCGGCAACGGGGTTTGCGCTGGGTCTGGCCATGGTCATCGGGGCCCTGCAACAGTCACCCGGAGCCGCCCTGCCGGGTCTGGCCCTGGCCGGTGTCAGCCTGGCCCTGCGCGGACTGGTCGCACAGGCGGCGGTCCTGACGGCGGGCCAGGGGGCGGCCATGGTCAAGCGTCGCGTCCGGGGCGACCTGTTGACCCAGCTGTTCGCGGGACGTCGCCCGTCGGGCGATGCGATGACCGCCGTGGTCGATGGGGTCGAGGCGCTGGACGGCTACCATGCCCGCTTCGCCCCGGCCCGGCTGGCCGCGGCCGTGTCCCCCGTGCTGATCATCGCCCTGTGCGCCGTCGCCAGTCCGGTGGCCGCGGGCATCCTGACCCTGACCCTGATCCCGTTCGCCTTCGGCATGTTTCTGGCCGGATCCGCGGCGGCGGCGGAGAGCCGGCGGCAATTTCTGGCGCTGGAGCGGCTGTCGGGCCTGTTTCTCGACCGGGTCAGGGCCCTGCCGACGCTGCTGAGTTTTCAGGCCGAAGCGCGCACCAGCCGCGAGATCGCCCGCGCCGCCGACGAACTGGAGACACGCACCGGTCGGGTGCTGAAGATCGCCTTCCTGTCGTCAGCGGTTCTGGAGTTTTTCTCGGCCCTGTCGGTGGCGCTGGTGGCCGTCTACTGCGGATTCAACCTGCTGCACCTGCTGCCGTTTCCGGTGCCGGAGACCCTGACGCTGCCGCGCGCCTTCTTCGTACTGGCCATGGCCCCGGAAGTCTATGCCCCGATGCGCCGGCTGGCCGCCGCCTATCATGAACGCCAGGCCGCCGAGGCCGCAGCGGCGTCGCTGGTCGAGGCGATAGCGCCGGCTCCGGCCCGTGTCCGTCGGCCTCCCGTCGCGACAACCGCGCAGGCACCGGCCATGCGCTTCCGGGGCGTGACCATCACCTATGACGACGACGTCAGTCCGGTGCGCGACTTCGATCTGGACGTGCCGGCGGGGGCGATGGTCGCCCTGGTCGGACCGAGTGGCTCGGGCAAGAGCAGCCTGCTGCACCTGTTGCTGGGCCTGGCCCCGTTGGCCGGGGGCGAGGTCGAGGTTGGCGGCCTGACCCTGTCGTCGGTCGGCAGTTTCACGGACCGGGTCGGCTGGGCCAGTCAGGCCCCGGTCGTGGTCCCCGGCACCCTCGGCGACAACATCGCCCTGGCCGCGCGCGGGGCCTCGCGCGAGAGCCTGCAGGCGGCCGCAACCCTGGCCGGACTGGGCGGCGACCTGGACCGGGTTCTGGATGAACGCGGCGGCGGTCTGTCAGGCGGCGAGCGGCGGCGGCTGGGCCTGGCCCGCGCCCTGCTGAAGCCCGCGCCGATCCTGCTGCTGGACGAACCCACCGCCAATCTGGATGCGACATCCGAGACGACGCTGCTGCCGATTATTCGGGCCGCCGCGCGCGGTCGCACGACCCTGATCGCCACCCATTCGGCCGCCGTCGAAGCGATGGCGGATGTGGTGGTGCGCCTGTGACCGGCGCCATCCGTTTCCGGCAGATGATCCGCGAACAGCGCCGCCGGCAGGGCGGCCACCTGGCGCTGGCCGCCGTCGCCGGAGCCATGCTCACTGCCGCCTCGGTGCTGCTGCTGGGTCTGTCCGGCTGGTTCATCACCGGCGCGGCCCTGGCCGGAGTCGCCGGGGGCGCGGCCATCGCGGCGTTCAACTATCTGTTGCCCAGCGCCGCCATCCGCTTTCTGGCCATCGCCCGCACCGGGGCCCGCTACATCGAACGGGTCAGCGGCCATGCGGCGGCGCTGAAGGCGCTGGCGCGGTTGCGACCGGCCCTGTTCGACGGTCTGGCCGCGGCCCGGCCGGAGCGGACCCGGGCCCTGTCCAGCGGCGAGGCCTCGGCCCGGATGATCCAGGACGTCGATGCGGTCCAGACCCTGTTCGTCCGGCTCAGCACGCCATGGGCCGCCGGCACCGGCGGGGTCGTTGCCATCGCCCTGGCCGGGCTGGCCGGGTCGGCCGCCGCCGCCGTTGTCGCGACAGGAACAGCGTTGGCGGTGCTCGGTGCGCTGATCATCGGGCGGCAGGCCGCCGACCCGGCCGGGCGCCGTGTCCAGATTGCCACCGGGCGGTTCAAGGACCGGTTCTCGGCCCTGCAGGCCGCGGCCCCGGAATTGCGGGCCTACGGGCTGGAATCCTGGGCGGTGGAACAGATAGCGGCCGAGGCCAGGACGCTGGATCGCCGCACCATTGACGCCGCCGCCGCCGCCGGCTGGATGACCGCCTGGCAGAGCGCCGTGACCGGGGCCACGGTCGTCGGCGTGGTGTTGCTGTCGCGGGCGGCCCCCCTGCCCCTGATCGTGCTGGCGGCGCTGGCGGCCGTCACCGGGATCGAGGCGGCCGGAGCCCTGGTGGCCAGCTTCCGCCAGAGCGGGGCCGCGGCCGAGGCGGTGGAGCGGCTCGGCGACCTGCTGGACGATCCGGTTCCGGCGGGGGGTACGGTGCCGACGGGGGACGCCATCAGCCTGACCGGGCCGGGTCTGACCCTCGCCGCCGGAAGACGACTGGCGGTCACGGGCCCGTCCGGCGCGGGCAAGACCACACTGATCGAGCGGCTGATGGCCCTGCGCGCATCGCTTGCCGGCGAGCTGTCACTGGGTGGGGTCGATCTGGTCGGGGCCGACGTCGGGGCTGTGCGCGCCCGCTTCGCCTATGCGGCCCAGGACATACGGCTGCTGGCGGGGACGGTACGCGAAAACCTGGACCTGGCCCGGCTCAAGGCCACCGACGCGGATCTGTGGGCGGTGCTGGAGACGGCCGATCTGGCCGACCGTATCCGGGCCATGCCGGCCGGCCTGGACACACCTCTGGGCGACAATGGCGAACGGCTGTCCGGCGGTGAGCGGCGGCGGCTGGGTCTGGCGCGCGCCTGTCTGCGTCCGGCCGCCTGGCTGGTTCTGGACGAGCCGACCGAGGGACTGGACGCGACGACAGAGGCCCGGGTGCTGGCGCGGCTGGACCAGTGGCTGACGGCGACGGGCCAGGGGTTGATCCTGGTCAGCCACCGTCCGGCCCCGGTGGCCCTGTGCGATCAGATGGTGACGGTCACGGGTCTGACGGCGGACGGCCGGTTGATCATGCGGACAGCCCGGACGCGCGTCGCCGCCTGAGCGGTTCAGCCGACGCCGCTGGCCAGGTCGCGCAGGACGTCAGGCTGTTCGACCCGCAGTTCGGACAGGGAGATCAGACGGATCACCCCCTGGGTCTTGAGCCGGGTCAGAACCCGGCTGACCGTCTCGATGGTCAGGCCCAGATAGTCGGCGATCTCGGCCCGGGTCATGGGCAAATGAACATGGCCCGGCGGGATGATTCTGGCCGGATCGTGCGACGGCAGATCCAGGAGGAAGGTGGCGATCCGCTCGAGCGCCGTCTTGCGTCCCAGCAACAGCATCTGGTTCTGCGCCGCCGCCAGTTCGTGATTGGCCCGGTCGAACAGGGTGGTCTCCAGCGTCGGACAGTCCCGGACCAGGGCCCGGTACTCGGTCTTGCGGAAGCGACAGGCACCGGCCGGTTCGACCGCCTCGGCCGAGAAGACATAGGTGTCGCCGGTCGCCAGGCCGAGAAAGTCGCCGGTGAACAGGAAGCCGGTGATCTGCCGTCGGCCGTCGGCCAGCAGCTTGTAGACCCGCACCGAGCCCGAGGTGATGTTGAACACGTGCCGGGCCGGATCCCCCTCGCGGATCATCACATCACCGGCGGCAAAGGTCATATGCTCGGCCATGGCGTCGAGCCGGCCCAGATCAACATCATCGACACTGTCGCAAACACTGAGCGCGCGGGCACCGCAGGTGTCACAGGCATTGCTGCTTCGGCGTTCGGAACAGTCGGTCGGAAGGGTCTTGAGTTCCAGCATGGGTCCCTCTTGGACGTAACAGCCAACCTAGGCGCGATCCCGCACAACGGCAACGAACCCTTTGACCGAGATCAAGGCGGACCCCGCGAAAAACCCCCGAATAGGGGGTATGGCCGTAACCGTTCGACATCTTGCCGCCGAAGACATTGACGATGCCTACGTCCTGATCCGTCTGGGCTATGCTGATTTGTCGCAGGCTGATTGGCGGACCATGGCCCGCCAGCGGATAGAGGCCGGCGAGACCACCGGCGGCATTCTGGTCGCCCGCGACAGGATGGGCCGCCTGCGCGGCCTGCTGCTCTATGCCATCGCCCCGAAATTCGCGGGACGCCCCAGTCTTCAGATCGACCGCTTGATCAGTTTCGACCTGCTGGACCCGGCCACCGTCGCCGACGCCCTGATCGCCGAGGTGCTGCGGGTGGCCGAGATCTGCGACTGCGACAGTCTGAGCCTGGTTCGCCCGCTGGATGCGCCGCCGCACACCACGGCCCTGGTCCTGGCCTCGGGCGCGACCGTCCTGCACCAGGTGTTCTGACCCGCTCGGATTCGATCATTGCCGACGCGGCCGACGGGCCGGGTTCCGGTTTCCTGACGTCCGCCTATCGGGCGCCGGGTCCGCTCCCTTCCAGGCTTTCGAGATAGGCGATCAGGTCGCGGACCTGTTGGGCCTCGAAAGTGAATTCGGGCATCTCCGGATGGGCGGTGACCAGGCCTTCGGCGAAGGCTTCCTGCAGGCTGCTGACCGGGTAGCGGCGGCCCAGCTCGTGGAAGGGCGGGGCCATGGCCGACGGGCTGTCTCCAACCGGACCGACGGCATGACAGGCGGCACAGCGTGACCGGACCAGAGCCGCGCCCCGGGCGACAGAGCCGCCGGTCATTGCGACCGACGCGGCCGGAGCTGTCGGCGCGGACCCGACGACCTGTACCGGAGCGGTCGTGCAGCCGGCCAGCAGGGCCAGACCGATGAATTTCAATGGTGACATGAACTCATTCCTCATTGGGGTCATTTGTCCCATGCGGGACGATCGCGGACATTGATCCCGATCAATGCGACGGCGGCGTCTACACGGTCTGATGGCGGCGAACGAGAGGTCCACCATGAGCTACAAGACCCTGATGGTCTATGCCGACGAAGGCGCGGACAGCGACATGCGCATCGCCCTGGCCTGCGATCTGGCGCGGGCCTTC
This sequence comes from Brevundimonas sp., assembly GCA_034676465.1. Lineage (GTDB taxonomy): Bacteria > Pseudomonadota > Alphaproteobacteria > Caulobacterales > Caulobacteraceae > Brevundimonas. The sequence continues at coordinate 55,822 of JAUCCG010000036.1, read as the reverse complement.
GACGCTCACCTGATCGGAATGTCGGGCAGCGCGCCGGTACCGCCGCCGATGGGGGATCCCTATCTGGGCGGGGCCATGATGGGCGAGGCCCTGACCCTGTACCGCGATCTGGCCGAGCGCAATGTGACACGCGCCGAGGCCCGCTTTCGTGAAATCAGCGACGCGCAGATCCGCGGAGCTGAATGGCGCGGGCGCATCGGCTTTCCCGGCGGAACTGGTGATCGAGGAATTGCGGGCGTCCGATATGGTGATCCTCGGTCGACGCGACGACCGTGCCCCGTTCTATGGCCCCGACCCGGCTGACGTCCTGATGGCGACCGGCCGACCGGTGCTGGTGGTCCCGCCGGCCGCGCCGCGCACGCCGGTCGGCGCGCCAGCGGTCATCGCCTGGTCTGAAAGTCGCGAGTCCCGGCGCGCGGTGGCCTCTGCCCTGCCCATGTTGCGCCAGACCGGCACCGCCCACGTGCTCGAAATCCGCGACGACGCGGCCACGGACGAGGTTCTCGCGCCGCTGGAGGACGTGGTCGCCTGGCTGGCGCGGCACGGGATCGATGCCGACTGCGCGGTTCGGGCCCAGGGAGACGCGAGCTGCGGCGACGCCATTCTGGATTTCGCCGCAGAGAAATCCGCCGGCCTGATCGTCGCCGGCGGCTATGGCCATGCCCGTCTGCGCCAATGGGCGCTGGGCGGGGTGACCCGCACCCTGCTCGAACACAGTCCCGTCTGCCTTCTGCTCAGCCACTGATCCCGAAAAGGAACCATCCATGTCGACCTTCCAGCACATCCGCCTCGAACTGGCCCGCGAACCTGACCACCCCCGGGGCAATGCCAGCACGGGCTATGACCTGGTCGCCCCGCTGGATGCCGACGGTCGCCTGGACCCGGTGGCGTTGAAGGCCGAGCCGGACCGCAGCCATGTGCGCCGCTTTGTCGATGACGCAACCGTGGCCACCGGCCGCCTGCGCCACACAGCCGATGATCGCTGGATCCTCGACCTGGATCCGGGTGACGCCGAGGATGTGACCGGCTTCCGTCTGGGCGAGGAAAAATTCGTGCTGGGCGAATATGTCTCGCTGCTGACCACACGCGGGACCGAGCATACCTATGCCGTCAAGCGGTTGCGACCGGTCTGACGATCCGGAGCGCCCGTCCCACCCGATAGCTCCGGAGGCCGTCGTGTCCCAACGCATCGCCCTTATAGACGGTCACCCCGACCCGGATCCGGCCCGCTTCGGCCATGCCGTTGCTGACGCCTATGCGACCGGGGCCAGGCAAGGCGGGCACGAAGTCCGGACCATTCGCCTGGCCGATCTGACATTTCCGGTGCTGCGCAGTCGGCGCGACTGGGAACAGGAGGCACCGCCGCCGACGGTGGCCTCGGTCCAGGCCGATCTGCAGTGGGCCCGGCATCTGGTGATCGTCCACCCGCTATGGCTGGGCGCGGACCGGCCCTGCTCAAGGCGCTGCTGGAGCAGGTGTTCCGGCCCGGCTTCGCCTTCCCGGCCGGGGAGTTGACGTTGCAGGGGGGCTTGCTGAAGGGGCGAACGGCGCGGATCATCGTCACCATGGGAATGCCCGCCCTGGTCTATCGCACCTTCTACCTGTCACATTCGCTGAAGAGCCTGAAACGCAACATCCTCGCCTTCGTCGGCATCGGCCCGACCCGGGAGACGCTGATCGGAAACATCGAGGGGATCGGCCCGGACGGGCGGCGCGACTGGCTGGACCGGATCCGCCGGTTCGGCGCGGGAAGCCAATGACCGGGTGAAAGGTCCTCACCACCGTACAGGGACCGGCCGGCCGGCATGGCCTGTCAGCGAAACAGCGGACGTCAGGGTTCGAAGCCGCGAGTGCCGGCTTCGGCCTCGGCCTGCAGGCCCATGCGCACGAGGGCGGACAGGCTGTCGGCCTCGGTCTTGACCATGATCTTGGCCCGGAACACCTCGACGGTGCGCGGGCTGATCTCGAGGTCCTGGGCGATTTCCTTGTTCGACTGGCCGCGGATCAGGCCGTCAAAGACCTGATGTTCGCGCCGGGTCAGGCGGTCCAGCCGCTCCAGGGTCGCGGCGCGGGACTGTCGTTCGGCGTCGACGTCGACAAGGCGGCGCAGGCAGGCCTTGACGGTGTCGACCAGCTGGATCGGATCGACCGGTTTCTCGATGAAATCGACGACCCCGGCCTTCATCAGTCGCACGGCGACGGGAACGTCGGCATGGCCGGTGACGACAACGACCGGCCAGGCCGCGCCGCGCTGTTCCATGACCCGGCGGATCAGTTCGCTGCCGTCAATCCCGGGCATGCGCAGGTCGGTGACGACGCAGGCCATGTCATCATCGGGCAGCCGGTCGAAGAAGTCGGCTCCGTTCTCGAACCCCCGCGCCTGCAGGCCCTCACCGCGAAACAGGACGGTCAGGGCATCGCGAACCGCGTCGTCGTCGTCGATGACAAAGACGGTGGGCATCATAGCGACGCTCCGCGCCCGGCGACCCGCGCCAGACTGAAATGAAAGCCGGATCGGCCGGCACCGGACGCGCTGACCGCGAGGTCGCTGCCGTGGGTCTTGAGAATGGACCGGGTCACCGACAGCCCGAGTCCACGACCGTCGAGCACGTTGTTCCTCGCGGGATGCAACGTCAGATTCCAGGCTTCCGGTGTGATCCCGGGGCCGGTGTCCTCAACCGCGATATCATATTGGTCGGTGGAAATGATCCGTCCCCTGATGACCACCGTCCGCTCGCTCCGTCCGGCGACAGATGTGATGGCGTTGCGAACCAAGTTTAGCATCGCCTGCTGAATTTGGATACCGTCGGCCAGGACCAGGTCTCCGCGGGCGTCGACCCGCACGCTGACGACCACGCCGTCGGCGGCCCCCATCGCCGTCATGATCGGTTCGAGAGCCGCGATCAGTTGCGAAACCCGCTCGGGCCGACGTTCTCCGGACTTCGGGATCAGCCGCCCGCGCAGTTCATCGATCAACTGCCCGGCCCGGAGCAGTTGGGCCCGCACCAGGTCGAGAGTTGGCAGGGTGCCGCCGGCGCGCTTGAGTTCAGTCTGGCCGGCCTGGAGGTAGGCCGTGGCCGCCGTCAGCGGTTGGGTCAGTTCATGGGCCAGGATGGCGGTCATTTCCCCGATGGCGCTCGCATGCCAGCGTCGGTCCAGCCGCGCCTTGAGCCGGGCCACGGGCACGCCCCGCAGATCCTCGCCGATCCCGCCGAGCAGCAGGGCCGCTACGGCCAGGAGCAGGACGTTGATCATGCCCTCGATCCCGTCGGTGGCTGGCAGGATCAACAGCGCGGCCAGGATCGACAGACCCATGCCGGCGAGCACGCGGCCACGCCCCGGAAGGGCGGCCGGGACGAGGGCCAGACCGACCAACGGCAGCAACCAGACCCGATCGCCGGCACCGGGAACCAGGCGGAGTGCCAGGACCAGAACCAGGGCTGTGAGCGCCAGACAGAGTCCCGTCCCCCGTCGATTCCACAGGTCGCGGCCGGGCAGGTTGGCGAACATCGTCATCTGCCGAGTTTTCGGCAGTCCGGCCGATCGCACAAGGGGCAAACCCTTGAGCCCCGGGGGCGGTCCGAACCGGCGGTACCAAACCGAGAACCGGCTGATGTTCCAGGTCTGGCGAATGAGATGGGGTTCGGTCTGGGCTGGGTCGTGACCCGCTATCCCGACGAGACCATCATCCGGCACGGCGGTGGCGACCGGGGTGAGCGAACCCTGGGGATCTACATGCCGGAGACGCGCACGGGCATCGTCGTCTTCACCAATGGTGCAAACGGCATGAAGGGGATCCGGAACGTCGTCGCCCTGCTGCACCCCCATGAGAAATTCGGCGCCTTCCTCGCCATGCAGGCCCGCTGAGACCCGTCACGGTTCAAGGTCGGCAATGAGGAGAAAAATGGCGCACCCGAGAGGATTTCGAACCTCTGACCCCTGCCTTCGGAGGGCAGTACTCTATCCAGCTGAGCTACGGGTGCATCCGGCCGCACGACGGCGGAGGGCGGTGCTTAGCGCAGGACGGGGGCAGCCTCAATCCCCCTTGCGCGTGATGGCGATCGGGCTCCGGCGCCACGCTGGCGCGAATATCCGGGTTTACAGGCGGTCGCGTCCGGACCGGTTTCGATCTAGCGTGGTCCGGTCCTGTTGCGGAGTTCGCCGATGCGTATCCTGGCCCTGTCGTTCCTGATGCTGCTGGGGGCCTGCGCCACCGCGCCGGTTCCGGCCCCGGCCGACAGTCTGGACCGGATCGCCGCCGACTATGTGGCCCTGATCCTCGAGATCGGCGAACGCGAGCCGGGCTATGTCGACGCCTACTACGGTCCGCCGGAGTGGCAGGAAGCGGCCCAGGCCCATCCGCGCGAGCTCCCGGCCCTGGCCGACGGGGCGGCGGCCCTGACGGCGCGGCTGAACGCGGTCTCCGTCTCCGGAGCCGATGCCGCGACGGTGCAGCGCCGCAAATACCTGCTCGCCCATGTCGCGGCGGCGTCGGCGCGGCTACGCATGCTGTCGGGCGAGACGATGAGCTTCGCCGACGAGGCCGAGGCACTGTTCGGGATCCGCCCGGACCTGCTGCCCCTGTCGGCCTATGATCCGGTGCTGGCCGAGATCGACGCCCTGGTGCCCGGCCCGGGCTCGCTGATCGACCGGGTCACCGCCTTCAAGGCGGCCTTCATCATTCCCGCTGACCGGCTGGAGTCGGTGCTGGCGGCCGCCATCGCCGAATGCCGCGCCCGGACCGCCGCCCACATTACCCTGCCGGCCAATCAGCGATTCACCCTCAGCCTCGTCGGCGACAAGCCGTGGTCGGGCTATAATTATATCTCGGCGATGCCGCCAGCCGCATCGAGATCAACGCCGACTTCCCGATCCATACCGAGCGCGCCATCGATCTGGGCTGCCACGAAGGCTATCCTGGTCACCACGTCTACAACGCCCTGCTGGAGCGGACCTTCGTGCGCGAGCGCGGCTGGGTCGAGATGAGCGTCTATCCGCTGTTCAGCCCGATGTCGTTCGTGGCCGAAGGCAGCGCCAACTACGGCATCGATCTGGCCTTTCCGGGCGACGAGAGCGCCCGCTACGAAGCCGCCGTGCTGGCCCCGCTGGCCGGGATCGCCGACGCCGACTTCGCCAAGAAGGCCCGGCTGGGTGCATTGATGCGGCGACTGGCGCGGGCGGAATACACGATCGCCGACGATTTCCTGTCCGGTCGGGTGGCCCGCGACGAGACCATCGCGCGGCTGGCCAGATATTCGCTGACGACGCCGGACAAGGCGGCCCAGCGGCTGCGCTTCATCGAGACCTACCACAGCTACGTCATCAACTACGGCCTCGGCCGCGACACGGTCCAGGCCTGGGTCGAGCGCCAGGGGGCGGATCACTGGGCGGCGATGGAGACGCTGCTGTCGAGCCAGATCCTGCCGGTGGATCTGAAGTGAGGGAATAGGGCTTAGGGCTTAGGGCTGGCCGATCCCGGCGCATCGCCCTTCTTACTAATCCCTGAGCCCTACTCACTACCCCTCACTGCGCCAGCATGCCGCCGTCGATCTTGAACTCGGCTCCGGTGACAAATTTGAACTCGTCGGAGGCAAGGTAGAGGACGCACCAGGCCACATCGTCGGGCTCGCCGATCCGCTTCATCGGGATACCGCGGGCCAGTTTCTGATGGGCGGTGGTCTCGTCGCCGCCGGCCATGGCGATGAACGGGTCGAGAATCGGGGTCTTGATAAAGACCGGATGCACCGAGTTGCAGCGTACGTTCCAGTCCCGCTTGGCCCCCTCGAGCGCCACGGTCTTGGTGTACATCCACACCGCCGCCTTGGTGGCGTTATAGGCCCCCATGCCCGGGGCGGCGGCCAGACCCGCCACCGACGAGAGATTGATGATCGAGGCCGGGGCCGCGGCGCGCAGGTGCGGCATGGCGTGCTTGCAGCCCAGCATGACACTGTCGACATTGACCGCCTGGACCCGGTGCCAGTTCTCCAGCGTGTCGCTTTCGGCATAGTGCAGCTCGCCGCCGATGCCGGCGTTGTTGATCAGGATCGACAGCCCGCCGATGGCCGCGACGGCCGACGCGACCACCTCGACCCAGTCAGACTCGCTGGTCACATCGTGGGCGAAGGCGAAGGCCGAGTCCGGCAGCTCGGCATTGATGGCGGTGGCGAGGGCCTCAACCCCGGCCAGGTTGACGTCGGTCAGGGCGACCCTCGCCCCCTCGCGCGCCAGCATCCAGGCCATGGCCGCACCCAGCCCGCCGGCCGCGCCGGTGATCAGGGCCCGCTTGCCGGCGACCCGGCCGCGTGCGGTCGTGGTCATCTCATTGCCCTCCCAGACGGGTGGCGGTTTCGTCGATGAACCGGGCCATGCGGATGTCATTGCCGGTGACGCCACCGGCGTCGTGGGTCGTCAGCAGGATTTCGACCCGGTTGTAGACATTGGACCATTCCGGATGGTGGTCCATCTTGTCCGCCAGCAGGGCCACCGCGGTCATGAAGGCGAAGGCGGCGTTGAAATCAGCGAATTTCAGGGCCCGCTTGATGGCTGGACGGTCGCCGGTGGCAGCGGTCCAGGCCGGCAGTCCGGCCAGGACTTCCGTAAGGTCAAGGGCTTGAAGCGTCATGGGCCGTCTCCTTGTTCAGTCCCTGCCGTATCCCGCCCGCCCTGTCACCACAAGCATTCACGGGGTCCGGGCCGTCCCGGCGCGCCGCGACCACGAGGCCCGGTGACGGCGTCGCCGCAAACGGCTAAACCGCGCGGATGACCGAGCAGGCGACATCATCCGGCAAGACTTCATCCTTCGGATTTCGCGACGTCGACGCGACCGAGAAGGTGCGCATGGTGCGCGGCGTGTTCGACAGTGTCGCCTCCAGCTACGATCTAATGAACGACCTGATGAGCGTCGGCGTCCACCGACTCTGGAAGGATGCGGCGGCGGCGAAGCTGAACCCGCGCCCGGGCGAGATCATCCTCGATGTCGCCGGCGGCACCGGCGACATGGCCCGGCGTTACGCGAAGATGGCCCGCGCGGCCCAGCAACGGCGCGGTGGCGAGGACGCCTCGATCATCGTGCTGGATTACAATGCCGAGATGATCATGGCCGGGGTCGACAAGGGCGGCGAGCCGGAGATGTCGTGGACCGTCGGCGACGCCATGGCCCTGCCGCTGGCCGATGCCTCGGTCGACGCCTATTCGATAAGTTTCGGCATCCGCAACGTCGCCGACATCCCCCAGGCCCTGGCCGAGGCCCGGCGCGTGCTGAAACCCGGCGGCCGCTTTCTGTGTCTGGAATTCTCGCGCCCGACCACGGCCCCGGTGCGCAAGGTCTATGACGCCTGGTCATTCAAGGCCATTCCGCGCATCGGCGGCTGGGTGGCCGACGACCGCGACAGCTATCAGTATCTGGTCGAGAGCATCCGCCGCTTCCCCGACCAGAAAACCTTCAAGACCATGATCGAGGCCGCAGGCTTCAGCCGGGTGACGGTGACCAACCTGTCCGGCGGCATCGCGGCCATCCACCACGGGTGGGCGATCTGACCGCCACGGCCCGCTACCGGACGGCCCCGACGCCGCCCACCGCCCTGCCGGTGCGTGATCCGCTGGGTGCGAGCTGGCGACTGATTGGCTGGCTGGGCGTGCTGGCGCGCTACGACGCGTTGAGCCCGCGCGAGATCACCGGACAGCTGCCCGGCTGGGCCCGCCCGCTCGCAGCCCTGATCCATCTGTTCGCCCGCCGCGAGGGCCGCGTCGGCCGCCCCGGCCAGCGTCTGGCGCATGCGTTTGAACATCTCGGTCCCGTGGCGATCAAACTGGGTCAGGTCATGGCCACCCGGGCCGACATCTTCGGCACCGAATTCGCCACCGACCTGGGGCGGCTCAAGGACCGGCTGGAGCCCTTCCCCACGGCCGAGGCCCGGACCGAGGTGGAGCGCTCGCTCGGCCGGCCGCTGGACAGTTTGTTCACCGATTTCGGCGATCCGATCGGGGCCGCCTCGCTGGCCCAGGCGCATCCTGCCTGGCTGGCCGACGGCCGCAAGGTGGCGGTCAAGGTGCTGCGCCCGGGCGTCGAGCGGCGGGTGGCCAAAGGGCTGGACTCGATGCGGCTGGCGGCGCGGCTGGCCGATCGGTTCGTGCCCCTGTCGCGCCGTCTGGAACCCCGGGCCTTCGTCGAGACCATCGCCCGCGCGCTGCAGTTGGAGCTGGACATGCGGCTGGAGGCGGCGGCCGCCTCGGAGCTGAAGGACATCATGGACGCCGGCCGGACCGAGGGCGGCAGTCATATGTCGGCCCCGGCCGTGGTCTGGGAGGGGGTCGGCAAGCGGGTGCTGACGCTGGAGTGGGCCGTCGGCATGGCCATGACCGATCCCGCCGCCGCCGACCAGCCGGGCCTGGACCGCAACGCCCTGGCCGACAATATCGTGCGCGCCTTCCTGAGCCAGGCCCTGGACCACGGCACCTTCCACGCCGACCTGCACGAGGGCAATCTGTTCGCCCGCGCCCCGGCCGAGGTGGTGGCCGTCGATTTCGGCATCATCGGTCGTCTCGGCCCGTCAGAGCGACGCTATCTGGCCGAGATTCTGTGGGGTTTCCTGAGCCGGGACTACGAGCGCATCGCCCGGGTCCATTTCGAGGCCGGCTATGTGCCGCCGCACCATTCGGTCGAGGCCTTCGCCCAGGCCCTGCGCGCCGTCGGCGAGCCGGTCATCGGCAAACAGGCCAGCCAGGTGTCGATGGGCCGGCTGCTGGGTCAGCTGTTCGAGATCACCGCCCTGTTCGACATGCATCTGCGCCCGGAGCTGATCCTGCTGCAGAAAACCATGGTCTCGGTCGAGGGCGTCGCCCGGCGGCTGAACCCCGACCACGACCTGTGGGCCGCCTCCCAGCCGGTGGTCGAACGCTGGATCCGGCGCGAGCTGGGGCCGCAGGCCCAGATCCGCGAGACGGTGGACGAGGTGCTGTCGACATTGAGAGCCCTGTCCCAATGGGCGCAGCGGCCGCCTGAACCCGCCCCCGTGGTGGTGCAGCCCGTCACCTCGCCGTGGCTCGTGGCCGGTGTGATGCTGGCTCTGGTCGCAGGTACCGGTGCCCTTGTTCTGTCGCTTTGGCAGGTCATTCTTTGAGCCTCACACCGGAGTGTCACCCATGAAGACCGCCCTGCTCGCCGGCCTGGCCCTGTTGCTCAGCCCGGCCGCCGCCCTGGCCCAGACCGGGCCGGCCGCCGCCACCCTGCCCAACAGCTTCGACCAGACCATCACCGTTCCGGCCGCACCGGTGATCGTTCAGACCATGGCCGATGAACGCTCCGAGGACGCCCTGCGCGACTTCATCGCCGGGGCCGCCGCGGGCGACATCGACACCTCCAACCTGTCCGACGCTCTGGTCACCGCAATCACCGCCCAGGCCGATCAGGTCACCCCGTTGATCCAGAGCTTCGGCGCGGTCCAGGCCGTTACCTTCGTCGGCAAGCGCGACGGTGCCGATCTGTTCAGCGTGCTGTTCGCCAATGCGGAAACGGAATGGATGATCGGCTTCAACGACGACGGCAAGATCGGAGCCCTGCTGTTCCGACCGGCTTCGTCCCAGTAACGACCGGCGTCAGTCCGAGGTATCCGGCCGCCCGCGCGCCGATTTGATCCCCGACCGTTTGGCCTTGCCCACCAGTCGCCGTTCCTTCGAGGCCCGGGTCGGCCGGGTCGGGACGCGATAGACCGGGGCCACAGCCGCCGCATCCACCAACGCCTGCAACCGGGCGATGGCGTCGGCCCGGTTTCGCTCCTGAGAGCGGAAACGCACCGCGTTGATCAGGATGACGCCATCGAGGGTCAGCCGGTTGCCGGCCAGTTTCATCAACCGCGCCCGCACTGGTTCGGTCAGGGACGGTGAGTTGCGCGCGTCGAACCGCATCTGCACCGAGGTCGAGACCTTGTTGACGTTCTGCCCGCCCGGTCCGCCGGCGCGATAGAAGCGGAACTCCAGCTCCTCTTCGGGAATGACAATGCTCACGGCAGGCTCCGCCGCGCCCGGACCACCGCCGTGTCCAGCGCCTGAAGGAAGGCCGAGCGGTCTTTTGGGCCGAACGGCGGGGGTCCCGAGGTGGGCAGGCCCATCGAGCGCATATGTTCACCAACCAGCCGCCCGGCCAGGGCCGAGCCGATTAAATCCGGGGTGAACGACTGGCCATTGGGCTTCAGCGCCTGGGCCCCGGCCTTCAGACAGCGATCGGCCAGCGGGATGTCCGAGGTGATGACGATGTCGCCCGTCACCGCGCGCTCGGCGATCCAGTCGTCGGCAATGTCCGGCCCGGCGTCGACCACCACCTGTTCGATCCAGGGCGCGCGGCGGGTGTTGATCCAGCCATTCGACACCACGAACACTGACAGACCGTAGCGTTCGGCCACGCGATACACCTCGTCTTTCACCGGACAGGCGTCGGCGTCGATGAACAGGCGGGGGGCGGGTGTGGCGGGCGGGGTCATGCCCCGCCCTGTATCACTGTCTGTAGGCCGGCGGCATCCCGTTGGCCTGAACCCCGCCGTTGCGATAGCGATCACGCAGCAGGAACTGACGGCTGGTCATCGCCTGGGGCTCGCCGCCGATATAGACGGCCTCGGCCTGGCTCAGGGGCTCCAGCGGGTCGCCGGACCAGATCACCACATCGGCCGCAGCCCCGGCCTTCAGCTCGCCGAACTGGCCGCCCATGCCGAAGATCCGCGCCGGATTGACCGTGATGGCCGCGATCGCGGCCTCATAGGACAGGCCGTGCGAGACGGCGTTGCCGGCGTTATAGCGGATATCGCGCGCGCGGTGGGTCGAGCCCTCATTGCCCTTGATGGCGATGACCACCCCGGCGGCCTGCAGCGCGGCGGCATTCTCCATCCGGGCGGCGCGCATTTCGAAACTGCCCGGCAGGTTGTCGATCGGATTGAGCAGAACCGGCACGCCGGCGGCGGCGATCTGGTCGGCGACCAGCCAGCCCTCCTCGACCCCGTCGAGGATCAACTTGACCCCCTCTTCGCGGCCCAGGCGCAGGACCTGCTGGATGTCGGCGGCGCGATGGACCGTGACGATCAGCGGCATCGTGCCGTTGGCGACCGGGATCAACGCCTCGAGATCGGCACGCGACAGGCTGAGGTCGCGCAGGGCGGCGCGGTCATAGGCCGACCGGTTGCGGGCGAACAGCCGGACCTCGGCCAGGGTTTCCTTGAACTGGGTGAACTGGGCTCCGCGCGCGCCACCGGCGATGCCGGCCCCGGCTTCGCCGAACGGGGCGACCATGGCCACCCGCGGCTTGACCAGGATGTCAGTGCCTTCGGCCAGATGGATGACGGCCGCCTGACCCGCGAACAGGCTGGGCGACTGCAGCCCGGCCGAGCCGACGCCAGCGAAGTCGCTGTCGTCATGCGCATGACCACCGCCGCCACCGCCCGCATGGCTGGGGGTGACGATGGCGCGGGTCACACCGCCGAGCCGGGCGACCGGCAGGGTGAAGGACCACGGGTCCAGACCATAGGAGACGTCAAAGGCGGCGCTGACGCTGTTGGCGCTGCTGGACAGGTCGTTCGAGCCGCGCACCGAGGACACTTCGGACCCCCCCAGACCGCTGTCGACCGCGACGAAGCCGGGGGTGACGATCTTGCCGCGCGCGTCGACGATCCGGGCCCCGGACGGGGCCGCCCCGGTGCCGACCGAGACGATCCGGCCGTCGCGCAGGACGACGGTGCCGTTCTCGATCACCGAGGTACCGGTCAGGACCCGGCCGCCGGTGATGGCGGTCAGTTCCTGGGCGAGAGAGGGCGTCGACAGGGCCAGGGCCGCGGCGGCACCGAGAATGAAGCGGGTGAGACGCATCAGCGGGCTCCTTCACGGACGTTGGCGGCACTGAGGTCGTAACCGGGCTGGCCCAGTTCGAAGTCGGACACCGGCTGATAGGCCGGGTTCATGCGGTCGAAGGTCAGGGCCCCGTCGATGAAGACCTGATCGGCGCGGGCGTAGATGCTGAACGGATCGGCGCTCCAGATCACCACGTCGGCGCGCTTGCCGGGCTCGAGCGAGCCGGTCTGGTCGGCGATACCCAGCGACCGGGCCGGGTTCAGGGTGATCCAGCTGATCGCCCGTTCCTCGGGGATGGTCATGCCGATGCGACGGCCGGCGGCCAGGGCGGCCGCGGCCTCCTGGTTGAGGCGTTGGGTCAGCTGGGCGTCATCGGAGTGGATGATGGCACACGAGCCTTCCGGGGCGTCGACCAGGGCCGCATTGGCCTCGACCGCATCGAGCGCCTCCATCTTGAAGCCCCACCAGCCGGTCCACATGTCGGCGCAGATACCTTCACGGGCCAGCATCGGCGCGATCTTGTAGGCCTCAATGGCGTGGTGGAAGGCCGTGATCTGGTAGCCGAACTCCCTGGAGATATCGATCATCACGGCCATTTCGTCGGCGCGATAGCAGTGGTTCTGGATCAGGATGGTGCCGTCCAGCACCCCGACCAGGGTTTCGAGCTGCAGATTGCGGGTCGGGGGCGAGCCTTCCCCGTCCTCGCGCCACTTGTCCCATTTGGCCTTGTACTCGCGGGCGGCGATAAAGGCGGCACGATAGCCGGCGACATTGCCCATGCCGGTGGCCGGCGACTGGTTGCGGCTGCCGTAGACCCGCGACGGGTTCTCGCCACAGGCCATCTTCAGCCCATAGGGCGCATCGGGCATCTTCATGCCCTGCATGGTGACCGACGGCACATTGCGGACAGTGACGCCACGACCGCCGAACAGATTGGCCGATCCGGGCAGGATCTGCAGCGTGGTCACGCCCCCGGCGCGGGCGGTATTGAAGCCGGGATCCTGGGGCCAGATCGAATGTTCGGCCCAGACCTGGGCGGTGTTGGGGTTGGTGGCTTCGTTGCCGTCGCTCATGCCCTGCACGCCGGGCGAGGGGTAGACGCCCAGGTGGCTGTGGGTGTCGATCACCCCGGGGGTGACATAGCGACCGCGCGCATCAACGACACGGAAGCCCTGGGGCACGGGGGTCGAGGCGTCGCCGACCGCCGTGACCCGGCCGTCGGTGACGATGACCACACCGTTGTCAAACTTCGTGCCCGCCCCGGTCAGGATCGTGCCGCCGACGATGGCCATGTTCTCACGCGGCATCGGCGCATAGGTCGAGGGGAAGGGATCGGGATTGGCCGCATGGTCGAGGCCGCGCGCCAGGGTCTGGCCATTGCCGGTGCCGGATGCGGTCGGGGCGTCGGTGGTTCCGGCCGCTCCGGTGGTGGCGCAGGCCCCCAGCGACAGGCCACCCGCCAGAACGCAGGCGAGGACAGCGAGGCTGGAGCCCCGCAGGCGATTGACGATCATGGAACACTCCCCGGAGACCCAACCATCGCCGCCCCGGCGATGTGTGATGACCGGATTGGACCCGCTCCCCGCGGGAACGTCAAAGCGGGATTCATTACAAACCCGTAAGGTTGGCCCGTACCTGCGCGTCGTCGAGGCCAGCGATGAGAATCATCTTGATCCGCGACTGGCCGCCCCGCTGCAGCGTCACGGTGGACTTCGACACGCCAAGGGCCTTGGCGAGCAATTTCAGCAGGGCGGCATTGGCCTCGCCCTCGACCGGGCGGGCGCGCACGCGCACCTTCAGAACGGCGCGGCCGTCGCCATCGACACCCCATCCGTCGATACGGTCGGCGGCGGCACCGGGGGTCAGGCGGACAGCGAGGCGGGCGGAGCCGGACATGCCGCTCCACCCGGCTTCGTATCAGCCCAGCGCCGTCATCAGCTCCGGGATCGCGACCTTGTAGTCGGCGACCAGGCCGAAATCGGCGACCTGGAAGATCGGGGCGTCGGCATCCTTGTTGATGGCGACGATGATCTTGGAGTCCTTCATCCCGGCCAGATGCTGGATCGCGCCGGAGATGCCGATGGCGATGTACAGGGCCGGGGCCACGACCTTGCCGGTCTGGCCGACCTGGTAGTCGTTCGGCGCATAGCCGGCGTCGACGGCGGCGCGCGAGGCCCCGACGGCGGCTCCCAGCTTGTCAGCCAGCGGGTCCATCACGGCGTGGAATTCCTCGGCCGAACCCAGGGCCCGTCCGCCGGACACGACGATCTTGGCCGCCCCCAGTTCCGGGCGGTCGGACTTGACCATCTCTTCCGAGACGAAGCTGGCGCTGCGACCGGCCTCGACGACCTTGGCGGTCCCGACAGTGGCCGAACCGCCCTCTTCCGCCGCGTTGAAGGCGGTCGGGCGTACGGTGATGACCTTCTTGCCGTCCGAGGACTGGATCGTCTCCAGCGCGTTGCCGGCATAGATCGGACGCACGAAGGTATCGGCCGAGACGACCTCGATGATGTCCGAGATCGGCGCGACGTCCAGCGCGGCGGCGATGCGCGGCATGAAATTCTTGCCGTCGGTCGTGGCCGGCGACAGGATGGCGTCATAGTCCGCGGCCATGGGTACCACGGTCGCGGCGACGGCTTCGGCCAGCTGGTGACCGAGGGCGGGGCTTTCAGCCTGCAGGACCTTGCGCACGCCCTTGATCTTCGCGGCAGCGTCAGCAGCGGCCCTGGACCCGTCGCCGAGGACCAGGACGTCGACGTCGCCGGACAGGGCCAGGGCCGCCGTCACGGTCTTGTGGGTGGTGTCGCGGACGGTATCCCCGTCGCGGTCGGCAATGACGAGAACGGCCATCAGAGGACCCCCGCGGTCTTGAGCTTGGAAACCAGTTCGGCGGCGTCGGCCACGATGATACCGGCCGAGCGCTTGGGCGGCTCGGTGACCTTCAGGACCTTGAGACGCGGCGCGACGTCAACGCCGTAGTCGGCGACCGCCTTCATGGCGATCTCCTTCTTCTTGGCCTTCATGATGTTGGGCAGGGAGGCATAGCGCGGCGTGTTCAGCCGCAGGTCCACCGTCACCACCGCCGGCAGCGGGGCCGCCAGGGTCTGCAGGCCGCCGTCGACCTCGCGGGTCACCGTGGCCTTGCCGTCGGCGATGACGATCTTGCCGGCGAAGGTGGCCTGGGGCCAGTCGAGCAGGGCCGCCAGCATCTGACCAACGGCATTGTTGTCCCCGTCAATCGACTGTTTGCCGAGCAGAACCATGTCCGGCTTCTCCTCGTCCACGACCGCCTTCAGCAGCTTGGCAACGGCCAGCGGCTCCAGATCCGCGTCCGACTGGACCAGGATGCCACGGTCGGCCCCCATGGCCAGGGCCGTGCGGATGGTTTCCTGGGCCTGGGTCACGCCGATCGAGACCACGACGATCTCGGTGGCGGTACCGGCGGCATGATGATCCTTGCCGTCGCGTAGGCGCACAGCCTCTTCGACGGCGATTTCGTCGAAGGGGTTCATGCTCATCTTGACGTTGGCCAGATCGACGCCGGACTGGTCCGACTTCACTCGAGCCTTGACGTTAAAGTCGATCACCCTTTTGACAGGGACGAGAACCTTCATGAGCCTATCCATACAAGCGCCGGAATGTTGCGGCACGGAATGGAACGCCCAGAAGGGCCTGTCAATGTAACGTCGGGTCAAGTCGCCGTGGTGACCTGATCCGAAACACGCCGGAAAACGCATGAAACGCCTGCTGACGATGAAACGGCTGAGCGCCCTGTTCCTGGGTGTGTTCGGCGTGCTGGTGGCCGGAGCCTTCGCCTACCAGGCGCTGTGGGCCGAGCCCGGTGAGCGCTGCGAGGCGCGTGGTCAGTGGTGGGCCGACGAAGGCCGCATCTGCGCCCAGCCGATCTCGATCGCCGAGATCACCGGCCGGCCCAATCCCGGCGAGCGCGCTGCGGCGTCGGCCGAAAAGAACCGGGAACTGGTACGGATCGAGGATGAGATCGCCGCGGAGAAGAGCGCCCGCGACGCGGATGCCGCTGTTCAGCGCGCACGCCTCGCGGCGTCGCAGGGCCGATAATCGTTATTGTTTCAGATCGAGGCGATCTGAAACCAGACTTTGAACCAGACCCAGACTGGACCAAGGTCTGAACAGTCAGCGGGTCGCGCCGGGCTTCCACAGGACGTCACCCCCGCCATTGGCATTGGCGCGGCGGGCCGCGACAAACAGATGGTCCGACAGCCGGTTCAGATACCGGGTCGCCGCCGGGGTCACGGTCGCACCGGACTCGACCAGGCGCACCGTCTCGCGTTCGGCCCGCCGGCAGACGGTGCGGGCCAGATGCAGATGCGCCGACAGGGGCGCGCCACCCGAGAGGATGAAGCTGTCCAGAGGCTTGAGGCAGTCGTTCATCCAGTCGATCTCGGCCTCGATCCGCTCGACCTGGCTGTCGAGGATCCGCAGCGCCTCCCATTTCGGCGGCGGATCATGCGGCGTGGACAGGTCGGCACCGAGATCGAAAAGTTCGTTCTGGATACGGCCCAGCATGGCATCGATCCGGTCGTTCTGGCCGGAATGCAGCCGGGCGACGCCGATGACGGCATTCAGCTCGTCAACCGCGCCATAGGCCGAGACCCTGGCGCTGGATTTGGACACGGGCTCCCCGGAGGCCAGCCGCGTGGACCCGTCGTCGCCGGTGCGGGTGTAGATCTTGTTCAGAACGACCATTGGCTCTTCCTCCGGCTTCAGCCGCCGTGTGACGATTTCCACCACAGGCCGGCCATCAACAGGACGACGGCGACGGCCTGGAGCACGATGCGCAGCCGCATCAGCTTGTTCGAATTAGAGCGGGCATAGTCCCCGCCCCGAAAGAGCGAATAGATCCCGAAGCCCAGGGTGACGGTCACCGCAGCCACGGCCAGCAAATCAGAATGGTAAAGACGTTTTCCATGGCTCCGTTCTAGTCCCGTGTGCGGCGGGAAACCAGCCGGGGCGTCCAACGACACGGTAACGCAACCGCCCATCAGGGGGTTTTGCGGTCGGGCTAAGCGATTGGTCACCATTTCCGGTCATTTTTGGGGGTGAGGACCGGGATGACCGACAGAACCATTCGAAACCTGGACAACCTGCGCCACTCGGCGTCGACCGCACGGCTGCTCAACCTGCTGCGAGTGGCGAGTGATCACGGCCACACCCGCGCCTGGGCCGAACAGCCCCTGTTCGAGACCGTGACCCTGAACCGCGCCATGATTCTGAAACACCGGCTGCGCCGGGACGAGCTGGACTGTTTCGTCGGTCGCCGCCATGTGGCGACCAAGATTATCCTGCCGATCAATTCAGCCGAACTGAAGGCCGGCGGGCGCTTTGCCTTCGTCAATCAGGTCGGTTTCGAACGGGTGATGAAGGAAGGCTTCGGCCTGTCGGCGGACCATCCCGACGTCGAAACCCTGACCGTCATCGACCAACTGCCCTCGCTTGATCCCTTCCTGCTGCGGGAACGACTGCGCCGTAACGGTATCGAGCCTGCCCCCTGCTATTTCGCGATCAGCGAATCCGACCTGGACCAGATGTCCAGCTTCGTCGAGCGCGAGATCCAGCCGCTCGTCAGCCTCAGCGTCGGGGACATCGCCTTCATGCCGGGGTCGGTCCAGACCCTGGCCGACAAGATCCTGTCCGGCGAGCCCGGCGACCATATGGAAGACCTGCGCGTCACCCTGAGGCTGGCACCGGACGACTACCACGAAGGTATCTTCTGCTGGAAAGGGTTCCTCTATTACAAATGGGTGCTGACAACCCTGGCGACGGAGATCAGCGCCGTCTCCGACGAGGTCGCGAACCTGCTGCCGCGCGGCCGGATCGAACCGGGCTTGCTGGACTATCTGCTGCGCACCCGGATGTTGCTTCGCAACCGGATCCTGCGCACCCGCGAAGAGGTCAGGGTCACGATCCAGGTCTATGACAACGCCTTCGCTGCCCTGTCCCTCGAGGGACAGTCGGGCGTGTTCCGCGACTTCCTGATCGAGGCTCCATCCATGTTCAGCCGCCTCGGAGAACAGCTTGGCGCGCTCCAGCATATCGTCAGCTTCTGGCGCTACCGGTTCGCCGAAGGTCGGGCTCCGGTCGGGGTCGGCGAGCTGATCGACATCCTTATGGATTTCGAGGCCGGTCTGCTGGGATATGGCGAGGACCTCAGTGGCCGTCACGTCGCCGCTTGAGTCCGCGCCGGTCGCGGCGGCCCGGGACAGCCCACGATGAAAAAGGGCCGGCGGTTTCCCGCCGGCCCTGGTCAATTCGCTCGCCGCCCTGATCGGGTGGAACGGGATCTAGTAGCGGTAATGGTCCGGCTTGAACGGGCCAGCGGCGGGGACCGAAATATATTCGGCCTGCTCCTTCGACAGCGTCGTCAGCTTCGCGCCCAGCTTGGCCAGGTGCAGCATGGCGACCTTTTCATCCAGATGCTTGGGCAGGACGTAGACCTGGTTCTCGTACTTGGCCTTGTTGGTCCACAGCTCGATCTGCGCCAGCGTCTGGTTGGTGAACGAGGCCGACATCACGAATGACGGGTGGCCGGTCGCATTGCCCAGGTTCACCAGACGCCCCTGCGACAGCAGGATGATCTTGTTGCCGCCCGGGAATTCGATGTGGTCGACCTGGGGCTTGATCTCGTCCCACTTGAAAATTCTTCAGGCCGGCGACCTAAATCTCGCTGTCGAAGTGACCGATGTTGCAGACGATGGCGTTGTTCCGCATCCGGCGCATGTGATCGACGGTGATCACGTCCTTGTTGCCGGTGGCGGTGACGAAGATGTCGGCCTTGTCGCAGACATCGTCCAGGGTCTGGACGTCATAGCCTTCCATGGCCGCCTGCAGGGCGCAGATCGGGTCGATCTCGGTGACGATGACGCGCGCGCCACCGTTGCGCAGCGAGGCAGCCGAGCCCTTGCCGACGTCGCCATAGCCGCAGACCACCGCGACCTTGCCCGACAGCATCACATCGGTGCCGCGACGGATGGCGTCGACCAGGCTTTCACGGCAGCCGTACAGGTTGTCGAACTTCGACTTGGTGACGCTGTCGTTGACGTTGATGGCGGGGAAGGGCAGCTCGCCCTTTTCGGCCATCTGGTACAGGCGGTGGACGCCGGTGGTGGTCTCTTCCGACACGCCGCCGATGGCGTCGCGGATAGCCGAATAGAAGCCCGGCTTCTCCTTGAGGTAGCGCTTCATCACCGCATAGAGGGCTTCCTCTTCCTCGTTCTCGGGGTTGTCGAGCACCGAGATGTCCTTCTCGGCCTTGGGGCCGAGCACGCACAGCAGGGTGGCGTCGCCGCCGTCGTCGAGGATCAGGTTCGGATAGCCGCCGTCGGCCCATTCGAAGATCTTGTGGGCATAGTCCCAGTACTCGACCAGGGTCTCGCCCTTGGTGGCGAACACCGGCGTGCCGGCGGCGGCGATGGCGGCCGCGGCGTGGTCCTGGGTCGAATAGATGTTGCACGAGGCCCAGCGGACCTCGGCCCCGAGCGCTTCCAGCGTCTGGATCAGCACGGCGGTCTGGATGGTCATGTGCAGGCTGCCGGCGATGCGGGCACCCTTCAGGGGCTTGCTGGCACCGAATTCATCGCGCAGGGCCATCAGCCCGGGCATTTCGGTTTCGGCGATGGCGATTTCCTTGTTGCCATAGTCAGCCAGGGAAATGTCGCGGACGATGTAGTCGGTCATGGGCAGGGCTTTCCGGGGAAGAGTGTTTGCGCGGCCTATAGACTGGTCCCGGCTCCGGGGCAAGAAACCCATAAGGATGTCTTTATGTGATTTGACCGCCGGGGCCCTAGCATCGTGCCGACAGGTGCGCTCAACATGGTCGACTGTTGGGGAGGGTGGCGATGCACAGACTGATGGCGAGTGTGGCAATGGCGGCGGTGCTGGCCCTGGCCGCTCCAGCGATGGCGCAGACGCCGGCCCCGGGCGTGGCCGGTCCGGTCACCCTGATCCACGCCGGCCGGCTGCTGGACCGGCCGGGCCAGGCCCCACGCGGTCCTTCGACCGTGGTGGTGCGCGACGGGCTGATCATCGGGATCAGCGACGGCTTCGTCGACGCCTCGGCCTACCCCGGTGCGACCATCATCGACCAGCGCCAGAGGTTCGTCCTGCCGGGCCTGATCGACAGCCATGTGCATCTGGTCTCGGACCTGGGTGGTCAGGCCGGCTTCCTGTCCGGGATCACCGACACGCTGCCGGCGCAAGCCTATCGCGCGGCCGGGAACGCCGAGAAAACCCTGATGGCCGGCTTCACCACGGTGCGGAACCTCGGTGACAGGGGCGGCGTGACCCTGGCCCTGGCGGACGCCACCGCCGCTCACCAATTGCCGGGGCCGCGCATCATCGATGCAGGTAACAGCATCTCGACCACCTCCGGTCACATGGACGGTCGTCTGGGCTTCAACGACGACCTCCGCAAGTCCATCCCGCACGATAACGTCTGCAACGGCCCCGAGAGTTGCCGCGAGGCGGTGCGCATCCAGGTCGGTCGCGGCGTCAATGTGATCAAGATTGCCACCACCGGCGGCGTCAACAGCCGCATCGGCTCGGGCGTCGGGGCCCAGATGTTCGAGGATGAGGCGCGCACCCTGATCGAGACGGCGCATCTGTACGGCCTCAAGGTCGCGGTCCATGCCCACGGCACCGACGGCATTAACATGGCCCTGAGGCTGGGTGCCGATTCCATCGAGCACGGCACCATTTTTGATGACGAAACGCTGCGCCTGTTCCGTCAGTCGGGAGCCTATTACGTTCCGACCCTGTCGACGGTGAACGGCTATATCGAGCGGCTGGCGGCGGATCCGAACGCCTATCCGCCCGAGGTCATGCCCAAGATTCGCTGGCGCATCGAGACCACCGGCCAGTCATTACAGCGGGCCGTGCCAGCGGGCGTCCGGATCGCCTTCGGGACCGATGCCGGCGTGTCCAAACACGGTCGCAACGCAGAGGAGTTTGCCCTTATGGTGCGCAACGGCATGACACCGATGTCCGCGATCCACGCCGCGACGGTCAACGCCGCCGACCTGCTGGGCCTTTCGACCGAAATCGGCACGCTGGAACCGGGCAAGTGGGCGGATATGATCGCGGTGGATGGCGATCCCCTTGCTGACGTCACGGTGCTGACCGACGTCGATTTTGTAATGCGCGAGGGTCGTATCTATCGCGACGATCGGTAGAGGTGGCTTGGCGGGCGGCGGCGGCACAGCTAAGCAGTCGTCCATGAACCGTGACCTCTCGACGCCCCGCCACGACTGGACCCTGAACGAGGTCGAGGGCCTGTTCGCCCGGCCCTTCATGGATCTGGTGTTCGAGGCCGCCAAGGTGCACCGCGCCTGGTTCGACCCGTCCGAAGTGCAAAAGAGCCAACTGCTGTCGATCAAGACCGGCGGCTGCGCCGAGAACTGCGGTTATTGCAGCCAGTCGGCCAGCTTCGACACGGGCCTCAAGGCCGAAAAGCTGATGGACGCGACAGCGGTGCTGGCCGAAGCCATGGCGGCCAGGGCCGGCGGAGCCAGCCGTTTCTGCATGGGCGCGGCCTGGCGCGAGCTGAAGGACCGCGACACGCCGAAACTGGCGGCGATGATCGCGGGGGTGAAGGCGCTGGGACTGGAGACCTGCGCCACGCTGGGCATGCTGACCGCCGATCAGGCGCGGCAGCTGAAGGCGGCGGGGCTGGACTACTACAATCACAATCTGGATACGGGGCCGGAGTATTATGCCCAGGTGGTGACGACGCGGACCTACCAGGACCGGCTCGACACGCTGGAGCATGTGCGCGCTGCGGGCATGGCCACCTGCTGCGGCGGCATCGTCGGCATGGGCGAGGCGCGCCGCGACCGGGCCAGTCTGCTGCACGCGCTGGCCACCCTGCCCGAACATCCCGACAGCCTGCCGGTCAATGCGCTGGTGCCGGTGACCGGCACGCCGCTGGGCGAGCGCATGCTGGAGGAGGGGCAGATCGACCCGATCGAATTCGTCCGCACCGTTGCCGTGGCACGGCTGGTCTGTCCCCGGGCCATGGTGCGGCTGTCGGCCGGTCGCGAAACCATGAGCCCCGAGATGCAGGCGCTGTGCTTTCTCGCGGGGGCCAATTCCATCTTTGTCGGCGGCAAGCTGCTGACCACGCCCAATCCGGAACAGGACGAGGATGCGCGGCTGTTCGCGCTGCTGGACCTGCGCGCCATGGATGCCGGTAGTGTCCCGACCGGGGTCGCCGTCGAAGCGTAACCGGACCTTAAGCGGCCGGTCCTAACCTTGCGGGATGGATCGTCGCACTCTTCTCGGCCTTACCGCCCTGACCTTCACCGCCGCTTCGACGGCGGCCGCCCCGGCCCTTGCCAGCAGCAGCGGCGGAGGTGGGAGCAGTTCGACCTCCAGTTTCGTCCGTTTTCCCACGGTCACCGCGACCATTCAGCGTGCGAATGGCCGGCGCGGCGTCCTGACGGTGGAGACCGGCGTCGACGTTCCCGACACCGGACTTCGCACCCGGGCAGAACAGTCCGCGCCACGGCTGCGCGCGGCCTACAATACGGTCGTGCAGCAGATTGCCAGCACCATGCTGCCCGGCGCGCCGCCCGACGTCGAACGGATGGTATCGCGACTTCAGGCCGTAACCGACACCACGCTCGGCCGGCCCGGGGCCCGCCTGCTTCTCGGCACGGTCATGGTGGCCTGAACCGGCTCACCTTGCCTGCCTGCCTAGGTCCAATCGACATTCAGGATCCACAGACGCCGTGATGCGTGATTCATAGGTCTCCGCCTTTGCGGAGATGGATGATGGGTGCGAGCCGGTACGAGTTGAGCGATGTACAGTGGGAGCGGATCGCACCGCTGCTGCCGGGCAAGGTGGGTGATCCCGGGCGGACCGAGGCCGACAACCGGTTGTTCGTGAACAGCGTGCTGTGGGTTTTGCGGTCAGGTGCGCACTGGCGTGACCTGCCGGATCGCTACGGCAAGTGGAAGACGGCGCATCAGCGGTTCAGTCGATGGTCCCGCGCCGGGGTCTGGGAGCCAGTTTTCGCCGACCTGATCAAGGATCGGGACAACCGGTATCTGATGCTGGATTCAACCCTGGTCAGGGCTCATCAGCAGGCGACGACCGGTCGGGGCTCCGGCTCAAAAAGGGGGGCCTCGATCCGGCTGTGGGGCGTTCCCGAGGTGGACTGACGACCAAGATTCACATGGCCTGCGACAGTCTGGGGCGACCCGTCCGCTTCCTGCTCGCCGCCGGCCAGAGCCACGACATCCTGGCCGCGCCGGCCCTGATCGAAGGCTTCGCGCCCGTCGCCGTCATGGCCGCCAGGGCCTACAATTCCAGCGCCTTTCGACAGACCCTCGCCGCCGTCGGTGCCGAAGCGGTCATCCCTTCGACCCGCTCAAGAAAAACCCCGATCCCGCACGATCCCGCCCTCTATCGACTGCGCAACCGTATCGAGCGGTGCTTCAACAAGCTCAAGCATTTCCGACGGTTCGCAACGCGCTACGATCGCCTCGCCCCGCACTTCCTGGTCTTCACCCACATCGCCGCCGCCATGATCTGATGCGGTGAATGTCGATTCGCCCTAGTCTTTCGTCGGATCGACCTGGTCCAGGTCGCCGTAGGTCAGGGCCAGGAAAACGTCCTCCAGGTCCGGATCCTCGGTGGTGATGTCGGCGATGGTGATTCCGGCCGCGCGCACCGCCGCCAGCACCTGTTCGACCGACGACTTGCCCTTGCGATAGGTCACGGCAAAGGCCCCGTTGGACCGCGCCGCGACGTCGAACCCCTTCAGTTCCGGCGGCGGCGTCTGCGCCGTCTCGGGCGTGACGATGACGTTGCGTGTATCCAGGCGCCGCAACAGTTGCGGGGTCGGCTCGCAGGCCACGACCGTGCCCCGGTTCATGATGGCGATGGTGTCGCAGAGCTCCTGGGCCTCTTCCAGATAGTGGGTGGTCAGCAGGATGGTGACGCCCTCGGCGTTGATTTGGCGGACGTATTCCCAGAGCTGGCGACGCAGTTCGACATCGACCCCGGCCGTCGGTTCATCGAGGATCAACACCGGCGGATTGTGCACCAGCGCCTTGGCCACCATCAGGCGCCGCTTCATGCCGCCGGACAGGGCCCGGACATAGGCGTGGGCCTTGTCCGACAGCCCCAGCGCCGCCAGCAGTTCATCGGACCGCCGCTCGGTCGCCGGCACGCCATAGAAACCGGCCTGCACCTCCAGCGCCTCGCGCGGGGTGAAGAAGACGTCGGCGACGATCTCCTGCGGCACCACGCCCAGCGCCGCACGGGCGTCACGCGGGTCCCGGTCGATGTCCCGCCCCCAGACCGCGGCCGTGCCGCCGGTCTTGTTGACCACCCCGGCGAGGATGTTGATCAGGGTCGATTTTCCGGCCCCGTTGGGGCCGAGCAGGCCGAACATCGATCCCCGCGGAATAACCAGATCGACGCCCCGCAAGGCCGTCTTGGGCGGGGATTTGCGAGTTCCGGCGTAGGTTTTCTCGAGACCGTGAACCTCGATGGCGTTGACGGGCAGAGCTTCGGGTTCGGTCATCAACGGTCCATGTCTCGCGGCCCTGATCAGCGCGATGCGCGACCGGCCACCAATAAATTGACGCCTGTCGGCGTGACGCATAGGTATGCGCGGCGATCCTCTCCGCCAAGATCACGAGCTGAAAATGCCCCCGCGCCATATCACTGCGATCATCCCGCCCCCCGAACAGATCGTGGTCGCCACCAAGCGTGTCGCCTGTGACGGCGGCGGCGGAGCCCTGGGCCACCCGCTCGTCTATATGGACATGGGCGAAGAGAATTTCGTCGAATGCGGCTACTGCGACCGGCGCTTTGTGCTGTCGGATCATCCATTGCCCGAGAATGAATACCTCGATCCGGCCGCCCGTCCGCCCGAGAACTCACTGAGCCGGTCGCGTTCTGATGCGCTATCTGCACACCATGGTCCGGGTCGCCGACCTCGACGCCGCCCTGCATTTCTATCGCGACCTGCTGGGCCTGAGCGAGGTCCGCCGGACCGAGCACGAGGCCGGCCGGTTCACCCTGGTGTTCCTGGCAGCTCCCGCTGACGCTCAACGCTCGGCCGCCGACCACGCGCCGGAACTGGAACTGACCTGGAACTGGGATCCCGAGACCTATGAAGGCGGGCGCAATTTCGGCCACCTCGCCTACAAGGTCACGGACATCCACGCCGCCTGCCAGCGGCTGATGGACGGCGGCGTGGTCATCAACCGCCCGCCCCGCGACGGCCGCATGGCCTTCGTCCGCTCGCCCGACGGCATTTCGATCGAACTGCTGCAGGAGGGCGCGCCCCTGACCCCGGTCGAGCCCTGGCTGTCCATGCCCAATACCGGAGCCTGGTAGGTTGAGCCGGCGGGTCGTGACGGCAGCGCTCGCCCTGGCGGCCCTGGTGACCGGTTGCGCCTCGACGGTCGAGACCGCGCCGGCGCGCAGCGCGACGGAGCAACTGCTGGTCGCCCGCGCCGCCGACAGGGCCGCCGAAACCCTGGTCCTGCCGATTCCGGCGGGCGCGAAAGTCTTCGTCGATGACAGCTATTTCCGCGCGGAGAGCGCTGCCTATGCGGTCAGCGCCGTGCGCGGTTCCCTGTCCAGCGCCGGCTATGCCCTGAGTCCGGACAAGGCCCAGGCCGACGCCGTGCTTGAGCTGCGGGCCGGGGCCCTGTCGCTGGAACAGATGCGGCGCGTGTTCGGCCTTCCCGAAATGCGCATCCCGATCAACGGCGGTCTCAATGTCGTCGCCCTGCCCGAGCTGTCGGTCTACAGCCGGCGTGACCGCGTCGGCGTGGCCGAGTTCTCGGGCTTTCTCTACGACCCGGAGAACGGGTCGCCGCTCGGGGCTGTCGCGCCGATGACCGGCGAGTTCCGCATCCGCAGCCACAGGCTGCTGATGATCGTCGCCTGGGGCCAGCAGAGCGTCGAGCCGGGCGAACGCGACGTCGGCGTCAGCTGGCGCCAATTCTGAGCCTCGCGATCAGGTCCTGAGGGCCTGTCGAAGACGATGACGCCGCCGCGCGCGACGCCTATGGTCGCGCCATGAGCGACACCAAATCCGAACTCCCCGACTGCGACCCCGATGCGCCTGTGGCTGATCGACGCCTCGGCCTACATCTTCCGCGCCTATCACGCCCTGCCCCCCCTCACGAGAAAGTCGGACGGGCTGCCGGTGGGGGCGGTGCAGGGGTACTGCAACATGCTGTGGAAGCTGCTGAAGGACATGAAGGGGCGGGACGGGCCGACGCATCTGGTGGCGGTGTTCGATCATTCGGAGCGGACGTTCCGGAACGAGATGTTCCCGGCCTACAAGGCGCAGCGGCCGCCGGCGCCGGAGGATCTGGTGCCGCAGTTCGCGCTGGTGCGGGAGGCGACGGCGGCGTTCGGGGTGCCGTGTGTGGAGTTGCCCGGATATGAGGCGGACGATCTGATCGCGACCTATGCCTGTCGGGCCAGGGAGGCGGGGGGCGAGGCGGTCATCGTGTCCAGCGACAAGGACCTGATGCAACTGATCGGCGGCGGGATCGTGATGTACGACCCGATGAAGGACCGGCGGCTGGAGGAGGACGCGGTGTTCGACAAATTCGGGGTCACGCCCGACCGGGTCGTCGATGTCCAGGCCCTGATCGGCGACACCTCGGACAATATTCCCGGCGCGCCCGGCATCGGGGTCAAGACGGCGGCCCAGCTGATCCTGGAATACGGCGATCTGGACAGCCTGCTGGCCCGGGCGGCGGAGGTGAAACAGAACAAACGGCGCGAGACGCTGATTGCCAATTCGCCGACCAGATCCGCATGAGCCGCGACCTGGTCACCCTGGTGTGCGACCTGCCCCTGCCCGCCCCGGTCGAGGAATTCGCGGTGCGCGACCCCGACCCGGCCACCCTGTCGGCCTTTCTGGAGCTGATGGAGTTCCGCAGCCTGCAAAGGCGGGTGGGTGACGGCAAGGCCAGCGCCCATGACGGCTCGGCCTTCCAGCCCAAATCGTCGCTGGCGGGCGCCTCCGAGCCCCTCCCCCGCCCCCGTGGCCAGCCCGCGCCATGGCCCGCAGCCGGTCAGTGCCGATGTGGCGATCCAGCCCTTCGACCCCGCCGCCTATGAGTGTGTGCAGACGCTGGAGCAGCTGGACGCCTGGATCGCCCGGGCCTCGGACGCCGGCATCATCGGCTTCGACACCGAGACCGACGCCCTGTCGGCCACCCATGCCGGGCTGTGCGGCCTGTCGCTGGCGGTCGGGCCCAATCAGGCCTGCTACATCCCGCTGAGCCACGCCCATCCCGAGATGGCCGGGGCCGGGGGGCTGGATTTCGGCGACACGACCGACACCCGCGCGCCGCTGCAACAGATCGACGCCGCCACGGCCCTCGAACGGCTCAAGCCCCTGCTGGAGGACCCGGCGGTGCTGAAGGTCGGCCAGAACATCAAATACGATCTGGCGGTGATGGCGCGCCACGGCGTGCGCGTCGGGCCGATCGCCGACACCATGCTGATCTCATACGTTCTGGAGGGCGGACTGCACGGCCACGGCATGGACGAGCTGTCGCGCCTGCACCTGGGGCATGAGCCGATCCCGTTCAAATCGGTGTGCGGCACGGGCAAGGCCCAGATCTCGTTCAGACATGTGCCGCTGGAACCGGCCACCGCCTATGCGGCCGAAGACGCCGATGTGACCCTGCGGCTGTTCCGGATTCTGTATCCGCGCCTGGCCCCGGCCGGGCTGATGAGCGTCTATCAGACGCTGGAGCGCGGCATGCCGGCGGTGCTGGCCCAGATGGAGCTGCACGGCATCCGCGTCGACCCGGCGCGTCTGAAACGGCTGAGCCATGAGTTCGGGCTGAAGATGGTCGAGCTGGAGGCCCGGGCCCACGGCCTGGCCGGGCGGCCGTTCAATGTCGCCAGCCCCAAACAGCTGGGCGAGATATTGTTCGGGGAGATGGCCCTGCCCGGCGGCAAGAAGACGGCCGGGGGCCAGTGGGCCACCGACGCCGCCGTGCTGGACGAGCTGGCGCTCTCCCACGAGCTGCCGCGCGTGCTGCTGGAATGGCGCCAGCTGGCCAAGCTGAAGGGCACCTATACCGATGCGCTGAGCGCGGCGCTGGACCCCGGCACCGACCGCGTCCACACCAGCTATCAGCTGGCCGCGGCCAGCACCGGGCGGCTGGCCAGTTCCGACCCCAATCTGCAGAACATCCCGATCCGCACCGAGACCGGCCGCCAGATCCGCCAGGCCTTCATCGCCGCGCCGGGCCATGTGCTGATTTCAGCGGGACTATAGCCAGATCGAGCTGCGGCTGCTGGCCCATATCGGCGACATTCCCGAGCTGAAACGCGCCTTCAAGGCCGGGCTGGACATTCACGCGGCCACGGCCAGCGAGATGTTCGGCGTGCCGGTCGAGGGCATGCCGGCCGAGACGCGCCGCCGCGCCAAGGCGATCAATTTCGGCATCGTCTATGGCATCAGCGCCTTTGGCCTGGCGGCGCAGCTG
This sequence comes from Brevundimonas sp., assembly GCA_034676465.1. Lineage (GTDB taxonomy): Bacteria > Pseudomonadota > Alphaproteobacteria > Caulobacterales > Caulobacteraceae > Brevundimonas. The sequence goes on along the minus strand of JAUCCG010000036.1, from coordinate 27,472 downwards.
AACATTCCGAGGGAAGAGGCCGGGGCCTATATCAAGACCTATTTCGAGCGCTTCCCCGGCATCCGCGACTATATGGAGGCGATCAAGGCCGAGGTGCGCGAGGCGGGCTATGTCTCGACCGTGTTCGGCCGCCGCATCCACATTCCGCGCCATCCATTCCAAGTCCGGGGCCGAGCGCCAGTTCGGCGAACGCGCCGCCATCAACGCTCCGATCCAGGGGGCGGCCGCCGACATCATCCGCCGGGCGATGATGCGGATGCCGGGGGCCTTGGTCGAGGCGGGGTTCGGGCCGGATTCCGGCTCAGAGGGTGAAGATGCTGCTGCAGGTGCACGATGAACTGATTTTCGAGGCGCCGGAGGGGGTGGCCGAGGCCGCCATCGCCGTGATCAAAGTGGGGGCGATGGAGGGGGCGGGGGACCCGGCGGTGGCTCTGTCGGGGCGGCTGGTGGGGAAGGCGCGGGCGGCGGGGAGTTACTGGGATGAGGCGGATTAGGGGGGTCAAGCGGTGCCGGCTCCGCTTGTGGACGCTTCGTTTTCTTCATGTGAAACTATGCATGCAGAGGCGAGTGTTTCACCTAAGTGCTTGGATATCTCCCTCTCGGCTTGGTCGTAGGCCGGAAGTGGCGTTCTGCGAACAAACGAGGAGCCCTTTTTATCGAAAGGAGGCACACGGCCGTCGACTTTCCACCGCCTTTTTTTAAACAAACGCTCAAATATCGGACCCGTTATACCAACAAATGCGCAATTTCGAGTTTATCGGGCTGCGGACTTGAGGGATCGATAGCAATACTATCCGGAAATAGTTGCCTCGCGTAGCTTTTAGGATAGGGCCGCAAATAGATAACCTTACCAAGACCAGCCGCGATAATGTGCTTTGCACAGTTATGGCAAGGAAACGTGTTAACGAAGAACGTGCACCCGCGCAGGGCGTGACCGTTTCGCGCAGCATCGGTATTTGCATTCATTTCAGCGTGGACGGTCCGTCCATACTCTTAATAAATCCATTATTTGAGCGTCTTTTATCTTATTGTCTTTGCGATCAAATAAGGCTTTGCGAAGTTTTCTGACATTTTTATATTCAGGCGCAAGAATGCCAGCGTCGGCCATTCTTGCGGCGACATGAGGAGGATTTCCTTTTTCCGCTCATCGTTGCTGTCTTTTCCCAAGCGAAATTCACGGCTGTCAGGCTCATCTCCTCCCAGTATGTACCCCGTTTGCTTTAAGGAGCACCTCATTGCAACCGAGCGCTTGGCGGACTTCGGACTGCTCGTTCAGCGCCGCGGCCCCAACCTGGCGGGAGAAATCGGCAGATCGCAATGATGCAGTGTTAGCTAGCTGCATTCCGTACTCTTCTCTCGACGGCGTTACCCGGGGGTCGCCGAAGAATTCGCTCGAAAAGATCGGTCCAGTCCGTCTGGGTCATCGATTTTTCGGACGTAGCGTCGATAACAACGTCGGAAAAGAGGGAACACATCTCGGACGCGCTGACCGAATGGCACGTCCTCCTCGGCATCATCGCGATCCATTAATGCCCTGGCATTAGTTAGCCAGTTTTCGGCCCGCGGCTGCTGGGCATGGTCGTCAGCTATCTGGTCCGCAAGCTGGCGTGCCCGTTGATCCGTTCCAGAGTGGAGTTACACTGTGGACCAATGTTCGCCGTATGTCGATCGAAGGAGATCGGATTCTTCCTCTCGCTTCAACTGATTGATGACATAGGCCGATCGGGTCAAAAAAGCCGCCCCTGAGACTCAGCTACATCGTCCGAAGGCTCGCGATCGCCTGCGATCTGAGAGATCGCAAATCTAGCCATCAAGTCAGGCGCGCCAGTTTTACGTCGAAGATCATTGCATGCAGAGATAAAGAACTCCTATCTTTTTTCCGCTGGAAGGTCCTCCAGTTCGGCATACTCAAACATTTCCCTGAGAGCAGAAGAAACTTTAATCTCTGTCGTGTTGTAGTTGTAGAGATTAAGGCTTTCTTGAATGGCTAAAGCGGCAGCGTTGGTATCTACACCAAGCCGCGCTACCATGCCGACGAATAGCTCGGCGTTCTTGGGTTGAGGAAACACTGCGAGGCCCTTCGCTAAGAATGTTCGGATCGACGTTTGTGAACCGCTGTGCTAGAGTGATTCTTCGGGAGAAGGTCGATTTCATATGTCAAGCACATTGCGCCGCGTCCAATCTGGCTGGCTTGCACGCTCCATCCAGCAGGCTGATCGCTTTGAAAAGCACAACCAAGGGTGGGTGGTAAAGGTGCGCGAAGATTTGGTCTGAAGATTCTCCCGCTAAAAAAGACGCGAAAGAGATCGCTCAGGACTAAGCCACAGAGGGCACTTTGTCTGGCGCTGCTAGGATTTCCGGGCCGCCGTTCAGTATGTCTTTGAATGCTCCGAGATGCGCGCTAGCAGCCTGGACCATATTTTCGTGTTCGGCCAATTCTTCTTCGTTCAGAATCCGCGCCTTGCCTGTTTGCGCGTCTAAAGTTGCTATGTGCAGCGGATAGCCAACGCCCCCAGCGTTGATTTCGCATACGTGCTTCAGGGCCCACATCGCAGTGAAGATGCCTCCCCTGAGATTTGGGGGACCATCGGGCCAAAAAACCTCTCGCAGAAGGGCAAGAAATGGGTCGGTGATCTGTTGGCCGATCCCTCCGGACACATACCAAAGATCGAGCGGCTCTTTCATTTCAGGTTGAAAATGAGCGCCCCCATCAAGTTCGCATAGATGAGGTTCGCCGTTGCTCATAAATGCCGCGTACGCAGACAGATTTATCTCCGTCAGGTGCGTGTTCTGAAAATCACGAAGACCGATATCCGCCAACTTCTTGGCAAACTCTATACCGCTAGGAATCTTTTTTAGCTGCCCATTTGAGTGGTTCAACGAAACCGCCGCGTGGAACCGCTGCATTAGGCCGAGAGACCCGGTGCCGGTCAGGATAATATCCTCGCCGATAAGGCGTACCTTTTGACCTGTGTGCTGTTCGATCGTGTTTAGTTGCCCGCCGCTCCCTCCCAGGGTCACAGCGCTGTCTGATCCAATCACCACTCCATCAGAGCAGCGAAGCGCAACAATCGAAGTCATCCTATGAAGATGCTACGCTCTCGCATGCGAGGGAAGGCCCGATAAATGGATCCTACCAATTCTGCAAAGGTGAGAGTTTTAACCCACGCACCAACCTCACTCATGAAGTCCTGAGCTTTCATAGAGAGATTGGATAAATGCCTCTGCCCTTCCAGTTGGCCGGCAGGTGTAAGCGAGTATCGTCGTCCACCCGCAGACGGATTGACCTGATAGATTCTGACTAAGCCAAGAGCCTCTAGGCGATCCAGTTCTTGATAAACAGTCTTGTCAAACGGACCATAGTCATAGGGCTCAAAATTGAACTGTTTTCCGCCTAGATCTGCATGAATGTTTTCGTCGAAAAGAAAAAACATCTTCTGAACTTGAACCGGGGCAAAGCCCTCGCTGGGCGTAGACGCAAGCGCAGCAAGCATGACCTTCTGGCGGCCGGATACCTCAAATGGCATAAGCGACCTCCAAAATCACCCCACATCAAGATGATGTGGACTCTAGATTAACCACACGTAAAGAGGAACAAACCACGAACGTAACGGTTCCGCACAACCTTTTCAACTTGATTTTCGCTGGAGCCAAGCGTCACCGAGTTCACTTTAATATGGGCCCCGCGTGTCGCCACTCGTCGAGCGTGTAGCCGGTGTCAGCCGCATTCTAGTTGGGCGCTAGCGTTCGCGACGCGGTCGCTCACTGCTTGAGCGCCGCGAAGCCCATCCTCCTGAGATCGATGCCCGCTGCCTTTTGCAGGATGGCGTCGGGGGCGGCGCGTTCGATCTCGGCCAAAAGGGTGCCCAGGCCGGCGCGGCCGTCGGCGCTGGTCAGGTCCAGGCCGCGCAGGGCCTCGAGCAGACGGGTGGCGGGGTCGATCACGGCTAGCCAGCGGAGGCGGAACGGCGGCTAGTGCCCCTCCACCGCTTGACTGCTACGCGCCGCCCTTCGGGTCGCGGTCCCCCCTCCCCATGGCATGGGGAGGAGACGGGGGGGGGGCGATCATGTCGGTGACGCCACCGAAATGATGGATGTTGCCCCCGTCAGGCGACGCGGATCGCCGGTGAAAAACAGGCTCGATTGTTGAAATTTTCACCGATCGGGGGCATATAGGCGGGGCAAAGTCCTTCCTGTGTCCCGAACTGTCGCCGTATGGCGCGCGTGCCCCGGTTCCGCCGGGGATAGGGGCCGGGAAGGCACCTCTTCTTTCATTGAAAGCGCCAGACGTCGTCCAGACGCGGGCGAAGCATGTCGCGCCAGCGATGGGCGTCGCGGCGGTCGGTTCGAAAGGACCGCGCGATGGCACCGGCGCACATATCGGCAAGCTGGATCAGCGGATCGGTCTTTGAATCCGAGAAGCGACAATCCCGAACCGCGCCGTCGCGAACCTTGCGACGGATGGCCACCGACAGCTTGTGACGAAACGCCCGGTCGCCGGAGCCGTCGATGATGACCCTGGCGTTGGTCAGGCGGCCGTTGTCGTGACGCAGCATCTGTTTGACGAAGAAATTCGTAGAAGCTCTCCTTCTCTGATCGCAGCACGGCCGAGTGAATCCGCGCTTTTTCGACCACGATGGCGCGGACGCGGAAGGGGGCCGCAGCGACCGCGCGAAAAAAGCGGTCGCGGACCTCATCCCGGCTCTTGCTGAATTTGAACTCGCCCTTGTGCAGCAGGCGCGCGGCCGACCCCTTGATCAGGTCGCGGGTCAGGGCCGCATCGTCAGCGTCCTGAAAAATGACCATGGCAGCGACAAACACGGGCGAACTGCCGCGTTCGACCCTGAAACCCGCATCGCCACTCTCGTCGATATAGACAAGCATGGCGCGATCTTCACCCCGTTCAGGCGGACGTGGAAGGGGGTGAGGCGGAATCGTCCCCACGAGGGTTCTATTTATGGGGGTGTTGGGTCGCGACGGGAGACGGGTCCGCCGGTGTCAGCCGCATTTTTGCTGGGCCGCGGTCAGAAGGCTCCGCCTTCTCGACCCGACGCGGCCTGGCGCTCGCGACGCGGTCGCTCACGGCTTCAGCGCGGCGCGCCGCGCCACCCCCATCCGCCTGAGATCGATCCCCGCCGCCTTTTGCAGGATGGCGTCGGGGGCGGCGCGTTCGATCTCGGCCAGAAGGGTGCCCAGGCCGGCGCGGCCGTCGGCGCTGGTCAGGTCCAGGCCGCGCAGGGCCTCGAGCAAACGGGTGGCGGGGTCGGGGTCTGACATGTGAAAACTTCCGGAACTGTGGGACCGACCCCGGGGGGAGGATGCGCATCGACCCGGGCGGGGGGCAAGGGGGTGTTCTGGGTTTGTTCCGGTTACGCACAGGGATGGGTGTGCCCCGTCTCCCATTCCATGGGGAGGGGGACCGCCGAAGGCGGTGGAGGGGAACTAGCCCCGGCACCGGCCTGATCCTTATCCCCCATCACCCATCGCACGGGACCGTGGGGTCGCTAGCGCCCCTCCCCACCGCTTCGCGGTCCCCCTCCCCACGAAGTGGGGAGGAGACTCGGGGGTCTGTCCCGGGGTTTTTGCGATGCGCGGTAAAAAGATAAAATCCGCGCCCTTTCTCACGCCGGCACTGGGTTTGCAGGATTCGACCTGGCGAGGTTTTGGCCTGGCCTAAACTCGGCTTCATGGGGACGGGGCGACCGGGACAGCCGAAGCTGGACGATGCAGTGTGGATCGCGCTGCTGGAACGCTATGTCGGCGGGGGGAGACGGCGGCGGCGCTGGCGCGCGAGCATGGGGTCAGTGAATCCGCCGTGCGCTGGCAGGCGCGCAACCGGGGCTGGCGCAAGATGGACCGGCCGGGGGCGGTGTATCGCTGGGTGCAGCCGCCGCCGATCCCGCCCGCGCCCCCCCGGTGCCCGAGGCGCGGGGGTTTGCGTTTGATCCCGACGATCTGGACGGGTCGGAGGCAAGGGCGCTGGAACAGGCGCGGGTGGCGGCGGCGGAGGGGCGTTTACCCGACTTTCTAGCCCTGACGCAGAGCGTGCGGGCCACCCGCAGGCTGAAAGGGCGTGACGGGCGAGCGCCGGGCGCGGTCGGGGTGGATGAGGCGGACGGGGATGGGCCCGATCCCCTGCCGCCGGTGGTGTTGCGGGCGGCGCAGCGGCCGCCGGACGGGGACTGGGCCACCTGGCTGTTTCTGGGCGGGCGCGGGGCGGGCAAGACGCTGGCGGGGGCCAGCTGGCTGGCCGAACGGGCCGAGGCGCTGGGGGCCGGGGGGCGGCTGGCCCTGATCGGGCCGACCCTGCACGATGTGCGCGAGGTGATGATCGGCGGGCCGTCGGGCCTGATGAGCCTGGGGCGGTGGCGCGAAGGGCGGGCCTGGCCGCGCTATGAGCCGTCGCGGCGGCGGCTGGTGTTTCCCGGCGGGGCCGAGGCCTTCGTCTTCTCGGCCGAGGACCCCGACAGCCTGCGCGGCCCGCAATTCGCCGCCGCCTGGGCCGACGAATTCTGTGCCTGGCCGCGGGGGGAGGAGACGCTGGCGCTGCTCAGGATGGGGTTGCGGATACCCACGGTGCCGCGGTCCGCGCATTCTTGTGGGCCGCGGTCAGAAGGCTCCGCCTTCTCGACCCGACGCGGCCTGGCGGCTTCGCCGCATGCTCACGGGGACGAGGGGGGTGAACGGGCTCAAGCACCGGGCGACCGCGTCGCGAGGGGTAGCCCTCCACAGCTGGTGGTGACGACGACGCCGCGGCCGACAAGGGCTCTGCGGGCGTTGCGAGCGGAGGCGTCATGCGTGGGGACCCATGCCGCGACGGCCGAGAATGCCGCGCACCTGTCGGCGGGGTTTCTGGAGGGGCTGACGGCGCTGTACGGCGGGACGCGGCGGGCGGCGCAGGAGATGGAAGGGCTGGTGGTCGAGGCCGAGGGGGCGTTGTTCAGCGCCGAGATGCTCGCGGCCGCATACCTCCCCCGCCGGGCCTGACACCTACGACAAGGTGGTTGTCGCCGTTGACCCCACGACGACCCACACGGGCAACGCCTGCGGCATTGTCGTGGTGGCGCGGGCGAGAGAGTCAGACGGGGTGACGCGGGCCCATGTGCTGGCCGACCGGTCGGCGGCGGGGCTGTCGCCGGCGGGCTGGGCCCGGCGGGCGGTGGCGGCGGCGCGCGAATTCGGGGCCACGACCGTGGTGGCCGAGGTCAACCAGGGCGGCGACATGGTGCGGGCGGTGCTGAAGGCGGCGGGGGCTGTGAGGACGGCGGCGTCGGCTTTCGCGCGGTGCGGGCCTCACGCGGCAAACGGGCCCGGGCCGAGCCGGTCGCGGCCCTGTACGAACAGGGGCGGGTGCGGCACCGGGGGCGGTTCCCGGCGCTGGAGGAGGAACTGATGGCCTTCGGCGGCGAGGACGAGGGGGCGCTATGACCTCGACCGCGCCGACGCCCTGGTCTGGGGCGTCAGCGACCTGCTGCTGGGCCCGCGCGGCGAGGGGCCGAGGATTTCGGTGCTGGACTGGGGGGGAAGACCCTCGGGTATTTCGGCCAGAGTCTGGTAGAGGGGCGCGATGAGCACCCACACCTATGACACCCTGATCGTCGGGGCCGGGGCGGCCGGGATGATGCGCGCGATCGAGGCGGGGCGGCGCGGGCGGCGGGTGCTGGTGGTCGACCATGCGCGGGCCCCGGGCGAGAAGATCCGCATCTCGGGCGGGGGGCGCTGCAACTTCACCAACCTGGGCACGAGCCCGGCCAACTTTCTGGGCGAGAACCCGCGTTTTGCCACCTCGGCGCTGAAGCGGTTTTCGCAGCATGATTTTATCAAACGGGTCGATCAGGCGGGCATCGCCTGGCACGAGAAAACGCTGGGCCAGCTGTTCTGCGACAACTCGGCCAAACTGATCATCCGTATGCTGACCGACGCGATGGCCGGGGCCGGGGTGGTGCTGCGGACCGGGACCGGGGTGGCCTCGGTGGCGCGGGCCGGGGACGGGTTCGCGGCGGTGCTGTCGGACGGCACGGCGGTGACGGCGAGCACGCTGGTGCTGGCCAGCGGCGGGCGCTCGATCCCCAAGATGGGGGCCACCGGCTGGGCCTATGACACCGCGCGGGCGTTCGGCCTGAGGGTCACCGAGACGCGCCCGGCCCTGGTGCCGCTGACCTTCGAGACCGGCCTGCTGGAGACCTTGCTGCCGCTGGCGGGCGTGGCGGTGGATGTGGTGGTCAGAAACAACCCCGAGCCGATCACCCCCAGCGGGTCCGACCCGCCCTCAAGCAGCGCGGAGGGCGGTAGGCCCAACAACATGGCCTCAAGTAGCGCGGAGCGCGGTAGGCCCAACAACATGGCCTCTAGTAGCCCGCGGGGCGATAGGCCCAACAAAGAGATCGGCTTCGCCGAAGCCATGCTGTTCACCCATCGCGGCCTGTCGGGACCGGCGATCCTGCAGATCAGCTCCTACTGGCGCGAGGGCGAGGCGATCACGCTCAGCATGGCCCCGGGCGTCGATGTGCTGGCGCGGCTGAAGGCGGCGCGCGAGGAGAACGGCGGCAAGGCGGCGGTGCATACGGCCCTTGGTCACATCGTGCCGCGGCGGCTGGCCGAGAGCCTGTGCGAGCGCGAGCAGGTGTCGGGCAAGCTGGCCGAGGTCGGGACCCGGGCGCTGATGCGGCTGGACGCGGCGGTCAACGCCTGGACGGTCAAGCCGGTCGGGTCCGAGGGCTATCGCACGGCCGAGGTCACCCTGGGCGGGGTGGCCACCGACCAGCTGGACCAGCAGACCATGGCGGTGAGGACCGTGCCCGGCCTGTATGTGATCGGCGAGGCGGTCGACATCACCGGCTGGCTGGGCGGCTATAATTTCCAGTGGGCCTGGTCGTCGGGCTGGGCCGCCGGACAGGTCTGCTAGGGCCTGCGACCTTTGGACTCTTGCCGTCCGGCGCGCGCGGCCTCAGCGTGATGTGGCGGGACGGGCCCCTCTGGCGCGGCCGCTGCCGGTTTTCCCCGAAACCGTCGGTGGCGCGTGATGTCGGACCGCATCGGGCGCCGCGGCGTTCGACTTTGGCCCCCCAAGCGGTGCCGGGGCACCCGATCCCTTCTGCATTCCGATCAGAGAGACCCGCGCCATGCCGCTACTGATGTGCCCCAACGACGACAGTCCCATGCAGACCCTGGAACGGAGCGGCGTTCAGTTCGACATGTGCCCGACCTGCCGCGGCGTCTGGCTGGACCGGGGGTGAGCTGGAAAAGCTGATGACCAACGCCACCGAGGAAGGCCGGGCGGCGGCGCAGCCGCCCCAACAGGCTGCGCCCCAACCCTATCCGACACAGGCCGCGCCGCAGCCGTGGGGGCATCACCCCCAGCAAGGGTATCGCGAGCCGCCGCGCCACCCGACGACGACGCAAGTATCGCAAGAAGAAGCTCGACAGCATCTTCGACATCTTCGACTGAAGCCGCGCGGAGGGCGTCAGATCGACCCTTTGGAGCCCGACCTGACGCTGCCTAGGCCGCCAGTCCCGCCGCCTGCATCAGGGTGCGCAGCGGGGCCAGGGCGACCGGGTCGGCGGCCAGGGTGGCGCGCGAGTCCGGGGCCCGCAACAGGCGCAGGGCCTCGACCCGGGCCCGGTCGGCGGCGGGGCCGAGCGGCGCGGTCTCGCCGGTGGCCAGACGCAGCAGCAGGGTCAGCTTCTGCTGGATCGGGGCCGAAGCCCGGGCCAGCTGGAGCGTCAATCTGGCCTGGGATTCGACCGTGCCGCCGACGGTGCCGATGGTCGTGCCGATGACCTCGGTATCGCGCTCGTTCAGCAGGGCCCCGCGTACCGAACGCTGCAGCCGCGCCAGCGTCGCCAGCTTCTGGGCCGGCGTCGCGCCGGGCGCGCACATCTCGGTCTCGAAGCGCAACGAGCCGACGCAGGCCGCCAGCCAGCGCGCGGCGGCCCGCTTGTTGGCCGAGCCGGTGACGTTCTCGCACAGACGGACCAGATGTTCGGCCTCGCACAGGACGGTCTCGCAGCCCTGGACATAGGTGGCGACAAAGTCGGCGATGACCAGGCTCTTGGAGCGTTCGGCGAAGGCGGTCTGCACCTCCTCGAGGGTCAGCAGGCGTCCGGCCGCGGCGGTCAGGGACATGGCCAAGGTGCGCAGGATCTCGATCTCGCCCGGGGCGTCGTTGGGGCGCAGGCGCCGCGGCAAGGCCAGTTCGCGCACCACCATCCGCGACAGGGCCGCCGCCAGCAGCGGGAATTCACCGGCCTCGAGCCGCGCCCCGAGCCGGGCCGCGGGACCGGAGACCGGCGGGACATGCAGGGCCATGCGCGCGTCATGGGCGATCAGGGCGGCGACCTCACGCGGCGCGACCATATGAACCACGGCGGCCAGGATGGCCCCCTGGTCCAGCGCCGGGCCGAGGATATCGGCCAGATTGCTGCGCACGGCGACCGTTTCGCACAGCACCTGTTCGATGGCGACCAGCACCAGGGCCCGGGGCGAACCCTCCATCGGGGCCCGTTCGGCCAGATCCATCAGCCGGTCGAGACGCAACCGCCCGCCGCGGATGTCGGTCAGGGCCCGGGAGATCACTCCGCCCATGATCAGCCCGCGCTCGGGCGAGGCCGAGACGCGGTGGGCGATATCGGCGAGGGAATGGGACTCCAGGTCCGGGAACAGATTGCGACGACCGGCGGACACCAGACGTTCGATCGCCCTCTCGCTGAGGCGCTGGTAGTGGCGCAACAGGTCATGCAGCGGCTGACCCACGGCCTGGCTTTCCGGAATCGCGATCTTCTGGATGGCGTGCTGGAGTTCGGTGCCCCCGGTCTCCAGCCGCTCGGCCAGGTCCGGACGGTGCAACAGTTCGAAGGCCGTGACCCCCTGGCGGCCCAGCCAGTCCTCGAGCACCCGACCGATAATCTCGCGCGCATACGGGCTGTAGAAGTCTTCGGGCCCGTTGCAGCGGGGCCCCGCCTCCTCGGCGGCCACCAGCCGCTTCTGTTTCACCTCGGGCGCGCCACGGGTCAGAACGGTGACGCTGGTGAACTCCATCGTATCGGGATCGAGCATTTCCTTGGTGACGCGAACGGCGGCGGCCCGTCGGTCCGCAAGCAGGTCCTCGGCCGTCTCGATCGCCCTGGCCCGATCCTCGGTCGCCTGCAGCAGAGACCAGGGAGAGGGGGCGGTTTTGCGAATATAGATTTCGTAGTGAACGGAGCCGGCCATCGGGTACTCACACTGGGAACAGCCCGAACCGTCCCACAAAGGCTTTAAGGGGGCGTTTCACTGAGACGACTGGCGGTACGGGTCCTGTGGCCGTATTGTCACCGTGATTTCGGAGAACGGTTACGCTTGTCGTGCGTTCCTGAAACCAGGCCGCGACCATCGCGACCCGCAGGCCGCGTTTTGAGGAGAGCCCATTGGCGAACATCACCCTGGTCGACGACGACGAGAACATCGTCGCCTCCGTGTCCCTGGCTCTGGAAAGCCACGGCCACAAGATCACGGCCTACCACGACGGGGCCGCCGGTCTCGAAGCGCTGGAGTCCGATCCGCCGGACCTGGTGATCCTTGATGTGAAGATGCCGCGCATGGACGGCATGGAAGTCCTGCGCCGTCTTCGCCAGACCTCGCAGATTCCGGTTATCATGCTGACCTCCAAGGACGAGGAAATCGACGAGATCCTGGGCTTCAACCTGGGCGCGGACGACTATATCCACAAACCCTTCAGCCAGCGTCTGTTGCTGGAACGGGTCAAGGCGCTGCTGCGCCGGACCGGGGCCGACGGCCAGGAGGCCGAGCCGTCGCTGGAGAATTCCTCCAAGGCCATCCGCCGCGGCAAGCTGACCATGGACCCGGCCCGCCACGAGAGCACCTGGGAAGGCAAGCCGGTCAAGCTGACCGTCACCGAATTCCTGCTGTTGCAGGCCCTGGCCCAGCGGCCCGGTTTCGTGAAGAGCCGCGACAACCTGATGGACGCCGCCTACGACGACCAGGTCTATGTCGACGACCGCACCATCGACAGTCACGTCAAGCGGATGCGCAAGAAGTTCCGGGTCGTCGATCCCGAGTTCGACGCGATCGAGACCCTGTATGGCGTCGGTTACCGCTATCGCGAAAGCTGACCGGAACGAGCCGCCCGGCGACAACGTCGTCGGGAAGGCCGCCCGGTTGCGTCTCCGCCTGATCCGCTTCGGTGGATCGCGGCTCGGCGCGCTGATTCTGGCGCTCAATCTGCTCAGCCTGTTGATCCTGTTCGGCGGGGCGCTGGCCCTGAACGAATGGAAGCGGGGCCTGGTCGAGGCCAAGCAGGAATCCCTGCTGGCCCAGGCCGAAATCCTGTCCAGCGTGCTGGGGCGGCTGGGAATCACCGAAGGCGAGCCGCTGCCGTCGCTCAACGAGATCGAGGTGTCATTCTGGCTCCGCGATAATTTCATCCCCCCGGGCCAGCGGGTACGGGTCTTTGATATCGACGGGCTGGCGGTGGCGGACAGCCTGCCGGGCCTCGCCCTGCGGCCGATCGCGGACAGCTATGTCGTGACCGAGGCGATCCCGGGCAAGGCCCTGCCGCCGGCGCGACCCGCCGGAACCCCGCAACCCGACCTCACCCGCGCCAGGGACCGGGACGCCAGCAACCTGGCCCGCGCCAATGCCGAACTGGCAGCCGAAGTGGCCAAGGCGCTGGACGGAGGGTCCCAGACGGGCCTGCGCCGGGCCGAGGACGGTCATCGGGTCATCTCGGTCTCGATCCCCGTGCGCCACGTCCGTCAGGTGCTGGGCGTCCTGACCCTGGAGGCGGGCGACGTCGACCAGATCCTGGCGGCCCAGCGGCGGGCCCTGATGCCCTTCGCCCTGGTGGCACTGGCCGTGAACCTGCTGGGCTCGCTGCTGCTGCATCTGTTCGTGGCCCGACCGGTGATGCGGCTGTCGGCGGCGGCGGACGCGGTGCGACTGCAAAGGGCGCGGGCCATTTCCCTGCCGGACCTCGAGGGCCGCAAGGACGAGATCGGTGATCTGGCCCGATCACTGGAGACCATGACCGAGACCCTGTCGGACCGGATGGATGCGATCGAACGGTTCGCGGCCGACGTGTCGCATGAGATCAAAAATCCCCTGACCTCGATCCGGTCGGCGCTGGAAACCCTGCCGCTGGTCAAGACGGAGGCGCAGCGCGAGAAGCTGACCACCCTGCTGCAACAGGATGTGCGGCGACTGGACCGGTTGATCACGGACATTTCCAACGCCTCGCGCCTCGACGCCGAACTGTCGCGCGACCGGCCGCGGCCGGTCGATGTCACCACCCTGCTGACGGATATCATCAGTGTCTATTCGGCGAACCTGAAGCCGGGCGAGGTGCCGGTCCGGCTGATCGCCGGGGCCGAGTCCGCCATGGTCAACGGTCGCGACGGTTCGATGGGCCAGGTGTTCCGCAATCTGATCGACAACGCCCGGTCGTTCAGCCCCGCAGACGGCGAGGTCCGCGTCAGCCTGGCGCGGGACGAGACGGACCCGCAGCGGCTGCTGGTGGTCCGGGTCGAGGACGACGGCCCCGGCATCCCGCCCGACAATCTGGAGACGGTGTTCGAGCGCTTCTATACCTCCCGGCCCAGGGGCACCGCCTTCGGGTCCAACTCGGGCCTGGGTCTGTCGATCGTGCGTCAGATCGTCGAGGCCCACGGCGGCTCGGTCCGGGCCGAGAACCGGGTGGATCCGGCCGGCAAGGTCCTCGGGGCCCGGTTCGAGATCATCCTGCCGATCACCGGCCGCCAGCCGTGAATCCGACCCCGTCGCACGGCACCACGGTGGCGCGCTGGATCCCCGCACGGGGCTGGACCGGCGTGCTGATCACCGGCCCGTCCGGTTCCGGCAAGAGCGACCTGGCCCTGCGACTGATCAGCCGGGGCTGGCGGCTGGTGGCCGACGACTACAGCCATGTGTTCGCCTCGGCCGGGGTCCTGTACGCCGCGCCACCGGTCCGGATCGCGGGCCGGATCGAGGTTCGCGGCCTCGGCATTGTCCCGGTTGCGCATCTGGGCCTGACCCGGCTGGTGCTGGCCGTCGATTGTGTGGCCCGGGCCCCGGAACGATTGCCCGAACCCGACCGGGTCGCGGTCGCCGGCCTCGATCTGCCGCGACTGGCGGTGATCGCCCGGCACGCCTCGGCGGTTGAATTTATCGCCGCAGCGACGGCCGAGCTTTAATGATGGGCGGGATTGGGCTATCTCGCGCGGCTTGCGGTCCGCTCGGGCAGGTCCCGACGCGGCCGATGACGCGGGGGCGATGACTTGGTGAAGCCTTCATGATCGGGCTGGTAATCGTCACCCACGGTGGGCTGGCGTCTGAATTTCTCTCCGCCATGGAGCATGTGGTCGGTCCGCAACGCGGGGTCGCGGCCATCTGCATCGGGCCGGATGACGACATGGAACGGCGCCGCCGTGACATCGTCGACGCCTGCCGCGCCGTCGACGACGGCGACGGGGTGATCCTGCTGACCGACATGTTCGGCGGCACGCCCTCGAACCTGGCCATATCGGTGATGGCCGAAACCCAGGCCGAGGTCATCGCCGGGCTGAACCTGCCGATGCTGATCAAGCTGGCCAGCGTCCGGAGCCGCGAGCCGCTGGAGGCCTGTGTCGCCCACGCCCAGGATGCCGGGCGCAAATATATCTCGGTCGCCTCCTGGGTTCTGTCGGGAGAGAAATGAGCGCGCCCGAGCCGGCCAAGGCCGAAGCCACCGTCGCAATCTGTAACGCCCGCGGCCTGCACGCCCGGGCCTCGGCCAAATTCGTCAAACTGGCCTCGACCTTCGAGGCCGAGATCCGGGTCACCCGCGAGGGGATGACGGTCGACGCCCGGTCGATCATGGGGCTGCTGATGCTGGGTGCCGGTATCGGCGCGACCATAGAGATCGCCGCCACCGGCCCCGACGCCGCCACCGCAGTGGCCGCCCTGGGCGAGCTGGTTTGCGCGCGCTTCGAGGAAGACCAGTAGGCCGGGACGACCGCAGCCGGTGGCGAAATGCCGCGCGGTCACCCGACCCGGCGACCGGACCATCTTCCTATTGTGCCGGAACCACGCCAAGGTGCGCGGGGCATTCACCACAATTCGGGTCTGACCCGGCGCGGCAGGGGCTGTGTCGGTTCCGGCGCGTCGCGACACCCGGACGCGCCCCGGTCCTGCGCCATCAGAAACACCTGCCGGCGGCAGGCACACGAGGACACGCGGTTGAAGTGGCAATCCACAAAAACACTGGGGCGGGATATCGAGCGTGGCGCGCGCCACTACCGCGACCGCCTGTTCGACGCCCTGGCCTCCACCCCCTATGTCCGGCGGGCCCTGTATCGATCGATTTCCCGGTCCGGAAAGCTCGTCTTCTGCCGCTTCGCCGACCATGACATCGTGGTCGACCCGGACGACCTGGTCGGGCGGACCCTGCTTGAACACGGCAATTTCGATCGCCAGAGGACCGATCTGGTGGCCCGGCGCGCCAATGCCCTGGGCGGCGGCAGGGTGGTGGTCGAGATCGGGGCCAACATCGGCACCCAGACCGTCTATTTCCTGGCCACCGGCCATTTCGACAGCGCCGTGTGTCTCGAGCCCGATCCGGCCAATGTTCGCCTGCTGGAAACCAACCTGCATCTGAACCGGCTGGACCGGAAGGTGACGCTGTTGCCGGTCGGGGCCGGCGACCGCGAGGGGGTTCTGCATCTGCGGCGGGACGCGGGCAATTCCGGCGGCTCGACCCTGCGGTCCGAGCAGGTGTCGGCCAATGTCGCGACGGACATCCTGGTGCCGGTCGTGACGATGGACAGCCTGGTCGGGAACGGGACCATCGATCCGGACACGGTCGGCCTGCTGTGGATCGACGCCGAAGGGTTCGAGGAAGAGATCTTCGCCGGATGCCGGATCCTGATCGACCGCCGGGTGCCGATGGCCTTCGAATTCAGCACCGCCTTCTACAACCCGGAAAAGATCGACCGGATCGTCGATCTGATCTTCGCCCGATACACGGACGTGAGCATCATCGAGGGCGGCGGCTTCACGCCCGTCAGCCGGGCCGGAATGAAGCGGCTGAAACGCCAGGTCGACATCTTCTGCAGCGGCTGACGACCGGCCGGGACGACCCCGTCCCGGAGCGAACCCCGGGGCGGTGCCGTGTCACGACCCGTCAGGGCAGGCTCAGGGGGTTTCGGTGATCAGCAGGGTGGCGGGGGCGGTGCCGCCGCCGAAGGTGCCGACCCAGATGTCATAGGTGCCGCTCTGCGGACGGTTGAAGCGCACCTCGGCGTCGCCGTCGCCGAAGCCGTCATCATCGCACCACCAGCTGCCGTCGGGCGCGTTGATGACCAGGGTCGTGTCCCGATCCGACACGGTACGGAAGGCCAGCGGCAGGCTGCCGGCCGTGTAGGTGACCTCGAAATCCGGCGCGGCGGTGATGTTGCCGACGCAGTTCGCCGGCAGCGGCGTGTCGGTATAGACGTCGATCCCGCCCCCGGCGGCCATGGAGACGCGATACGGGTCAGGGGTAAAGCCCGCCCGCAGGGATATCTCGCCATAGTTGGCTCTCAGGCCGGGATTCTGGGCCAGGGTCGCGCCAGGCAGCGCCAGTGTGGCCGTCAGCGTCAGTGCGCAGATGATCGTTTTCATAGTCAGCTCCCTCATTCGCCGGAAACCGGCGCGCCCCCGATAACACGGGTTTTTCACCCCTGCGGGCGGTGGTCAAGCGTGTATTGTCGCCGAAAACGCGGTCGCGGACGACAGGAACAGGGAAAAATCGCGCGACCGGAGCCCGGAAGACGGGCTGTGCGGCGGGGCCTGGTGGAGCCGAGGGGAGTCGAACCCCTGACCTCGTCATTGCGAACGACGCGCTCTACCAACTGAGCTACGGCCCCGATCCGGGACAGGCGAGCGCGGGACATAGGCGGCGCGCTCGGTCAGTGTCAACCGGGTCCCGGTAACGCCGGGAAACATTGGCGTTCCGCGCCTGCCGGGCTAGAAGCAAACCGGAACATCATACGGAGATAGGGTTCATGGGCACCGCCATTGTCTGGCTGGTCGGTACGATCGTCACACTGCTGATCTGGATGATCATCGCCTCCGCCATCCTGAGCTGGCTGTTCGCCTTTGATGTGATCAACCACCGCAACCGCTTCGTAAACCAGCTGGCCTCGTTCCTCGACGCCGTGACCTCGCCGCTGCTGGCCCCGTTCCGTCGCATCATCCCGCCGCTGGGCGGCATGGACATCACCCCGATCGTGGTGCTGTTGCTGCTCAATTTCGGCCGCATCCTGTTCTACCAGACCCTGGCCGGGCCGCTGATCAGGACCCTCGGCTAGACCCCGACCGCCGGCGGGCTTGCACCGGGGGCACAGGCTCCTAAGCTGCCGCCTCCCCCGTCCCTCCCGCTTGCCAACAGACCCCCTCATTCATGACCACGATCCGCACAGTCGCCATTATCGGGACCGGACAGATGGGCGCCGGTATCGCCCAGGCCGTCGCCGCCGGGGGCTATCAGGTGCTGCTGTACGACGCCGCGCCCGACCGGCCGGCCGGGGCCCGGGCCGCGATCACCACCGGTCTGGCGCGACTGGTCGAGCGTGAGCTGTGCCCCCAGGCCGAGGCCGAGGCCGTGCTGGGCCGGATCAGCATTGCCGCCGGCCTGGCCGAGGCGGGGGCCGCCGATCTGGTGATCGAGGCCGCGGTTGAGGACGAGGCGGTCAAGAAGGCGCTGTTCGCCGGGCTGACGCCGCATCTGGCTGCCCATACGCTGCTGGCCTCCAATACCTCGTCGATCTCGATCACGCGGCTGGCGGCGGCCACCGACCGGCCCGAGCGCTTCATCGGCCTGCATTTCATGAAACCGGCCCCGGTGATGAAGCTGGTCGAGATCATCCGCGGCATCGCCACCTCGGCCGAGACCTATGGCGTGGCCGTGACCTTCGCCGAGAGCCTGGGCAAGACCACCACCAATGCCGAGGACTTTCCGGCCTTCATCGTCAACCGCATCCTGGTGCCGATGATCAACGAGGCGATCTACACCCTGTACGAGGGCGTCGGGAACGTGGCCTCGATCGACACGGCCCTGAAGCTGGGGGCCAACCATCCGATGGGGCCGCTGGAGCTGGCCGACTTCATGGGGCTGGACGTGGTGCTGGCGATCATGAACGTGCTGTACGACGGCCTGGCCGACAGCAAATACCGGCCCTGCCCGCTGCTGGTGAAATATGTCGAGGCCGGCTGGCTGGGGCGCAAGTCGGGCCGCGGCTTCTATGACTATGCCGGCGACGTTCCGGTGCCGACGCGATGATGCGTCGCTTTGAAACCCCGGCCGACCTGCCGGGACAGGAGCCGGTCGCCTGGCACAAGTCCCCGGGCCGGATCGTGGCCGCCGTGGCCCTGGCCGCCGCCTGGCCGCCGCTGATCGTGACCCTGCTGGTCTGGCCACCGCAGAACTGGCCGCCGGGCGGTGATCTCGACTGGCGGTTGATCGTGCTGGCGGTCGGGCTGGTGGCCGTGCCCGGCGGTCTGTCACTGCTGGCGCGCGAACGCCGGGCCAATGGTCGGCCGGCCACCCGGCTGGGGGTGGTCTGGCGCTTCATCTTCTACGGCGGCCTGCTGGCGGCGGCGCTGCAGGGCCTGATGGCGCTGGGGGTGTCCGTGTACGGCTGGTTCGAGGCCGGTGATATCGGCCAGGCCGCCGGGGCCACCGAAACCAGCCTGCTGATCTATGGCGTGATGGGCCTGCCGGTCGCGGTGCTGGTCGGGGTCAGCTATGCGCTGTGGGCCGGGCTGTGCGTGGCCTTCGTCGCCTTCGAGCATCGGCCGCACGTGCGCGACCGGCTGGGCGTGATGGACGCGCGCGTCGACGGCGAGCTCTGAGCCGTTCCGCGACGTCCCTTGCCCCGGCAGGTGCCGGTCGTCATGCTGAACGCTGAACCGGGGGGAACAGACATGACCATGAGCGACGCCGACACCGCGCCTGAAAACCGGACGGATTCCGTGCTGGCCCCGGTCGCACCGGCGGACCGGATCTTCAATCTCGACATGCTGCGCGGCTGGGCCATCCTGGGGATCCTGGCGGTCAACGCCCTGACCTTCGCCTGGCCGTTCGCGATCGCCTTTTCGGAAGAAACCCGGCCGTGGGCGATGACCACCGCCAATGTGACCGGTGACTGGGTCACCGCCGTCTTCTTCCAGGACAAGTTCCGGACCCTGTTCACCATGCTGTTCGGGGTGTCGGTGTTTCTCGTCGGGGGCGAGCGCGACAACGCGGCCCGCGGCGGACTGTTGCGCCGTCGTCTGTTCTGGCTGGGGCTGATCGGCCTGATCCACGGCCTGGCCTTCTGGTACGGCGACATCCTGCTGCACTATGCCTATTGCGGCCTGCTGATGATGCTGGTGCGCTCCTGGTCGGCGGGGCGGCTGCTGTGGGTCGGCGGCGGCATCACCGCCGTCTGGACCGTCCTGGCGATCGGGACGGGGCTGCTGGCCCCGGTATTGATGTCGGCGCTCGGCCCGGAGTTCGCGGCCAAGGCCAGCGCGGGCGGGCCGCAACTCAGCCCGGCCGAGATCATGGCCGTCGTCGAACAGGTGCGCGGCGGTTATGGCGCGGCCCTGCTGCAGAACTTCCAGGCCTGGATGATGGCCCAAGGGGCCAGCCTGTTCCTGATTCCGGTCTCGGTGCCGCTGATGATGATCGGCCTGGGCCTGTTCAAGTCCGGCTATCTGAGCGGACGGGCCCCGGTGTGGCTGTATGGACTGATGACGCTGATCGGGGCCGCCAACCTGGCCGTGCTCGGCTATGCCGAGGGGCTCAAGGTCACGGGAGGCACCCTGCCGGTCGAGGGCCTGGCGGCCGCCGCGGCCGGGTCCGCCACCCTGATCACCCTGGGCTATGTCAGCCTGCTGATCCTGATGACCCGGTTCGGACTAAGGGCCTGACCGGCGTGCTGGTGCCGGTGGGGCAGATGGCCTTCACCAACTATCTGAGCCAGACCCTGGTCATGGTCAGCCTGTTCTCCATGCCGTGGGGGCCGCTGTTGTACGGCACGATGGGACCCGGCGTCCTGTGGGGCGTGGTCGGGGCCGTGTGGCTGGCCCAGCTGATCTGGTCACCGCTGTGGCTGGCCCGCTTCCGCATGGGGCCGCTGGAATGGCTGTGGCGGTGCCTGAGTTACGGCCGGTGGTTGCCGCTGCTGCGGTCCGGGACCTGACACCCGACGCGGCGGCGTTGCCCCGCCGGGGCTGATGGCGTAAGCGCGCGCCATGACCGACGCCACCACGCCCCCCCGCCCCGAAGCCCGCAGTCCGCGCGGATTCGTCGACCGTCGCGGCCCCGACCTGGTGGCCGAGCGCCGCCTGGTGGCGCGGGTGTCCGAGGTCTATGAGCGCTGGGGGTTCGAACCGCTGGAAACCGGGGCATTTGAATATGCCGAGGCGCTGGGAAATTCCTGCCCGACGCCGACCGGCCCAACGCCGGGGTCTTCGCCCTGCAGGACGACGACGAGCAGTGGATGGCGCTGCGCTATGACCTGACCGCACCGCTGGCCCGGTTCGCGGCCCAGAACTGGGAGACCCTGCCCAAACCGTTCCGCCGCTATGCCTTCGGGCCGGTGCGGCGCAACGAGAAGCCGGGCCCGGGCCGGTTCCGCGAGTTCGTCCAGTGCGACGCCGATACCGTGGGCTCGGACCGGCCCGAGGCCGACGCCGAAATCATCGCCATGGCCGTCGAGGGCCTGCAGGCCGCCGGGCTGAAGCCGGACCAGGCGGTGATCCGCGTGTCCAATCGCAAGCTGTTCGACGGTCTGTTCGCCGCGGGCGGCATCGTCGACGAGGGGCAGAAGCTGACGACGCTGCGCGCGATCGACAAATTGACCGTCTGGGCTGGGCCGGGGTGGCGGCCCTGCTGGGCGAGGGCCGGCTCGACGAGTTGGGCGACTATACCAGGGGGGCGCAGCTGCCGACGCCGGTGATCGCCACCATCGAAAACTTCCTCGGCGCGGTCGCGGACGACCGTCTGGGCCGGGCCGCGACCCTGGACGCGGTGTCGCGCCTCGACGGTCTGGGCGCGATCGGTGAGGCGGCGCTGGAGGAACTGGCGGCCATCGACCGGGCGCTGGGTGCGATGAAGATCAGCGAGTCGGCGGTCCGGTTCGATCCGACCATCGTGCGCGGGCTGGAATATTATACCGGGACCGTGTTCGAGGCCGAGCTGCTGCTGGAGACCATCGACGACAAGGGCCGGGCCGTTCGCTACGGCTCGATCGGCGGCGGCGGTCGCTATGACGATCTGGTCGCCCGCTTCACCGGCCAGCCCCTGCCGGCCACCGGCTTCTCGTTCGGGGTGTCGCGTCTCCTCCACGCAGGGGCGCAGATGCGGCAGAGTCGGCAACACCATATCCAGCTGCTGTGCCTGCCCCACCTGCTCCAGAGCCTCGCCAAACATGGCACCCAGACGGCAAATCTCACGCCGACGGGCTGCCCGGCAACACCAGCAACACCGGCGGCGGCGTTTGCCGGCGCTGGGCCTCCTGCGGGCCGGGGCGCAAAATATCCAGCCGCTCCAGCAAGGGATGGCCGACATAGAAAGTGGGCGGGCCGCCCAGTGGCCGGTGCACTTTGGGGCTAACAAACGGCAGCAGGGCCAGCAGGGCATCCACATAAGGCCGCATGGCCGCAGCGCGCCCCTCCCCCGCCAGATCCACACCGTGGGCGAGACATATTTCACAATCGGGATAGATGGATTGCGCGCCCGCACCCGTGCCGCCACGCGGTGGGTGAAATCCGGCGCATCCACCAGCACCAGCACATCAGGAGGATTGGCGAGAATCGCCTCCCCCACTGTCTCCCGCAGCCGGCGCAACAGCAGCGGCAGGCGCGCCAGAACGGCGGTAATCCCCATCGCCGTCAGGTCCTCCATCGGAAACTGGCTGTTCAGCCCCGCCCGGGCCATGCGCGCCGCCCACGCCAGAAAACCGCACACCCTCTGGTGCTGTCTCGCGCAGCGCCTCCATCAGCGGGCCGCCCAGAGCATCTCCCAATTCCTCACCCGCGACGATATAGACAGAAAGCGGCCGCCCCCCATTCTGCACGGGCATGGCAGAAGGCCGGGTGGCAAGCGTGTTCATCATGCCTCATCACCAGCGGGCACACCCATCACAAACAGGCCGGCAGCATCGGCCGCCTGCACCAGCCCGGCCACATCCGGCACCATGGCCCCGCCAGCTTCAAAGGCGATGCCCGCCAAACCGGCCTCGGCGGCACGGGTGATGGAATGGGCCCCAAGGGAGGGCAGATCAATGCGCCTGTCCTGCCCCCCCGCTTCGGTGCCTTCACCAGCACGCCCCGCCCTGCCGGAAACCGCAGGCGACCGGAGCGGCGCAGCTCACCATAGCGGTTCAGCATCTGGTCTGTGCCCTCGGCGGCCTCAACAGCCGCCACAAGGCCCTGCACCACAATCACGCCCTGCCCCACATCATAAGGCCCCAGCACATGCAGCAGTGACATGGCGTGGGCAATATCCGCCATATCCTGCTCACTGGGCATGTACGCCCCCAGAACGCCAGCCGGCAGCAACAGGCCGGGCGCAACCTCATGCGCCCCAAGCAGGCGAAATCCCTGCTCGGCCACCAGCCCCAGCACCCCGGAAAGAAGATGATTATCGCCGCCACGAAACAGGCCGGCAATGCGCGGCAACAGGCGCAGCATGGTCCAGTCCAGCCCCAGATCGCGCACGCGCGGCCGGGTGACAGTGCCCACCATGACAATATCGGTAATGCCTCTGGACCGGGCATGGGCGGCCACTTTGCCAAGCGAGCCAAGGCGGAACCACAAATGCTCGTAGCATTCCAGCGCCGGGTCGGCAAAACCGCCAATGAGGAACACCACCACCTCACGGCCCTGCGCGCGGGCAGCTTCCGCAACAGCGGCAGGAAAGCCCCCGCCGCCGGCTACAATCCCCAAAGGCCCCGAGGCAGATGCAGCAGGCACAGCCCCGTGCCTGCGTGCGATCCGGGTTTCGGAATCAGGAGCGGGCGAAGAGCTCACGCTCATGCCTCTTTGGTAACACCACGCGCCGGATGGCACAGCGGGCGCTTGCGATCGGCATCAATAAACTCAATGACAGCAGCAGCGAAAGCAGAACTTTCAATCTTGCTGCGCACATTCTCCAGCCGCTCGTCAAAAACCTCGTCGCCGAAGAAGAGATCGCGATAAATCGCCCGCGCCTCATGCACATCGCTCTTGGTGAAGCCACGGCGGCGCATGCCCACCACATTCAGCCCCACCAGCTTGCCGGCCTGCCCCAGCACATTGCCATAGGGAATAACATCCTCGCGCACGCCCGTGAGGCCGGAAATCATGCACTGCGCGCCGATGCGGGTGAACTGGTGCACGGCACACAGGCCGCCCAAAAAGGTAAAAGCCCCCACCTCCACATGGCCGGCAAGCGTTGCATTATTGGCGAACATCACATAATAGCCCACAATGCAATCATGCCCCACATGGGCCCCCACCATCATCATCACACCATTGCCGATGCGCGTTTCACCGCGCCCGCTGGCCGTGCCGATATTGGCAGTAACATGCTCGCGAATATGGCACTTCTCGCCAATGATGAGTCTGGTGCGCTCACCCTTGTAGTGCACCGATTGCGGCGGTGTCCCAAGAGACGCAAACGGGAACACTTCTGTTCCTCCCCAATTGTTGTATCGCCCTGAATATTCACATGAGCGTGCAATCGAACCCCGGCACCGAGAACCACATGCGGCCCAACAATGCAGTAAGGGCCAATGACGACATCATCGGCAAGGCCCGCGATATTTTCAACGCGGGCAGTGGGGTCGATTTTCGGCACGTTCAGTTCTCCATGATCATGGCGCCGACTTTGGCCTCGGCCACGAGTTCACCCCGCACTCGCGCTTCACCTCGGTACCACCACATATTGCGCCGCTTACTAATGCGGTTCATATGATATTCAAGCACATCACCCGGCACCACGGGACGACGGAACTTGGCTTCATCAATGGTCATGAAATAGACCAGAGACGGCTTTTCCTGTTCCTTGTCCAGCACACAGACCACGCCGGCGGTCTGCGCCATGCCCTCAATAATCAGAACACCCGGCATAACCGGAGTACCCGGGAAGTGGCCCTGAAAATGCGGCTCATTGGCCGTCACATTCTTCACGCCAACGCAGGAACGGTCCCCGTCAATCTGCTCCACCCTATCCACCAGCAGGAAGGGATAACGATGCGGCAGGCAGGTCAGAATGCGCTGGATATCCGCGTATCCCAGTTCCTTCACTTCGTTGTCCTGTGCCTTATCGGCAGCCCCCTGCGGCGGCAGCGCGTCGCTCATTCGCTGGTTCCTTCCCCTGATCCTGCAGGGCCGCGCTGATGTCCACGCGCAGCCAAATTCTTCACAACCGTGATTTCACGAAACCACTCACGCACGGGCTTTGCAGGCGAACCGCCCCAGCGCACACCGGGGGGCGCATCGCCATTCACATTGCTGGAAGCTGCAATCTGCGCTCCAGTGCCGATGGTGATATGCCCGATGACCCCGACCTGACCACCAAGCATGACAAAATCGCCCAGCGTGGCAGAGCCGGAAATACCTGTCTGCGAAACAATGATGCAATGCCGCCCAATGACGACATTATGGGCAATCTGCACCAGATTATCGATCTTGGTCCCCTCGCCGATAACCGTATCGGCCAGCGCCCCGCGATCTATAGTGGTGTTGGCGCCGATTTCCACATCATCCTGCACCACAACCCGGCCGAGCTGCGGCACCTTTACATGCCCGCGCGGAGACGGCTGTACCCATAACCGTCTGTCCCGATGCGGGCACCGCCATGGATAATGACATTGTTCCCCACCAGCGCATGAAGCACACTCGCCGTTGGGCCAATTGTACAATGACGCCCGATGCGCACCTGCGGGCCAATAATAGCCCCGGCGCAAACAAGCGTACCGCCGCCAATCTCGGCACCCGGCCCAACAACAGCGCCGGCTCCACTGTCACCGCCAGCCTCAAGCCGGGCCTTGGGATGCACCTGCGCACCCGGCGCAACGCCCTCTTCCCCGAAAACCGGCAAGGGGCGCAAGGATGATGGGAACAGCGCACGGGTTACAGCAACAAAAGCTGCAGCGGGATGCTTGGAGACGAGCAGCGGCAGGCAGGCATGGGCCTTGGGTGCAAACCGCTCGGATGTAATACACACCCCTGCCCGGGTCGTTGCGAGCTTGTCTGCGAAAGCTGCCGCTTCACAAAAAACCAGTTCGCTCTCACCCGCAGCATCCAGCGTACCAACGCCCTGAATGATACAACTCTCAAGTTCCTGCCTGTCAACTCCTTCGGGCACCCGCAGCTCAGCACCACTGAGTTGCGCGATATCCGCCAGAGACAAAGCCTTGGGAAGCGGAAAAAAGAGCGGCTGGTTCATGGCAGAATAAACTCGGGCGCCAAAGACACTTCAGCCGAAGCCAAGCCCTGTGACGCCCGCCTTATATCAAGAGATCAGAAGCGCGTACCACCAGAGAAGCGGAACTCCTGAATGTCATCATAGTTCGCCTTAGAGAGCGCCCATGCATAGTCAAAGCGCAGCGGACCAAACGGCGAGTTCCAGATCAGGCTGGCACCGACCGAGGAGCGAACCTTGTTGTCATCCGCAACACAGATGCCCGCAGCATTCTTGGTCGCATAGCCAGACTTGGTGCAATCCACGATGCTGTTGGCAGCATCCCAACCGGCAACACCCGGGAACACTGTCGGCCCGTTATAATCATAGAGCGAACCGGCATCCGCGAAGATTGCGGCGCGCAGGCCCAGATCCTTCGGCAGGAAGGACAACGGGAACTGCACTTCAGCCGACACACCCCAATAGACCGTACCACCCAGAGCGGTGGTCGCATCCTGGGGCAGTTGCCCGGCGTATAACCATCACGCACACAGACAGCCATATCACGCGGACCGATACCGGACGGGGCAAAGCCACGCACAAGGTTCGGACCCCATGAAGAAGTTGTCCATAATGGCCAGATCTTAGTCGCCCAAGAGGTGACATGACCAGCCTGAGCCCGCAGCATCAGGACCGCATCACCATAATTCAGCGGGGTGTAGTGACGAATATCACCGCTGGTGCGGATGAAGTTCACGTCACCACCCAGACCTGCAAAGTCCTGCTTCAGCTCGGCATACAGACCCTGCGTCGGGTTCACATTGCTATCGAGACCACTGAAGGACAGCGTGTAACCCAGAGCAGACGTAATAGTCTTGCCCTGATTGACGGCCTCGCGG
This sequence comes from Brevundimonas sp., assembly GCA_034676465.1. Taxonomy (GTDB): domain Bacteria; phylum Pseudomonadota; class Alphaproteobacteria; order Caulobacterales; family Caulobacteraceae; genus Brevundimonas. The sequence goes on along the minus strand of JAUCCG010000036.1, from coordinate 1,185 downwards.
ACAGCCCAAGAGGTATTGTACAAGCAGGCCATCTTCGGGCTGATACCCGTATTGGGATCAACGATGCCGCCGGCTTCATTATAATACTTGGTATCGCAGATACTCATCTCACGCTGGTACAGGTTGTACCGCAGCGCCAGAGTGATTTCATCCGTGATCGGCAGGCCGAAGCGCAGACCACCGCCCGCCATCTCTGTTGAGTAGCTGGTATAGCTGTTCGGCTCGGTCTTCTTATAGTAGGCATCCACGCCCGCAGAGAGGCGATAGCCAAGGAAGAAGGGCTCGGTGAAGGAGAATTCCGCACCCTGGGCATATTCACCCAGGAACCGGACACCTTCACATCTGGCCACGACCCAGGAAGTTGCGCTCACGCCGGCAGAATTTCACCGATGAGACCATCCGAAGTGGAGTAACCACCAGAGACGGAGAACTCACCCGTGGGCTGATCCTCAACATCCACCACCAGAATGACGCGATCAGGCGCGGAGCCCGGCTCATTGGTGATGCGCACATTCTTGAAGTAGCCAAGATTGCGCAGACGACGCTCGGCACGGTCCACCAGCACCCGGTTATAGGCATCACCCTCGCCGAGATCGAACTCGCGACGCACAACCCAGTCACGGGTCCGGGTATTGCCACGCACTCGATGCGCTCGACGTAAACGCGCGGTCCCTCTTCAAGAACGAAGAGCAGGTTGATGGTCTTGCTGTCGAAGTCACGGTCACCACGCGGGCGCACCTGCGCAAACGCATAACCGCGCTTGGCCACTTCCAGCGAGGTTCTCGACAGAGCGCTCCACCTGATCCGCATTATAGGTCTTCCCCTCAGCCACACGCAGTGCGCTCTTCAGGGAATCGGCAACTCGCGGATGGACGAGGTCGCCTCGATATTGCCGAACTTGTACTTGTCACCCTCGTCCAGAACGAAGGTCACAATATAGCCTTCGCCATTCGGCTCGCGCTCGGCATTGGCGGAGAGAATGCGGAAGTCGGCATAGCCGTTCTTCAGATAGAAGCGGCGCAGCAGCTCCTGATCGGCATTCACCCGATCCCCGTCATACACGTCGGTAGACTTGAGGAAGGAGAGCCAGTTGCTGGTGCTGGTGGTGATAACGTCCTTCAGCTTCCAGTCCGAGAAGGCCTTGTTGCCCTCAAACCGGATTTCCTTGACGCCAACCTTCTTGCC